>NZ_JBQFXS010000001.1:0-848755 GCF_056541025.1 Ruegeria sp. AK4
TCAACTTTCGCCAAACATCGCGTCCCTGAACACGTCGGATCAAGCCCGCGACGTCGTCTTGATGGCTGAGAAAGGACATTGGGAATACAGAGACCGATGGCGGCTTTGTCCGCAAGGCGGTCACTCAGACAGAACGCAGCGAACGGCAGCTCTGAACCCAAAGTACCGAATGCTGGAGATTGCACAAATGTCCGCATCCGACGTTTAGGTGGCGCGAACTCAGATATTTACGCGCATGCCAGATTTGGTGCGATCCATAGCAACAAAAGTTCGAAAATTCCGGAGGTATTGTCAGAAGAACTTGGGTTGAGCGGGGCAGGGGTGTTATGTCGCTCTCCGTCGACCGCGAAGACGAAAACGCTTATCTTTTTAAGTTCTTAATTCGATACGAGGTTTCGAAAGCTGATTGTGCGAGACGCAACAATGCCCGGACCTTGTACTCTACCAATCCGGAAAACGTGTCGTGAAATATCCGGGGAGACTGACCATAAGCAGTCGCTTCAGTGTGGATCTAAATGCAATGCCCACTGTCGTTTTCGCAAGACTTCCATCCTTTGGCGAATAGCCGATCGCTTGTCGCGTTTCGGTGATATCCCAGCGCATCCCCGGGTTGTCGGACATTAGATTCAGGGCTGCGAATGAAATGTCCTTGGCATCTATTGCGGCGCGCATTCCGCCTAAAAAGTCCCGATCGCTCAACCACATTTCCTGACCCCATCGGCCCATCGCCATATGCGAGCCGGGCTGATTGTCATGAGTCCATTGCGTCCATCCGATGCGCAGGCAGATGACCGACAGTCCTTGATGCTCGGCGAAATAGGCCCCTGTCCGTTCACAGAACAGCTTTGACATGCCGTATGCGTTTACCGGCCCTGGTGGTGTCGTGCTATTGAGCACGTCATGCGTGAACCTCTTGTCACCGTGGATCCAGTTGGAGCTGGCAAGAACGACGCGGCTGACGCCCATTGCTGCCGCATGGTGATATAGAGAAAGCGTTGCATCCATATTGTGTTTGATCGCAGAGGCCCAAGTGGCGGCGGGCTCTCGGTCACCGGCAAGATGCACGATAACGTCCACTCCCTTTAGCAAACTGACCCAACTGCTGTCGTCGGACAGGTCTGCGGTGTGAATGTCGGGATGATCAACAGGGCGAATGTCGATGCCAGAAACGGTGTAGTCGGGTTCGCTTTCTAGCGCGTCGAAAAGTTTGCGGCCGAGATGCCCGCCTGCGCCTGTAATCAAGACATGCATGACAGGAACTCCTTGTTGTTTGTGATCCCCAATGGCATTTGGGATGCATCCTCATCCGCCAAGACGCGGAACGTCTGCCGAAAACTCAGCGTTTCATTCGGTGCAAGATCGCGCGCCGGAGAGTGCCATTCCGCTTCGCAATAGGCGTAATCGCCTGAATTAAAGACCTCGAACGGATAGCCGTGTGCAAAATGGTCGCCCTGCCGAGGTTCTGGTCCTGAACACATTAGCAAAGGGCCATCAGGGCCGCATCGCACCAGTGTACGTCCGCTAGGGTTCGGTAGCCCGACCTTGAATTCCTGCTGACTTACGCAATCAGCAACAACGCTGGAGCCATGCGTGGTCACAATTCTTTCGGCTGAGCCGAAAACGGGGTGAAACTTCGGATTCTCCAACTCGACGCCGATCTTTGCAGGGGTGTTGAGCATCATAACCGACCAAATGCCGGTCAGACGCGAGGAGGTCCCGTGGTTGGCGACGATGTGTTCTATTCCCCAGCTCTTGGCGGAGGTCAGCGTGATGCGGCGCGACACCGACAAATGAGAGATCGGGCATGCAGCGCTGGTCATGTCGATATGAGTACTGCTTCTTGTAGTGATCTGGTAAGCGCCGCTGTCCAACACGGGAAACGGAGCGCCGTTTACCCAGGATGCATCCGGGGCGATCCAAGTCTTCTCACCGCCCCAGAGCGGAAAACCAAATTGTGGAGAGCGTGTGGGCAGATCAGCAAGCCGTGTGTCATCGACATCCAACCCGATGATATCTCCGTTTTGAAATAGGAGGGAGCGACCTTGAAAGTTTACATCCCATAAGCGTCCCCCGATGCCGGGCAGGAGTGTCAGCTGCAGATCGTCTTGCTGCAGGTGAAGAACGCTCCATCTGTCCGACATGTACCCCCTCCTATCGGTTTCCCTGCGCGACAGAAAGCGCCGGGACAATCGCTTAGGTGTGCTTGAACTGGACGACGTTTTCGGCAGTAATCGGCATAACCCCGGTTTCAATGCGCTCCGGTAAAGGGTTGATGCCAGCCGCCTTCCAATCGGGCAAGACCTTCAGCGCGTCAGTGTTCTGCCAATGCATCATGTGGAAGGCGAGAAAGATCTCAAGATAGGATTTCTGAGCCACTGCGCCGTGAATTGTGCCGTCTTCGATATAGGGAAGCATATCATCATTTCGGTCCATCGCGACGATCTTGATGTCCTTGCGTCCCGCCTCATTGACGGCAATTGCAGCGCCTTTGCCGCTGTCGCCGTCCGTGCCGCCAATGCCAACAATATCCGGGTTCGCCTGAATTGCCTGAAGGTAGGCTGTCGGCGCATAGGACGGGTCGGCCTTATCATTGACGACGTCGACCACCTCGATATCCGGGTACTTCTCGGCAAAAACTTGTTTGTACCCCTCGACCCGCTCCAACGTGGAGGGGGCTGGGAAAGTGCCGAGGATAACTTTGCCCTTACCGCCAATCGCTTGCGCCAGCATTTCGCCGCCGACTCGTCCTGCCTGAACACCGTTGATACCAAGGAAAGTGGACCGGGGACTGTCGGGAATATCACCGATACAACATGTGACTGGAATGCCTGCCTCGACTGCACGTTCGACGCCAGGGGCCAGAGTGGCCGGATCACCGGGGAAGATAAGGATGCCTGCGGGACGTCTTGCGATCAGTTCATCCAATTGGCGTGCTTGTGCGGCCGTGTCAAAATCCAACGGGCCCGTGAATGTGGCCTTGATGCCCATCAGTTCCTCAAGGTCTTCCATCGCATTTCGATAGTCCACCCAGAACGGCACCTGCGTGACGATGGACAGGAACACATACTCCTTGCCGGCCGCTTGCGCCATGGCTTCTTTGGACAGCATGGGCAGTCCGAACGCTGCGGCCAATCCAGCGGTGGTGCCCGCTGTCAGCAGCCTGCGCCGATTCACATTCAATTCAGTCATCGTAGTCTCCCTGTTTTGGATCTTTGGTTGTTGTTAAGTTTTGGAAAGCTTCGGCATTAGCCCCGTTTGCTTCGGATCAGCATGTCCAAGGCGACCGCTGTAACGAGCACACCGCCGATGACGATCATCTGCCAGTAGATCGATACGGCCAGCATCGTCATAGTGTTGTTGATCAACGCAACGAAAACGACGCCGAGGAAAGCACCAAGAATAGTACCTTCGCCGCCGCGTAGGGATGCGCCACCGATGACAGCCGCCGCCAGAACCTGAAGTTCGATACCGTTGCCCGCCGTGGGCGTACCGCTCATCAGGCGGGAGGCCAGCAAAACCCCAGCCAGAGCGGCCAGAACGCCGGTCAATGCGTACAAAATGATGCGCACACGGGCCACATGGATGCCTGACAACATCGCGGCCTTTTCATTGGCGCCGATGAAATAGACCTGACGGAAAAAGCGTGTATGGCGGACGGCCAGGTCAAACAGGACGACCAGCAGAATGGTGAACAAGACGATAACCGGAAAGCCGCCTATGTCGGCTTTGCCGATCCAGGCAAATGATGCCGGTAGGCTTGAAACAGAAAAACCTTCGGTCAGGACAAGAGCGATGCCGCGCGCGATCGACATCGTGCCGAGGGTCGCGATAAGCGGATTGATCCCGAGGCTGGTTACCAGCAAACCGTTCACTACACCGACAATTCCACCCAGCATTAGCCCGCAGACCACAGCGAGCGGAATCGGCATGCCAGTCAAAAGCAGCATGGCTACGACGGTAGAAGACAAGGCCATAACGGATCCGACCGAAAGATCGAACCCGCCGGATGCAAGTAGGATCGCCATACCGATCACGATGATCGCGGTGGGGGCCATGCCCACGGCCACGGCTCGAAAGTTTGAGAAGCTGAGGAAGTAGGGATTAACGTTGGACATCACAATGATGATGGCGGCGATCAGAACGATCAGCGTCAGTTCACGAATATCGACAAAAGCTTGCAAAACACGGCGCAGCAGCGGACGCTTCATGGACAAGTTGGCTTGAGCGGTCATGGTCACGTCGCGACTCCTGATTGATTGGTATGGGGCGCATCCACAATTGGAACCGAATTTCCGGCGGCCATTTGAAGAAGCGTGGTTTCGGTTGCGTCAGCGGCTGCGATGTCTCCCATGAGGTGACCGTCGTGGACGACAAGGATGCGGGTTGAGAGAGAGACAAGTTCGGGAAAATCGGATGACACGACGAGGATGGCCATGCCCTCAGCTGCTCGACGCAAAAGTTCCGTATGGATTTGGAATTTGGCCCCCACATCGACCCCTTTTGTGGGCTCTTCAATGATCAGAAGAGCTGGCGCGCGTTTGAGCCACTTGGCCAACATGATCTTTTGCTGATTGCCCCCTGAGAGATCGCCAACAAGTTCGTTAATCCCGCTGGTTTTGACACTGAAGGCGTCAATGGCTGTTTGGCTGGCTGCTTTGATCGAGCCTGAACGCATGAATCCGGCAGACGCATGATCGGAAAGACTGGCCGCGATCAGGTTGTCGCTGAGCGATTGTTCCAGAAAGAGGCCTTCAGTCTTGCGTTCCTCGGGAACAAACCCGACCCCAGCACGCATCGCCTGCCGCAAGGACGCAAAGTTAACAGGCCTGCCGTGAAGTCTGATCTCCCCGGTCGCGCCATGCATCAACCCGACAATCGATCGAACAATCTCGCTGCGGCGAGCGCCCATCAACCCTGCGATCCCCACAATCTCTCCGGCTTTAATGGAGAAAGAAATGTCTTCGAATTCACCCGGATGGGTTAGGTCTTGGACATGCAAGACCTCTTCGCCGCTAACCTTACCTGACCGCGTGACATCGCCGGGGTGAGCGCCGCCGATCATCTCGGCAACGACTTGTTCCTGAGAGGTTTCCGAAACCGGCAAAGTGCTGATCTGGCGCCCGTCTCGCAAAACGGTAATGCGATCCGAAATCTGGAAAATCTCGGCCATATGGTGGCTGACATAGACGATACCAATCCCTTTGCTTGTCAGGGACTTTAGGACTTCGAATAGTGCGTCTACTTCGTCGGGTGCCAATGCCGATGTCGGTTCATCCAGCAAAAGGACGCGGGAATTCAGCGACAGCGCCTTGGCGATTTCAACTATCTGGCGGGAGCTGATCGGCAAGTTGTCCACGGGTGTTGAGACGTCGATATCCAGACCGAATTCGGCCAGCAACGCCTCCGCTCGGCGGCGCAATTCGGGCCAGTCTACTACGCCAAATCGAGTGGGCACGCGGCCCGCGTAGATGTTTTCCGCAACAGAAAGCGCGCCAGCGAGGCTCAGTTCCTGGAAAACACAGCCGATGCCCAGGGATTGCGCATGCGAAGGGCTTTCGATCCGCTGTTCCTTGCCGTCGCACAGGATTCGCCCAGCTGATGGTTGGTGAAGCCCATAAAGCAGGCCGAGACAGGTTGATTTTCCGGCACCGTTTTCACCGCAAAGCGCATGAACTTCGCCGGGCCTCAATTCAAAGTCGACGCCATCCAAAACAATGTTCGTGCCGAAGCTTTTGCCAACCCGATCCAGCTGGATCAGTGGCTGTCGCCCCGGTGAATCAGGCTTCATTACTGGGCTCATACAAGCTTCCTCCCGCCTTTTGATTGGCATCTGATATCTCAGATGTCAACTAAAAAAGGAAAAGTCATGAGGTGCCCAAAAGAAAGGGGCGGCACCGTTCTGGCCTGCCCCCGTCACACAGAAGTTACGTTTTCGCTAGGATGCGGCCGCTCCTTCGAGGACGATGGCAGCGCTCTTGTAGGCCTGTCTGGTACGATCAATATGCGCTGTGAGAAGAGATTTGATTTTGGCCATGTCGCCCTCGCGAACAGCAATAGCTATTTTCACATGCTCATCGAAGGAGAGTTCGGTATGCTGCGGCAGCTTCGCCAAATGGGTTCGCAACGCGGCAATCTTACCAATATAGCGCGTATAGCTGGCCGTCAGATAATCGTTTCCGGCATGTTCGAAAATCAACTGATGAAACGTGGTATCCAGTGAAAGGTAGCCCTTTTCATTACCTCGCCTGCGTTCCTTTTCCATGTCCTTCACAACACGCTGCATGTCATTGGCAAGACCATCCGGGTTACGTGACAACGCCAGTTCAAAGGCCGCAGTTTCTATTGCCTGCCTGAAGTCGCAGATCTGGGTCACTTCCGGCTCAGACAGCGAAAACACGCGTGCACCTTTTTGAGGTTCGATACTGACCAACCCTTCGTCACGTAATTGAGCGAGTGCTTCGCGGACCGGCGACTTCGATACGCCCAGCTCTTCGGAGATTTTTCGCTCCGACAAAACCTGACCCATCTTCAGGGAGCCATCGATAATGCTATTCCGCAAATGTTCCAGTGCGAGTTCACGCAATGACTTGGGTCTTTCAAGCGCCATCTGAGGAAACCTCCGAAAAAAAGGTGTTGCCAGATGCAAGATATCTGATACACCAGATTAGGCAAGCTGGTATATCAGATATCAGAATGCGTGGAGGAGATCTAAAAAGTGCGCGCAGAGTTGGTCGTCGATTGTAAGAACCAGCACGGGGAAGGGATTTTCTGGAATCCCGCCGATGGTCTTGTTTGGTGGACCGATATTGAAGGCTGTGCGCTTTGGTCCTTTGATCCGGCAACGTTAGAAACCGCATCTCATAAGATGCCTGAGCGCGTGTGTTGCTTTGCGCCGCGCGCGTCTGGCGGGCTGATCGTTGCTTATGCGGATCGAGTTGTCTTGTTCGATTCGCCTAAGAGCGAGGAAACCCTCGTGACGCGATTCGAGCCGAACAACCCGGAGACACGACTGAACGACGGGCGAACCGATCGCCAGGGGCGACTGATTGTTGGAGGCATGAACGAAGTTTCTGGTAGGGCCGATTCGTCTGTCATCTGCGTCGATACGGATTTGCGCGTACAAACGATCATCGAAGGGGTGTCTTGTGCCAATTCGACTTGCTTCACGCCGGACGGTGGCACGATGTTCTTTGCCGATACCCCGGATCGGGAAGTCGTCTCGTTCGACTACGATACCTATAGTGGAACCGTTTCAAATCGTCGGCAGCACGTTTCTTTCAAGGATGAGCCTGGATTGCCTGACGGTTCCTGCGTGGATGCCGAAGGCGGCGTTTGGAACGCCGAATGGGAAGGCCATCGCGTTGTTCGCGTCGCACCTGACGGCACGATAGATCGCGTGATTGAGGTGCCGGTCTGGAAGCCCACCTGTTGTGCTTTCGGTGGCCCTGATCTCGACACGCTTTTCATCACGACCTCAAGGCTGATGAGTGACGAAGCAGCTTTAACAAAAGAACCGGAATCCGGCGGCCTTTTTGCCGTGAAGCCCGGCGTTCGTGGCGTGATCGATGCGCCATTCAACGGATAACCAACGAACTTCTGGAGGAGAAAACAATGTTGAAAACGCTTATGACCACTACGTTTGCTGCGGGGTTCGCCACGCTGGCAACGGTTGCTCTGGCGGAAAATTATCCAGCGCCGGTTCCACTTGAGGACGGGGCACAAGCGCCAATCGATGCGATAGAGCCCAAGAACGAAACGTTCCGGATCGCGTATATGCCGCCGGCGACAGAGTTCAACTATTACATCGCCATCGGCGAAGGCATCAAAGCGGTTGCTGCTGAGGCCGGGGTCGAAGTGTTCATGCTTGCGCCCCAGTCCGGTGCGGACATCAACGGCCAAATGGGCATGATCCAGGATGTGCTGACGCAGGATGTGGATGCGATCATCTTTGGCACACACGATGAATTTGCTGCCGCACCGTTGCTTAAGCAGGCCGTCGACAAGGGTATGGCAGTTCTGATGATCAACTCGGACATCCCGAACTTCCCGACGCCAATTCATGGCGTTGTCGGGTACTCTCAGCGCAATGGCACGCATGCTATCGCTGATTGGGCCATTGAGACCTATGGTGATCAACCGCTGAAGGTCGGCATTATCGAAGGGCAGCCTGGCTATCACTCGACCGAGCGCGTGGGCGGTTTCCTCGACGGTATCGAGGGCAACGAAAACTTCGACGTTGTGGTGTCTATTGACGGTAAATGGAACGTTGAGGGCGGCAACACTGCTGGTATGGACATCCTGCAGTCGAACCCCGATCTCGACATGATCTTCGCGGCGAACGACTACATGATCATCGGGGCATCCTTTGCTGCGAAAGCGCTCGGCCGCAATGACATCGTCCTTTTAGGCAACGATGGCGACACGTCCGGCCTTGAAGAAATCGCTGCGGGCAACATCACGGCAACCGTCAACACCTCACCATTTTTGATGGGAAGGGCGGCCATGCACGCAACCATTGATGCGCTCAACGGGTCCTATCCCGGCGGCTGGATCGAAACGCCCACATCAATTGAAGACAAAGACGGTGCGATCAGCGTGCTGCAAGAGCCCGAAAAGCTCTTCCCGCAGCCGTCCAAAGAGTACTGAGCTTTCTCCCTGTTTCCCGGTGGCGCATGCGCGTGCTGCCGGGAAGCAAACCAACCGAGTTTTACTTTTGTCGAGGCAATCGCAATGACACCCGCAACGCCCCTTTGGGAGTTTGTCGATATCACCAAAGCCTATCCTGGGGTGTTGGCGAATGACAAGGTCTGCATCCGGCTTATGCCCGGTTCCATTCATGGGCTGCTGGGTGAAAACGGCTGTGGCAAGTCGACTATGATCAAGACACTGTCCGGTGTGCAGCAACCTGATAGCGGTCGAATCCTGCACAATGGCAAGCCGGTCACGATCAGCGACCCGCAGGCGGCACGTGAACTGGGCGTCGCAACAGTTTTTCAGGAATTCTCGATAGTACCCACACTGTCGGTCGGCGAAAACATCTTCCTTGGCAATATGCCTCGGTCCCGCTTTGGTGTGATCGACTGGGCCAAGGTTCACGATGAAGCCGCTCGGGTTTTGGCGGAAATGGATGTCGATGTTTCTCCCGAAACCATAACCGGCTCGCTATCGGTAGGCGAGCAACAACTGGTCGAGATCGCGAAAGCCGTCGCGATGGACGCCCGCATGATCATCCTGGATGAGCCGACGGCGGCATTGGGTGAAGATGAAATTGAGCGCCTGCACCAGCTACTGCGCAATATGCGCGAGCGCGGCACCGCTATTCTCTACGTGTCGCACAGGCTGGATGAGGTTGAACGGATCGTTGATGAAGTGACGATCTTGCGCAACGGCTGCGTTGTGCGTGCAAGTGGCGAGACCAAGATCAACGTCTCAGAGATTGTCAGCGCAATGGTCGGTGAGGACATTGGCGAGCATTATCCCAAAGAGCAGAACGCGACCAAGGATATTGTGCTAGAGGCGGCGGGTCTGGCCACCAATTTGGGTGTGAAAGACGTATCGTTTTCGTTGCACCGGGGTGAGGTTCTGGGTTTGGGTGGCGTACTGGGCAGTGGCCGGACTGAGATTGCCCGTGCCCTTTTCGGGACAGACGAGCTGGCTGAAGGGCAAATAGAGCTGAACGGCAAACCGGTTCGCTTTCGCCGGGAAATTGATGCGATCCGTGCCGGATTGGCCCTTGTCCCGGAGAACCGTAAGTTTGACGGGTTGTTCTTCAATTTCCGCGCAAGCGGGAACGTCACCGCAGCATCGCTTGGTGGGTTAAGCCGGTTCGGCGTTTTGAATCTCAAGGCGGAAGAGCAAGCGACCCATGACCTTATCCGCGACCTGGAAATCTCGACCCAGGCCGAGGAAAAGACGGTCAACTTCTTGTCTGGTGGAAATCAGCAGAAGATCGTGATTGCACGCTGGCTGTTCTCAGACTCGGACATCCTGATCCTGGACGAGCCGACGCAGGGGATCGATATCGGCGCCAAAATCGCGGTCTACAAGCTGATTAACAGGCTCACTCGGGCGGGAAAATCGATCATACTGATCAGTTCAGACCATGATGAGTTGCTCGCGATGAGCGATCGGATTGCCGTCGTGCAGCACGGAACGATAGTGCGTACGGTCGATGCATCTGACCTTACTCATGACGATCTTGTGCGCGCATCCGCCGACACCCCCCAATCCAAGTCTAAGGAGGCTTTCGCATGAAGCGGATCTTTGACACCCAGTTGATCGGGCCATTTGCAGCGATGGTGATCGTCGCCCTGATCGTAGCACTCACGACCGAACGCTTCCTGAACCCGGGTAACCTTTCAAACCTGTCCCTACAGGTAAGCATCGTGGCCTTGATCGCAATCGGGTCTACTATCGTGATCTTCGCTGCAGGCATCGATCTGAGTTCCGGGTCGATGGTGGCTTTGCTGACCATGATCCTTGCGCAGATGTTGAAATTTGTTGGCATTCCACTGGTTCTGGCGCTGCCACTCATTCTTCTTATGGGCGGATTGCTTGGTCTATTCATCGGGCTGATAACGGCCTATGGGCGTATCCCGTCGTTCATCACAACACTGGCAGCATTGATTGCCTTCCGTGGTCTTGCGCTGACATTCAACAATGGATCTCCGATCTTTTCGCTGGATCCAGCGTTAGAGCCAATCTTCTACGGCAAACTGTTCGGAGTTCCGTTGCCATTCTTCTACCTTGTGTTCTTCTATGTCCTTGCCGCGTTCACTATGAACTTCACAAAACTTGGTCGCGAGATCTATGCCGTGGGTGGCAACCCAGCCGCCGCCGTACTGACGGGCATCAACGTGCGTAAGGTGCAAACGACGACATTTGTCATCGCAGGTTTCATGACGGCGGTAGGGGCCATCCTGATGTCGGCGCGTCTCAACTCTGGTTCTCCCAACTATGGCCAGACACTTGAGCTGCAGGCCATTGCCGCTGCCGTTGTCGGCGGGGCCAGCCTTGCAGGCGGTCGCGGCAACATCCTCGCCACTCTGATGGGAGCGATGACGATTGTGATCGTCCAGAATGGGTTGAACCTGAACGCGGCGCCGTCTTCCGTTCAGAACATCGTGCTGGGCCTGATCATTCTGATGGCCGTTGGCATAGACATGTGGCGCTCGGAAATTTCGGCTTTGATGGGTCGTATATTCGGCCGTTCGTCGTCACAGCAATCATCAAGCATTAAGAAGGAAGCCTGAGATGGATCTGGGGCTCAAGAATAAGCTGGTCCTGGTGACTGGTTCAGGTTCCGGCATCGGCAAAGCCACTGCCCAAGTCTACCTGGAAGAAGGCGCGCGGGTCATCGTACACGGCCTGACCGAGGCGGAAGTGTCCGCCTGCGTCGATGACCTGTCATCTCTGGGCGAGGTTGAAGGAATTGCGGCCGATCTAGCCAAAACCTCCGATGCGGAAACTCTGGCGGAGTTTGCGCGAGCGCGCGGTGCGGTAGATGTTCTGGTGAATAATGTCGGCATCTTTTCGGTCAAACCGTTCGAGGATCTCACGGATGACGACTGGTTGCACTATTTCAACATCAATGTCCTGTCCGCAGTTCGGATGAGCAGGATATTCATGCCGGACATGCTTGGTCGGGGTAGTGGATCTATCATCAACATGGCCAGCGAAGCGGCCGTGAAACCACTACCGCAGATGGTACACTATTCTGTCACTAAAACTGCCATGTTAGGTCTGACACGCGGCATGGCAGAGCTTACAAAAGGGACGAAAGTCCGGGTTAACTCGATCTTGCCTGGTCCAACCTGGACCGAAGGTGTCGAAGCCTATTTTGACGGCCTCGCCAATCAAAAGGGTGAGCCGCTCGACACGATCGTGGACAACTACTTCAAATCAGATGAACCCACATCGCTCATACAACGCTTTGTCCAACCAGACGAAGTCGCCCGCATGATCGTCACGATCTCTGCCAGCACAGCCTCCAATGGTTCTGCGCACCGGATCGAAGGCGGCATCGTTCGCAACATTCTTTAACTGCTAACTGGAGGAGCCTGCCATGGCCGCTCTCACCTTCTCTCACATCGGCATCACAGTTCCCGACCTGGAAAAAGCCGTGGAGTTCTATTCCAAGGCATTCGGCCTGTACGTGCTGATGGAACCAACTGAAATCCTGCATGACGAAAGCGCCATCGGTCAGATGTGCGACGATGTATTTGGGGAAGGTTGGGGAAGCTTCCGCATCGCGCATTTGTCAATGGGTTGCGGTGTCGGCATCGAATTGTTTGAGTTCCCGAAGACCGTCGAAGAAGAACGCCCGTTTGAATATTGGCGGCGTGGCTTGTTTCATTTCTGCGTACAGGACGAGGATCTGGAAGGCCGCATCAAGGTTATCGAAGACCTGGGTGGGCGCCAGCGCATGATCCAAGTGCGCAAGTATTACCCAGGTGAAAAGCCTTATCGCATGGTCTATATGGAAGACCCGTTTGGCAACATTTTCGAGCTCTATAGCCACTCGTACGAATTGACCTATTCGGCGGGTGCCTATGACTGATCGCGCCGCCTTTCCCCCCAGAACGGACAAACCCAAGGTCGTGATAACCGATTACGACTTTGGTGATGTTGCCGTTGAGACGGAAATCCTGGAAGCCGCAGGAGCCGAGGTGATTGCGCTTCAGGCCAAGCGCCAGGAAGACCTGTTCGATGTCGCGCCGCATTGCGCAGCGATGATGAACCAATATGCACGGATCGGGAAAGAAACGATTACGCGGATGCGGAACTGCGAGGTCATCGCGCGTTATGGCGTTGGCGTAGATATCGTGGATGTCGGCACGGCAACGGAAAAAGGCATCCTCGTTACCAATGTGCAAAACTATTGCACCGAGGAGGTCGCCGATCACGCGATTGCCCTTTGGCTGACCCTGGCGCGCAAGTTGCCCGACTATGATCGGGCCACACATGCAGGGGTCTGGCAGTGGCAAAGCGGGCAGCCGGTCTACCGGTTGCGCGGGCGGACGATGGGTGTCGTCTCGCTGGGAAAAATAGGGCAAGCCATCGTAGCGCGGGCGCAATCTTTCGGAGTTACGGTCATCGCCTACGATCCGTATTTGCCAAGAGAAGTCGCGGCAAAGATTGGGGTCGAGCTGGTGAGCAAGCCTGAATTGCTGGCAAGGTCCGACTATATCCTGATGCAGGCGCCGATGACGCCGAACACGCATCACTTTTTGTCGGATGCCGAATTTTCGGTCATGAAACCCGGCGCGATACTCGTGAACACTGGACGCGGACCAACGGTCGACAACAAAGCCCTGTTCCGGGCGCTGACCGAAGGCCATCTGGCTGCTGCAGGGCTCGACGACCCCGAAGAAGAGCCAGCCAAGCGCGCCAACTGGACGCCTGATGACAACCCGTTGTTCACACTGCCCAACGTCCTCGTAACACCACATGCCGCCTACTATTCCGAGGAATCAATACACGCAGCGCGGGTTACCGCGGCTACGCAAGTGGCCAAGGTCCTGACAGGACAAAAACCCGACTACACAGTCAATGCCGACGCATTGGCCGTATCTACCGCATAACAGGAGACAAGAATGCCAGACGTCAGCACAGACCTTAGGGTTTTCAATGATTTTGAAAGAAACCCGGAACTTCTAAAAAAATTCGACAAGGTGTTGGGGGCGTACTCTGCTGCTGCCATTTTTGCGGATGTGCAGTACCGAACAGGCGTGATGGACAGCGCCATCAAGCCCGCTTTCCGTGCCAAGGTTACAGGCCAGGCCGTGACGGTTCAGCTTTCAAAAGGTGATCTGGTCGATCCATTGAGAGCGCTTGAAATGGGACAACCCGGGGACGTGATCGTCGTGGACGCGGGTGGTGATCGTCAAACGTCAGTCTGCGGCGGTTTAATGGGCGGTCTGGCCAAGAATCGTGGCATACGCGGTATGATCGTTGATGGCACCGGGCGCGACACAGATGAGTTGGAAGACATCTATTGGCCAATTTGGACGCGCGCGATCACACCGCGTGGAACGCACACGATGTTCTCGGAACGTAAAGAAGAACTTTCGATCAATGTGCCAATTGCCTGTGGTGGCGTCGTCGTAAACCCCGGCGATTTCATTGTAGCTGATCTAATGGGCGTCGTCGTAATTCCACAAGAAATCGCCGAAGAAACCGTGCGCCTTGCTCAAGAGCAAGCTGACCGTGAGGAGGAAACCCGTAAATGGGTGGCCCAAGGCAAAACCGTTGAGGATCTGCTAAATGAATTCGGTCGCATCTGAGCCAGCGCTGATCGGCGTAGATTGGGGCACTTCATCGTTTCGTGCATTTCTAATTGGTGCGGAGGGCGACGTGATCGATGGGGTCTCGTCGCCTGAAGGTATCATGCAGGTTGCGGAACAAACCTTTGAGGCGGTCCTTGATCGTCTCATCGGCCCTTGGGTCGCCAATGCTAACCTGCCGATCCTGGCATCTGGCATGATCACTAGCCGCAATGGCTGGGTAGAAACGCAATATGCCGAAATGCCGCTGGGTGCTGGCGGTCTTGCGCGGGCGTTGGTCCCGCACGAAGCGGCCAACGGAGCGCGTATTCACTTTGTGACAGGTGCTTCGACAGAACATGCCGGGGGACCCGACGTTATGCGCGGCGAGGAGACCCAGATCATCGGGGCATCTTCACAAGGCTTGAGCGAAGGTATGTTCGTGATGCCAGGAACGCACAGCAAATGGGTTCAGGTTGCGGATGGGAAGATCGTGGATTTCTCGACCTACATGACAGGTGAGATCTTTTCGGCGCTGAAAGAACACACGATCCTTGGCACTTTGATGAAGGAGGACGCCTTCAGCGAAGACGCATTCGTGATGGGCGTCAAGGCCGGCCTCAGTGGCGAGTCGAACCTGCTGCACAGCCTGTTTCATGTCCGGACGCTTCCTCTTATGGGCAAAATCCCAAAGGTTGCTACGGCCGACTACTTGTCGGGTTTGTTGATCGGGACCGAGGTTGCTGCCGCAACCGGCGAAGTAAAAGACGTCGGCACGATCACTGTTGTTGGACGAAGCGACTTGTCCGACCGATACGAAATAGCGCTTCGAACTGCTGGTTTCGACAGCCGTCGCGCGCCAGATGATATCGTTGCGAAAGGGCATTTTCTGATTGCTCGCGCTGCGGGGTTGGTCGGATGATTGACCTCACCGCAGCTCTTGCTGAGAACCCGCTGATTGCGATTTTGCGGGGGCTGGCACCAAAAAATTCGCGCTCGGTTTCTGATGTACTCTTCGATGCCGGGTTTCGGATTATCGAAGTGCCGCTCAACTCACCGGACCCGCTGGAATCGATTACGCAGATCGTTGCGAAACATGGTGCTCAAGCCATAGTAGGCGCTGGCACAGTGTTGACTAAGGATCAGGTCGCGGCGGTCGCAGATGCAGGCGGGCGGATCATAGTGTCGCCCAATATGAACCCGGACGTCGGGCGCGCGGCTGTCGCTCGGGATCTTTATTGGTGTCCAGGAGTCATGACCCCCTCCGAGGCCTTTACGGCGTTGGATATCGGAGCTTCGGTCCTCAAATTCTTTCCGGCGGAAATGGTGCCACCACCTGCCATAGCTGCCATGCGCGCCGTATTGCCTGCAGACGCAGTCATCGCTGCGGTAGGGGGCATAACGCCGGAAACGATGGTGTCATACCATGCCGCGGGTGCAGATGGATATGGGTTGGGCTCCGCGCTGTTCAAACCGAGCTATACATTGGATGATATCGGCAGGCGCGCGCGCGCCTTCACCAGTGTATTGGAGGAACTTGGATGAAACAGGCCCTTGTTACGGGCGGTACGCGAGGGATTGGTGCGGGTGTTGCACGGTCGTTGGTAGACGCAGGTTGGTACGTCATTGCCGCATCCGCCTCCCAATCCGAATTGGATGCATTCGAGCCTCAGTACGGGTTAAAGGTGCAGCTCTTGGATGTCACCGACCAGACGTCCATCAATGATGTATTCGGCGAACTCACGGGTCTCGATGCCTTGGTGAACTGCGCAGGTATTCTTTTGCGTGGCGAAGAATATGACATCGACGTCTTCGCCAAGGTGCTCGATGTGAATCTGACCGGCACCATGCGCTGCTGTCTTGCCGCGCATCCATTATTGGCTGAAGCGAGTGGGGCCATCGTCAACACCGCCTCTATGCTCAGTACCTTTGGTGGGCCTTTAGTTCCGGCGTATACCGCTTCTAAGGGCGGCGTGGCACAGTTGACCAAGGCCCTCGCAGGTCGCTGGGCCGAAGACGGTATCCGGGTCAATGCCATCGCGCCGGGTTGGATTGAGACAGAGATGACCCAGGGCCTTCGGAAAGACCCTGAACGAACAGCGGGGATCATGGCGCGTACGCCAATGAAACGCTGGGGGAAACCCGAAGAAGTCGGTGCGCTTGTGCGATGGCTTTTGAGTGAAAACGCCAGTTTTGTAACCGGATCGATCTATCCGGTTGATGGCGGCTATCTCGCTATGTGAGGAAAATCTATGAATGACGATGACACCGCCCGAATGCCATATCAATTGCCATTCCCCAAGGATGCGCAAGACGAGATCGTGATCCCGAATGCCATGAGTGAGAACGACAGATTATGGGTTCCGCAGGCAGAGAACGTCTGGTTCCGACCGCTCTGCCTGAACCGCTCGCAAGGTTATTGGATGAACCTTCTCAAAGTGCGCAAAGCTGGCGTTCTTTCGCGGCACCGCCATCCCCAGCCAGTCCACGGCTTCGTCCTGAAAGGGCGCTGGCACTATCTGGAAGGTCTTGTCAGAGGAACTTTGCTTGAGCGGGGCAGGGTGGTCGCATAGCTTCTGGCAATGACCAAACCCGTCTCGTTCAAATACTTCAAAACCAGCCCTGAGATCATTCGCCTGGCGGTGATGCTGTACATCCGTTTTCCGCTTTCATTGCGGAATGTCGAAGACCTGCTGCACGAGCGAGGCATCGACGTGAGCCACGAAACTGTCCGATATTGGTGGAACAGGTTCGGGCCGATGTTTGCTGCTGAGATCAGACGGAAGCGTGTTCAGCAACTGCGCGCGTTCTCCAAATGGAAGTGGCACGTGGACGAAGTTTTCGTGAAGGTAAATGGCAAGCGGCATTATCTTTGGCGGGCTGTTGATCACGAAGGCGAGGTGCTGGAAGCCGTTGTCACCAAACGCCGAAACAAAGCTGCAGCACTGAAATTCCTCAAGAAGTTAATGAAGCGACACGGCAAAGCGGAAACCGTCGTCACGGATCGCTTTGCCTCATACAGAGCCGCGCTCAGAGAACTGGGTGCGCTCGAAAAACAAAGGACGGGCAGGTGGCTCAACAACCGCGTCGAGAACTCGCACCTGCCTTTCCGACGACGCGAACGCGCGATGCAACGTTTCAGGCGCATGCGAAGTTTACAGAAATTCGCCTCCGTTCATTCCTCCGTCTACAATCACTTCAATCAGGAACGATCGCTCACCAGCCGAGACACCTTCAAGTTGACCCGCAGCGCCGCTCTTACCGAGTGGCGTCAACTTTGTTCCGGATAGGTTCACGGTTCCCGCGGCAAACTGAGACTGGTTCGAATTCGTCTGACAGCACCCCCAACGGTGTTGTGAATATGTATGCTACCTATATATACAAATTCTCCCCTGTTCTCCACTGCTATGTTAGCGTTATCGCTTTGAGATTGACGCTTGTTCTCACCGGTTAGTCGGCATCCAGCACAATTTGCGAAGCATTTCATGCTGCCGAACCTATTGGTCTGGCAGCCAAGGAACATACACTGGAGGAAATATGTCCCTGTTGCAGACCATTACCCGTAGAACCGCCTTGCTTTCCGTCGCCGCCGTCGCCCTGACCGCCGGCACAGCGTATGCAGGCGATGTCAAAATTGGCTTTCTGCTGAAAACCATGCAGGAAGAGCGCTACAAGCGTGACCGCGCCGCGTTTACTGCGAAAGCTGAGGAACTGGGCGCCGAAGTTATCTTTGATTCAGCGAACAATGACGAGCTGACCCAGCTGGCTAAGTTTGAAAACATGCTTGCCAAGGGTGCGAACGTCATCGTGTTGCAGCCTGTGAACACCGGTACCGCCGGAAGCATGGTCAGCATGGCAAACAGCGAAGGTGTGCGTGTCGTCGGATATGATTCGATGCTCGTGGACGGGCCGCTGGATGCGATGGTGATGCAAGACAGCTGGGCTGTGGGCCGTTTGCAGGGTGAGGCCATGGTCGAATGGCTACAGGACAAGAACGGAGAGGTGTCCGGCAAGATCGCCCTGATTCAAGGTCAACCCGGCGACTCCAACGCGATTGCCATGAGCAGCGGTGTGTTGGAGATTGTCGAAGCGAACCCGGGGTTGGAACTGGTGACCAATCAGGCGCATGAAGGTTGGTCATCTGAGAAGGCCATGGCAACTGCGGAAAACACGCTAACCTCTAACAGCAACAGCATCGACGCATTTATCGCCAACAACAGTGGCATGGCCCGTGGTGTTATCGCGGCATTGGAAGCACAGGGACTGGCGTCATCAGACAAAGTGTTTGTAGCCGGATCTGATGCCGACCTGGCCAATATCCAATATGTTGCGCAAGGCAAGCAAGCCGTTGAAATCTGGAAACAGATCGATCCTCTGGCTGAAACCGCGGCAGAAGTGGCCGTTGCTCTGGCTGCTGATCCGGACACCGCACCCGCCGATCTGGTCGAGGTGGACAAGGTTATCAACAACGGTTTCGCCGATGTACCGACGATTGTCACCCCGATCACGCTTGTGACCCAGGACAACATTGATGACACGATCATCGCTGGCGGCTTCTACTCCAAGGAAGAAGTCTACGGGAACTGATCCTCGGGACGTATTCCTGAAGGAGGGCGTTTCGCCATTTGGCTCCCTATGCGTGTACTCCCCGCGCGCGGCTTCATGGTGCCCTCCTTCCTTAAACTCCTTGCGGCAGGACTGTCGGTCAGAGTGGGGAGTGTCCGAAACACCTTTCTGAATGTGATGGGAAAAAGCATGTCTGAAGTCGTCCTGAAAATGCAGGGTATCATCAAGGATTTTCCCGGAGTTCGCGCCCTGAACAATGTCAATTTCGAAGCCCGCTCGGGCGAGCTTCTGGCGTTGATGGGAGAAAACGGAGCGGGCAAATCCACGCTTATGAAAGTGCTCAGCGGGGTTTGGCCCTATCCAACCTACGAGGGCGATATCTTTTTGCGCGGCGAAAAAGTCCGGTTCGCGAATACGAAAGAGGCCGAGGCGGCCGGCATTGGCATCATCTATCAGGAACTCAACCTGATTCCCGGCTTGTCAGTTGCGGAAAACATCTTTCTTGATCGACAGTTCACCGATGCCAAGGGCAGGATCAACTGGAACCAGACTTTTGCCGAAACCCAGAAGCTGTTGACCGAACTGGGGATCAACGACATTCGCCCGACAGATCTGGTGCAGAACATCACTGTGGGCAAACAGCAGATGGTTGAGATTGCCAAGGCGCTGTCGCTCAAGGCCGAGATACTGGTTTTAGACGAACCGACGTCGGCGTTGACGGATAAGGAGGTCAAGGATCTCTTCCGTATCATCCGCAAGCTGAAAGCCGACGGTGTCTGCATGTGCTACATCTCGCACAAAATGGAAGAGATCGAGCAGATCGCCGACCGGATCGCGGTTCTGCGCGATGGCCAGACGATCGGTGAAGTCACTCCGATCGCGGATATCACGCTGGATCAGATCATCGCCCGAATGGTCGGGCGCGACATCAAGGATATGTTTCCCAAAGTCGATTTCACACCGGGTGAGGTGACTTTAGAGGTCAACGATCTGTCCGTCACAAACCCCGATCTGCCTGGCAGCTATCTGGTCAAGAACGCCAGCTTCGTTGCCCGCAAAGGCGAGATATTGGGCATCTCCGGGCTAATGGGCGCGGGTCGGACCGAACTGGTTGGCGGTGTATTCGGTGCCTATCCGGATCAGACCACCGGTGAGGTAAAGCTGAACGGGCAAAAGCTGGACATCAAGTCGCCGAAAGACGCCATTGATGCCGGCATCGCGTTGTTGACCGAAGACCGTAAGGCGCTGGGTTTGTTTCTCGACAAGTCCATCTCATTCAACACGACGATTTCCTCACTTGAGACGATCAGTTCAAAGGTTCTGGGCATTATCAACACCCAGCAGGAGCGCAAAGTCGTTAAGGAATATGTCGACCAGCTCGGTGTCAAAACACCTTCGATTGACACAGTAATCGGTACGCTTAGCGGCGGAAACCAGCAGAAGGTCATTCTGGGTAAGTGGCTGAACTCACGTCCAGATGTGTTCATCCTGGATGAACCCACACGCGGAATCGATATCGGCGCCAAAGTCGAGATTTACAAGCTGCTGAACGAGTTGGTCCAGCAGGGTGTCACCGTCATCATGATCTCATCGGAACTGCCCGAGGTTTTGGGCATGTGCGACCGGATTCTGGTGATGTGCGAAGGCGAGATCGTGTCGAACTTTGAACGGGACGACGCAAAGAAAGAAGCAATCATGGCGTATGCCACCGGCAGCGCATAAGGGAGGAAGCAAATGAGTGCTGACAGCAACGTTGCAGGTGTTGGCGTCAATGGCGCCAAGGAAAACCACCTGATAAACTTCATTAAGGACAACGCGACGCTGATTGCGTTGATCGTGCTGGTCGTCGGGCTCAGTTTTGCCGACGACGCGTTTTTCACCGCACGGAACCTTAGCAACCTGTCCCGTCAGGTCACCATCATCGGGATCATTGCCGTGGGTATGACCATGGTCATCCTGATTGCAGGTATTGATCTGTCGGTTGGCTCTGTCGTCGGGTTATCAGCCGTCGTCTGTACGCTCATGATGCAATGGGGCGTGCCGACAATATTGGCGGTACCTGCGACCCTTTTGATCGTGGGCGTCGGAATAGGTCTATGGAATGGGTTCTGGATAGCCAAGTTCAACATACCACCATTCATCATAACCCTTGGAATGCTGACCATTGCACGCGGTTTGGCACTGACCCTGACCAACGGCAGTTCTGTACCGGTAACGAGTAATGTGTTTCCGTTGATTGGTGGTGCTTATATCCCGCCGATGATGTCCAGTATCGTGCTGATCGTGTGTGCTGCGCTTGCGGTCTATTCGATCTTCCGGGACGTTCAACAAAGCAAAGCTCACGGCGTCGAAGTGAATATGCAAGAGTTGCTGGTCAACGGGGCCGTAATGATCGGCGGGTTTGCTTTGGCCTTCCACGTGTTCACCAGCTACAAAGGGATCCCCGTTCCTGTCGCGATCTTTGCAGTCATTGCGTTTGCCGGGATCTATACGCTGAACAGCACCCGCTTTGGTCGCCGCCTCTATGCGCTTGGCGGAAACGAGGATGCGGCCCGCCTGTCCGGCATCAACGTCGTCCGCACCAAGATGATTGTTTACACGGTCATTTCGGTCCTGTCGGCGCTGGCCGGTATCATTCTGGCCTCGCGTCTGAACGGTGCCTCGCCCAACCTTGGAACCATGTTCGAGCTTGATGCGATTGCGGCCGTTGTTATCGGCGGTACGAGCCTGGCGGGTGGTTCTGGCAAGGTGAGTGGAACCATCATCGGTGCCCTGTTGATCGGCGTCCTGAACAACGGCATGAGCTTGCTTGGTGTGGTCACGTTCTATCAGTTGATCATCAAGGGCCTGATCATCATCCTCGCCGTCTGGTTCGATGTGATGCAGAAGAAATAATGTTGCTGGCCTGCCCCCGGTCCCACGCACCGGGGGCAACGCCAAAATCCCCGAAAACTTGAATGACAGTTGGGAGGTAAGCGATGGTCCAGTCCATTTTAGCAACCTTATGCACAAACGGCCTCAGAGTTTTGGGTTTGGCCGGCCTTCTATCCGCATCGCTGCCAATGATCGCGGTAGCGCAGGACAACGCTACAATCGGGTTCCTGCTCAAGACCATGCAGGAAGCCAGATACCAGACTGACAAATCCCTATTCATTGCACGCGCGGAATCCCAAGGCGCAGATGTGATCTTTGATAGCAGCGGCAATGATCCATTGCGTCAGTTGCAGCAGGTTGAGGAAATGCTGGAATCTGGGGTGGACGTACTGGTCCTGCAACCCGTCAACACCGCAACCGCTGGTGCCCTTGTTGATTTGGCCCACGATCAAGGCGTCAAAGTCGTCGGGTACGACTCGATGCTGCAGGACGGGCCGCTTGACGTCATGGTTATGCAGGACAGTTGGGCTGTCGGGCAGCTTCAGGCCGAAGCGATGGTGGACTGGCTGAATGATACCCGCGGTGAGGTCAAAGGCCGGGTCGCCCTGATCCGCGGTCAGCCTGGTGATGCCAATGCCGAAGCGCTCAGTAGCGGTGTGCTTAAAGTGATTGCCGATCATCCTGGGCTCGAGCTTGTTGCGGATCGCAGCCATGTAGACTGGTCTCCCGATATGGCCAGAGACACTGCCGAGAACCTACTGGTCGAATATGACAACGACATCGATGCGTTCATCGCCAACAACAGCGGGCTTGCCTTTGGGGTTCTGGCAGCATTGTCCGACGAGGACCTGGCATCGGCGGATCAGGTCTTTGTTGCAGGGTCAGACGCTGATCTGCGGAATGTCCAGCTCGTCGCCAATGATGTACAGGCGCTGGAAATCTGGAAGCAAATCAAACCTCTGGCCTATGAGGCGGCGGATATCGCCGTGAAAATGGCGCAGTCTCCGGATGCGGAAGTTGGTGATTTGATCGGAGACCATACGCTGATTGACAATGGTTTCGCGGAAATCCCAACGGTTATCACCCCTGTTTTCGCAGTGTCAAAAGATACGATCGACAGCACGGTAATCGACGGCGGGTTCTATACCAGCGAACAGATCTATCAGAATTGAAGCTGTTATAGTCACGCACACGCCCGTCGGCAAAACAGCGAATACAAGCAAGGGACCGAAATGTCTGACAAGATCAATGTCGCAGTTGTTGGCCCGATCCCAAGGGACAATATCACCAGCTATCAAGGTGAAAAATTCCAGAAATTCGGCTGCGCGGTCTATACGGCGGTCTGCATGTCCTCGCTGGCCGGTCCGGGTTCGCGGATCCACGTCGTCAGCCATGTGCGCAGGTCGGACGTCGACAATGTTCGCAACTTGCTGTCTGAGTTTCCGTATCTGGATGTTAGCCATGTTACAGGCGACGCCGATCAGGGTGCGGTGATCGATCTGGTTTACGTCGATCAGAACCATCGCAACGAAAAGCAAACGGGTTTCATGAACCCGATCCTGCCCGACGACATCGAAGACCTGATGGATTGCGAGGCTTTCGTTTTCGTTCCGATCACGGATTTCGAGGTTCCGTTGGAAACGATCCGATACATCAAGGCCAACAGCGATGGTCTGGTTGTATTTGATGCGCATGGTCCCACCAGCGGGTGTTCAGCACATGGCGAACGGTATCATAAATTCTGGATCGACCGGGATCGCTGGCTTCCGCATATCGACCTTCTAAAGATGAATTTGGAAGAGGCTCAATGCAGTTGGTTCAAGGGAGAATACGGTTCTGACGAGTTGCAGGACATAAGCGAACTCACGATGGACCAGTTGCCCAAGTTCGCCCAACACTGCCTGGATCTGGGGGTCAAGGCGCTCTACGTCACGCTGGATCAACACGGCTGCGCCGTCTACCACAAGGATGAAACCGGCCGGATGCGGGAACATCTGGTCAAGCGCGTGCTTGTCGAGGATGTGGTCGACACCACCGGCTGCGGTGACAGCTTTGCTGGTGGCTTGGCTTTTGGCTACCTCAAGACTGGCGATTTCGTCAAAGCCTGCCAGTTCGGAAACTGTGCAGGAGCGCAGCGCTGCTCGAGCAGCGAGTTGGATGTCTACGGATCACTGGAAGAAACCGAACGTCAGATTGCTGAAACCTACGGCGACTGAATTATCCCAAATATCACCCGAATGGAGCCCTGACATGCAGACAATGCTGAGCAGTAGCGACTGGCTGATCGAAGAAACCCAATTCAATCTGGATGAAGCGAACTTCAAGGAGACCATTTTTACGGTCGGCAACGGCTATCAGGGCACACGTGGGTCGCTGGAAGAGGGTCACAAAGGAGAGCTGTCTGGCACCTATCTGGCTGGTGTTTACGATCACCATGACTCGACGGTGATCGATCAGGTCAATGTGCCGACCTGGCTGCCGCTTCGGGTTCGTGTCGAAGGTGAAATTCTGGATGTCCAAACGTGTAAAGTTGTCGAACATAGGCGGGTACTAGATCTGCAGACCGGATTTCTGCATCGGGATACCGTGTTTGAAGACAGCACAGGCCGTCGCACCCGCATCAACAGCATCCGGTTTGCCAGTTTTGCCGATCAGCATATCTGCGGCATCCGTTTGACGGTGACGCCGGAAAACCACTCGTCCAAGATAACTGTCGAAAGTGCACTGGATGCCCAACGGTACAATCTGGACCGCCTGCCAGCTTATCAGGGAAACCCTGAATTCCACCCCGAGGTTAAATGGGAAAAATGGGCCAAAAGCCGACACCTGAAGGTAACTCAGTCTCATGCAAACAGCGATGTATCCTATATCGAAGCTTTGACACTGGACACTGGCATTTCGATTGGAATGGCGTCTGTCTTGGATCGACCCTCAATCAGTGAGTTCAAAGGTGCAAGCCGCGACTATGAGCAGGTTTCACAAACCGTTTCGCTTGAGGCGCTCAATGGGCAAAGCCTGACCTTCGAAAAGCTGGTGTCGATTTATACGTCGCGAGATCTGAACGGCGAGGAATTGGCGGCCAAATGTGAAGCGTCTCTGGAGACAGCACAAGCCAAGGGGTTCTCAACTTGTCTAAGTGAAAGCGCTGCAGCATGGCGCGCAAAGTGGGACGCTTGTGATTGCGAGGTGATGGGTGATACAGAAGCGACACGCGCAATGCGTTTCAACATCTATCATCTGCTGATCGCTGCCAACAAAAACGACCCGCGCGCGAATATCGGCGCCAAATCCATGTCTGGGGAAGGGTACAAAGGTCACGTTTTCTGGGATACCGAAATTTTCCTGCTGCCATTCTACATTTTCACGCAGCCGGAGACGGCCAAAGCCCTTCTGAAATACCGTTACAACACGTTGAACGGCGCACTTGAGAACGCCCGAATGAATGGGCTTAAGGGCGCGCAGTACGCATGGGAATCTGCTGATACCGGAGTGGAGACAACGCCAAAATGGACAGCGGACGGTGCGAACCGTATCTGGACCGGAGAAGAGGAGATTCACGTCACCGCATGCGTGGCATATGGCATCATCAGTTATGTTGCGGCGACCGGAGACAGAGATTTCCTTCGCGATTTCGGTGCCGAGGTTTTGTATCAAACCAGTCGGTTCTGGATCAGTCGGCTGGAATGGAACAAAGACAAGGACCGGTACGAGCTGACAAACGTTATCGGGCCGGACGAGTTCCACGAACATGTCGACAACAACACGTTCACTAACCGAATGGCGAAATGGCATCTGGAGCAATCCGCACGTGTTTTTTCTGAACTCAGCGAAACCTCAACTCTGACCCATGATGACCTTCTGAACCAGTTGGGGCTGACAGCGAACGAAGTAGAGCAGTGGATTAAAGCCTCCAAAAAAATCTACGTTCCGTTTGACCCGTCTCGCAATCTAATTGAACAATTTGAAGGGTATTTTCAGCTTCAGGACATTCCCATCACGGAATGGGACAAAAACCGTATGCCAGTCTACCCCGAAGGGCATGACCACTTCTCACTGAACGGTTCAATGCTGCTCAAGCAACCTGACGTGATCATGTTGAACTATCTCTTGCCCGACGAGTTTTCGGACGAAATCAAAGCCGCAAACTATGCGTTTTATGAGAAACGTACGATGCACAAGTCTTCACTTAGCCCGGCCATTCATTCGATCATGGGGATTGAAGTCGGCGACATTTCCTCGGCGCATCACTATTTCGAACGGTCTGCCTTTGTTGATCTGGTCAACAATCAGGGTAACACGCAGGACGGGATGCATATCGCTTCGGCTGGCGGCACCTGGCAATCGCTTGTGTGTGGGTTTGGCGGGTTCAGGGTCAAGCACGGCAAGATGACGTTCAAACCCTGGCTGCCCGAGGCATGGTCCGGCATCCGGTTTAATCTGAAGTGGCAGGGGAATGACGTCGAAGTTCTAATTTCTCATGACGAGTGTCGGTTTAAGCTGATTGCTCCGTCCGGTACGAAAGAAGATATCGAGGTGATGGGCCATCCTGTTACTTTGATTGCCGGAGAGGAAGCGGTCTTCGCGCCGCAGCCTGCGTGACAATCAAGGTTATTCTCGCAGGAAGGGCCAAGGTGTGCCGAGGTGCTGTCGTCAGTCTGCAAGAGCCTCGGCAACGCGCGTGTGCAGTTGTTCCGCTGCCGCGTGATCGATGAGCAATTCGTTAACAAGCCCCCGGGTGATCAGTTCGAATACCGTATCACCTCGTTCCTTCTGAATCGCGACGACCACAACACCACTTTGGTCAGAATCGTCAAATGCCCGATCTGCTATGGCTTTGACATGCACTGTTTTGATCCCGGTCCACAGCCCGTTCAGTTCGTCAATCAGGTCCATCTTGGCCTGAGAAATTTCGGTTCTCGGGATCAAAATACCGCCAAGGTCCCCGACGACTAATTGCCGGAGATCGTCAGCTCTTAACCCGCCTGCCTGAACCAGCTCTTCAAAACTGCCCAGAACTGGAGTGCTTGAAGACCCGACGCTGGAAATCAACATATCCATTTTGCCAATCAACGCGTCTGGACCTGAAAACACGCGGTGAAATCCCGGGGTGTCAGAGATGTACTGCCAGATGGAACGGCGCATGGTCTCATCGTAGTGACGGGGTATGTATGCCGGGAAACCAGTGAGCTGAGGGCTATCCTCCGGCTGATCATTAAATAGCTCATCAAAAGTTCCGGCAAGCCGGCTGGCAGAGTATCCATGCTGAGCCAGCGACATCAATTCTGCGCAAACCGCTGCAAACTCTGTCTTTTGCGACTTATCTATGGGCCGCCTTGAGGCTGCAATCCCTTCTGCCAGGGACTTGATTGTTCGACCCCACGCAACGCCGATGACGTTCGATTTCTCAATCAGTTCTATCAATCGCCCGGATGCGGTTCGTCCAAACCTGGTACGGCGCTGTGACAGCGCAGCCTCGGTGTTCCCCGGGCCGCTTTCAAACACCCCAAGCCGAGGCGGTCTAAGCTTGTTCCTGTTGCAATATCGTTTCAGATCAGAATTCAACCCTGAAGGAGCCAGCAATTCGTCCATCTGGGCAATCCACTCGTCTGAGAATTGTTCTTTGACGAAGCGTTGTTCGATGACCAAGTAATTTTGGCGTTCAGCGTGTTTCAGTAACCGCGATACGTGCGGTTGAGATAGGCCACCAAGAATGGCCCCGATCTCTACCTGTGACATATTGTGCGTCGCGCGCATATAGGCCGCGCATTGGGCGCGTTCTTCGAAGGGCAGTTTCTTCACGTCGATCATTTGTTCAATATTGTCCGTTAGCAGGATCCTGACAGCGTGAATAATTATGCCAGATTAACATTCACATGCCAGCCGATTGAAGAAAATTCCCGACATGCTACGTGTTTCTGGCACAGGCTCGAACCAGGAGATTCAGCATGCCAATCAAAGGACTTATCTTTGACCTCGATGGTGTTTTGGTCGACACCGTGCCGGCGCATTTTGCGGCCTGGAAACGCATGTTCGAAGAACACGGGTATGAGTTTGGAAGGGCAGAATATCGACGTCTTGTCGACGGTCGCCCCCGTTTTGACGGGGCGCGTGCGGTCATGACCCGGCATTCGGAAACCGAGGTCAGAACCGCCGCAGACAAAAAAAATGTCTATTATGTTGAAATGATCGAGCGAGGCGAATTTCGTGTCTTCGATGCTGCTGTGCGCCTCGTAAGACAATGCCAGTCGGAGGGTTACGGGCTGGCGGCCGCTTCCAGCAGCGCTAATGTCCGAGCCGTTCTTGAAAAAGCTGGTTTGTTGGATGCCTTTCCGGTTGTTATCGGGGGCGATGATGTCGAAAAAGGGAAACCCAACCCTGATATATTCCTCACCGCCGCCAGCGGGCTGGGGCTGAAAGTGGATGAATGTGTCGTGATCGAGGATTCCTCCTCCGGGGTCGAAGCGGCAAAGAATGGTGGTTTCTACTGCGTTGGTCTTCTTCATGAAGATCACGAGAGTGAACTAACGGCGGCGGATTGCGTCGTTTCTTCGCTGGCCGAGATTGACATTGAGCAGATAGACGAAGCTAAGTCGTCATTGCCTGTCTAAGTACTTTTTTGCGAAACAAAACTGGATTTTTCGGGACAGATAACAGACTTCGCCTAAGGTTCAGTATCGTGTGCTCAACCTCTCGCAATTCCGTGTGCCCGAGTTGGACTATTGGCCGATTGGGTCAAGCTCCGATGCGGCGCTTGACCTTGCTGGGAAGGCACAGTTGGGACCGTTTGCGCGCGTGTGAAGCGGTCTTGTCAGAAGAATTTGGCTTGAGGCGGTCAGGGCGGTTGCGTAGCTTTTGCCCATGACCAAATCTGCCTCCTTTAAGTACTTTAAAACAAGTCCCGAGATCATCCGCCTTGCGGTGATGCTGTACATCCGTTTCCCGCTCTCGCTTCGGAATGTCGAAAATCTGCTGCACGAGCGAGGCATCGACGTAAGCCACGAAACCGTCCGATATTGGTGGAACAGGTTTGGCCCAATGTTTGCTGCTGAGATCAGACGGAAGCGCGTTCAGCAACTGCGGGCCTTCTCCAAATGGAAGTGGCACGTGGACGAGGTTTTTGTGAAGGTGAATGGCAAACGCCACTATCTATGGCGTGCGGTCGATCACGAAGGTGAAGTGCTGGAAGCGGTTGTTACCAAGCGCCGAAACAAACAGGCAGCACTGAAATTCCTCAAGAAGTTAATGAAGCGACACGGTTGCGCCGAAGAGATCGTCACAGATCGCTTCGCTTCCTACAAGGCTGCGCTCAGAGAAATGAGTGCGCTCGAAAAACAGCAGACGGGCAGGTGGCTCAACAACCGCGTTGAGAATTCGCATCTTCCGTTTCGACGACGCGAACGCGCGATGCAGCGTTTCAGGCGCATACGAAGTCTACAGAAATTCGCCGCCGTCCATTCCTCGGTATACAACCACTTCAACCAGGAAAGATCGCTAGCCAGCCGAGACACCTTCAAGCTGACACGCGCCGCCGCTCTTAGCGAGTGGCGTCAACTTTGTTCCGGATAGGTTCGCGGTTTCCGCGGTAACCTGAGACTGGTTCGAATTCGTCTGACAGCACCGCCACTCATACCTGTCGCATTTCGTGTTTGTTTTGTGATCCGGAATTGTGCCGCAATTTCCGCGAGTTGGCGCATGCGCTTTCAATCAGAGACGGAGAAGGCCGTACACTTAGAGAGTGTGTCGGGCCCCAGTCTCAGTGCCGATTTTTGACAGGACCTCTCTCGGAACCAAACTTATCCGAGCAGCGGATCTCGGACCTGGTTGCGTTTTTGCAGTGTCTTTCCAGCATCACGCTGCCTTCAGATGCTCCAACGCAGCCTGTGTGCCGCCAGTGTTATGAGGTACGCCGCTCTTGGCGAGACCCATTTCCACGCCTGAGAGGGTCGCCATCAACATCAGGTCGTTGAAATCGCCCAAGTGGCCTATGCGGAAAACCTTGTCGGCCAATTTGGACAGGCCATTTCCAAGTGAGATATCATAGTGCTCCAGCGCCGTTGCACGAAAGGCGTCGGCAGAGTGTCCTTTAGGCATTTTGACTGCGGTCAGGACGCCCGATTCCTGGCCTTGGCGAGCGCATAGTACCTCAAGTCCCCATGCTTGCACGGCAGCCCGGGTCGCGGCTCCGTGGCGGGTGTGCCGGGCGAATACATTGTCCAGCCCTTCCTCGTGCAACATGTCGATGGCCTCATTCAATCCGTAAAGAAGATTGGT
Organism: Ruegeria sp. AK4; assembly: GCF_056541025.1. Classification (NCBI taxonomy): domain Bacteria; kingdom Pseudomonadati; phylum Pseudomonadota; class Alphaproteobacteria; order Rhodobacterales; family Roseobacteraceae; genus Ruegeria; species Ruegeria sp. AK4. Next base: position 29,976 of record NZ_JBQFXS010000001.1, read on the forward strand.
GCCGGGGGTGTAAGGGAAAAACCCTTTCTGGTTTGGTCCGACCATATCCTGCCAATCCCAATAGCTTCGTGGCATCGTCACGGACTTTGAATGTTCCAATGCGCGATCGCTGACGGCGTTGAAGCTTAGACCGGGCGGCAGCATCAGTCCTTTTTGCGAACCGGAGACACAGACATCAACGCCCCAGTCATCGAACCGAAAATCGATCGAGGCCAGGCCCGAGATTGAGTCAACCATAAGAAGGGCAGGGTGTTTCGCCGCGTCGATAGCCCTGCGCACGTCTTCGACGGGCGAGACTGACCCTGTAGACGTTTCATTGTGGACGACGCAGACCGCCTTGATCTCGTGCTGATTGTCCGCGCGCAGGCGGTCTTCGATCTGATTGGGGTCCGCACCGCCACGCCAATCCCCTTCGATCAACTCGGGCTGCAACCCAATTTTTCTGGCCAGGTTGCACCACATGAACGCGAAATGTCCTGTTTCGAACATCAAAACTTTTTTGCCGGGCGATACTGTGTTCACAAGCGCGGCCTCCCACGCTCCGGTACCGGACGAGGGGTAGATAAAGACGTTCTGTTCTGTCTTGAAAATCGTTTTCATCCCATTGAGGGCCTTGTGCCCAACTTCTGCAAAATCAGGCCCGCGATGGTCGATGGTCTGCATGCTTATGGCCTTTAGAATACGCTCCGGCACGGCACTTGGCCCCGGGATTTGCAAAAAATGTCTGCCCGCCTGGCGCATCTGAACTGATCCTTCCGCTGGCGCCGAAAGAGTGGCGCGATTGGCTATTGGCAAAAGTTAATTATGAATTCATTATTCAGTCAACGGTGAAGTGATGCTTCCAATTGGGCTTAAAGGGAAGGCGAACCGGATGCTTAAGAATAGATCGCTGCACAGCCGACTGTCGTCTGATGTCCAGGGCGAGGTGATGGCTGATCCGGCATCGCGTGCACGGTATTCGACCGACGCTTCGATCTATCAGATGACGCCGCTGGCCGTGGTGGCGCCCCGATCCACAGAAGACATACAGGCCGTGATGTCTGTTGCGCGCGACGAGGGATGTTCCGTTCTTCCGCGCGGCGGCGGTACGTCGCAATGCGGGCAAACGGTCAATCAAGGTGTTGTGCTGGATAACACCAAGCACTTGAATCGCATTCTGGACGTGGACGTTCAGAACCGCATCGTCCGCGTTCAGCCCGGTGTTGTTCTGGATCAACTGAACCAGGCATTGAAGCCGCATGGTCTGTGGTTTCCCGTCGATCCCTCCACCGCGTCTCGCTGTACTTTAGGAGGGATGGCGGCCAACAATTCTTCGGGTGGAAAGTCTCTGCGCTACGGGATTATGCGGGATAACGTCCGGGCAATAAACGCAATCCTGATCGACGGCATGGAAGCCCGGTTCAGCGCCGATACGGCGGCATCTGGCGACTATGCGGAACTGGTTGGGGACATGCGCGCGCTGGGCCGTCGCGAGGCTGCTGAAATTGACGCCCGTTTTCCCAAAGTCCAGCGCCGCGTGGGCGGGTACAATATCGACGCGCTGGTAGGCAACGATGTCAACATGTCCCATTTGCTGGTGGGGTCCGAAGGCACGCTGGCCTATTTCACAGAACTGGAATTGAACTTGGCTCAATTGCCGGGCGAAAAAGTCACCGGCGTGTGCCACTTCCCGACATTCCGCGCTGCCATGGAAGCGACGCAGCACCTTGTGACGCTCAAACCGCAGGCGGTTGAGTTGATCGACGACACCATGATCGCATTGGGGCGCGAAATCCCCTTATTCCGCGACACCATTGAGGCGTTTGTTGAAGGCAATCCCGAAGCCCTGTTGCTGGTGGAGTTTGCTGAAGGCAGCACCGAGGCCAATGCCAAAAAACTGGTCGAGCTTTCGCAACTGATGGGAGATCTCGGGTTCGATTTCAACGGGGTGAAAAACCGGCGGGGCGGCGTTTTTTCGGTTACGGACACCTCTTTGCAGAACGCGATCGCCGAGTACCGGAAATCCGGGTTGAACGTCATGATGTCGATGAAAGAGGCTGGTAAGCCGATCTCATTCGTTGAAGATTGCGCCGTCCCGTTGCCTGATCTCGCCGATTATACCGCTGGCCTGACTGAGATTTTTGCCCGACACGGCACAAAGGGGACATGGTACGCGCACGCCTCTGTCGGGTGTTTACATGTTCGTCCTGTCCTGAACATGCGGCAGGACAAGGACGTCCGGACAATGAGAGCGATTGCCGAAGAGACCTTTGATCTGGTCAAGCGATACAAGGGATCTCATTCAGGCGAACACGGCGATGGGATCGTGCGATCAGAGTTTCATGGTAAGATGTTTGGCCCGCGTATCATTTCTGCGTTTGAAGAGGTGAAAGCCCGGTTTGATCCCAACGGGTTAATGAACCCCGGCAAGATCGTGCATCCGCCTGCCATGGATGATCGCCGCCTGTTCCGCTACAGCCCCGACTATTCCGTTCCGGAATTCGAGACGGCGCTGGACTGGTCGGCCTGGCCCGGTGCCGGAGGCGGATTTCAGGGCGCCGTCGAGATGTGCAACAACAACGGTGCGTGCCGCAAGCTCAAGGGCGGCGTCATGTGTCCGTCCTTCCGCGCGACCCGAAATGAACGCGATGCGACGCGTGGGCGGGCAAACACATTGCGGTTTGCCATCAGTGGGCAGTTGCCGGGCGGTTTAACTTCGGACGCAATGCAGGGCACGATGAAATTCTGCGTGTCTTGCAAAGCTTGTGCGCGTGAATGCCCAACTGGCGTCGACATGGCGCGCATGAAGATCGAAGTGCTTGCAGCCAAACGCAAAAAAGACGGGCTGTCATTGGCAGATAAATTGATAGCTTTTCTGCCGCGCTATGCACCAAAAGCTGCCAAAATCGCGTGGTTCATGAATGTCCGAAACAAAATCGGACCCATCCGAAAGCTATTGGAAAAACCGACTGGTGTTTCGTCGCGGCGTGACCTGCCGGTGTGGTCGTCTGACCCATTCCAGGATGCCGTGGCCCAGGACACCGATCCGCAGGTGCTTCTGTTTGCCGATGTGTTCAACCGGTATTTCGAGCCGGACAATCTGCGCGCCGCGGTCAAAGTTCTGCGTGCGCTCGGGCTTCGGGTTGCGGTTGCTCAAGATGGCCAAACCGGAAGGGCGCTGGATTGCGGGCGTACGTTGTTGGCTGTAGGTTGCGTGGACGAGGCGCGCCACGAGGCACAGCGCGTGATTGACGCGACACGAGATGCAGTTGCCAAGGGTATACCAGTGGTCGGGCTTGAACCGTCCTCAATCCTCACTTTCCGGGACGAGTATCTGGCTCTTTGCCCGGGACAGGAAACGGAGGCGCTGGCGAAGGCCACTCATACCTTTGAGGAATTTCTGGCCAAACAGCCGGACCTGCCCTTGAAACCGATAGATCGACCGATCTACGTGCATGGACATTGTCATCAGAAGGCACACGACGCCGTCACGCCTATGCTCAACCTTCTGAAGCGTATTCCCGAGGCGCGGGTGCACATGATTGAAAGCAGTTGTTGTGGTATGGCCGGGGCGTTTGGATATGCGCCCGACACAATCGAAGTTTCGATCAAGATGGCAGCGCTCGACCTGTTTCCCGCTTTGGAAGCAGCGCCTGCGGATGCAATTTTTGTGGCGGATGGAACATCATGCCGGCACCAAATCACCGAAGGCACCCGGCGGCAGCCCATGCACGTTGTGCGCTTGCTGGAACTGGTCCTTGATGTTTAGGAAGCGGACATGAACCTGACGGATAGTATCAAACGCACGACCCTGCACGAAGAGCTGGTCGAACGCTTGCGCAATCTTGTCGTCGAAGACGTGTTGAAACCGGGTGAAAAAGTGCCCGAGAAACAGCTTTGCGACTCCTTGGGTGTTTCACGGACACCGCTGCGAGAAGCCCTGAAGGTTCTAGCATCCGAAGGCTTTGTGGTGCTGCAGGCCAACCGTGGTGCGCGTGTCGCGCGTGTAACAAGAGAGGAATTGGAAAAAACGTTTCCGGTGCTCGCAGCGCTTGAGCAACTGGCGGGGGAACTGGCCTGTCAGCAGATGGGCGCAGCAGAAACTCAACGGATTGAGCGTTGCCATAAGGATATGCTGAAAGCTTACGAGGCGCGGGATCGGCAGGCGTATTTCAAAGCCAATCAGGACATCCATCAGGCGTTCATACGGGGCGCGCGAAACGACATTCTGGAAAACCATCACAAGCTGCTGGCCGCGCGTGTCCGCCGTGCGCGTTTCATGGCCAACTTGTCCGACGAGCGCTGGGCACAGGCCATTGACGAACATGAAGCCATGATGGGGTTGCTCCGAGCCCGCGATGCAGATGGGCTGGGCAAAACCATGAAGCTTCACATGATGAACAAACTTTCCGCTCTTGTGAAAGCGCTGGAGGCTGAGGACGAACCGCCTCGCTAAACTCTGGTCAATAGCGCCAGCTTCCCTCGGATATGCCGCTAGTCAGTGTTGAGATCAGGAAATGGGGGCGTCAGCCCGCAGTCCAGGGCAAGTTTGTTGAGGTCTCGACAAAGAGCGGGGTTCAGCCTCAGACCGTCTTTGCGGCGGGCCTCGGCGGCGGCGGTTTTTCCGTCTCCGGGCAGGCGCACCGGGTCATGGCCGGGCAGGGGGGCGGATGCGCGCATTTCGGAAAAGACGCGGGCTGCGTTGGAAGCAAAGTCTTTTTCCATCCCAAACGCTGCTGGATCAAGCGCCATGACGAATTGTCCCGTGTTTGTCGACGATGTCGTGTCCGAGGTGAAATTTACCACATCAGAGCCGAAAGCGGCGCCGTTCAAGACCCCGGCCATCAGCCCGATGGCCACGGAAAGACCGAAGCCTTTTGGACCGCCGATTGGTAAAAGAAAGCCTTCGGACTTGCGGGCCGGGTCCGTCAATGGATTCCCATCACGCCCAACCATCCAGCCCTCGGGCATAGGCCGGCCTTGCTGCAACAGGGTTTTGATTTTACCCATCGCGGCAACAGTCGTCGCCATATCAAACACATACGGGTCGGGGCCATCGGCGGGGGCAGAAAAAGCGATGGGATTTGTGCCCAGTAGCAAGTCGCTACCGCCATAGGGCGGAACGTGGTTCGCGCTGCCAACGGCTGCGGCCATGCCCAGCATTCCCTGTTCGGCTTGTGGGCGCACATACAGCGCCAAAGGTCCCGCATGGTTGCCGCGCCGTACACCGACCCAGCCGATACCGGCCTTTTTCGCCTTTTCTATCGCAAGGTCTCGCGCCGCCGACATAGCCAAATGCCCAAGGCCGTCATCGCCGTCAATCAACGCGGTCGCGACGGTCTCATGTACTATTGTGACATTTGGCGTAGGATTTGAGCCACCCCCTGCCAGCCGGGCAAGATACTGGCGCAGGCGAAAGACGCCGTGGGTGCCGTAGCCATATATGTCGGCCTCAACCATCGTCGATGCCACCTGATCCGCATCCGCTTTTGGCACACCTCGCGTTTCGAGCGCGCTTGCCACAAAATCACGCAAGGCTTGGCAGTCTATTTTCACAGGCTCAGAAGTCATCTCTGCCGACCTGTTCTTTGTGCCAGAACACCAGTTTGCGCTGTGTCCAAACCACAGTCGCAAAAACAGCCAGACCGACGAGGCTGAGATACAGGATCAACGAGAACACGCGCGGAGTATTGAGCTGCGAGGCTGCGACGCGGATCAACTCGCCAAATCCCTTTCCGCCGCCCAGGAATTCTCCGGTGATCGCACCCGCCATAACGCCGACCGCGCCGATTTTGAGGCCGGTGAATATCTGCGGCAGACCGGTTGGCAGTTTCATCTTGATCAATGTCTGCATCCGGCTCGCGCCCATCGTCTTGAACAACATACGCGCGTTTTCGTCGGCGGCGTGAAGTCCGGCTGCGGTCCCAACCACGATGGGGAACGTCGCGATAAAGGCCGCAAGCGCGACCTTGGATTCAATACCGAAACCCAGCCACGCCACGAACAGAGGGGCAAACGCGACTTTCGGCATCGTATCGATGGACACCAAATAGGGCATCACGGCCTTCTCGCCAAAGGCCGTTTCGCCAACCAGAACGCCCAGCGAGAACCCGATCGCGATCGCCAGCGCAAAACCATAGATGACCTCTTTTATGGTGATCCAAAGCGCTGCAAGCATGTAACCGCCGGTCAAAAGGTTCTGCCCCACGAAGATCATATCTTTGAGGGTTTCCAGCGGTGTCGGCAGAATGATCGGAGAGACCAGTCTAAGGCTGGTCACAATTTGCCAGGTGCCGACAAAGACTACGAAAACAAAGGTCATCGCCAGCCAGCGGGGAACCGAGTCGATGAAGTGAACTTTCTGCTCCCATACAGTGTCTTCTGCGGGGTCAGCGTCTTTCACGGAAGGTGAGTAATTCTGAACTTCGCTCACATGTCTTCTCCCTTATCCAGGAGGCTGCGAATGTAGTCTACGATAGCGCCAAATTTGGGTGTCGTCATCATATCGAGCGTTCGTGGACGCGGCAGATCAACCTTGACGATTTCGGCAATCCTGCCCGGGCGCGGCTTCAAAACGACGATTTCGTCAGACAAAATAACGGCTTCCTGAATGGAGTGTGTCACAAGAAACGCGGTCGCATCCTGTTCCCGGCAGATCCGCTGCAATTCCATATTCATCATGTCGCGCGACAATTCGTCGAGCGCGCTGAACGGTTCGTCCATCAAAAGCACGGCTGGTTCCGTGATCAGCATACGGCAGATCGAGGTGCGCTGTGCCATCCCGCCTGACAATTCGTTCGGATATACGTTTTCGAACCCTTGCAAACCCACGATGTCCAAAAGTTCGTGCGCCTTGGCCATGGCTTGCTTGGCCGCCGCCTTTCCATCGCGGATCTCAATCGGCAAGACGATGTTTTCCACCGCTGTTTTCCAGGGAAAAAGCGTCGCTTGCTGGAACATCATCCCAATGTCCCGGCGGGTCCCGGTGACAGGTTTCCCCTGCAGGATCACGCGCCCTTTGGTCGGCGGGATGAGACCCGCCATGATCTTGAGCAGAGTTGACTTGCCGCACCCGCTGGACCCGATGACAGATGTGAAGCTTCCCTTCCGAAGCGTCAGGTTAATATCCTCGAGAGCGACAACAAGATTGCGTGCATAGGTCTTGCTTACATGGGTCAACTCGTAGACCGGCGTGCCCAGGGGCGCGCCGGAAAACTCATGCGTGACTTCAGCGTTCATTTGCTGGCGGCCTCGTTGCCGATGGCGGCAAACTCATTGGTCCATGCGGCGCTGAGGTCATCCAGCGGCCCTGGGATTTCGCCCCCGGCAACAAGCGCATCCTGCCATTCCTGCCAGACTTCGGCGGGGTACCATCCCAGACCATTGCTTGGATCAGCCGCGATGGTTTTGGATCGCACTGCATCGAACAGCGCTGACTGAAACTCCTTGTCCTCGCCTTCCTGCGGATTGCCGTCCGCCAGATGTTTCAACACGGCCTCGCGGTTGGCGTCATCAAGCGCAAATGCATGGCCACGTGCGAATGCGCGGCTCCAGGCTTCGACCAATTCGCGGTCATTGGCGATTGTGTCGGCCATTGTGGCAATGCCGTTCCCGAAGAAACGCCCGAATTCCGCAGGCGTGATGTCACGCACCGCCATGCCGCGCTGGTTCAGAATTGCCGTGTCAGCCGTCGAAGCAGAATACGCGTCGATTTCACCGTTCAGGAAGGCGGCAGTTGCCGGGCCACCATCGCCGACGGTCAGGAAGGTGAAATCTTCACCCTCTTTCATGCCTGCTCCGGTCATCACATTGCGCGCAAAGCCCACTTCTGCGCCATCGGCGGTGCCGGTTCCGATGACCTTGCCGCGCAGTTCTTCAATGTTTTGGATGTCAGAATCTTCCGGCACCGCGATGCCGAAGTTGCTGCGCGCCGCGACGTTGTAGATATGCACGGCGTCCACATCCCGCGACCGTGCGGCAATCAGGGGGCCAGGCCCGGGGCGACCGAAATGCGCTTGCCCGGCAGACAAAGCCTGAAGCACGGCGCCTGAGCCGTTGATCGCTTCGACGGTCACGTTCAGGCCTTCATCTGCGAAGTATCCTTCGCCTATGGCGACAAAGACAGGAAATGAGTTGATTGCCGAAGGGCTTGGCTGAACGAAAGTAATATCGCGCAGGTCTTGTGCAAAACCTATTGTTCCTAAAGCTCCCGCAACCGGAACTGCCGAAAGCAAGGACGCTGTGAAAGTCCTTCTGTTCATCATTGTAGTCTTCCTCCCTTGCATGGTTGGCGTCCCGCAAATTCAGCGATGCAGGAGCCACTTACACGGCGCGCACGGTATTCCTGAGCGTGCCGATTTCTGAAATTTCACAAACCACCGTGTCCCCGTCTTTCAGAAACTGCGGTGGGTCCATTGCGTATCCGACGCCTGATGGCGTGCCGGTCGCGATGACGTCGCCCGGTTCCAGGGTCATGCCCTCTGACAGGGATGCGATCAGCGTTGGAATGTCGAAAATCATGTCCGACGTGGTTCCGTTTTGGCGCTGTTCGCCGTTGATCGTTAATCCGATTGACAACGCATGCGGATCGCCGATTTCGTCGGCGGTCACAATGCACGGGCCCAATGGGCAAGACCCATCCAAACCCTTGCCCTTGAAGTACTGGCCACCATGCCGGCGTTGGATGTCGCGGGCGGTGATGTCGTTGAGGATCGTATAGCCGAATACATGGTCGAATGCGTCGGCCCTGGCGATATTCCGCCCCGGTTTTCCAATCACGATTGCCAGTTCAACCTCATAGTCGATGGCTTGTGAGACCGTGGGGAATATCAGAATGTCTGCCTCTGGCGCAACGATCGAGGTCGGCGGTTTTGTGAAGAAAACCGGGTGGTCCGTTACACCAATTTTCTGTTTTTGCGCCCGTTCGCCCTCGGCGATGTGTTCCGCATAATTGCGCCCCACACAGAATACGTTCTTACGCGGGGCGGGGATTGGCGCCAGAAACGGCGCATCATCCGGGACCAATGCGTCCTTCAGATCACCTGCTTCGGCCGATGAAATGAGGGTGTTCAATACTCCAAGGGTCGCCTGACCACCTGCGATTAGATGCTGCATTGAACTGGCGTTCAGCGTCTCGCCACGCATATTCGCTGCGCGCAAAACGTCCAACTTGCTGCCATCGTTTAGTATTGCCACGCAAACGGCGTGGCCTTCTACGGAAACAGTTGCTAACCGCACTCGGCACTCCTCCCTCGTGCTGATGTCAAGCTGTGGTCGCGGATCCCGTCCGGCGACTCGATTTTTTGCTTTCCTCTTGCCCTTGAGTTTTTTCCGACTTGGCGTTTCAATCAATCAACCAATCACCAAATTGGGTGGAGGCATGAACGCACCAACCGAACTCGCGCAACGCGTACGCGACCTGATTAACAATGCCGGATACAGGCATAACGACAGGCTTCCGCCGGAACGTGACCTGTGTTCAAAACTTGGGACAACCCGCAATCAGTTGCGCAGAGCCTTGGCAGAACTCGAGGCACAAGGGCTGATCTGGCGTCACGTGGGGCGGGGAACTTTTGTCGGTTCCAGACCGGTTCTGAACCTCACTGACGTTACCTATTTGGGCAATCAGATTAAACCTGAACAGGTTGTATCTGTGCGATTCACGATCGAGCCGCAACTGAGCCGCCTGGCGGCGCTTCATTCCACCCGCTCTGATCGCGAGCAAATGAGGCTTTGCGCCGACAAATGCCGCACGGCAGAGGATTGGCGCACTTACGAAGCCTGGGATAACAATTTGCACCACGCTATAGCCCGCTCTACGCGTAACCAGCTGTTTCTTTACTTCTTTGAGACTTTGAATTCGGTCCGAAGGTCTATTGTTTGGGGGCAGCCGCGCGAGACTTTGAAGCCAGTGGAAGATTATTCCAGTTTTAGCGAACATGATGTGATCGTGTCTGCCATAGCAAAGGGCGACGGTGATCTTGCGGCCAGTGCCATGGTAGATCACTTGAAATCGGTTTATTCGCGTGTGCTGCCGCAGAGCATCCAGTCCGACGGCTGACGCAGCGCCACGGCCCAACCAATTTGGGAAATGGTCGGGACAGATTGAAGCTGTGGCTCTTGCAAAACAGCTTAGATTTTGGCGAAGACTTGGAAAGCGGCCACGTCCGTTTGAATGTGATGTGGCATCGATCGGAAGGTGTCTGTCCGTTTGGAAATCCGATCTTTGGCTGTCAAACGCTCAGGAGGAAAGCGATGTCCGACCATGTCATTCCCGCGCCGCAGGTGCATGTGATACCCGTAGCGGGGGGCGGCACGTTTCCGGTGCGTCGCGTTTACTGCATCGGGCGAAACTACGCGGCGCATGCGATTGAAATGGGCCACGACCCGAACCGGGAACCTCCGTTTTTCTTTCAGAAGAACCCGAACAACTTGGATCCGTCGGGCGAGTTTCCGTACCCGCCGCACAGTTCCGACGTGCACCACGAAGCTGAAATGTATGTGGCACTCAAGTCTGGCGGTACGAATATCCCGGTCGCCGATGCATTGGATCATGTCTTTGGCTACGGTCTTTCGCTGGATATGACCCGCCGCGACCTGCAGGGTCAAATGAAGAAAATGGGCCGCCCTTGGGAGATTGGAAAGGCGTTTGAACGCTCAGCCCCGTGCGGACCGGTTCACAAGGTGTCAGAGGTTGGACATCTGGACAGAGGTCCGATTACACTGACGGTGAATGGTGAAATTCGGCAGGAGGGGGACCTGAACCAGATGATCTGGAAGGTCCCCGAGATGATCTCATACCTGAGCGAGTATTTCGAACTTGCCGCCGGTGACGTCATCCTTTCAGGAACGCCGTCTGGTGTTGGTCCCGTCAACCGTGGCGATGTCATGGTCCTGGCGGTCGACAAGCTGGGCAGCCTGAATGTCCGCGTAACTTAGCGACCGCCATACCAGCAAAAGTAACCGATGCTTGTGTAAACGGATGACGAATGCCCCACGTAGTCGCTGAATTGATCGCACACCACGCCGACACTACAAAGGCCATCGGCGCCCCCGGCCGACCCTGGTTGAGCTACCTCGGATTGCGCGAGCATTGTGCAAAGATCAAAATGGAATTGCATCAAATCGGGGTAGGCCGCGGCGACCGGGTGGCAATTGTGTTGCCCAACGGCCCAGAGATGGCGACGGCGTTCATATCCGTCGCCCAGGTGGCGACGACAGCACCTTTGAACCCGGCGTATACCCACGAAGAATACCTATTTTACCTCAAGGACTTGCAGGCCAAGGCTCTTCTTGTGTCCGAAAACGAAAATGGACCCGCCGTAAAGGCGGCAGGGGACCTTGGCATCGCTGTCCTGAGGGCGTCCTATGATAACTCACAACCAGCGGGGCAGTTTTCCTTTTTGTCCTGTGACCCGATTGGCGAGGCTGAAACATCCGCACCGGGTGAAGATGATGTTGCCCTGATCCTGCACACGTCAGGAACAACGTCGCGGCCCAAGATCGTTCCGCTGACGCAGGCCAATATCTACGCATCCGCGCGAAATGTGGCTTCGTCGTTGAATCTGACTATCGATGATCGGTGTCTAAGCATCATGCCGCTGTTTCATATCCACGGGCTGATCGCGGCAGTAGCTGCGTCTTTAGGCGCTGGATCTCAAATCAGCTGCGCCCCTGGGTTCAACGCTCTTGGCTTTTTTTCACAGGTCGCTGAGGTTGATCCGACCTGGTACACGGCTGTTCCGACAATGCATCAGGCTATTCTTGCCCGAGCGGTGCGAAACCAATCGATCATTGAGCAGTCGCGATTGCGCTTCCTTCGGTCTTCCTCCGCCTCGTTGCCTGCGCCGGTCATGGAAGCGTTGGTGGCCACATTTGATGCACCCGTCATCGAAGCCTACGGAATGACTGAGGCCGCGCATCAAATGTGCTGCAATCCGCTTCCGCCGCAAAAGCAAAAGCCCGGATCGGTTGGAATAGCCGCAGGCCCTGAAGTCAGAATTGCAGACGAGGCAGAAAACGTATTGATCGATTCCCGGGACGTCGGAGAAATCGTTATCAGCGGTCCGAACGTGACACCGGGATACGAGAGCAACCCGCAGGCGAACGCCGACAATTTCTTTGAAGCCGATGGAAAGCGATGGTTTCGCACCGGTGACCAAGGGTCGTTCGACGAAGAGAATTACCTGCGACTGACCGGACGCCTTAAAGAGCTTATCAATCGCGGTGGAGAAAAAATCAGCCCGCTTGAAGTCGATGCCGTGCTTCTGAGTCACCCGGACGTTGCTCAGGCAGTGTGTTTTGCCGTTCCCCACGAAAAACTGGGCGAAGACATCGCGGCGGCGGTGGTTCTGTCAGAAGGCGCGGTGATTGCGGGTCCGGAGGTCCGGGAATTCGTTGGCGCGCGGCTTGCTAAGTTCAAGGTGCCGACTTCGGTGGTCATTCTCGAAGAGATTCCAAAAGGCGCGACTGGTAAGATTCAAAGGATCGGGCTCGCCGCTAAATTGGGACTGGCAAAGGCTTAGACACATGAAAGTTTGCATCTTTGGTGCCGGAGCCATCGGAGGTTTTGTTGCCGCAAAGCTCGCGCAGACGGACGTTGACGTCAGTGTCGTCGCGCGTGGTCCCCATCTGGCCGCAATGCAGGAAAAAGGGCTGACTCTGCTTGAGGATGGGCGGGACCCGATCAACGTGCCAATTCGCGCCTCAGACAATGCTGCGGACCTTGGCCCGCAGGATTACGTTTTCATCACGCTAAAAGCGCACTCAGTTCCGGCTGTTGTTGACACAATGCGGCCCCTGATTGACGGCGAGACGACACTGGTGAGTGGAGTGAACGGGGTGCCCTGGTGGTACTTCCACAAGCTGAATGGTCCCTATGAGGGGACGCGTTTGGCCTCGGTGGATCCGGGTGACGTGCAATGGAACAGTTTAGGGCCGGATCGGGTGCTTGGATGTGTCGTCTACCCGGCCGCAGAAGTTGTTGCCCCGGGATCGATCAAGCATGTCGAAGGCAATCGGTTTTCATTGGGCGAGCCCGATGGCTCTAAATCAGACCGTGCTGCCAAGTTTTCGGCGGCATTGTCCGCCGCTGGGTTGCGTGCGCCCGTCAGACCAAGAATTCGGGACGAAATTTGGTTGAAACTGTGGGGTAACCTGTCGTTCAACCCGATTTCCGCCCTTACCCACGCAACACTTGATGTCTTGTGTACCGATCCGGACACGCGCGCCGTGGCACGCGGAATGATGCTCGAGGCTCAGGAAATCGCCGAAAAACTTGGGGTCAGGTTTCCGATAGATGTTGAAAAACGTATTGATGGCGGGGCGGCGGTTGGCGCGCACAAGACCTCGATGTGGCAGGACTTGGAGTTGAGCCGGCCAATGGAAATTGACGCACTGGTCACTTCAGTGCAGGAATTGGGGCAACTGACCGGCATCGCAACACCCACAATCGACACAGTGGCATCACTGATAAAACTGAGGGCAAAGGTCGCCGGTCTTTATTGAGTTTCCGTAAACGATCGTCCGAAGGGATCAGCTTTGGGCGGGCGGGGAATTGAATGGCGATGCGGCACTACTTTCTTCGGAAATCGCGCGACTGAACTACAGCGCGACGGTCTGCCACGGTATTCTCCAAGCATGCGTAATCAGCACGGCGGTCAGGGCGGTAGCTGATTGCCGACGACCCCTTCAAATTCCAACCGGGTATGGATGCGATAAGCGGCATCCAAAACCGGCCGACTTGACACTGTTGGTCTTTCATCAATAAATTTGACATTAATTTCCGCGCGACATGTTGAAACTTGGTGTGAGAAAAGAATTGAAACGCAAAATCCGAAACATGGAAGAATTTGCGACAATCAGTGGGATTTCCCGGCCCACCGTCTCAAAGTACTTTAACGATCCGGACAGCGTGCGCGTTTCCACAAGAAAAAAGATCGAAGACGCGCTGGAAGAGTACGACTATCATCCGAATGTTTTTGCGATCAATCAAAACCGGCGTACGACCAAGAATATCGGTGTTGTCGTACCTAATCTGGCTGACCCCTTCTTTTCCGAGATCGGCAGACGCGTGGAACTTGCATGCATAGACGCCGGTTACAGCCCGATTTTGCTCAGTTCGCACGGTAATCCGGAAATGGAGCGAGACAATCTAAACTCGCTCAGATCCCTCAAACCCGCTGGTGTTTTGTTGGCACCGTTCGGAAGGTTCTCGGACACAGACACCGTCAAGGCATTTGACGAAGAAATTCCGGTCGTCCTGTTTGATGCCAACGTGAAAGATGTCGGGCGGGCATTTGTCGGTACCGACCATTTTCAAAGCGTTGACCTGATGGTCGAGTACCTGTGCCGCAGCGGCGAGCCGCCTTGTTTTTTCGAAATGAAGAAGCCGCTCAATCCGAATGCCAATAAACACAGGCAGGCATATATCGAAAGCATGGAGCGGCACGGCCAGACGCCGAACATTTTTCAAGCGGACGGGGAAGGCTGGGACTTTGAGGCAATTGGAAAAGCCGAAGGCGGCAGGCTCTTGTCCGAAGGGGCATTCAACACCAACACGATCCTGTGCAGCAACGATCGCTTTGCCATTGGTCTTTTGTCAGCGGCCTATGGGCTTGGCTTCAAGGTCGGTCACGGTCCGGAATGCAACCTCAGGATTGCGGGCCACGATGATCATCCCTTTTCCCGGTTCACATGCCCGCCTCTGACAACAATCGCGCAGGATTACGAAGCTATCGCGAATTGCTCGGTGTCCACACTGTTTGCATTGTTCGAGAACGGAGAATCCCCATCAGAAAGGCAGGAAACGCTGTTTGACGGGCGTTTGATCATGCGGGAGTCGGCTTAGGGAATTATTAGTCGCGCAACCATCCTTAAATTTACGCGCGTAAATTTTTAATTGACTTCGCGTTGTGATTTTGACTAAGGTCGAAGTCATCATCCAACGAGGAGGAGAATTAGGATGTCATTCAAACAAGCTCTATATGCGGCGACGGCAATGACACTCGTCACTGCTAGTGGCGCGCTCGCAGAGAATCTTGTCATCGCCACCGTGAACAACGGCGATATGATTCGCATGCAAGGATTGACTCAGGACTTCACCGATAAGACAGGCCACACGGTCGAATGGGTCACATTGGAAGAAAACGTCCTGCGCCAGCGTGTTACCACCGACATTGCCGCCAAGGGTGGGTCTTTCGACATCATGACCATCGGCATGTACGAAACTCCGATCTGGGGTGCCAATGGATGGCTGGTCTCGCTTGACGACCTTTCTGCCGAATATGACGCGGATGACATCCTGCCAGCAATGCGCGCCGGCCTGAGCCACGATGGCACTTTGTACGCTGCACCGTTTTACGGCGAAAGCTCGATGATCATGTACCGCACCGACCTGATGGAGAAGGCCGGTCTGGAAATGCCCGAGGCACCGACCTGGCAATTCATCCGTGAAGCCGCAGCGGCGATGACGGACCGCGAAAATGACATCAACGGGGTCTGCCTGCGCGGCAAGGCAGGATGGGGTGAAGGCGGCGCCTTTATTACCGTGACCGCAAATTCATTCGGCGCCCGCTGGTTTGACGAAGACTGGAATGCCCAGTTCGATCAGCCGGAATGGGCGGATGCCCTGAACTTCTTCGTCGGCATGATGGAAGAATCCGGCCCCACCGGCTACGCGACGAACGGTTTCAATGAGAACCTGAACCTGTTCCAGCAGGGCAAGTGTGGCATGTGGATTGACGCCACCGTGGCGGCTTCGTTCGTTACAAATCCCGACGACTCCACCGTCGCCGACAAGGTTGGTTTCGCGTTGGCTCCGAATAGTGAAGGTGTCGACAGGAAAGCAAACTGGCTGTGGGCCTGGGCGCTGGCGGTTCCCGCCGGAACGCAAAAAGAAGCCGCGGCAAAAGAGTTCATCGAATGGGCGACCTCAAAAGACTATATTGAACTGGTTGCCGAAAACGAAGGCTGGGCCAACGTACCGCCGGGTGCGCGTACCTCATTGTACGAAAACCCCAACTACCAGGAAGTTCCCTTCGCCCAGAAGACACTGGACTCAATTCTCGCGGCCGATCCGACAAACCCGACTGTGAAGCCGGTTCCGTATGTCGGCGTCCAGTTCGTGGCAATCCCGGAATTCGCGGGAATCGCGACCGAGGTGAGCCAGGAGTTCTCGGCCGTCTATGCAGGTCAGCAAACCGTTGACGAGGCGCTGGCCAAGGCCCAGGCGATTACCAACGACGCTATGGAAGCAGCTGGCTACCGCTAAGCGCTCCAGCAGTCTCGGGCAATACTCTTCTCCCAAGTGTTGTCCGAGACGCCATCAATTATCAAAAACTTTGCACTGTTTAAGATAGCCTTATGGCAATCAACAGAGGAGGTATGCCCGATGGCTACTAAACACTCCCGATCAGCGGCGCGGCTTATGATGGCCCCAGCGGTCATCTTGCTCCTCGGCTGGATGCTCGTTCCCTTGATCATGACGCTTTTATTCTCATTCAAGCAATACCTGCCCTTGCGTGGCGGAGATCTTGGGTGGGTCGGTTTCGACAACTATGTTCGTTTCGTCAGCTCCAGCGCGTTCTGGCCGTCGGTGATGGCCACCCTGACCATCGTTGGCGGAGTTCTTCTGATCACCGTGATCTTTGGCGTATTGCTGGCAATCCTGTTGAACCAGCCGATGTGGGGGCAGGGTGTCGTCCGCATTCTGGTCATCGCACCGTTCTTTGTCATGCCGACGGTTTCCGCGTTGGTGTGGAAGAACATGTTCATGGATCCGGTGAACGGCCTGCTCGCCCATTTGTGGCGCTTTTTCGGAGCCGAGCCGATCTCGTGGCTGTCCGAGGCGTCTTTGCCTTCGATTGTCATGATCGTTTCCTGGCAATGGCTGCCCTTCGCGACGCTGATCCTGTTGACCGCCATCCAGTCATTGGACGGGGAACAGCTGGAAGCGGCGGAAATGGACGGCGCACCGCCGCTGAAGCGGTTCGGCTACATCACTCTGCCGCATCTCAGCCGGGCGATTACGATCGTGGTTCTGATCCAGACGATCTTCCTGCTGGCAATCTTTGCAGAAATTTTCGTCACGACCGGAGGTGCCTTTGGCACGCGCACGCTGACCTACCTGATTTTCCAGCGTGTTCTCGAAAGTCAGAATGTTGGCCTCGGTTCAGCCGGTGGTGTCTACGCAATCATTCTCGCCAACATCGTTGCGATCTTCCTGATGCGCATCGTTGGCAAGAACCTGGACGCGTGAGGAGGAAAAAATGGCCCGCGCAGTAACTCAACAACGTAAGATCATCAATACAGCCGCCGCCTGGGGTGTTGGACTGCTGATCTTTTTCCCCATCCTTTGGACCGTCCTGACCAGCTTCAAAACCGAAGCCACCGCAATTGCAGACCCTCCGGTGTTCCTGGCATTCGACTGGACGCTTGAAAACTATTCTGCGGTGATGGAGCGGTCGAACTATGCCCGGTTCCTTTGGAACTCGATCATCATCGCAGGTGGGTCGACGATATTGGGCATCATCGTAGCAGTCCCTGCGGCGTGGTCGATGGCGTTCGTACCGTCCCGGCGTACCAAAGACATTCTGCTCTGGATGCTGTCCACCAAAATGCTGCCGGCGGTTGGGGTTCTGTACCCGATCTACCTGATCTGCATCAAACTTGGCATCCTCGACAGCCGGGGCGCGCTGGTCATCATTCTCATGCTGATGAACCTGCCGATCATCGTCTGGATGCTGTACACCTACTTCAAGGAAATCCCCGGTGAGATCCTGGAAGCGGCACGAATGGACGGTGCGACGCTGAAAGAGGAAATCCTCTATGTCCTCACACCGATGGCGGTTCCGGGCATAGCCTCGACCTTGCTGCTGAACTTCATTCTGGCCTGGAACGAGGCGTTTTGGACGCTGAACCTGACGGCAGCCAATGCGGCACCGCTGACGGCCTTCATTGCCAGCTACTCCAGCCCCGAAGGCCTGTTCTTCGCCAAGCTCAGTGCAGCATCAACCATGGCCATTGCGCCAATCCTCATCCTTGGCTGGTTCAGCCAGAAACAACTTGTCAGCGGCCTGACCTTCGGCGCCGTCAAATAAGGAACTTGACCAATGGGACAAATCAAACTCAACCAAGTGACCAAAAGCTTCGGCGACGTGCAAGTCATTCCGCCTCTGGACCTCACGATTGGAGACGGCGAGTTCACGGTTTTTGTCGGACCTTCGGGCTGCGGTAAGTCGACGCTGCTGCGCCTGATTGCGGGGCTCGAAGACATCACCTCAGGTCATATTGAAATCGACGGCTCGGACGCGACGGATGTGCCCCCCGCAAAGCGCGGTTTGGCAATGGTGTTCCAGTCCTACGCTCTGTACCCGCATATGTCGGTCCGCAAGAACATTGCGTTCCCGATGAAAATGGCGGGGATCGATGAAGACGAGCAAAACCGCCGGATCGAAGGTGCTGCGAAGGCGCTGAACCTCACCGATTATCTGGATCGGCGTCCGGGGCAATTGTCAGGCGGCCAGCGGCAGCGCGTGGCCATCGGCCGGGCGATTGTTCGCGAACCGGCGGCCTTCCTTTTCGACGAACCGCTGTCCAACCTCGACGCAGCCCTGCGCGTTGGAATGCGGCTTGAGATCAGTGAACTGCACGAACGGCTCAAGACGACGATGATCTACGTGACCCACGATCAGGTCGAAGCCATGACCATGGCGGACAAGATCGTCGTTTTGCGGGCTGGTGTGATCGAACAGGTGGGTTCACCGCTCGAGCTTTATCACAGCCCACGCAACGAATTTGTCGCGGGCTTCATCGGGTCTCCGAAAATGAACCTGATCAAGGGAGCCGAGGCCGAGAAGAACGGCGCAGCCACAATCGGCATTCGCCCCGAGCACACGGATGTCAGCACCACTGACGGCATGTGGAAAGGCGTTGTCGGGGTGGCAGAGCACCTTGGATCAGACACGTTCATTCACGTCCATGACACAGGTCTTGCCGACATGGTGACTGTTCGGATTACCGGTGACATTCAGGCCAAGCACGGCGACACGATCTATCTGTCGCCGCAAATGGACAAGCTGCACAAATTCGACGCTCAGGGTCTGAGGATCGGATAATGCAACTGGCTGGAAAAACAGCCCTGATTACAGGCGCCGCCCGGGGAATCGGGCGGGCCTTTGCCGAGGCCTACGTTAACGAGGGCGCCCGGGTGGCCATTGCCGATATCAATATCGACAGCGCCCGCCAAAGCGCTGCGGCCCTTGGCGAAAATGCAATTGCGGTGGCCTTGGATGTGACCGATCCGGTCAGTATCGACAACGCCGTGTCAGTTACCCTGGCCGAGTTCGGTCACATTGACATCCTTGTCAACAACGCAGCACTTTTTACGGCCGCCCCAATTGTTGAGATTGAGCGCAACGACTACCAGCGCGCTTTTGATGTCAATGTCGCAGGTACTCTTTTCATGATGCAGGCCGTGGCCCGGCACATGATCGAGCGCGGGAAGGGCGGCAGGATCATCAACATGGCAAGCCAAGCCGGCAGGCGCGGAGAACCGCTGGTCGCGGTCTATTGCGCTACGAAGGCGGCGGTTATCAGCCTTACCCAGTCTGCCGGACTGAACCTGATCAGGCACCGAATAAACGTGAACGCTATCTCTCCGGGGGTCGTCGATGGCGAGCACTGGGATGGCGTCGATGCGTATTTCGCCAAGTACGAAGGCAAGGCGCCCGGGCAAAAGAAAAAGGAAGTCGATGCCGCGGTGCCATACGGGCGCATGGGCACGCCGGACGATTTGACCGGCATGGCTGTTTTTCTGGCAAGCGATGCGGCGAATTACATCGTCGCACAAACTTACAATGTGGATGGTGGGCAATGGATGAGCTGATCTCCCTCTCGAACGCAACACTCGATCAACTAACCGTCGAACGCCCGAGATATGACCGTGCCGCCTTGAAACCCGGCATTGTTCATATAGGCGTCGGCAATTTCCACCGGGCGCATCAGGCGTGGTACCTGCATCGTTTGATGCAACAGGACAAAGCCCAAGATTGGGCCATAATCGGCGCGGGCGTGCGCCCATATGATACGGTTATGCGCGAGAAACTGCTTGCTCAGGATTGCCTCACGACCCTCATCGAGCTTGACCCGGAAAAAACCTCTGCCGAAGTCATAGGGTCCATGATCGACTATGTGCCGATTGAAGAGTCCAATGCGGCACTGATCCGCACGATGTCCGATCCGGCCATTCGCATCGTTTCGATGACCGTCACGGAAAGCGGATACTACATTGATCAGGTCACAAAGAGGTTCGATACCAACCACCCTGACGTGCAACATGATGCACAAAACCCTTTGACACCAAGAACGGCATTTGGTGCCGTCGTGGCCGCATTTCGCAATCGGCGCGACGCAGGGCATGCCCCGTTCACCGGGCTGAGCTGCGACAATCTGCAAAGCAACGGCTACGTCCTTCGGCAAACTGTGGTTTCGCTGGCGCGCTTGTCTGATCCGGACTTGGCCGATTGGATCGACGCCAACGCTGCATTCCCAAATTCGATGGTGGACTGCATCGCCCCGGCGACAGGTCCAAGCGAACTGGCCCTTGCCGTGGACTTTGGAATTGATGATGCCGCAGTCGTTACGCACGAGGCGTATCGCCAATGGGTGATTGAAGACAAATTCTGCGCAGGGCGTCCGGATTGGGACGAGGTTGGCGCGATCTTCAACGATGACGTTCACGCTTACGAAACCATGAAAATCCGCATTCTCAATGCCGGACATCAGGTTCTCGCCAATGTGGGCGAGATTTTGGGGCTTCAAACGATTTCCGAATGCATGCGGAACCCGGCCGTCTCGCAATTCTTTGGTAAAGTTCAAAGAACCGAAATCGCGCCTACAGTTTCATCGGTTTCCGGGAAAACTCCGGATGAATACGTAAGCCTCATTGAAAGCAGGTTCTCAAATCCAAGGATCGTGGACACAACCCGAAGGGTGGCTTTCGACGGATCGGCGCGCCATACCGGCTTCGTTTTGCCGATCCTGCGGGATCAGTTGCAGGCAGGGCGTTCCGTCGTCGGCTTAGCCCTGGTCGAAGCCCTGTGGGCCCGAATGTGCGCCGGCATGCGTGAAGACGGCAGCGTGATCGAGGCCAACGATCCCATTTGGAACAAATTGACCGAGGCCGCCCTTGCCGCAAAATCAAATCCGGCCGCGTGGCTGGAACAAAACTGGATTTATGGCGACTTGAAGGACGCCAAACAGTTTTCGAATGCGTTTTCCATGTGGTTCGATATGGTTTGGCAGAAGGGGTGCGAGGCCGCCCTTATCGCATATGTCGACGGGACTTGAGTCAAAATCTGTGGTCTTTATGGTTGGTACTTTTGGTAAGAAACGACGGATGACCGACCGGGACTGTCTGTCGCGTGGGGTGCAGATGTGTTGGAGTTGAAATGAGGAAACTCATGCACAACGCACGTGCTCCATATGCGGTGCCCAAAGAGACGGGAGAAAAACATGAAACCAGAGCAGCTGAGAATGGCCCGTCATGCACTGGGGTTATCGTTAAAGGAATTTGCGGATTTGTCGCGCGTGTCTCACATGACTGTGCATCGTTTTGAAGCCGGGAAAAGTGGGGTCAAGCACGCTATGATCGAAGCTATGCGCACGACACTTGAAGCCGAAGGTGTTCAATTCCTTAGATATGGCAGTACGTCCGACGGTATCGGCGTCGCCATCAAATCCAATCCGACGTAAACGGGGCACCTGTTCCATTATGAAATCAGAAATCCTAAGACATCTCACTTATTCGCTGGGCAAAGATGCCGCGCATGCATCGACCTATGACTGGCGCATGGCGGTATCGCTTACCCTGCGCGACCGAATTGTCGACCCCTGGTTCGCAAGCACACGTGAGACGTACCAGTCCGGCGCAAAGCGCGTTTACTACCTTTCGATGGAATTCCTGATTGGCCGACTTGTCGAAGACATGACCGCGAACCTGGGATTGACGCAAGAAGTGCGCGAGGCCCTGACAGAACTGGGTCAGGATATGTCTGCCGTTTTCAATGACGAACCTGATGCCGCCTTGGGCAACGGCGGTCTTGGGCGGCTGGCGGCGTGTTTCATGGATTCTCTCGCCACCCTTGGCATTCCGGCGTACGGCTATGGAATTCGCTATGAACATGGCCTGTTCGAGCAGAGTTTCGTCGATGGCCGCCAGGTCGAAAAGGCGGAAACATGGCTGAGCCAGCGCTTCGCGTGGGAGTTTGAGCGCCCTGAAGCCTGTTATCGCATCTCATTTGGCGGCTATGTTGCCCACCACGATGGCAAGGCCGAATGGCACCCCGCTGATACAGTTCAGGCGCAGGCCTTCGATACGCCGGTTGTTGGCTGGAAAGGCACATGGGGCAACACGCTCCGGCTATGGTCTGCCCGCCCCGAGAATGAGTTTGATTTGGAAAGCTTCAACCGGGGCGACTATTTGGCGGCCAGCCGTTCAGAAGCATTGGCGCGTACGATTTCGCGGGTTCTGTACCCCGACGACACCACAGACGCGGGCAAGGAACTGCGACTGAAGCAGGAGTACTTTTTTACCGCAGCATCGATAATGGACTTGCTGGGCCGCTTCCTCAGCGATCATGGCGACATTCGCGAGTTGCCGAATGCCGTTGCCATTCAGCTCAACGACACGCATCCGGCAATTGCCGGGCCCGAATTGGTTCGCATTCTGGCGGATGAACATGACCTGCCGCTGGACGAAGCCATTGCGCTGGCGCGCCGGTGCCTTGGATACACCAACCACACGCTTTTGCCGGAAGCGCTGGAACGTTGGCACGAAGGGTTGCTGGGCCGCGTCCTGCCGCGGCATCTGGAGATCATCCGGGCCATCGATGAGCAACAGCAGCAAGAGTTTCCCGGCAGCCCGCGCATCCTGAAGCATAACGAAGTTCATATGGGTGAGCTGGCCTTTATCATGGCGCATAAGGTCAATGGCGTCTCGGCCTTGCATACCGATCTGGTGAAGGACACGGTGTTTGCCGATCTGAACCGCATTCACCCGGCCCGGATCATCAACCAGACCAACGGCATCACTCCGCGCCGGTGGCTGCACACCTGCAACCCGGTTCTGAGCGATCTGATTACCCGCGAAATCGGCGATGGCTGGGTCGCGGATCTGGAACAGTTGAAGCACCTGAAAGGCCGCGCCGGGGATCGAAGCTTCCTGAACGATTTCAGCGCCGCCAAACGCCATAACAAGGAACAGTTGTCGAATTGGATCGCGACCAAATGCGGCATTACGGTTGATCCGGATGCGATCTTCGACGTCCAGATCAAGCGCATTCACGAATACAAGCGCCAGCTGATGAACATTCTGGAAACTGTAGCGCTGTGGAATGAGATGCGGGACAACCCCGGTGCCGAATGGACACCACGGGTCAAGATATTCGGCGGCAAGGCCGCGCCGGGCTATCATGTCGCCAAGCAGATCGTCCGGCTTGTCAATGACGTGGCGAAGGTCATCAATACCGATCCTCTCACTGGCGATCTTCTGAAAGTTGTGTACCCCGCCAACTATAATGTCACGATGGCCGAAAACCTGATCCCGGCCGCAGATTTGTCCGAGCAGATTTCCACTGCCGGGAAAGAGGCTTCTGGCACAGGAAACATGAAATTCGCCCTGAACGGCGCGTTGACGATCGGCACGCTGGACGGGGCCAATGTCGAAATCCGCGAACATGTGGGGGCAGACAATTTCTTTCTGTTCGGCCTGACCGCGCAGGAGGTCATGGAGCGACGCAAGGTCCACGAATACGCCCGCGCCGCAATTGCCGCCAGCCCACGGCTGGAGCGTGTTTTGGGCCAGATTTTCGAAGGGGTGTTTTCCCCCGAAGAACCGGGCCGCTATCACGCGCTGATCGGCACGCTTTATGACCATGACTACTTTATGGTCACCTGCGATTTTAACAGCTATTTCGACACGCAACGCCGCACCGATATCGCCTATCGCGACAGTCAGAACTGGGCCGCGATGGCGCTGCAGAATACGGCCAGTATGGGGTGGTTTTCGTCGGACCGGACGATCAGGGGCTATGCCCGGGATATCTGGCAGGCAGACAGTGTGCTGACCGAACCTTTGGGTAAATCGGCATGAGCAGCGACCTCCTCCAGGCCGGGGCTGCGGCCGCCATCGCTCGGGGTGAGCATGGCGATCCGTTCTCGGTTCTTGGATTGCACGAGGTCGACGGGCGGTTGGTGATCCGCTGTTTTCACCCCGAGGCGGACTCGGTTGAGGTTCTGGACCAAAAAACCGGGCGGAAATTATGCGCGTTGTCCCGGGTTGATGCAGGCGTTTTTGCTGGCGTCATTCCGCGCCGAAGAAAGCGTTTCCCGTATGTGCTGCGCCTGACACGCCAAGGCGACAGCTGGACCGAGCAGGATCCCTACGCGTTCGGGCCGGTTCTTGGCGAAATTGATGAATATCTTCTAGGCGAGGGCACCCACGGTCAGCTGTGGCGCGCGCTCGGGGCGCATGTGACGTCGCATGAAGGCTGTGACGGCGTACATTTCGCGGTGTGGGCACCCAATGCGCGGCGGGTTTCGGTTATCGGCGACTTCAACGGCTGGGATGGGCGCCGCAACGTGATGCGGCGACGCGGCGCAACCGGTGTGCACGAAATTTTCATGCCCGGGTTGGGCGAGGGGGCCGTTTATAAATTCGAAGTCGTGGGGTCTGACGGGCATCTGATGCCGGAAAAGGCCGACCCGGTTGGATTTGGATCTGAACTGCCACCCAAAACGGCCTCGGTCGTGCGCGATCTCCGCAATTATCGCTGGGCCGATACGGATTGGATGACCAGTCGAGGTTCACGCCAGAAGGTGGATCAACCGATTTCCGTTTACGAGGTGC
The DNA here is from genome assembly GCF_056541025.1 of Ruegeria sp. AK4. NCBI lineage: Bacteria > Pseudomonadati > Pseudomonadota > Alphaproteobacteria > Rhodobacterales > Roseobacteraceae > Ruegeria > Ruegeria sp. AK4. Next base: position 54,862 of record NZ_JBQFXS010000001.1, read on the forward strand.
ATCTGGAAAGCTGGCGGCGTGTTCCGGAACAGGGTGACCGGTCGTTAAGCTACCGGGAACTGGCAACTGAGTTGGTGACTTATGCCAGTGACATGGGCTTTACCCATATCGAACTGACTCCGATCTCGGAATACCCTTTTGGCGGTTCGTGGGGCTATCAACCCGTCGGCCTGTTCGCGCCGACCGCACGGTTCGGTGCGCCAGACGACTTTCGGGCGCTGGTGGACGCGTGCCATCAAGCGGAGATGGGCCTGATCATCGACTGGGTGCCGGGCCATTTTCCGTCCGATCCGCATGGGTTGGGGCGGTTTGACGGGTCCGCTCTGTATGAACATCTCGACCCGAAAGAAGGGTTTCACCCGGACTGGAACACGCTGGTCTACAACTATGGCCGGGCCGAAGTCTCGAACTACCTGATCGCGAACGCAAAATTCTGGATGGAGGAATACCATATCGACGGGCTTCGCGTCGATGCGGTGGCCTCGATGCTGTATCGCGATTATTCGCGGGAAGAGGGCGAATGGGTGCCCAACGTCCATGGCGGGCGCGAAAACCTCGAGGCCATAGGCTTTCTGAAACAGATGAACGAGGCCGTTTATGCGGCCCATCCCGACGCGATGACCATTGCCGAGGAATCCACGGCCTTTCCGGGCGTTTGCGCCATGACGTCCGAGGGCGGGCTGGGCTTTGGCTTCAAATGGAACATGGGCTGGATGAACGACACCTTGCGGTACATGGCCGAAGACCCCGTGAACCGAAAATACCACCACGACAAGATGACCTTCGGGCTGCACTACGCCTTTTCCGAAAACTTCGTGCTGCCGCTCAGCCATGATGAGGTCGTGCATGGGAAAGGATCATTGCTTGGCAGAATGCCCGGCGATGACTGGCAGCGATTTGCCAATCTGCGCGCCTATTACGGCTTCATGTGGGGCCATCCGGGCAAGAAGCTGATGTTCATGGGCGGCGAGTTCGCGCAGAGCGCCGAATGGAACCACGAACAAAGCCTTGACTGGCACCTTCTAGAGCAATCCAACCATGCAGGTGTGCAACGGTTGGTGCGGGACCTGAACAAGCTCTATCGCGACACGCCGGCCCTGTACCAGAAAGACGCGCGTCCCGAAGGGTTCGGCTGGATCGATGGCGGCAATGCCAGCGATTCAGTATTTTCCTGGGTCCGATATGGGGCCAATGACAGCGCGCCGGTGTTGGTTGTCGCCAATTTCACCCCGGTCACCCGAACGGATTTCCACGTTGGCGTTCCCTTTCCGGGTCATTGGGCGGAGCGTTTAAACACCGATTCCACGTATTATGGCGGCAGCAATCAGGGCAATGGGGATGGGGTGTACTCCGAACCGATCGCGGCGCATGGCTGCGAAAACTCGGTGGTGATGACGGTTCCGCCCCTTGCCACCGTTTTCTTTGAATACAGACGCGAATAGACCGGCACCAATTTTGGGAGGACGCCCATTGAAACAAGATCGTCGCAGAATGGCCAATCAGACCATGGCCTATGTTCTTGCAGGTGGCAGGGGAAGTCGTCTGAAGGAAATGACAGATGTCCGCGCGAAACCGGCGGTTTATTTTGGCGGAAAGACAAGGATTATCGACTTTGCCCTGTCCAACGCGGTGAATTCCGGCATCCGGCGGATCGGGGTCGCGACCCAGTACAAAGCACACAGTCTGATCCGGCACCTGCAAAGGGGATGGAGCTTTTTTCGGGCGGAACGGAACGAGTCACTGGACATTCTGCCTGCGTCCCAGCAGTTGAACGAAGACAATTGGTACAAGGGCACAGCCGATGCGGTGACCCAGAACATCAATGTCCTGCGTGGCTATGGACCAAAATACATTCTCGTGCTGGCCGGGGATCACATCTACAAGCAGGACTATTCGCTGATGATCGAACAGCATGTGCAATCCGGCGCGAAGGTGACGGTGGGCTGTATCGAGGTGCCGCGCGAAGAAGCCAAGGGCTTCGGTGTTATGGATGTGGACGAGACGGACAAAATCCTCAGCTTTGTTGAAAAGCCCGCCGACCCGCCGCCGATGCCCGGCCAGCCGGATATGTCACTGGCCAGCATGGGTATTTACGTGTTCGAAGCCGAATACCTTTATGACATTCTTCAGGCCGACGCGAGGTCGGAGACATCCAGCCACGACTTTGGCAAGGACATCATCCCGACCATCGTGGCCGAAGGCGGCGCGATGGCGCATCCGTTCAGCCGCTCGTGCGTCATGTCGGGGCTTGAGGATAAACCCTATTGGCGCGATGTCGGGACGATTGACGCCTATTGGCAGGCCAATATCGACCTGACCGATTTCAAACCGGGTCTGGACATTTACGCCACCGACTGGCCGATCTGGACCTATTCGGAACTGACGCCCCCGGCGAAATTCATTCACAATGAAGAAGGCCGTCGTGGTCAGGCCGTTTCTTCGATGGTGTCGGGGGGCTGCATCATCTCGGGTTCGTCCCTGTATCAGTGCCTGTTGTTCACCGGGGTCAAAACCCATTCCTTTTCACAACTGGAAGGCACCGTCGCCTTGCCGTATTGCGAGGTTGGTCGCCGGGCATACCTGAAGAACGTGGTGATCGATCGGGGTGTGAAAATCCCGCCCGGGCTGATTGTCGGTGAGGATCCAAAGCTTGACGCCAAGCGGTTCAGGCGCACAGAAGGCGGCGTTTGCCTGATTACCCAAGCGATGATCGACCAGCTGGATATGTGACATGAAAGTACTGATGGCCGCCTCGGAATGCGCCCCCCTCATCAAGACCGGAGGGTTGGCGGATGTGGTTGGCGCGCTTCCTTCTGCGCTGTCCGGGCATGGCATCGACTGCCGCATTCTGTTGCCGGCCTATCCTTCATTGCAGCCCTTGCTTAGTGAGGGGCGTCAGGTCGCGCAGTTCGATGATCTGCCCGGCGGCTACGGTCAGCTGGTTCAGGTCTCTACCCAAGGCCTGGACCTGCTGCTGCTGGACGCGCCGCAACTGTTTGATCGTCCCGGTCTGCCCTACACCGATCCCGATGGTGTGGATTGGGCAGACAATCATCTGCGTTTTGGCACGCTGGCAAAGGCGGCGGCGCGTGTGGGGCTTGATGGCGTCGACGGTTGGCATCCGGATATCGTCCACGCACATGACTGGCAGGCGGCTCTGACCCCTGTTTACCTCAGACAATCCGGTCAAGCCGCACCCAAGTCGGTTTTGACCATTCACAACATTGCCTTTCAGGGCCGTTTCGGCCCTCACGTCCTGTCCGAACTGGGGCTGCGCGGGGATTGGTTTCATCCAGAAGCGCTGGAGTTTCACGGCGATCTCGGGTTTCTGAAGGGCGGGTTGATGTTTGCCGACCGGATCACGACGGTCAGCCCCACTTACGCCCGGGAGATCCTGACATCACAGTATGGAATGGGGCTGGAAGGCGTGTTGCAGTCCAGAACGGATAAACTGAGTGGCATTCTGAATGGAATTGACACCAGTACGTGGGATCCCTCGGGCGATCCGGCGCTTGCCCGAAGCTATAACGCGCGAAGCTTGGGGCGGAAGCATGACAACCGTGCCGCGATTGCGGAACGCGTTGGGCTGGATTCCGATGCCTCGGGGCCGCTGTTTTGTGTCATCAGCCGGTTAACGGAACAGAAAGGGCTGGACGCGCTGGCCGATGCCGTTTCGCACATTGTCGAACGCGGTGGCCAACTGGCTGTTTTGGGGTCTGGCGAACCAGCACTTGAACAGGCTTTTGTCGAAGCCAGCCAGCGCTTTGCCGGTTCCGTTGGCGCGGTGATCGGATACGACGAAGCCTTCGCCCATCTGCTGCAGGGCGGGTCTGACGCCATTTTGATCCCGTCGCGGTTTGAACCTTGCGGTCTGACCCAGCTTTATGGGCTGCGTTACGGCACCTTGCCCGTAGTTGCGCGAACGGGTGGATTGGCCGACACGGTGATCGATGCAAATGTCGCTGCGCTGAACGCGGAATGTGCAACCGGGTTTGTGTTTGGCGAAGTGTCAAAATCTGGCATCGAAGCTGTGCTGGATCGCGTTTTCGACTGCTTTGATGACCAGAAGACGTGGCAGATGATGCAACGCGCAGCGATGCGGCAGGCGGTTGGCTGGAACCAATCGGCGCTGGAATATACTCAACTGTATCAGAGCTTGACTGAATGAAGGACCTGGGCCCCGCTCAACTGACAATTCAACCGGGAAACCCGTCGCGGCTGGGTGCGCATTTCGACGGTGAGGGTGTGAATTTTGCCCTGTTTTCCGAGCATGCTTCGCGCGTCAACCTATGTCTGTTCGCAGAGGACGGCAGGACAGAACTGATCCGGCTGGCCATGCCCGAACGCAACGGTGCCGTTTGGCATGGTTATGTGCCGGGCCTGAAACCCGGTGCACTCTATGGCTACCGCGTCGAAGGCCCCTTTGCGCCAGAGCGGGGGCACAGATTCAATGCCAACAAGCTGCTGTTGGACCCATATACGCGCGAATTGCACGGAACTGTCACCCACGATCCGGCCATTCTGGGGTACCTGCCCAACTCCCCTTATGGCGATTTGTCCTTCAGCGAGATCGACAGCGCGCCCTATGTGCCCAAATCCGTCGTCTCGTATCCCGACAGTTTTGCGCCGGATGCGGTGACGCTGGGTCGCCGCTGGAACGGCACGTTCATCTATGAGACGCATGTTAGAGGAGCGACCATGTTGCACCCTGACATTGCCGAAGATGTGAAAGGCACCTATGAAGGGCTGTCCTCACAACCGGTTCTGGATCATCTGACGCGATTGGGTGTGACGGCAGTTGAAATTCTGCCTGTCCACGCCTTCACATCCGAAGGCGCGCTGCGCGCGCGGTCCATGCGGAACTACTGGGGCTACAACACGCTGGGATTCTTTGCCCCCGAGCCCCGCTATTTCGGGCCATCCGGCGTATTTGGATTTCGTGCCATGGTCGAGCGGTTCCATGCTGCCGGGATCGAGGTCATTCTGGATGTGGTCTACAACCACTCTGCCGAAAGCGACCATCTCGGCCCGACCCTGAGTTTTCGCGGGATCGACAATGCGTCGTATTATCTGCTGCTGGACGGGCAGCCGCGGTATTATGTGAACGATACCGGCACCGGAAACACGCTGCAGGTCAGGCATCCGTTTGTACTGCGGATGGTGATGGACAGCCTGCGGTTCTGGGTGCGGAGCATGGGTGTCGACGGTTTCCGCTTTGATCTGGCCACGACTTTGGCGCGTGAGGCGCACGGTTTTGAGGTGGGCGGTGGATTTCTGGACGCCTTGCGACAAGACCCGGTTCTGGCAGGCGTCAAACTGATTGCAGAGCCCTGGGATGTCGGTCCGGGTGGCTACCAACTGGGCCGGTTCCCGCCTGAGTTTTCGGAATGGAACGATCGCTACCGGGACACGGTGCGTAAGTTCTGGCGCGGCGACACGCATTCGGCACAGGATATGGGCTCGGCCCTGTTGGGCTCAGCTGAATTGTTCGACACCAAGGGCCGTCAGGCGTGGTCTTCGGTCAATTTCGTGGCCTCTCATGACGGTTTCACATTGGCTGACACGACCCGCTATGTTCAGCGCCACAACGCCGCCAATGGCGAAGACAATCGCGACGGGCATCACAGCAATTACAGCGACAATTTCGGCGTGGAAGGAGAAAGCGACGACCCCGAAGTGAACGCCGCGCGCCAGCAGAGGATGCGCAACATGCTGGCCACCGTATTCCTTTCACAAGGCACTCCGATGCTGCTGGCTGGTGACGAGGGTGGCAATTCCCAGAACGGCAACAACAACGCGTATTGTCAGGACAATCCGGTCAGCTGGATTGATTGGAACACGCTGGACAGGGATCTGGTCGCGTTCACCGCCGCTTTGTCGCGTTTCCGGGCCAATCATCCGGTGCTCAGCCAAAACCGGTTCCTGCATGGTGCCCAACGGACAGACGGAAAGCCGGATGTCGAGTGGCGCGCCATGGACGGATCGCCGCTGAACTGGCGCGATCCGGGGTTGTCCAGCCTCTGTCTGATCCTGCGCGGCTGCGCCGAATGCGCGGCGGGCGATGCTTTGTCCGATGTGGTCCTGCTGGCCTTCAACAGGGAAGGTGACGCGTTGAAGCTGCGGCTGCCGTCGAGCGGAGGCAGAGTTTGGCGGAAGGAAATCGATACCTCGGTTCCGCATCAGGCGCCTAGTGACATCACGTCTGCCACAACAATTGTTCCAGCAAATTCGGTGGCTGCTTTTGTGTTGAAAGACCGGTCGGTGGAATGATGGGCAGCGACGACAAACTGCGCCGGCTGGCGCAAGATTGCGGCATTCATCTGGGATATCACGCCTGGGACGGAACGCATCAGTCATCGGATCCGCCAACCCTGAAAGCCCTGCTGCGCGCATTGGATATAGACGCCGATACCGAAAGCGCCGTAACCGAAGCCTTGCGAGCGCGAGACGCGGAACGGGCAGATCGGGCTTTGCCGACCGAGCAGGTTATCCCGGCCGATACGCCGTTCGAGATTGCTCTGCCCGCGCCCGGTGAATGGTTTGTGCTGGATGAAGAGGGTCACGCGGTTCAGGAAGGACGGGGGGAAACAAACCTCACGCTTCAACCTCTGCCCGTAGGGTATTTTACCTTGGTCGTGCGCGGCCCGGATCGTCAGGACGAAGTGTTCCTGCTCAGCCGTCCGGCCCATGCGCCGACAATCGTAGACCTGACAGGGCAGAAGAAGGGCTGGGGTGTTTCGGGCGCGGTTTATGCGTTGCGGTCGCCATCAAACGGCGGATTGGGCAACTACACCGATCTCGGCCATGCTATGTCTGCCATGGGGCAATCGGGTGCGATGTATTTCGGGATCAACCCTGTCCATGCGCTGGGGTGGGCGGCGCGTGACACCATCAGCCCTTATTCGCCAAGTCACCGTGGATTTCTGAATATCGATCACATTGCAGCAGGCACCCGGCTTGAACCTGATCCGGCCTGTGCCTTGCTCGATTACCCTGCGTTTCGACAAAAACACCGCCCGGCCTTGGAAGCGGAGTTTCAGCAGTTCCAACAGAATGCGACACCCGCACAACGCCGCGAGTTTCAGATGTTTTGCCGCGCCGAGGGGCAGGAACTGGCCCGCTTCGCTATGTTTGAAACCACTAGTGAGGCGCATGGCAGCGACTTTCGCAATTGGCCAAAATCTTTGCACCAGCCCGAAGGGGCAACGCCAACAGCAAGGGACGAATTTCACGCCTGGCTGCAATGGCGGGCCTCTATTCAGGTCGAGACAGCACAGGCGACCGCCGCTCAGTCCGGCATGGCGCTGGGGCTTTACCTCGATCTTGCCGTTGGGGCACGACCCGGCGGTGCCGAGGTTTGGATGCATCAGGATCTGATCGCACGTGGCGTGTCGATTGGGGCGCCGCCCGATCAGCTTAGCCCGGCGGGGCAATCCTGGACTTTGGCGGCCTACGCACCCAACAAACTGTCGGAAAACCGCTACGAACCCTTGCGGACTTTGCTGAGAAAACTGATGTCCCAGGCCGGGATTCTTCGGATCGATCATGTTCTTGGTCTGATGCGCAGCTTCTGGGTGCCCGAGGATGGCAGCCCGGGCGGCTATATCTCGCAACCCTTCGACGCGTTGCTTGCCGTGGTGGCCATCGAAGCGTGGCGCAATCGCTGCTGCGTCGTCGGCGAGGATCTGGGATTGGTACCCGCCGGGTTTCGCGAACGCCTGAACGCCTCTGGCCTGTACAGTTACGCAGTTTGGCAATTTGAAGGGACTAGCGACGGCGCATTGCGGTCAGCGCAGGATTTGCGCCCGTTCAGCATGGCGTGTTTCAGCACACATGATACGCCGACGATCCGAGGCTTCTGGCGCGGGCGCGATATCGAATGGTGGCGCGCCATCGGTTGGCTGTCCCGGGACAGGGCGATGGAGTTGCATGCCGCGCGGGCCGTCCAGCGGAATTCGTTGCGCCGTCACTGCACCATCCCGCCGGAAGCAAGTTTGGAAGATATCTGTAGCGCAGTGCATTCAGAGCTGGGAAAGAGCCCGGCAGAACTGGTGACGGTGCAACTGGACGACCTGTTGGGCAGCGAGCAGGCGCAGAACCTGCCCGGCACGATTGACGAGCATCCCAATTGGAGGCGTCCGGCACCCGTAGCTGTCGAAGGATTTGCTGCTGTGCAAGGTCTGAAAGACATTCGTAATTCGATGGAACCGGCGCGGGGTGCCCCCGCCACCGTTCAACAGAAGGAAACTGATCCATGCCTTTCGTAGTGTTTCCCTGCACCCCCTTTGCGGGTCAGAAACCCGGCACCTCGGGACTGCGCAAAAAGACGCGGGTCTTTATGGAACCCGGATATCTCGAGAGTTTTGCGCAATCGATCTTCAACGCAATCGGCGGCGCGCAAGGCAAGACCTTTGTCATCGGAGGCGACGGCAGGTTTTTCAACGCCGAGGCCATCCAGATCATCTTGCGCATGGCTGCGGCCAATGGCGCAGCCCGTGCGATTGTCGGGCAGAATGGCCTGTTGTCTACACCTGCCGCGTCCAATCTGATCCGCAAACATAAGGCTGACGGTGGCTTTATCCTGTCCGCCAGTCACAACCCCGGCGGCATCGACGCGGATTTCGGGCTGAAATTCAATGGTTCCAATGGCGGCCCGGCCTCTGAGAGCCTGACGGAAGAGTTCTTTGCCCAGACACAGAGCATCACCGAGTATCACACGCTTGAAGCCGAGGACACCGACCTTGGCAGGGTCGGGGTTTCGGCGCTTGAAGGCATGGACGTGGACGTCGTCGACCCGGTCGCCGATTATGCGGCGCTCATGCGCGAGATCTTCGATTTCGACCGGATCAAAGCCCTGCTTGCCGACGGGTTCACCCTGCGTTTCGACGCAATGCACGCGGTCACGGGCCCTTATGCCACCGCTATCCTTGAAGCCGAGTTAGGTGCCCCAAAAGGGTCGGTGCTTAATTCTGTGCCGTCGGTCGACTTTGGCAAAGGGCATCCCGACCCCAACCCGATCTGGGCCAAACCCCTTGTGGATATGGTCATGTCGCCGGATGGCCCGGATTTTGCCGCCGCGTCCGATGGGGATGGGGACCGCAACATGATCCTGGGCAAGGGGATCTATGTCACGCCCTCGGACAGTCTGGCCGTGCTGGCCGCCAATGCCCGCCTTGCCCCGGGATATGCCAAAGGGCTCGCCGGGGTTGCGCGCTCGATGCCGACCAGCGCTGCCGTCGATCGTGTCGCGGAAAGACTGGGATTGGATTGTTACGAAACGCCAACAGGCTGGAAGTTCTTCGGGAACCTGCTGGACGCTGGCCGCATTACGCTATGCGGCGAGGAAAGCGCCGGCACCGGCTCGGACCATGTGCGCGAAAAGGACGGCTTGTGGGCCGTGCTGCTGTGGCTGAACATTCTGGCCGAGCGTCGGGTCTCGGTCCGCGAGGTCATGGAAGATCACTGGCGGACCTATGGCCGCAACTACTATTCGCGGCATGACTATGAGGCCGTGGACAGCGCCAAGGCTTCTGAGATGATCGCAGATTTGACCGACCGGTTGCCGAAACTCCCGGGCAGCAGCTTCGGCAACCTGGTTATCGCGGCAGCGGACCAGTTTTCATATGTGGACCCGGTAGATGGGTCGGTCAGCAAAAATCAGGGTGTGCGCATTGCATTCGAGAACGGTTGCCGCGGCGTGATCCGCCTGTCGGGCACCGGAACTGACGGCGCTACCGTGCGCATGTATCTGGAACAGTTCACACCCTTTGACGGCGATTTGGGAATGGATACGCAGACAGCATTGTTGGATGTTGCTCAAACAATGGTCAAAATAGCCAAACTTCCGGAATTCTGTGACCGTCAGACACCGGACATCATGACGTGAAAAGACGTCTCGAACGGTCTTGTCCGAAGACCTTGCCCAGGGGCGGGCAGAGCATCTTAACTGGACACAGCATTCTCAGAGTATTCGCACGCCCGGCCTCAGCTTTGCGTAGTGAACATCCTTAAGTTCGCAGGGAAACTGCCCCGGTGCGGCGCACATCAGGACCTTCTGCGCGATGGGTTCGAAATCGGCGCGGAAGTGGGTTGTGCTTTTTACGCATAGTATGCGTGCGTTTTCGGGTTCCAGATTGAACAACCGGATTTGCGCCAGATCCAGACATTGGTTTCGAATGCTGGTGACGATCACATGGGTTTGGGTTCCAATCAGTTCCAATGCGGCTGACGGCCCCAGGGTTGCGATACCGCCGCCGTACATTTCGCCCGTGTAACGGCATTGCCCTTCGCTTAGGTGATGTACGCGCACTTGCGCGGTAAACGGCGCGTCGCCCGGGCCTCGACCGCCAATTTCAGCGTCAAAATCTGCGCCGTGGCTCAAATCGTGGGCCTTTGCCGCCAAAAGCGGATCATGCATCAGCCCCAGAATGGCTGAAGGTGCGTTCTGCAAAACAAGCTCTCGCAGCAGGCCGGTTGTGTCAGCCGAAGCACCGGCGCCCGGATTGTCCTGCACGTCGGCGATCACAACGGGTCCTGTTCCGGTTGCCGTCCGGGCGCAAGCGACGGCGTCTTTCGGGCTCAGCAAGGTGGTGTCGAACTGCGTTTCGGCCGCTTGCAGGCTGGCAAAAACCTGTGCCGCCATTTTGTCAGCGTCAGATTGCGAGGCACCATAGGCCACGACGGATGGTCCCGCGTCGGGGATATCCGCTGCCGTAAATCCCATCGCCAGTTCGACCAGTTTCGTTCTCGGCCCATCGAACCCGTTCAGCGCGGCGTATAACGTGTTGGCCGGCTTGGTTTCCGTGTATTGGCAGTGCAGAGGGATCAGGTAAGGCCCTTGGCGCCATGCTTTTTTGGGTGGGCCGTTTGCACAGATTTCGCGGATCATCTGAAAAGCCCGTGCACCTGTCTCTGCCATGTCGAGATGCGGGTAGGTGCGGAAAATGGTCATTGCATCAGACAAGTCCACCATGTGCCCCGAGATATTTGCGTGCATATCTAGGCTCGCAACAAGCGGCAGGTCGGGGCCAATGACGCGTCTGATGCGCGCCAATAGCTCTCCTTCACCATCATCCCGGGATTCTGTGACCATGGCGCCATGCAGGTCCAGGTACACCCCGTCGAGTTGTGCCATGCCCGAAAGCGCAGTGGTGATAAGACCGGCGATGGTGTCAAAAGCATGATCTGTGACCTTGCCGCCCGGCTCTGCCGCACACCACAGAATAGGCAACAACTCGACGCCAGCGGATTCCGCAGCTTGCGCGAACCCGGCGACGGGCAGGTTCATGCCGCGAGTAACCTCCAGAACGCCCTGACCCCGCAGCAATTCCGGCCAACTGTCGGCCTGCTCAAAATCGCTCAGCTTCGTGGGGGTATCGACGAACGTGTTGGTTTCGTGCTGAAATCCTGCAATTGCAATTCTCATCTAAGCAATCTGCCGCTTATGATTGCGCCAATTCGGCGGTCAAAATCTCCTGCAATTTCCTGGCCACGATGTCCGGTTTGTGGCGCGTCATCGAAACATGACCAAGCCCGGGAATTTCATGAAACACCCCGTTTAGTGCCAGATCAGAAACCACCTTGCACATGACCGGAGCGGTCTGAACATCCTCGGAAAAGGCGATGACATGGATCGGGACCGGGCAGGTTTTCAGGTCCTCGCGACAGTCGAATTCCAGACAGGCTTCCCACTGATCGATCGTCGCCTGCGGGTCGCGGTTGCGAAAGCGTTCGGTGTAAGATGCCTTGAGCTGTTCCCAAAGATCGGGCTCGTGCAGCGCCTTGGCCGGGAACGCATAAACGGCGTAGTGCGGTGCCAGAAAATAGTCGGGCAGGGTAATGCCATCCTTGCGCAGGTCGATCTCGGCCTGCATCCAGTCACGGGTGAACCCGTCGATGTAAGCCGAAGTGCCCATGGGAATGGCCAACCGCACCTTGTCGGGGAAGTCTATCGCGGTTTGCTGTGTGACCAGTCCGCCCAGCGACAGACCGCAGACGGCAGCCTGCCCCCCCGCAAACGCGTCAATCACCGCAGCGCAATCGGCAGCATAGTCGTGCATCGTCCAGGGGGGAGGGGGAGACTGGGTTTCACCCGCACCTCTCGGATCATAGGTGATGCACTTGAAGCCCGCAGACAGGCGCGAGAACTGTTCGGAATAGGCCTCGGCCGTCTGATCGCCGCCGGGAACGAAAACGACCGGCGGCCCGTCCCCTTCGACGACAACACGCATGGTGACGCCGCCGATGGTCAGGTGATGGGTTTCGGCTTTAGGCCCAAACTCAGGGAAGGCTGGCATTGGAATGCTCCTATGGCCGCAGGGGCAAAAGATATTGCGTTTCGTCACATCCCGTTGCGAGGGATGATGTGCGTCTCTTCTTCTTCAAAGATCAGTTCCTCGCCCGACCAGGCCTTGAGGCGTGAAGTCAGGTGAAACTCTGTTTCCGTCGCCCTTTGCTCGGAATAGGTCCAGATTTTTGCGGACCAGTCTTCCCGGTCGAAACCCGCCGTTTGCTCCATGGTGGCGACGGCAGACAAGGGGTCGCTTGGGTGGATCGTATAGCGTCGGTCGGACACGTCGCTCAGCACCGTTCCGATGTCATCAAGGCGGAAATCGCCGATGGGGCCAAAAACACCGCCATCCAGAAAGAAACGATGGGTTACTTCGCCGTTGGTCAGGTCGGTATGCACCGAGCGCTCCATGGACCCGTCGCGGACATGTGTCTTTCTGGGGGCGATGTCCGAAGCAGCCGGTTCCTGCAGCGGGCGCGGTTCATCTGCGTGCTGTGGCTGTTTTCGGACAGGCAGGTTCAGCCGTGATGTGCCGGGCTGAATCGTCAGCGTTACCGGCTGCGGAGCAGGCCACAGAACAGGCCAATAGGTCGATGCGATTTGCAACGTGACGCGGTGGCCCGCGGGAACCCGGTAGCCGGTCCCATACAGGGGAACCGTTACGTTCATGTCTTCGCCGGGTGTAATCGACGTGGGCTGGGTGTCGCTGTCGCGGTGGTTGAGGTTGCAAAACCCCCGCGCGATCAGCGTTTGGGCGCCATCCGGGGCCTCATCCACCAGCAATGCGGCGACAAATCCCTGCGGCTGGTCGGCGGATACCGTCAGGTCAACGCTGGGCTGGCCCAAAAGGTCGAGCGGTTCGGTCAGTGACGGCCCTTGGAACTGCACCGCGCCCCCGGCGTCGATCCGGCAATCTGCGGCCATGTCGCCGGGTATGGCGAAGGAACACATGTCGCCCGCAGCCGCCCCGAAGCTTTGCGGCGAGCAAATCGCCATCGCGGCTCCGGCTTGGGCCGTTTCGCCCAATACAAGATCATTCAGCCAGAATGTCCGTTCGGTGACATGGGGTGACGGCCATGACGGTTCTTCGACCCAGCGCCCCGAGCGTTGCAGATGAGTGCCCGAAGGGGCCGCGCTGTCCTGCAGGAAGAACCGCAGCGGCGGCTCATCCATCAGACCTGTGTCCTTTCCTTTCAGCCAATGGTCCCAAAAACGGATCACCTCGCCGACAAAATCGGCCTTTGGTCCGGGGATACCTTCATGAGGGTAAAGATGCGCCCAAGGCCCCATCAGGATTTTGACCGGACCTTTGAGGTGCTCGGCAATGCGGAAAGGCGTGTCGCGGTACAGGTCCATCCAGCCGCCGAAGAAATACACCGGAACCTCAACATCCGCGTAATTCTCGCAGATCGAACCGCGCCGCCACATTTCGTCATGGGTTTGGTGTTCCAGCCACATCGCGGGCCAGAATTTCGCACCTTGCAGACGGTCCCGCCACATGTCGATCCAGCGATCTGCGCCGACGATTTCAGGATCGGGGGGCATCGCGTTGTAGAGCTGCATGATCGAGCCCCACCAGAAATTGTCATTGGCCAGACAGCCGCCGTAAAAGTGAATGTCCTCGCGCCACCGATCATCGGTGCCCATCACCGGTGCAATTGCCTTTAGCGCCGGGGGGCGTGTGGCCGCGACCTGAAACGCGTTATAGGCGCCCCAGCTTTTGCCGAACATGCCAACATTGCCGTCACACCAATCCTGCGCCGCAATCCATTGGATTATGTCGTGCCCATCCTGGATTTCCTGATGGGAATATTCATCTTCGGCCACGCCCTCACTGTCGCCATACCCTCGGATATCCACGCGGATCGACGCATAACCGGCGGCTGCAAAATGCGGGTGCATGCTTTCGTCGCGCATCCGTGTTCGGTCCCGCCGACGATAGGGAATGTATTCGAGGATGCACGGCAGAGGCTCTGCTCTGGCTGTCTCAGGCAACCAAAGCCGCGCGGCGAGTTTTGTGCCGTTCGGCATCGGAATCCAGATGGTTTCAATGACCTCGATGCTCATGATGCAACTCTTTCGGTGGTTTCCGGCGGGCGTGCGCCGGGTTCCAGTGGGAAATGGCAAGCCACCGCGCGCCCGTTTGTCACCTGCCTTTCGGGCGCGTCCACGCTGCATCTCGATTGCGCCCAGGGGCAGCGGGTGTGGAACTCGCACCCAGACGGGCGGGCCAGCAGCGAGGGGACCTCGGCTGGCAGGGTGATCCGGTCATGGGTCTTGTCCGGGTCGGGCTCGGGATTGGCCGACAGAAGCGCGGCGGTATAGGGGTGTTGCGGGGCTCTGAACACCTCTTCCGTGTCGCCAGCTTCGACGAAGCGGCCCAGATACATCACCGCAGTTCGGTCCGCCACATGGTGCACCACGTGCAGGTTGTGGGTGATGATCACCATCGCCAGCCCGAGCCGTTCGCGCAGATCGTTCAGCAGGTTCAGAACCTCGCCCTGAACGGACACGTCCAGACCTGCTGTGGGCTCATCCGCGATGATCAGTGCCGGGTCCAGCGCGATGGCCCGCGCCACACCAACCCGGCGGGCCTGACCACCCGACAATTGATGCGGAAAGCGTGAGGCGAAACTTGTCGGCAAACCCACCAGTGTCAGTAGGCGCTCGGCCTCTTCCCGCAGATTGCGGCCTTCGATTCCGTGGATGCGGAAAGGCTCGGTCACCAGATCGCCCACGGTCATACGGGGCGAGAGGGACCCTACGGGGTCCTGAAACATCATTGACATACGCTTGCGGACCGGCTTCATCGCCTTGCGGTCCAATTCGTCGATGCGTTGATCCTCGAACGTAATCGCCCCGGCGCTGATCTCTTGCAGACCATTTACGGCGCGGGCAAGTGTGGTTTTACCTGACCCGCTTTCGCCGACAAGGGCAAAGGTCTCTCCCCGGTTGACCTCGAAGCTGACCCCGGCCACGCCAAGGATCGCGCTTTTGCGCCCAAGCCCGCCAACCGGAAACGAGACCTGCACATCTTCGACCTTGAGAATGGGATCGCTACTCATGCCGTCACTCCGGTTGCAGCGGGGGTGTCTGCGACAAAGCAACGGGCGATATGGCCGTCTCCGATGTCTTTGTCGGGTGGCGGGGCCGAGCAGGCGTCGACAACACGGTCGCACCGGTTGGCGAAGATGCAACCGGCAGGTCGGGCCCGCAGGTCGGGGATTTCGCCGGGGATCGTCGGCAGATGCCGGGTGCGTTCGCTTTGCCGGGCCGGATCGCATTCCAGCAGCCGCGCCGTGTAGGGGTGGCGCGGGTCCTGGAATATCTGCCGGACGGTGCCGCGTTCGACCACTTCGCCCGCATACATGACCACCACATCGTCGCAGAGTTCAGCGATGACACCCAGATGGTGCGAGATGAACATCACCGAACAGCCAATCTTCTGCTGCAGGTCCTTGAGCAACTCGATCGTCGTCACCTCAAGCGTTGCATCCAGCGCCGTTGTGGGTTCGTCCGCGATCAGCAAAGCAGGCTCCATCATCAACGCCATGGCGATGGCGATCCGCTGCTTCATCCCGCCCGAGAACTGATGCGGATAGCGCGCCAGCGCCGCGCGGGCATCCGGGATGCGCACCAGTTCCAGCATCTCGACCGCGCGTTCCATCTTTTCCTCTTTCGACAGCGGAGAGCGATACTGGATATTCAGCATCTGCTTGCCGACCGAAATCACAGGGTTCAACGCGCCCATCGGGTCCTGGAACACGGTTGCGATACGCGGGCCGCGCAGGTCGCGCATGCGTGACGGGGGCAGGGTGGTCAGTTCATCCTGTCCTTCAAACAGAATCGACCCGCTGTCGATGCTGCCATTATCGGCCAGCAGGCCCAGAATGGCGTTGATCAGCGTGGATTTCCCGCAGCCGGATTCCCCCACGATTCCGACAATGCGGTTCTCGGGCACATCGAAAGTCACATCTTTCAATGCGTGAAGCGGTCCGGCCTCGGTCGAGAAGCTGACGTTCAGAGTGTCTATGCGCAGCGTGGTCATCAGCGTCCTTTCAGCCGGGGATCGAACACGTCCCGCAGCGTCTCGCCCAGGAAGGTAAAGCCCAGCGTGGTGATGATGATCGGCACACCGCCTGCAATCGCGATCCAGGCGGTATCGCGGATATTGGTGAACCCGTCATTCAGGATAGACCCCCAGCTTGGGGTGGGGGGGCGAACGCCGAGGCCCAGAAAGCTCATCCCCGCTTCGATGCCGATCACGACCGGGATGTCCATCGACGCGAGGATAACCAGCGGGCCGATCACGTTGGGCAGAATATGCACCCGCAGAATGCGCGCTGACGACGCGCCCATGCTTTGCGCCGCCGTCACGTATTCCGAGGTTTTCAAGGCGATGGTTTGCGTCCGTATGATCCGCGCGTATCCGGGCACAGTGACCAGAACGACGACGACCATCACAGCGGTCAGTGACGGGCCCATCAGGGTAACCAGCGCAAGGGCCAGCATGACGGTCGGAAAGCTCTTCATCGCGTCGAACAGCAGGATCATCAGGTTGTCCAGCCAACGCGGGCCGTAGCCTGCGATCAGGCCCAGAATGATGCCGATCACCAGCGAGACGGCGGTCGATACCAGAGCCACAAACAACGCAATCCGTCCGCCATGCAGCACACGCGCAAACAGGTCGCGGCCCAGTTGATCGGTGCCCATTAGATGCTGCGCGCTTGGGTCTTGGAACCGGTCACGCGGGTTGATTTTTGTCGGGTCCCAGCTGGTGAGCAGATCGGCGAAGACGGCACCAAAGATCACGAACAGCACCAGGAATAATCCCAGCGCGCCCAACGGCTCGCGCAGGATTTTGCGGATCGGGCGCCACAGCTCGGCCATGCGCCCAGGGGCGGGGTTAGAAACTGCTTCTGACACGGGGATCCAAAGCTCCGATGATGAGGTCTGCCAACAGGTTGAGCAGAACGAACAGGACGGTGGTGATCAGAACGGTGCCTGTCACGATGGGGAAGTTGCGGGTCAGGATGGCGTCATAGACCAGCTTGCCGACACCGGGGCGGGCAAAGACGATCTCGGCAAAGACAGCCGAGGACAACATCTGACCGATGCCCACACCCAGCAAGGTGACCGTGGGCAGGATCGCAATCGACAGCGCATAGCGATAGGTGATCGTCCGATCCGGCAAGCCAAAGGCGCGCGCCGTGCGGATATGGCTGGCCTCAAGCACTTCGAGCATCGAGGCGCGGACCATGCGGGCGATATAGCCCACCCATCCCAGACCAACCGCCAGTGAGGGCAGGATCAGGTGGGTCAGTTGATCGCCAAGGTTTCCGGGCTCGCCCGCGCCGATGGCGGGCAGCCAACGCAGTTCGACCGCAAAGATCAGCAGGGCGTAGATTGCGATCACAAAGGACGGCACCGCGATCACGGCCACGGACAGGATACCGACAACCCGGTCGGCCCAACTGCCACGGCTGACCGCTGCCCAGCAGCCCAGCGGAATACCCAGCGCCACCGACCACGTGATGCCGCCGACGATCAGGGCCAGCGTATAAGGCAGTTGTTCGAAGACAACGGTTGTGACGGGACGGCCCGACAGAACCTCGTCGCCAAGGTCTCCGGTCCAGGCCCCGATATAGAAATTCCAGAACTGTACCAGAACTGGCTGGTTCAGCCCCATCTTCTCGCGCAGGGCGGCGCGCATTTCCTCGGTCGCCCGAGGCCCCAGCGCGACCGAGGCCGGATCGCCGGGGATCAGATAGATCATGCAAAACAGCAGGAACATGGCGACCGACACAATCGCCGCAGCCAGCCCAAGCCGTTTGAAAAAATAGCTCAGCATACGCGCCCCCCAAAAGGCCGTGCGGGCGGCGGCCATGCGCCGCCCGTGTGCGTGGATCAGGCGGGTTTGAACAGCGGCAGCAGCGGCTCACCATTCGGCTTGAGGCCCGGACTGACCGTATCCTTGTGGATCAGGCCGACCACCTCATGCGTCAGGAAGACATAGCAGCCGCTTTCGTCCATGAGACCCTGCATCTTCTTGTAGATCTCATCGCGCTTGGCCGGGTCGCTTTCAACCAGACCTTCTTCGTGCAGCGCCTTGTATTCTTCGTTGTTGAAGCGTTCCCAGTTCCACACACCGACCTGTTCCGGCGTGAACCAGACCGTCGCCCAGCTTGGATCCGGGTTCATCGAGAAGCGGCTGAGCACAAGCTGCAGGTTCATGAAGTAGTCGCCATCCTTCGAGCCCAGCGTCCAGAACGTACCACTGTCATTCTGCTTGATCTCGCAGGTGACGCCGACCTCGGCCAGATTGGCCTGAA
The DNA here is from genome assembly GCF_056541025.1 of Ruegeria sp. AK4. Classification (NCBI taxonomy): domain Bacteria; kingdom Pseudomonadati; phylum Pseudomonadota; class Alphaproteobacteria; order Rhodobacterales; family Roseobacteraceae; genus Ruegeria; species Ruegeria sp. AK4. Next base: position 73,483 of record NZ_JBQFXS010000001.1, read on the forward strand.
TGACCTGCGCCGCCGTCAGGCGTTCAGACTGGTTCAGGATGTCCAGAGTGACGGTCATGCCTTCGGCACCTGCTTCGGCCAGCAACTCACGGGCCTTGTCCGGATCGTAGTCATAGGTCACGCTGTCCCGACTGCCCGGCAAGCCGGGCGCGATGATGCCATTGCCCACGGCGGCCGCCCCGAAATAGGCCGCATCAACAACGGTCTGCCGGTCAATCGCGTGCTGGATGGCGCGGCGGATACGAACGTCTTTCAACGCTTCGTTGTCCTGATTCATGCCCAGCCAAACATATGCCAGCGAGGGTTTTTCCTCGACAACCGATCCCTCAGGCGGGTTTTCCTTGAGCCGCGGCAGCGACGAGACCGAGGTCCATGTATAGTCCAGATCGCCCGCTTCAAAGCCCAGCTCGGCGGTCGAGGGGTCTTCGATCGGCAGGATGTGAATTTCCTCGTACCCGCCGGGCTCATAGGCCCAATCCGGGTTGCGCTTCAGAACGGTTTTCTGCTTGGGGACCCATTCGGTCAGAATGTACTGACCGGATTGCGCCACCGGCTCGGACCCGATCTTGCCGCCGATTTCTTCGACCGCTTTGCGCGAAACGACACAAGATGCTGGGGTCGGCAAGGTCGTTGTCCAAAGGGGAACGAACTTGTTCTTCAGATGGATCAGACCCGACAGGGTGTCTTTGACCTCAACCTCTTTCAACGCGCTCCAATCCCCGGCATAGGGGCTTTCATTGGCCGGGTCGGCAATACGCTCGATCGAGAACTTCACGTCATCGGCGGTCATCTGACCGAAGCCGTCAGTGAAACCGATGTTGTCGCGCAGTTTGAAGGCGATGGTCAGGTCGTCGAGCTGTTCGATGCTTTCAACAGCCACCGGCCGCCAGTTCCATTCTTCGCCCGGCTGGTTCGAGACCAGCGGCGCATAGATCGACCGCATGATGTCGGCTTCGGGCAGGGCCAGCCAGAAGGCCGGATCAAGAACCTGCAGGTCGCTATAGGACCGGATGGTCAGGACCGTGCCATCGGCACTGACGGCCATGTGCGGAAAGGCAAGGCTTGCCGCGCCAAGCGCACCGGCACCGGCCAGGACGGACCGCCTTGAAACGTCTCCTTTGAAGATGGAACTCATGTGCTTACTCCCTGTTTGTCGTGTCCGGGCATCCGTCCGGTTTGGTTGCTTGCGGGTCGGTGCCCGCGACTTCAGGTGCCAGCAGGCGTTATCCGTTCTTTTTCTTGTGTGACTGTGGCAGTTGCTCTGCAGCGCCAAGCGCTGAGAATCTTGGGATGATGACGGGCGAATTCACCCAGATCATGCGGGCAGGCTGATCCGAGACGTTGCGCAGAACGTGCAGGATGTCGCCGGGGAAGCTGAAGCTGTCACCGGTTCGAAGCGTGACGGTTTCATCTTCGAGAACAAGCTCCAGCTCACCGTCCAATACGACGCCGTGCATCTCGCCATCGCGCGAGAAATACTGGTCGATGACCTGCTCGGAATAGGGGCGGTAGTCCGATACGCCCAGGCAAAACCCACCTCCGATGGAGCTGGACAATAGCTGGTCCGAATAGCCCGACTGCTCGATGGGCTCGTCATAAAGAAGGTTCAGATTTCGGCGGTTGGGCTGCCGCACCACATAGGCGCGCTCTAACGGGCCAGAGCCGGGGCGGTGGTTGAAGAACCATTCCTCGGGCACGCCCAGGGCATCGGCGATCCGCGTGATCTTGTTGAGCGAGGCGCTGACCGTCCCGCGTTCGATCGCGCTCAGATGGCTGATCGAAACACCGCTGCTGCCAGCAAGCTCGGCCAGCGTCATCTGGCGGGCTTTGCGCAGCTGCCGCACCTCGGCACCAAAGGCGGCAAGGCCTTCTTCGCTGGCGGTGCGGGCTTGGTTTTTCGATGGCCCCTGGCTCACGATCCCTCCCTTCGTTCGCTGGGTATTTGGGAATGCTACGACAGTTTTTCTTTTTCGCAAGAAAAATTCTTCATTTTTCCTGTATACGATTTTTCAACGCTCCGGACGAAGGTGCTTACCCCCAACATTTCACCACCGAATTCCAAAGCGTAGCGCGTCATAGATTGCGGCTTGAATGTTGCGGGCAGAGACGGCGTCGCCGATGCGATAAAGATCAAAAGGCGCTGCCGGGTCCGTTTGCGGGAACAGATCGCCCGCACCCGAGACCAGAGCGCCCTGATCCACCGCTCCGCGATTGCGCGACAGCGGTTTGAGGTCAAAGTAAAGATCATCCAGCGGCGTGGTGCCCTGATTGACAACCACTTGATCGTAAATCTGTTTTTCAACCAGATCCGAGTAATCCGTGCCGATCGATGCCAACATCTGATTGCCCGATTTTCCAAGCGCTTTCAGGGTCCGGGTGACTGTAAACACGGCCCCGGACTTCTGGAGCGACCGCATATAGGGCACGAGGTTCATCGCCATGACCTCGGGCGCGAAGCTGCGGTCGCGTGTCATGATCTCGACCCGGCCCCCGGTTGCCGCGATGACCTCGGCTGCCATCAGCGCGGGGTGGTCCCCGGCATCATCATAGATCAGCACGTTTTCGCCCGGCTGCACATCGCCCGACAGGATGTCCCAGGCCGAAATCGCCAGCTCATTGCCCGAATCGAGGATTGTTGTTTCCGGCAGCCCGCCGGTTGCGATCACGACCATGTCGGGTGACAGGGCGGTCACGTCTTCAACGTCTGCGAAGGTGTTGAAGCGGAATGTCACGTCCCGCGCGGCACATTGCGCCATGCGCCAGTCGATGATCCCGATCATCTCGGATCGACGTTTGGACTGCGCCGTCAAACGGACTTGCCCGCCGGGTTCGGGGGCGGCTTCCAGAACGATGACCTCATGCCCGCGCTCGGCCGCGACACGCGCGGCCTCCAACCCGCCGGGACCTGCGCCGACGATGACCGCGCGGCGCGGGGTGTCGGTCTTGGGAATAACGTGCGGCATGGCCAGCTCGCGCCCGGTGGCCGGGTTGTGGATGCACAGCGCCTCGCCCGCCTGATAAATCCGGTCCAGACAGTAGGTGGCGCCCACACAGGGCCGGATGTCATCTTCCCGACCGGCTTCAACCTTTGACACGATCATCGGATCGGCCATATGGGCGCGGGTCATGCCCACCATGTCCAGAAGCCCCGCAGCCACAGCATGCCGGGCGGTGGCGATGTCAGGGATACGAGACGCATGGAACGTCGGCATTCCGGTCTCGGCCCGCACACGTCCGGCAAAGTCCAGATGCGGCGCGCTTTTCATGCCCTGCACCGGGATCACGTCGGTCATGGCCGGGTCGGTATGAATGCGACCCCGGATGACATTCAAAAAGTCCACCTGACCGCTGTCGCGCAGCTTGCGCGCGATCTCGAGCCCTTCCTCTTCGGTGATCCCGCCCGTTTCGACTTCGTCGGCAGTGTAGCGCACACCGACGATGAACTCGGGCCCCACGCGGTCGCGGATGGCGCCCAGAACCATGAAGCCAAAGCGCAGCCGGTTGTCGAGACTGCCGCCAAAAGGCGCGCCCATCGTGTTGGTGAGGGGCGACCAGAACTGATCCAGCAAGTGGCCATAGGCCTGCAATTCGATCCCATCCAAACCGGCGTCCTGCATCCGTTCGGCCGCATCGGCGTAGTCGGTGACGATCCGCTCGATATCGTAGTCTTCGATCTTCTTCGGAAAGGCCCGGTGCGCGGGTTCGCGGTAATGCGACGGCGACACCGATGGCAGCCAGTCGCCCTTGTTCCAGCCCGTGCGCCGCCCGAGATGGGTCAATTGGATCATCACCGCGCAGCCATGCGCATGGCAGGCATCGGTCAGTTCACCCATCCAGCGCACGACCTCATCCTTATAGGCGAGAATATTGTTGAACACCGGTGGGCTGTCGCGGCTGACCGTTGCCGAGCCTGCGGTCATGGTCATCGCCACACCGGCTTTCGCGCGCATTTCGTGGTAGGCGCGATAGCGTTCCTTGGGCATGCCGTCTTCGGGGTAGGCGGGCTCATGACTGGTGGTCATGATTCTGTTTTTCAGCGTCAGATGCTTCAACTGGTAAGGTTGCAGCAGGACGTCGCGGCTCATGACGAGGTTTCCTGGTCGGAGCTCCGAGACGCGATGACGTCTTTCGGAATGACCACAGGTGAAACGGCCCAGATCAGCCGACAGACCCGGTCGGTCCGGTTGCGCGCGTGGTGCGGAATCCGGGCGTCAAAGCTGTAGCTGTCTCCGGCGCGCAGGGTGATGAACTCATCCCCGATCTGCATCTCCAACTCGCCTTCCAGAACCAGTCCGTGCTCTTCGCCTTCGTGCTTTTGCAACGGATCTTCGGGGCGTTCCGCATGGGGCGCGTATACCGCCAGCCCCATATAAAACTGACCGCCGATCGAGCTGGACAGCAGATGGTCGGTATAGCCCAGCTCTGCCGCATCCTGACCGTACAGCGTGTTCAGCGCGCGCCGGTTCTGCGCGCGCACGACAAAGGCCTGTTCCATCGGCCCGGACCCCGCGCGGCGAGCAAAGAACCAATCCGGGGTGACGTCCAGCGCGCTGGCGATCGCCTGCAGAACATCGACCGAAGGCTTCGACACGCCTCGTTCTATCGCCGACACGTGGCTTAGCGAGATGCCGGCATCCTCGCTCAGTTGTTTCAGCGTCAACTGCCGCGCCTTTCGTAGTTGCCGAACTTCGCTGCCCAGCGAGGTGATTGCAGATGGCAATGCGACAACCTTGTCAGATGGCATGCGGCTCTCCGAGTCAGGGGTGGGCAGTGGAATTGCCTTTAGATTAGAAACATACTAGAAAAAATGAGTCAAATTCTTTTCCAAATCGAATACTACTCCGATATTGCAAGTTCAGATCGGATTTGCAGAAATGTCAGCGGGCTTGGCTCAATCACGGCGGACCAATATGGCGGAACAGATTGATTTTCCTTTTGACGTGTCAGAGACCGACCACCTGTGGATCGGGATGCGCGATGGTGTACGTCTGGCCGCCCGGCTATGGCGCCCGGTGACGCAAGATCCAGTTCCGGCGATTCTTGAATACATCCCGTATCGAAAAACCGACATGGTGCGGGCGCGAGACGAGCGGAACCATCCCTATTTTGCGGCCCACGGATATGCCTGCATCCGCGTGGATATGCGCGGGTCCGGTGACAGTGAAGGGCACATGCCGGACATGTACGCCCCGGACGAATTGGATGACGCGCGGCAGGTTATCGAATGGTTGGCCGCGCAACCTTGGTGCAATGGTCGCGTGGGGATGTTCGGCACGTCTTGGGGCGGCACTGCGTCTTTGCAGGCAAGCGTCGACGCGCCCGAACCGCTGAAGGCCACGATTGCCGTCTGTGCAACCCATGACCGGTTCGAAGACGACATCCATTACATGGGTGGGTGCGTGCTGTCGGATACGTTTGAATGGGGGGCAACGCTGCCTTCGATCCTTGCCTCGCCCCCGTCCGGGAACGTGGGTCCCGATTGGAAGACGATGTGGAAAGAGAGGATCGAAAACCTGACCTTTCCGCTGGAAAACTGGCTGCGCGAAGACGGCAGGGGTGAATACTGGCGGCACGGGTCCGTCATATTCAACGCCGATGAGCTCTCTGTGCCGATCCTGTCCATCGGGGGGTGGAGCGACCGTTATTCCAACTCCGTCATGGCTCTGGTCGATGCGCGGCCCGATCTGGTCTGGGGCGTCGTTGGCCCGTGGAGGCATCACTATCCGGATCATGGGACGCCGGGTCCAGCGATTGGGTTTCAGACCTTGGCGCTGGACTGGTGGGATCATTGGTTGAAGCCAGACAGGGCTGTGACACCCGGCTGGCCGCGTCTGCGAGCCTGGATGCGAGAGTTTGATACCCCGGGCGATACTTTGGCCGAGAGAGTCGGGAAATGGGTTCAAAGCGGTCCGGCATCACTGGAAACTGCGGTGCAAGAGCTGTCGCTTTCCAGTCTGAGAACCAGCGATGACGCCACCCCATGGCGTATTCCAGCCCACCCGGCGGTGGGGCAAAGTGCCGGAGATACGGGGTATTTCGGTCGCTTGGGCGGGTTGCCTCTGGATCAGAATGCGGATGATGCGCGTTCTTTGGTTTTTGAATCTGCTCCTTTGACCGAGGACATGGTTATCTACGGTGCCGTGACAGTTCGACTGGGCGGGGATACCGGTGACCAGTCGGGCCAGATTATTGCCAGGCTTGCGGACGTAAATACCGACGGGGTCGCCGCGCGCATAAGCTATGGCATCCGAAACCTTTCGCTCGACGAAAACCTGGATCGCGCGCCGACGACTATAGGGGTTGGCAAATTCGCCGCCGATATCAAGCTTCACTCGACCGCCTATCGTGTTCGCAAAGGGCACAGGCTGCGGCTGGCCTTGTCTTCGTCCTACTGGCCCCTCATTCATGCGGAGGCGCGGAGGGAGGACATTATTCTGGATACCGGAACGCTTTCTATTCCGGTTATGCAGCACTGGCCCTCTGACTTGGCGGAACCTTTGCCGCCTGTCCGGAATCTGCCGGTGCATAAAACACACTCGACCCATGCCCCCGGTGAGTTGGAACGCTGGAGAGAAACCCGTGGCGATGTGATCGAAATGGGTTGGCACCAGCCGCTTGTAAAAACGGCTTACGCGCAAATCGATACGATCTTCAGCTACGAAACCAGCATGGTGCATTCACTGGATATTTCGGCCTCGGTCGCGCAAGAGACGAAGGTGAATCACAGGATGGTTTTTGAGCGGCCTGACGGGGTTGCAGATGTCTCGATTGCATTGACCGCGCGTTCTTCTTCGGGGCGGACCATGGTCGATGCCGAACTAAATGTGGCGTGGAACAACTGTCCTTTTGCGACACGGAAGTGGTCTGTAACTCAGTAGGTTGTGCCGCAGCTTTCGGGGCCGCCATTTGGGATATCCGTAGTGGTCCGCCTCGTGCGGTGCATTCGGTGAATTCACTGCCCGGCAGCACTATTCGAAATGAACTGGCGGATGCGACGCCACATCTCTGGTGGGTTCGAGTACATGGGGAAATGGCCGCACTCGGGAATTTCGGCGAGTTCCACGCCCTGCGCGGCGATGTCGGACAGGTAGCTTAGCGTGGCGTTCTGGTCGCCATACATGAACATCTTCGGACAGGGCAGGCCCAGAAAGCGCTCCATCAGCCCAGCGTTATCCGACAGATCGACCATCGAGGTGAAAATGCCATGCACCGCCTCCGGCTGTACCTTGTGCGCCAATCCGGAAGCAAAGAGCGGGCTTGACCAGGCCGGGGCTTCGCGGGCGCGGTTGGTGAAGGCGGTCATGAAGGCTTGCGGGTTCCCGGCGGGAAAGTCGTGGATCTGACGGCTCAGAAAGCAGTCTTCGGGCGCGATATTGCCCTCGATGTTACAAAAACTCAGGACGCGTTCGGGATGCGCACTGGCCAGCATCAGAGCGGTAAGCCCGCCCATCGAATGCCCAATAAGGTGGAAGCGTTCGATCCCTTCGGCCTGCAACATCGCAAGAGCGGTTTTGACAAGGAACGGGATATCCACGCCGATGACATCGTCGCAATTCGTCTGACCAAATCCCGGAGCGTCATAAGCCAGAACCCCGTGCTGATCGAAGGCACGGTGACGCTGAATGTCGGCGTAGTCTTCCTTGGTGGACCCAAAGCCGTGCAGAAACAGGATAGGGGCTTCGTCTCCATCACGCCGGAGCGTGGAGACGTTCAAGTCCCTGCGATCGACGCGCAGGCTATGCGAAATCTGCTGACACTCGGCGCTCATCCAATCTCCCTTTCCAAACACGTCACCTCGGGCACGCCATAAATCTCTGCCAACGTCCCACCCGCGTCGAGTAGCGCCAAGGCACGAGCCTCTTTTTCTTTCAGGGCGCGATAGGCGGTGAGAACGGCGCCGACCTGTGACAGGGGAACAATCGTCACACCATCCGCGTCGGCTATGACCAGATCACCGGGCGCGACGGCAACGCCGCCACAGGCGATCACCCCATCAACTTCACCGCCGAAATTCTTGTGCGGTCCGGCCGGAACGGTGCCGCGCGCAAAACAGGGGAAAGCTGAGGCCAAGATCTCTGCCCGGTCACGCACGGCCCCGTCAACGACAAGACCGGCGATGCCTTTGCGCCGGGCAGCTTCGGTCATCAGCCCGCCCCAGACGGCATTGCCCTTAAATCCTCCGGCATCCGCGACCAATACGTCACCGGGTTCCACCAGACTAAGCGCGGCATGCAACGCGCTGTTGTCGCCCACAGTGCAGCGAACCGTGCGAGCCTGACCGACCAACCGCATATTCGCAGACAGCGGCTGTATGCCCCCATCCATGGCCTGCGCCCGGTTCAGGCAGTCTGACACGGCAGCCGCTTGCGCGCTGGTCCACGCGGCCAGTTCCAGTTCGGATAGACGGCGAAAATTGGCCTCATGTTGACTTACAGGCATGGTCTAGCTGGCTCCGAAACCGGATCCTGGCTTGCGATATTCATCGCGAGGCGGGGCAAAGATATCCAGCACGCGGCACCCATCGTCGCCCGCCCGCATCGTGTGTGGCACGCCGCCGGGCGTCCGCCAAAAATCCCCTTCTGCGAACGGGAATTCCTGATCCCCCTGAACGCGAATGCCTGATCCTTCAAGGCACAGGCCCCATTGTTCTTCTGGATGATGATGCAGGCTTCCCGATGCGCCCGGCTTTACCGTAACAACAGAAATCATCGCCTGATCGCCCGGATAGATATGCGCCGTCAGCCCATCCGCCAGCTGCCGCAGGATTGCGTCACTGCCATCGTTGATATTGTGGAATTCCGGGTGTTTGGCCATGGCGTGTTTTCTCATCCAGCAGTGATCATCGTTTGACGGCGGCAGGGCGGTGCCCCACGGCTTTGAGTATGTGTCCGTGCTTTTGACACAGGGCGACTAAACTTGAAAATCTTGTTAATGTATCGCTGTGATAGTTTTTGCAGATCAAGGGCGTTGGCGATGAAGCAAATAGATTTTCGGCTGAACCGGCAATTGTGGATGTTTCTGGCGGTTGCCGAGGAGGAGCATTTCGGACGGGCAGCCGAGCGGCTTGGAATGACGCAACCGCCGCTGTCCGAGCATATCAAAACACTTGAAGCCGCACTGGGTGTCGCGCTTTTCGATCGATCCAGACGTGGCACGAAGCTTACGCCTGCGGGAACAGCGCTTTTGCCTGCTGTTCGGAAATTTGCCGATCAGGCCGCCGATCTGGAACGCACTGTCAGGGAGGTGGCCACCGGTCAGTCCGGGGTTCTAAGCGTCGGGGCCATCACATCGGCCATGACGGATATCATACCGCAATGGATGCGCTGCCTGTGCCAAAGCGTTCCGGACCTTACGGTCTCAATTCATGAAATCGACAGTGTAGAAGCCGCGCCGGGTTTGCTCAGCGGGGCTTTGGACATGGTATTTTACCGATTGGACGGTGCGCCGGGCGACGGTCTTGACGGATTCCCGGTGACCTATGACAAACTGTGGATCGCTCTGCCCTCGGACGATCCCCGGGCAGACATAACGAAAATTTCCCTGTCCCTGATCACTGACAGCCCCCTTGTCATGCCGTCCCGAAAGGTAAGCCCGGTCTATTTCGACAGTATCGTTTCGGCCTGCAGAGGATATGGCTTTTCCCCGAGGATACTGCACGAAGTACGCTCGATTTCTTCGCAACTCGCCTATGTCAGCTGCGGGCAGGGCTTGGCGCTTGTGCCGGGTTCAATGGCAGGGCTGGCGCCCGAGAATGTTCGGGTTGTGCCTTTGCTCGAGGATATCTCGATCGTCACAACGGCCGTGGCCTGGCCTGCAGACAAGCACGCGCCTATGACCGATCGCGCTGTGGCAGTATTGCGTGATTTGATATCCGAGACCCCGCATTGAGCGGCTGGTTCGGGGCGGGCGCTTCAACCTTGCTTGGTGGAGTTTCTGACGACCAGATGTGCCCCCAGCTTTTCGGAGCTCGGAACCTGTTGCGTCGTGATCCAGTGTGCCAGTGCGTCTGCCGCCCGTTCGCCCATTTGGGAAACGGGCAGATGCACGCTTGTTAAGGGGGGGACAGACACGGCCGAGGTTGGCAGATCATCGACCCCCACCATGGAAATCTGATCCGGCACGGCAATCTGTTGGGCCTGAAGACCAAGCAACACCCCTAGGGCAACAACGTCAGACAGGCACAGAATTGCGTCCGGCTTGGTGTCCAGACTGCCGATGTGTTTTGCAACATCCGCTCCGCCCTGATGGCTGATCTCGGTCTCGAAGGTCGATAGCGTTCCGGTGAAAGGAAGGGCGTTGAGACCGGCAAGACGGGCTCGTGTGCGGTCATTGTCCTGCACTGGGCCATGCACGACGGCAATGTTGCGATGGCCGAGGTCGGCAAGGTGCTGCAAGGCAATTTGTGCCGCAGCCGCGTTGTCATATCCAATGGTCGGCAGCGGGCTTAGGGGGTCGAAGAAAGAAGTGATGATCGTCGGCACCATGGTGCGTTCGATCAGATCGTGAAAGGCGGGGTTGTGCGTGACCCCGGTGATGATAAGCCCCTCTGCTCCGATATCCAGCAGGCTTTTGGCTTTCTCGGCCTCGATGTCCAGACTTGCTTCGGTGGTTGAAACGATCAGGGACAATTGGTGCTCTGACAGTTTGCGTTCCAGCGCTGCGAGAAAGCGGGCAAAGATCGCATTGTCCAGGGTCGGGACCAATGCGCCGACAAACCGCGTGCGGCCGGAATTGATCGCGCGGGCGGCGGCACTTGGGACGAATTTCAGATCGGCAATGGCGGCCTGGACTTTTTCCAAGGTGTCTTTCTTGACCACCGCCGGTTCGTTCAGAACCCGCGAGACTGTCGCGACGGACACGCCTGCAGCCTTTGCCACATCTCTGAGATTTGCGCGTTTTTTAGGCTCTGGGGCTTTTTCCATCGTGGGTTTTGGCGTCCGTTTCGCGGGTTTCTAAGGAAAGAGTTGACATATGTAACTAGTTTCATCAACCTCTGTAACTAGTTACATTTTGGGAATCTGACGCCGATATGCGGGGATCTTCGGTCTTACATGCGTTCACGAACACGGGGTTTGACGGCCCCGGTCGCCTGTTTCCAGGGTTTCCAAAAGCGTCCGATACCCGCACCCATATTCTTGCCCCGCGTGAAGCCGTTCGGCTGGCAGTGAAACCCGGAGATTTGCTTTCGATAGAAGGGGTTGATCCAGCGCGTCCGCTGGAGGTCGTGGCCTTCACCGACGAGGGGCAACCGGGACTGGCAGCGCTGGGTTTGACGGGAACCGGGCTGATCGAGTGGGACGAGTTTGACAGTACCCGGCTCTCGGCCTGGGTCTCGGCGCAGGGCGGGGGGCGGCGGGTTCTCTGTCACAGGTTGGATCATGGGCCCGAGCCGCTGATTCTCCGTGCGGACCAGGCGGTCACGGTCTGGGTGATCCGCCCTGCCTGTGTTCCAGGGCTGATCGAAGGCAGGGGCACCGGGAACATCACTGTCCAACACAAGTCAGCGACAACCAAAGGCCCGCATTTGCCGCCTTTGCTGGGCGACACGCGGGATGAATTCACCGTGCAGCGGGGCAGCGCGCTGGCCTATGAGCTCAAGGCCGGAGAAGTCGTTCAGATAATCGATGTCGAAGGCCAGCAATGCTCTGACTTCATGGCGTTGCGGGCTGATGGTCTGGACCGGGGGCACGAGTGGATGATCGACTCGACCGCGACCCGCTCCATGGTGCGGCGGGCCTATCCCGGTCCCGGCTTGCTGGACAAGTTCTATGACCGCGAGATGCGGCCACTGCTGAATGTGGTTCAGGACACCTGCGGGCGGCACGATACATTCGGATTGGCCTGCACGGCGCGGGGCTATGAAGAAAGGGGTTTTCCGGGGCACCTGAACTGTTCTGACAACATGTCAAACGCTCTGACCCCCTATGGGGTGGCGCGCCGCGCCGCGTGGCCCGCGATCAATTTTTTCTGGAGCACATGGATCGACCCGGCATCCCATCACATCCTGACCGAGGAATCCCACTCGCGCCCCGGCGATTACGTCGCCATGCGCGCTTTGGAGGATCTGGTCTGTGTCTCGACGGCCTGCCCGGATGACATTGACCCTATCAACGGCTGGAACCCGACCGATGTGCATGTGCGCATCTACCGTCCCGAAACGCCAATCCGCCGCGCGGTTGCCTATCGTGAAAAGGAAGACGCCCCGATGTCGATCAGTCAGGAGTCCGCATTTCATGACCGTCTGGCCCCTTTGACCCAGAATTTCGCTCCGGCCCGGGATTTGTGGACGCCGGTCAGCTATCCCGCCCATGGCACTGTGGGCGAGTATTGGGCCTGCCGACAGGCGGTAACCGTGCAGGACATGAGCGGCCTGCGCAAGTTCGACATCATCGGCCCGGATGCCGAGGCGCTGTTGCAACTGGCCACCACGCGCAATGTCGCGAAACTGCCGGTTTGGCGCGGGTCTTATACGCTTATGTGCGACGAGAGCGGATCGGTCATCGACGATGGCACACTGTTTCGCCTCGCACCCGAGATTTTCCGCTGGTGCTGCGGGTCCGAGGAAAGCGGGCGCGTGCTGCAGGAACTGGCGGATGCGCGCGGCTTGCAGGTGCGGGTCCATGCGCTGCGCGGTGCAATGCCGAACCTCGCCATCCAAGGGCCGAAGTCGCGCGATCTGCTGCGCAAGATTGCCTTTACGCAACCGCATGTGCCGGGTCTCGATCATCTCAAATGGTTTGGCGTCACCATCGCGCGGCTGCACGACCGTGAAGGCGCGCCGTTCATGCTGTCGCGCTCGGGCTATACCGGGGAATTGGGGTATGAAATCTTCTGCTCAAAATCCGATGCGGTGGCGATCTGGGATGCCGTGATGGGCGCAGGTGAAGAGTTCGGGATCACCCCAATGGGCTCGGCCGCGCTGGACATTATCCGGATCGAGGCGGGGCTGGCAGCGGCCAACGCGGAATTCGCACCGGGCGTGGATGCGTTTGAGGCCGGTTTGGGCTTCGCCGTCGATCTGAGCAAAACCGAATTCACCGGCAAGGCCGCGCTGGAACGCAACGCGCGTGACCCGCGCCGGGTGCTCAAAGGGCTGTTGATCGGCTGCGACGATGTGCCGGCGCATGGTGCCCCAGTCTATGCGGGTGAGCGGCAGGTGGGTGTGGTCACGTCGGCCACACGTTCGCCCATTCTGGAACACGCGATCGCCATGGCACGGCTTTCGGTCGAATACGCGGACAACCGCACCGCGTTGGAAATCGGCCAACTCGACGGGCGGATGAAACGCCTGCGCGCCACCGTCACGGACATTCCATTCATAGACCCGCAACGGAAGCGGGCACGCGCCTGATGGCGCATGTAACTCAACATAACGGGAGAAATGATATGAAAAAACTTACGCTTACAGCGACATTGGCACTGGCCTTGGGCGCAACGACAGCGTTTGCGCAGGATAAGGTCACGGTCGGTGAACCCAGCTGGCCCGGTGCCAAGATCATGAGCCGGGTTATCGGCCAGGTCATCGAAACCCGTTTGGGTGGGGAAGTCGGCTATGCCCCCGGCGCAAACGCGGTGATCTTTGCCGCGATGGATGGCGGGCGTGGCGATATCGACGTGCATCCGGATGTCTGGCTGCCGAACCAGTCGTCCTTTACGGATGAATATGTCGATCAGAAAGGCACCGTCGCGCTGTCCTCAGGCAGCTATGAGGGCCGCGCGGGTATTTGCGTACCGAACTACATGGTCGAGGATCACAACATCCGCTCGATCTACGATCTGGCCACGCCCATGGCGCAAGAGCTGTTCGACTCGGATGGTGACGGTATGGGTGAGGTTTGGGTCGGTGCGTCGGGCTGGGCCTCGACCAACACCTTCAAGGTACGTGTACGGGACTATGGGATCGAGACCTTCCTGACGCCGACCACCGAGGATGAGACAGTATTCTATTCGCGTCTGAAGGATCAGATCGATCAGCAGAAAGGGGCGGCCTTCTACTGCTACGCGCCGCATTACGTGCACGCCTTGTATGACGTGACCATTCTGGAAGAGCCCGAGCATGATGCGGCCACCTACAAGATGGTGCAGCCGGATCAGGACGCCGATTGGTACAACAAATCCAACGTCAGCACGGGCGAACCGGTCAAAACCGTGACCGTGGCGCATTCCAAATCGCTGGAACAGCGCAATCCGGCGGCAGCGTCTTTCCTGGCCAATATCGACATGGATGCGGGCGCGCTGAGCGGTCTGACCTATGAGGTCGTCGTAAAGGGTCGCGACACGGATGAGGTCGTCGCGGAATGGATTGCCGCCAATGGCGATACCGTCGACAGCTGGCTGGGTCTGACCACCAACTAAAGCCTGTGCGCCCCCGCTTATGCGGGGGCACCACGACATACAAATCAATAGCGGTGGGGCCAGTATGACAGCGGAAATCGCAATCGACGCAAAAGGCGTGTGGAAAGTGTTCGGCGCACGGTCGCAGGAGGCTTTGAACGCCATCCATAGCGAGGGTTTGAGCAAGGCCGAAGTGCTGGAGCGCTTCAACTGCGTCGTGGGCGTGGCCGATGCCAGTTTCGAGATCGAACGGGGGGAGCTGTTTTGCGTCATGGGCCTGTCGGGCTCGGGCAAATCGACCCTTGTCCGCCACGTGAACCGCCTGTTGGAACCCACCGACGGCCATATCTATCTGGATGGCGATGACGTGATGGGCCTGAATGATGAAGGCCTGCGCGACCTGCGTAACCGGCGCGTCGCGATGGTGTTCCAGAACTTTGGCCTGATGCCCCACCGCACTGTCCGCGACAATGTCGCGATGCCGCTGGAAATCCGCGGCACCGGCAAAGCCCGCCGCTGGGAAGAGGCGGACCGGGTGCTGGAACTGGTCGAGCTGAACGGCTGGGAAGACAAATACGCCCACGAGTTATCGGGCGGCATGCAGCAGCGTGTCGGTCTGGCCCGCGCCATCGCTGCCGACCCTGAAATCCTGCTGATGGACGAGCCGTTCTCGGCCCTCGATCCGCTGATCCGCAAGCAGTTGCAGGATCAATTCATGGAGCTCAGCCACAAGCTGAACAAGACGACGATGTTCATTACCCATGACCTTGATGAGGCGATCCGCATCGGCCATCGCATCGCGATCATGAAGGATGGGCGCATCGTGCAGATCGGCACGCCGGAAGAGATCATCCTCAACCCCGCCGATGATTACGTGGCCGATTTCGTGGCCGGGATTTCCAAACTCAACATGATCTTTGCCCACGCGGTCATGAAGCCGGTCGATGAGTTCGAAGCGCATCACGGCGAAGTGCCCGATGACGCCAAAGAGGCGCATCCGGATATGGACCTGTCCGATCTGATGAACCTGTGCGTCGATGGGCATGGCGTCGTGGCGGTGACGCAGGACGGCAAGACCGTTGGCGTGATCAACCGCGCGGGTCTGATCCGCGCGATTCAGGACAGTCAGGCGTAAGGGGACCGCTATGAAACATGTTGATATGCAACAGATCCAACCGGAAACCGCCGACCGCCTGAATGGGCTGATCGCAGATTTTGTGGGGCAGGGGCAATCCTATTATCAAAAAACCTTCGCCTATATGATGCAGGCCCCCGGCTATCGCTTTACGCTGAACAAGGCGGCTGCGATCCTGGGGCCGATCTGGTTCGGGGCACGTGGTTTGTGGTCGTGGTTCCTCGGGTTTCTTGTGCTGGAGACGCTGGCTTACATTCAGATCGGGCTTGGTTTGTTCGGCGATCTCGGGCGCGAATTCCGCGAACGGGCTGAACAGATCGAACAGACGCTGGAACTGCGCCGCCAGCAGATCGCCGCGGCAGAGCAATCCGGAGCATCCTCTCTTGAATCCCTGAAACGCGCTGCGGAGTCGCTCGAGGGTGCACTTGCAAGCGCGCAGGAGGCCGCGCGCACCGCCGACTCGACCGGCATCACCTATCTGGTCATCGGGATCGTGCTGCTGTTGGCGGTCAAGTTTCTGGCCGCATCGCTGGCCAACTGGACGCTCGAGGGGCAGTTCGCCCGCTGGCGCTCGGACCCAAGCGTCGCCCATGGCTGGTCGCTCCCCCGGCTGGTTGTTGCTTCGGCGCTGACTGCCGTGGTGGTCATCCTGTCGATGATAAAATTCGCGCAGCCGGATGCGGTGGCCGTACTGAAAACCTTTCCGACTAATCGCGACTGGCGTCTGAATGTCGGCGACGGGGTGCAGGCGGTGTTCGAATGGACCAAAACCGCCGGGCGCGGGTTTTTCGACGGGCTGACCTATGGAATGCGTACTCTGCTGGATTGGATCGAGGTCGTGCTGGTCGATACCCCCTGGCCGGTGGTGGCGCTGGTGATCATCATGCTGGCCTACCTGTCGGCTGGTCCGCGCGTGGCGATCTTTACCGGAGCGGCGCTGGCCTATCTGGGTCTGCTGGATTTCTGGGAAAAGGCGATGACCACGATTGCGCTGCTGGGCGCGGCTGCGTTGATCTCGATCACGCTGGGCATTCCGCTGGGCATCTATTGCGCCCGCCGCCCGCGCGCTTTTGCCATCGTGCGGCCCATTCTGGATTTCATGCAGTCGATGCCGTCCTTCGTCTATCTGATCCCGGTTGTGGCCTTCATCGGATCGGGCAAACCGGCGGGTGTTGTCGCAACCATGATCTTCGGCAGCCCGCCGGTGATCCGTTTCACCGTTCTTGGCCTGCAACAAGTGCCCGAAACCGTGCGCGAGGCTGCCTTGGCTTTCGGTGCAACGCCCCGCTATTTGCTGTGGCGGGTGGATCTGCCTTTGGCGCACAAGACCATTATGGCGGGGGTGAACCAGACCATCCTGATGTCGCTTGCCATGGTCGTCGTTGCCTCGCTGATTGGGGCCAAAGGGCTAGGCGAAGATGTGCTTGAGGCGCTGCAATACGCGGCAGCGGGGCAGGGCATTCTGGCCGGTCTGGCGATCCTGTTCTGTGCGCTCATTCTGGATCGGATTGTGGCCGGACGGAAATGAGGATTTTGGCAGACGCATGATCGTCTGACAGGAAATCGAGGTGGGTGATCAATGCCGGTTCGCAGACGGTTCAGCTTGGTCCAACGTTGTAGACCGAGCTGATCCACCGGTTCGGTCCAAAGGGAAGGGCAGACTGTCTGCACGGGGTGTGTGGGTCAGAGCCATCTGATCCACAGTCTCGTCCCACCGATGACCCGTTGGCCTGCCTCGGGGTAATCGGTCCGTTGAATCGTATCGGATGTGCGAATGGCTTGGGATCGCTGGGAAGCCTCGCGCAGTTTCTTCTGGCCCGGTCCCAGATGTCCTGATCGGTGATCGAAACGGTTGAAGTGACTGTTTATGAAGATCAACTGATACCCAAATCGGTTCACTCAGACCTTGAACACTTCGATATCCGCGCGCAATCCGCGGATGGGGTGGTAGCCGACTGACTCCGCATCACGTGCCATGTGCTCTGCGACGCTCTGTGTCACCAGTATCTTTTCGTCAAGCGTCTTGCACAGGTCCTGAACGCGGCTGGCCACGTTCACGGCCTGACCGACGACCGTGAAATCCAGGCGATCCGGGCTGCCGATATTGCCGAAGGTCACCCGCCCGAAATCAATGCCGATCACGAATTCGATGGCCTTTTGGCCTTTGGCGGCAGCTTTGTCGTTGTAATCGCGCAGATTGTCCAAGGCTTGATGTGCCGCCCCAACGGCCGCCCTGCAAGAGGCCTGAGCGCAATCATCAACATCAAAATCCGCAAGTATGCCATCCCCCATGAATTTCAGAACGTCGCCGCCTGTATCCTGAATGGGCGAGACGACCATCTCGAAATACTCACCCATCATGTTCAGCAAATCGGCCTCGGGCCAGTCCGAGGCTTTCTCGGTAAAGCCGCGGAGGTCCGCAAACAGGATCGCGGCAGAGACGGTCCTGTGTTCTCCGCGTTTTATTTGGCCCTGACCGATTTCCTCGGCCGGTCCATATCCCAGATAGGTTTGCAGCAGGCTCTTTTGTGATTGGCGCATTGCGATAGGTTCCAAAGCAGCGGCGAGGGCGTAGCGCGTGTCTTCGATGTACCGGATGTGTGCGTCCGAAAATCCTGTATCCGCATTCGAGGTGAAACTGGTGCCCTGAACCGATCCGTTGCCATGCTCCAGAGGGATGGCCAGAAAGTCGGTGGCACCCGTTTCGGCAAGTTCGGCATAAACCGGATGTTCAGCCTTGAGGTCGAGATCGGTCAGGCGTTTGCGCAATGGACGCCGCTGGGTGACGACATACTCAAAGGGGCTGCCATGCCACGCGCTGGTTGCCAGAACGGTGGTCGGTACGGTGTAGCGGCGGGTCTCTTCGGGTGTCCAGATGATGCCCCAGGCGCTGAGCAGGGGGTTGGAGTAATTCTGAGCAATCCGCGCGCGCGACAGCGGGACACCAAGCGCCACCAAACCTTCGCAATAGCCCTGGACGATTTGTGTTTCATCGCCAAGCAACCGGCCCTCGGCAATTAGCCAGTGTTTCAGGTGATCAATCTCGGTCACGATGGTCTCAGAATCTGTTTTCGTGCTGATATTCTACCTATCGGTGGACGGGAAAGAACCCGTGCCGGCCTAAACCTTTGCGGCATTCGTATTGGCGGGGGTAGCCGTAGCTGTTCATCGACCAAATGTAACAACAGTTGAGGGCTTGATCGGGACCAGTCAGCAGCCCCAGTCCAGCGTTGTCTGCCATGCCGATACCTGCAAAGCTGGCGACGTTTTTAGGCGGAGCTGGTGATTGCCTTTGAAATACGCTGATATCTATCCTTCGGAACCGCTGCTCAACAGTGATGCGATGCAGCGCCCTTCGGCGGCGGGGCTGATGTCTGTGCGGTACTTTCAGGCGCAACCGGACCGCATGCCCGAGGATGTGTTTTCCGAACACCATGTCCTGTTGAACCTACAGGAAAACGGCCACCGGGTGAAAAACTGGCGGGATGGTGCGTTGCGGGATTTCATCTTTCTAAAGGATGAAGTCATCGTGACCCCTGCAGGGATGCGGTCGGGATGGCAATGGTACGGGCAATCCGACGTAATCGTCATTACCTTGCACCCGGACAAGGTACAGCACTTTGCCCAGTCCGAGCTTGGAATGCTGCTGGCACCGGAACAGTTTCACGACCTGCCGCAGTTTTCCGACCCTGATCTGTGTGCCGCCGGTGTCATTCTGCGCGATGCGCTGGAAACCGACGACATGTCCTCGGTGGTCATGTTCGAGGCCATGAGCCGGGTGTTTCTGGTCAAACTGCTGCAGAAATACGGCAAACGCCGCGCGGAAGAGGTTGAGTTGTCGGCGCGCTTTACGTCTCAGCATTATCAACGGGTGCTGGCCTATGTGCAGAACCGGTTGGATCAGACGATCACCGTCGAACAGATGGCGTCTGAGGCGGGTATGAGCCCCTCGCATTTCGCACGGGTGTTCAAGGAAACGCTGGGCTCGACGCCCATGCAATATGTCATGGCCTATCGGATCGAACAGGCGATGAAGATGATGGAGGATCAGGCGCGTCCTTTGGGGGACATTGCTTTGGCCTGCGGGTTTTCCGACCAGGCGCATTTCACCCGCAGCTTCAAACAGGTGATGGGGCAAACCCCGCGGGCGTTTCGCGCAGCTAACGCCACCTGAAGCAGGATCTTTCAAAAACGCGGCAGTCCGGTGCAAGTTTGGCCGGTCCAAACCTCGTATCTCTTGGGTTATCGGGCTTCTGCCCTTTCAGAATGACCTTGGGAGATACCGCCATGAAAACCCTCGCTTTGAACACTGCCGCCGCGCTGATGGCCTCGACAGCCGCCGTCGCGCAGGTGGAAACCCGCACCGTGACGTTCGAGAACGAAGGCGCTGTCCTGTCCGGCACGCTGTACCTGCCGGAAGAGCGTCGTGAGAAACCGCTGCCCGCGGTTGTTGTGACCGGGGCCTGGACCTCGGTTCAGGAGCAGATGCCTGCCAACTATGCCCGCGAAATGGCTGAACGGGGCTTTGCTGCCTTCACCTTCGATTTTCGCGGTTGGGGCAAGTCGGGCGATCTGCCGAACCACGTGCGTTTTGTGGAAAGCCCTGAGGCCAAGACCTCGGACATAAAAGCCGCGATTGCATTTGTCGCGACCTTGCCCGAAGTGGACGCCGATCACATCAACGGTCTGGGGATCTGCGCCTCGGCCGGATACATGGTCGATGCGGTGTCCGGCAACCCACTGGTTCAGCGGCTGGGTCTGGTCGCACCATGGTTGCAGAACGCTGAGATCGTCGAGGCCGTCTATGGCGGCGCAGAAGGCGTTGCCGGGCTGATCGAAGTATCCCAAACAGCCGAAGCCGCAGGGGGTCAGATCATTCCCGCCGCAGGCCCCGAGGGTGCCGAAGGTGTGCTGATGCCGATTGGCGGTTACTATTACGACGCCGACCGCGGCGCGATCCCGGAATATGACGGCAAGTGGAACAACGCGGGCTGGGAAGGCTGGCTGACCTATCATCCCGCCGACAATCCGCAGCGTCTGGACAAGCCTCTGGCCGTTGTCCATTCGGAAAGCGCGGCGATCCCGCAGGGTGTGCAGATCTTCCTGGCCGGGTTTGCGGGCGAAGCCACGGCGCAATGGCTGGAAAACGTCACTCAGTTCGATTTCTACGACAACCCCGAGGATGTCACTCGTGCTGCGGACGCGGTGGCCGTCCACTTTGCCGCCGGTCTGAGCAACTAAGACCCGTCGGGACGCCGGACCACCCTTCGCCGTCCCCCCGTCAGTCAATCGGAGATTTCCCATGCACAGAAAACTCACATCCACCCTTGCGGCCGTGACCATGATCGGAACCGCAGCGTTTGCCGAAGAACAGGTCGGCATCTCAACCGCGATCACCGATATATCGGCAGGGGCCGACCGCCACGACTGGACCCGCGTGCGGGCCGCATTTGCCGACACCGTGACCACCGACTACACCAGCCTTTGGGGCGGTGAACCGGCGACACAACCCGCCGATGACCTCGTGGCGGGCTGGGCGGTATTCCTTCCCGGGTTTGACAGCACGCATCACATGGTGACCAACCATGCAATCACTTCGCTGACCGACAACGCGGCTACGGCGCAGGCCGATTTCACCGCGACCCATAGCCTTGAAGATGGGCTGTGGGTGCTGGGCGGTCGGTACGATTACAAGCTTGAGAAATCGGATGACCGCTGGGTTGTCACCTCGATGACCATGACCGCATTGTGGGAAACCGGCGACCGTGGCCTTGTCGCCACCGCAGGGGAACGCGCCGCACAGGCGAACTGACCGAGGTGATCATGACGACACAGCGAATTGCCCTAGTGACCGGGGCCAATCGGGGGATCGGCAAAGAGGTCGCGCGCCAACTGGCGCGGGATCATGGATTGAAAGTGCTGATGGGCGCGCGTGATCTGAGGAAAGGACAAGTCGCAGCGCAGGAGGTTGGGCAAGGGACGCAAGCGGTGGAGTTGGATGTGTCCGTTCCGGCCTCGGTCACCGCGGCATTCGCGCAGATCGAAGCCAGCTTTGGCCGCCTTGATGTTATGGTAAACAACGCAGGCGTGGATTACGACACCGATCAGCAGGCGCATCGTGCCGATCTTGATCGTGTGCGCCGTGGGTTTGACACCAACCTCTTTGGCCCATGGGCCACGACAATCGCCGCAGTCCCGCTGCTGCAAAACGGGCTGGGCGCCCGGATCGTAAACGTGTCGTCGGGCGCGGGGGCGTTGACCGGCATGTCAGCAGGAACGCCCGGTTACGGTCTTTCCAAAGCGGCGCTGAATGCGCTGAACATCAAAACGGCGGCGGAACTGAAACCAAAGGGCATCCTCGTCAACGCTGTTTGCCCCGGATGGGTCGCCACGGATATGGGCGGCGGGGGACGTCCGGTGCCCGAGGGTGCCAAAGGGGTCGTCTGGGCGGCAACCTTGCCGCAAAACGGCCCGACAGGCGGGTTCTTTCGCGACGGCGTTGCGATTGATTGGTAGGCTATCCGGGCACCATGAAATCAATCAGTTTCCTGACCCGCGCAGGCAAAAGGCGTCGGCTTGGATAGACGGCAAACATGGCTCGGGTCAGGGGCACAGCATCCTCAACCTCGAGCGGGTGCAAGTCGCCATCGACCATATCCGCAGGCAACATTGCGACCCCCAGATTGCGCTGCGCAGCCTGAGCGATGACATCAAGATCGCTTAAACTGTGCGCAATATGGGACGACCGCACCGTCTCGCCGGTCTCCAGCACCCAGGGTTGACCCGCCGCCAACGCAGGCAATTCCTGCAGTGTCTGACGCGAGATTGGTGCGCTCAGCCCGTGGTCCCGGATAAATCCCGCCCCGGCGCAAAACCGATAGGGCACCGACCACAGCCGCTTGGCGATCAGACCGGAATCCGTCAGGGGCCCGAGGCGAAATGCCAGATCAATATTGTCCCGAAAGAAGTCCAGCATCACATTCGTTGTGGTCAGTTCAAATTCCACATCCGGGTTCTGCTCCGCAAACTCCAGCAAACGCAGGCCTATGGTTGTCCGGGCGGCCAGTGGCGGTGCCGTGATACGGATGATTTGCCGTCTGGTCTCGTCCGCGAAACCCGAAACGCCCTGAAGGGCTTCGATTGGGTCCTGACAGCGATCCAGAAGGCGACGGCCCTCTTCCGTCAGGCGAACCTGACGGGTGGTGCGTTCAAACAGCTTCAGTCCCAGATGATGCTCAAGTTCGGCAACCCGGCGGCTGACCCGGCTCAGGGGAATGCCCAGCCGGTCCGCAGCCTTGGAAAAGCTGAGGTGGTTGGCGACTACGGTAAACAGAGCAAGGTCATTGTAGATCATTATCCTAATTTTGGGATAATCTGATCCAAAATCAACCATTATCATTCAAAAGCCCGAGCTCTACCTTCTGCGCAACAGAAGGAGACACATCATGCCGTTCGCTATTGAAATCACCCAGACCGGCGGCCCGGACGTTTTGCGCAAGGCCGACCAAGCGGTTCCAGCCCCCGGTCCTCAAGAAGTTCTGATCCGTAACCATGCCGGGGCGGTCAACTTTATCGACACGATAATCCGCCGGGGCGAGATGCCCGAAGGGATGATGCCCGATCTGCCGCATGTGCCGGGTGTTGAAGGGGCCGGAGTTGTGGAAGCCTTGGGTGCGGGTGTCAAGGGTATCGCAGTGGGTGACCGCGTGGCGTGGATGGGGCCGATTGGTGCGGGCGGGTACGGCACGCATTCCGTGATCGCAGCGCCTTATGTGACCCGGTTGGCCGATACGATCAGCTTTGACACCGCCGCGGCGATCCCAGTCAACGCGATGACCGCCTATCACATGCTGGTCAATCTGGGCGGTGCGGCGGCGGGCAAATCCGTGCTGGTTCACGCCGCTGCAGGCGGTGTCGGCACCATGGCCCTGCAAATTGCCAAACATCTGGGCATGACCGTGATCGCCTCGGCCAGCACCGACAAGCTTGGGTATGCCAAAGACCAAGGCGCGGATCACGTCATCGACTATCGCACCGAAGATGTCACAGCGCGGGTGATGGAGATCACCGGCGGGCGCGGTGTAGATCTGACGCTGAACCCAATCTCGGGCGAGTCTTTGAAATCCGACCTCGACGCGCTGGCCCCGCTTGGCACGGCAGTTCTGTTCGGGTTCCTTGCCGGTCCGCCAACAGGCAGCTTTGCCGAAGATCTGGCGAAGCATTTCCAGAAATCCGTCTCGGTCCGGGTCAGCGACATTTACACCTATTACGTCAACGACCCCAGTGGATTCAGCGCGGATATGGAGACGGTGTTCAACCTGCTGAAGATCGGCGTTCTGCGCCCGCAGATCACCACCTTGCCCATTGCAGAAGCCGCCGAGGCGCACCGCCGTCTGGAAACAGGCGAAACCACCGGCAAGCTGGTGCTGAGCATCGACTGACCAACCTGACAATAAAGGAGCTAAGCAATGAGCACGGTTTTCGAAACCGCCCTGAAAGACAAACATATCGTCATCGTCGGCGGCAGCAGTGGCATGGGCAAGGCCACCGCAAAAATGGCTACCGCCCTTGGCGCGAAGGTCACCATTGCCAGCCGCAACTCGGCCAAGTTGCAGGCCGCAGCGGAGGAAATCGGGGGCGGGGTGCAGATCGCGCCAGTGGACACGACGGATGAAGCTGGCGTGGCATCCTGGGCCGGCGGGCTGGGACCGGTGGATCATCTGGTGATCTCGGCCTCAAGCGCTGCGCGTGGGGCGTTCACGGAATTGCCCACGGACGATCTGCGCGCCATGGTCGAGGCCAAGTTTATCGGCCCCTATGTGACTGCGCGCGAAGTCTTGCCTGTGTTGATCAAAGGCGGCTCCATCACGTTCTTTTCCGGTGTGCTCAGCCGCCGCCCATCTGCCGGAGCCTCGGGTCTGGGTGCGGTGAATGCGGCGGTCGAAGCGCTGGCGAAAGGGCTGGCGCTGGAGCTGTCCGGCCGCGCGCGGGTGAATTGCATCAGCCCCGGCATGGTTGCAACCGAAGCCTATGCCGCAATGCCGAATGAGGCGCGCGAGCGTATGTATACCGAAGTTGGCAGCAGCTTGCCCGTCGGGCGTGTCGGTAAGGCCGAAGACGTCGCTTTGGCTGCGGTCATGGCCATGACAAACGGGTTTCTGACGGGCGCAGTGCTGGATGTGGATGGCGGCCATCTTGTCCGCGATTGATGCCTTGCCCAAGTCCGGCGTAAGGCACGAAACAAGCCAGCCAAGGTCTTGGTCTGGATTTAGTCAGAGCTGGTGGTTCCA
Organism: Ruegeria sp. AK4; assembly: GCF_056541025.1. Lineage (NCBI taxonomy): Bacteria > Pseudomonadati > Pseudomonadota > Alphaproteobacteria > Rhodobacterales > Roseobacteraceae > Ruegeria > Ruegeria sp. AK4. The sequence goes on from NZ_JBQFXS010000001.1 coordinate 98,242, forward strand.
TGGCATCAGTTTCGGCTGCGGTCCCTCAAAACAGCGTCGTCGGGTCAGGGCAGCGTTCTAAGACGCGAGAGAGGACACCCATTTCCAAAGTGTTCTGGCAGACGGGCTGTTTTCTGCCCTTTCGGTCAGGCAGGCGAAATAGCCCCTGTCGGTTTCAACAGTCCTCTCAGTCAGGCGGACCAACTGGCCCTGGTCCAGCATACCCTGAAACAGAGTTTCCCATCCGAGAATGATGCCGTCGCCATTTAGCGCGGCCTGCAAGTATACCATGAATGAGGTGAACCTTTGCTCGGATCTGGTGGCGGGCAGTGAAATGCTCGTTCCCTGAAAGTACGTTTCCCAGTCACGTGCGTGTACACCGGTGGACAGATGCAGCAGTTCAAACCGTGCGAGGTCTTCTAGCCTATCGCCGACCGGTCGAAACACATCCGGCTTTCCGACAGGTATTAGCTTCTCAGAAAATATGCGTTTGGTCTGAGTGCTGGGCAGGTTTTTCGGCTCATCAAACACGATAAGGACGTCTGCCTGAGCGCTTCTGTAAGCCTCATTCTGATCGCGGGAAACAAGTTCGACCGCGATATCGGGATGCTCCAGCCGAAAATTCGCCAAGTGTTGCATCAGGTAGCAGCTTGCAAATCCGATTGTCGTGTTCACCACCACGACATTCCGATCCTGTTGCGCCCTTATGTGATTCAAGGCCTCTGTGACCTGAGCGACCCCGCCTGAGATCGCACGGAACAAAAGGTCTCCTTCCGCCGTCAGGGCCGCAGTTGGGCGTGTGCGAACCAGGAGTTTGACGCCAAGCTCGTCTTCCAGTTCCGCGACCCGTCTGCTGATCGAGGGTTGCTGCACATTCAGTTCACTTGCAGCGCGGGTGAAATTCAAATGCCGGGCCACAGCTTCAAAGGCCGTGAGGAGTTTCCAGTTCAGTGCCGGCATCGCGCATTCCCTCATGGAATAGTTAGCATAGCTCTTTTAGGCGTTCTCAGAAGCCCGGCAAAAGCCCAAAAATGAAACTGAGACGTCAGTTGATGGGCTTGCTTGCGAATGAATGCGCACATCACGGATCATCCCGTCCCCGAGGGCGGTGCCAGAGAATGGGCATGGAACCCTGCAATGCCCATTCCTGTGAGCCCGGTTTTTTCCTGGCCGCCGCAACCTGTCCAAACGGTCAAATGGCTTGCATCGTATTGGCTTGGGGACTTCTTTCACCAGCTTCACCATCGCTATTTCGAATGCAACTACGGTACGGCCGAATTTCCCTGGGACGTTGTTTTTGGCTCATTCCACAATGGCACGCCAGAGGCGACGCGGCGGATCCGAGACCGCAAGCGTCGATTGGGGCGCTGATATGAGGGCGCGGGCGGCAGTGATGTATGGTGTGGGTGAACCCCTTCGCGTTGAAGTGCTTGAACTGGCGGAACCGAAGGCCGGAGAAGTGCGTCTGCGGATGGGCGCGGCAGGTGTTTGCCATTCAGACTATCACGTCATGTCGGGCCAATCGGGTCATGAATTACCCGTTGTGCTGGGGCACGAGGGGGCGGGAACGATCACGGCTGTCGGCGAGGGAGTCGAGGCGCTAAGTGTGGGCGATCACGTCGTGCTCAGCTGGATCCCATACTGCGGCGAATGCTTCTTTTGCGACCGCGACCAAACCCATCTGTGCCAGACATACAAAACCCCACTTTGGGACGGGACCATGATGGATGGCACCTGCCGGTTTTCGAATGGTTCCGGACCGGTCCGGCATCTGTCGATGCTTGCCTGTTGGGCTGATACCGTGGTCGTGCCGCAAGAGAGTTGCGTGCCGATAGACCAAGCCGTCCCGTTCGAAATCGCCGCGCTTTTGGGATGTGCTGTCACCACCGGCGTCGGAGCGGCTCTCAACCGGGCCAAGGTCGCTGCAGGCGATTGCGTGGCGGTGATCGGAGCAGGCGGCGTTGGGCTGTCCATCATCATGGGCGCGAAACTTGCGGGCGCTGAACAGATCATTGCCGTTGACGCTTCACCCAAGGCTGAAACCAAAGCCCGGGCGCTTGGGGCGACGCATTTCCTGAATGCGAAACAGGACGTTGGCGCGGCAATCCGGGCGCTTACCGCGCATGGTGCAGACCATGTTTTCGAGGCGGTCGGCAAGCGCGCGTTGCAACGCGCGGCAATTGATTATTGCCGTCCGGGCGGTCAGGTCACCTTTGTCGGCATGGACGCCAATGATGCGACCATCGATCTGCCTTCGACCGGTATCACGCGGTCCGAGATCAACGTGACAGGCTCGATCTTCGGCTCTGCCTGCACGACGCGCGATTTCAAAGCCTATGGCCAGCATTTTCTGGATGGAAAGCTGCCGATCGACCAACTGATCGGTCGCCGCTATAGGCTGGAAGAGATCAATCTGGCCATTGACGATATGCTTTCGGGCAAGCCCGGTCGCGGCGTCATCCTGTTTGACTAGGGTGGTGGCATGATCGAGACCGCACTCACGCGTCTTGCACAATTCGTGGCCGAGGATGGTCTAACCCCGGATCTGGCGACATTAACTGTACTGAGAGACGGCGTGATCGACACGCTCGGATGCATGCACGCGGGCGCAAAAACTGAGGTCGCGCAACGCAGCCTATCCGCAGTCGCTCAAATGGGCGGCGGCGGGCCCGCCCGTGTCGTGGGTGCGTCGAGCCGTGTGTCGCGCCCGCATGCCGCGTTCCTGAATGCCGTTGCGGGGCACGCGCTGGACTTTGACGACTGGGAAATTCCCGGAAACACGCACCCCACTGTGGTCCTGGTGCCCGCCCTTTTGGCCGTGGCGGGGGCGCGGACGAGTGGACGTGACGTGGCCCACGCCTATCTTGCGGGCTTTGAGGTGATCGCCCGTCTCGGCGAAGGCCTGAATTTCGGACATTACGATGCGGGGTGGCACTCGACGGCGACGCTTGGCGCTATTGGTGCCGCAGCAGGCTGCGCGCGCTTGATGGGGCTGGACGCCCCGGAAGCCACGCGGGCCATGTCTTTGGCTTGTAGCGCTGCCACCGGCTATACCTGCCAGTTCGGGTCACATGCCAAGCCGGTGCAAGCAGGCTTTGCCGCGCGGGCCGGGGTAGAGGCTGCCTGTCTTGCCAAAGCTGGCCTGAGCGCACAGCCTCATGTGCTGGATCATCCCCGTGGCCTCGCCGCGCTGATGGGCGGTCTGGATCCCAACCGCCTATCAAAAGCGCTGTCAAAGCTTGGTCAGACCTACGCCCTGAGCGAATATGGACTTGTGCTGAAACCGTGGCCGAGTTGCGGCTACACCCATCGGATCATGACCTGCGCCTTGGCGCTGCGAAAGCGCATCCAAGTGGATGATATTGCGCGTGTGATCCTCTGCATGCCGGATTTTCACGCCGCCGTTCTGCCTTTTGGCTCACCAAAGTCGCGATCAGAGGCGCTGTTCAGCGCGCCCTTCGTTGCGGCCATTGGCCTGCTGCAAGGTGACCTAACGCTTGCCGATCTTGATCGCGAAGCATGGCAAGCGCCCGAGATTGCAAGACTGGCGGCGCGCTGCGAGCTTCGGCCATTCAGCCCGAAAAGACCCGATCTGAACTACAGCCCGGAAGACCCGGATCGCATGGAAGTAATCCTCGGATCAGGGGAACGCCAGGAGGAACGCTGCGTCTATCCCATCGGCGCGCCAGAGGCACCGATGTCCCCATGCCGCGTGATGGCAAAGTTCAACGCCAATCTCGGCCAAACGTCCAAGGCGAGCGCGGGGCGCAAAATCTGGGTGCAGAAAGTGCAGGATTGGCCAACCGCACCATCCATCCTTGAACTCTTCTTTGAAGAAGAAGTCACCGCATGAACCGAACAAGATCCGGACGGAATGCGCGCCGCGCGGCCCGGCAGGGGGGCGCAGGTTCTGGCCCCACGACCTCGATCTGGCCCGGGATCGAAGGTGGGCGATACCGCCCGCTCTCCCAGGACGGGATCGCGGCCATTCATCGAACTGCACTTCGCATCCTCGCTGAGATCGGTATTGCAAGAGCCACCCCGCGCTGCATCGAAACCGTGGTCGCGGCCGGAGGCTCGGTTTCCGATGCCGGACGACTGCTTTTTCCCTCTGACATGGTTGAGCGCGTTCTGGAAACGGCAGGCCGCGGGTTCAAGCTTTATGGTCAGGTGCCGGAATTTGATCTCGATCCATCAGGCACCCGCATCCATCTGGGCACGTCCGGCGCAGCCGTGCACATCGTCGACAGCGAGACTGGCGAGGTGCGTGATACAACTTTGGCAGACCTTCATGATATGGCCCGTCTGGCGCAGGCGCTTCCCAACATTCATATGTTTCAGCGCACTGTCGTGGCACGCGATATCCTCGATCCGCATGCGATGGAACTGAACACGGCCTATGCTTGCGCGGCCGGAACGAAAAAGCCCATTGGAACGTCGTTCAGTTCGGTTGAGACGATGCGGGCCGCCGTTAAAATGTTCCGCATCATCGCGGGCGGAAAAGACGCCTGGCGCGCGCGGCCTTTTTGCTGCGTCTCGACCTGCTTCATCGTGCCGCCGCTCACTTTCGCGGAAGAAGCGCTGGGGATTATCGAGTGCGCCGCAGACACCGGAACACCCCTGAAGCTCGTGTCAGCCGGGCAAGCCGGAGCGACCAGCCCCGCCCCGCTGGCCGGAGCCGTTGCGCAGCAGACTGCCGAAGTGCTTGCCGGGCTGGTCTACGTCAACCTGTTGAACCCGGGCCACCCTGCGCTTTTTGGCGCGCTGCCCTTTGTCAGCGATCTGCGGACCGGCGCCATGTCTGGCGGCAGCGCGGAACAGGGTGTTCTGATGGCGGCATGTGCACAGATGGCGCAACACTACGGAATTCCCTGCGCGGTCAGCGCAGGTATGACGGACGCCAAGCTACCCGACTTTCAAGCGGGCTACGAAAAGGGCATCACCGAGCTTTTGAGTGCTTTGGCCGGTGCCAACCTGATTTACGAAGCCGCCGGCATGTACGGGTCCTTGTTGGCCGCAAGCAAGGAAAGCTTCGTTCTCGACAATGACCTCATCGGATCGGTCATGCGTGCGACGCGCGGGTTTGAGATCAACGACGATGCGCTGGCCTTCGACGTCATACGCGACGTCTGCCTTGAGGGTCCCGGGCATTTCCTCGGTAGCGATCAGACATTGGGACGGATGCAAAGCGACTATTATTACCCGGCGCTGGCTGATCGTGCGACACCGCAAGCCTGGGCGGACGCTGATACCCCATCCTTGTTGCAAACCGCCCGAGAGAAGACGAACGAAATTCTGAGCCAACCTTCAGAACCGGTATTTGGGTCAGACAGAAATGCGCAGATCATGAAGCAGTTTCCAGAAATCCTTGGCGCTTGGTCTGGTCAACAGGCTTTGGACGTTTCGACAAACCAATAGATGGCTGGGCCTGTCAGGAACCATTGTTGCGGGTCGCTAATGTTCGCAGCTAAACGACAGGTGAAGCCTCCATTTCGGAGCAGAAAGTTGAGAATGTCATGTATCACAGGCGGTTTCGCCTGAGTTTTCCGCCTAGCTGGCCACCCGCGCCCCGGGCAGGGTCAGGCACCGCGTCTGAATTTGGTGCCTGGCTTTGTAGCCAGTCAATGAATGCCCGGACACTTTCGGAGCTTCCGTTTCCCTTTGGGCGCGCGATGAAATAGCCGTAGTCGTGAAGCGTATGGTGCGACAGCCTGAACAGGTTTTCTTCCCGAAATTCCTGCGCGATCAGGTCGTCCATCAAAGCTATCCCCTGACCATCGATAACCGCCTGAACCCGAACGTTCGGGTCCGGAATGATAAGGGTGTCCCGGCGCGTCTGGTGCGGCAAATCCGCGATGTTCAGCCAGTCGGTCCAGGCGTTGCTGTCGTCATGATCGCGCAGCAGCGTAAGGGTGGAAATCGCCCGCTCCATGCCGAGTGTCTCGACCGCTTTCAGCGCGTCTGCATTACCGACAGGATAGGCCGGGAAGGGCAGGAACGGGGTGACTTCGACGTCATTCCAATGGCCATTGCCCCAACGGATCGCAATATCCACTTCTTGCGTTTCAAGATCGAACAGACGGATCATCGGCTGCAGGCGCAGTTGGATGGCCGGGTGATCCTGCATGAACGACATCAGTCTGGGCGACAGCCAGCGTGCGGCGAAATAGGTCGAGACGCCGACGGTCAATGTGCGGGTCGAGGTACCCTTCTGGGCCAGAATCTCTGCCTCGATATCTTCGTAGTGGCTTTGGCAGGCAGACAGAAGCTTTTGCCCTGCGGCTGTCAGCTCCACCCCGCGGGCTTTCCGCTGGAATAAAGGAAAGCCCATGTCCGCCTCCAGCGTTTTGACCTGATAGCTGACGGCCCCTTTGGTCATGTTCAGCGCCTCGGCCGCGTCAGAAAAACTGCGGTAGCGGGCGATTTCAATGAACAGACGCAGCGTGTCGTGATGGCGGAACTCTACAGGCATGGGGCAAGCGCACAAATTTTTTAGACAGTGTGGACAAATAAATTCGATTGTCGGGTATGTATACCCACAAATTAAATACTTCTGAAATCCTTCAGGAGTTTGACCGTTGGGAATTATGAACGCTCAGACGTGTGTCACCCGGCGCAGCAGGTCCCGCCGGGGCCGGCTGACCAGGCGTGATACGCAGCCGGCAACGCCCGTCTATCATCGTCGCAAAACCCCGACTTACGAATTGCTGGACGAAACCGCCTTGGGCCGAATCGAAGCTCAGGCGGACTGGATTTTGGACAATATCGGCATCGACTTCCGGGGCGACGATGTGGCCCTTGCCCTGTTTGCAGAGGCCGGAGCGCGGGTCGACGGTTGCCGGGTTCGATTTGAACCCGGCCACGCCCGGCAGATTTGTGCAGATGCACCAGCCGAATTCCTGCTGCATGGCCGCAATCCCGCTCGCACGGTCACCTTGGGGGGTGACAATCTGGTGCTGATGCCGGGTTATGGCTCACCCTTTGTCAGCGATCTGGCGCGGGGGCGGCGCTATGCCACCATCGAGGATTTCCGGAACTTCGTGAAACTCGCGCATCTGTCATCTACGCTGCATCATTCCGGCGGAACCGTGGTCGAACCGACAGATGTGCCGGTGAACAAGCGGCATCTTGATATGATGCTGGCGCATCTTAGCCTGTCGGACAAACCATTCATGGGGGGCGTGACTTCCGAACAGGGCGCTTTGGACAGTCTGGAAATGGCCCGCTTGGCCTTTGGCACCGCGTTTCTGGACAAACATGCGGTCATGCAGGCCAATATCAACGTCAACTCGCCACTGGTCTTTGACGAGGTGATGTCCCGGTCTCTGCGGGCCTATGCCGCCGCCAACCAATGCGTCTGTGTCTCGCCCGCCATTTTTGCGGGGGCCATGGGGCCACTCTCGCCCGCTGCGGTCGCTGCGCAGACATTGGCCGAGGCGATGGCGGGTATTGCGCTCACCCAGCTTGTGTGCCCCGGCTGCCCCGTCGTGCTCGGCAGTTTCCATTCCACGATGAACCTGCGGACAGGGGCGCTGACCTTCGGTTCGCCCGAGGCCAACCTTACGACCATGGCGCTGTCGCAGCTGGGCCGCAGGCTTGGTGTCCCGGTGCGCTCGGGCGGCGGGCAGGTCACAGCCTCCAATGCTGCGGATGGTCAGGCTATGCAGGACAGCACCGGCGCGATGTGGGCAACGCTCCTGTCCGGGGGGCATCAGGTCTGGCATGCGGCTGGCTGGCTCGAAGGTGGGCTGGTGATGTCATATGAGAAATTCATCATGGACCTCGATCATTGCGGTGCCATGCTGAAGATGCTTCAGGGGTTCGGGACCAGTGACGAGGATTTCGGGCGCGACGCGTATCACGACGCCGGTCCGGGCGAGAACTTCCTGTCCACCGGCCACACGTTGCGCCACTACGCGACAGCAAATTTCGAACCGCAACTGCCCGAGGCCGGGCCTTTTGAGGCATGGGACGAAAAGGGCCGCCAAACCGCCGACCAGCGCGCAACCGCATGCTGGCAAAAGATGCTGGCAGAGTATGAGCCACCGGATATGCCGGACAGCACCCGCGCTGCATTGACTGACTTCGTGACGGAGCGCAAAACCGCGATGCCCGACGAATGGTATTGAATAAGGTCCCCGCGAAGGACCGAAGAACTGAGCCGCACCCCGTCACCTCTTGCCCGGCAAGCTGTGTGTGGTCGATTTCGGCGATCGCGCAAGCGTGCCACTGGTTCCAATGCACATCCCGCGACAGGTCCAATGCACATCGAGCCCGGATAATTCTGTCTATCCGATCACTGGCATTCCGATAAACTGCCGGTGGGAGAGCGAGGAGCAGACCATTGGACATAAGACCACTGGCAGGCGGCTTAGGAGCAGAGATCGTGGATGCCGACATCCGCGATGGCGCTCAGTTCGAGGATATTCGCGCCGCTTTTGCCAAGCATTCTGTGATCGTCATCCGCGACCAGCAGGTCAGCCCGGACGAACATCTGGAATTTGCCCGTCGCTTCGGCCCGATCAACGTTAATCGCTTCTTCAAGCCGGTCGAGGGTCATCCCGAGATCGCCATGGTTCTAAAGGAAAAGGATCAAAAGGAAGCGGTGGGCGAGGGCTGGCATACCGACCATTCCTACGATCAGGAACCCGCCATGGGCTCGATACTCCATGCAATCGAGATGCCGCCTTACGGCGGTGACACGCTGTTTGTTTCGATGGGCGCGGCCTATGACGCACTGTCCGAGCCGATGCGCCGATTCCTGCACGGGCTGACCGCAATCCACTCCTCGCGGCATGTCTTTGGCGTGGCCGCGCAAGACAGCGAAGCTGCCAAAAGCGGGCGTCTGAGCAACGCGGAAAACGCCGTTCAGGACGCGCGCCACCCTGTGGTCATCACGCATCCTCTGAGCGGGCGTCGCGGATTGTTCGTGAACCCGGTGTTCACCACGCATATCGAGGGGCTTAGTACAGAAGAATCCGACGCAATCCTCAAAATGCTCTTTGAGCATTGCAAGCAACCCGAATTCCAGTGCCGCGTCCGATGGCGGGCCGGAGACATCACCATGTGGGACAACCGCGCGACATGGCACAAGGCCATCAACGACTATCACGGATTTCGGCGCTTGATGCATCGAATAACTGTGGAAGGCTCGGCAGTTTCCGGCCCGCATGGCGATGTTGAGTAAACGGACATAAAGTTTCGCGCCAAGCCCAAATCCCGACTCATCCACTGCGTGCCCAACACCCGCAATTTGCACAAGACATCGAAATCGCAGGCGCAAAAAATTGTTGTCGGTGATAATGCGGGCAAAATAGGCTATCAGTTAGTCAGGGTGTTGATTTAGGGAGGTTTACGTGCGCTTAGGGCTGCGAATATTGGGTGAAAGCCGGCGTACACGCCATGTTCTTCCCTTTTTCCTGCTGATCCTGACTGCGGGCTGCTTCGAGAAAGAGGCAGAGGAAACGCAAGCCGCAGCACCGAAGGTCGTCGTCGCCCAGGCAACGACGGAAGAGGTGCCGCTGTTTCTTGAGTTGACCGGGCGCACGGAATCTCCCAACACGGTGTCCATCCGGTCGCGTGTCGATGGCCATGTTGAATCCCGCCCTTTCAAAGAAGGCACCGATATCGTCAAGGGCGATACCCTGTTTGTCATCGACAAACGCCCCTACGCCTCAGAGCTAAGGCGTCTGAAAGGCGAGCGGGACAAAAACCAGGCCGGGTTGGATTTCGCCAACCGAGAGCAGGCGCGCTATTCCGCGCTGGCGAGTGATGGCACGGTCGCGCAGGAGCAATTGGATAGGTCAAACACCGACGCGGCCCAGGCCAAGGGCGATCTCGACAGCAGTCAGGGCGCGGTGGACACGGCGCAGGTCAATCTTGATTACGCAACCGTATCTGCCCCGATCAATGGGCGCATCGGACGGGTTTATCAGGATGTCGGCAATGTCGTTTCGGCAAATGACACTGTCCTGACCGAACTGGTCCAGATGGATCCGCTGTTTGTCTATATAAGCCCGAGCGAAACGCAGTTTCTGGAACTGGAAAAATACAGATCGGCAAACCCAAACCTGAAGGTTGAGGTGGCGCTGCTTGACGGCAGCGTCCACCCGCACGCCGGGGCGCTTGATTTCTCGGCACCGGGTCTTGATCCGACGACTGGTACGATCGCCGTGCGCGCCGTGTTTCCGAACCCGGATAAAACGCTGCGCCCCGGTCAATATGCCCGGGTGAACATCCAGCTTACCAAACAGTCAGGCCAGATTACTGTACCCTCCGAAGCTGTCGCTCAGGATCAGGCCGGTTTCTTTGTTTTTGTTGTGGGGACAGATAACAAGGCCGAAATGCGCCGCGTTACCGTTGGCCGCAACTACCAAGGCAGCCGTATCGTCGAGACGGGGCTGAAGGACAAAGAAGTGGTGATCGTGCAGGGGCAACAACGCGTCCGGTCGGGCATGGCTGTTGATGTCAAAAAGCCATCCACAGACAAGGCTGATGGCTGAATGCTGAGCCGGTTCTTCATCTTCAGGCCCGTCTTTGCGTCGGTTATCGCGCTGGTGATTGTGATCGCCGGTTTGATTTCGATCCCGCTGCTTCCTGTCGGCGAATTCCCCGAGGTCGTGCCCCCGACAGTTGTCGTCAGCGCCACCTACACAGGCGGCAGCGCCGAGGTCGTTGAAGAAGCGGTGACCATACCCCTGGAAGAGCAGATCAACGGAGTCGAGGGCATGGTCTACATGGCTTCGACCAGTTCCAACGATGGCACCTCGAACATAACTGTTACGTTCGAGGAAGGGTATGACCTAAGTATCGCAGCCGTGGACACGCAAAACCGGGTATCTACGGCGATGGCGCAGCTTCCGGATGAGGTCGTGGCGTCTGGCGTGACCGTCACGAAGGAGTCGGTTGACCTGATCATGGGGGTCAACCTTATCTCGCCCAACGGCCAGTTCGACGAGCTGTTCATCTCAAACTACGCGGACATTCACATCACGGATCGCCTGAAACGTATCCCGGGTGTTGGCACGGTGATGGTTTGGGGTGAACGGGTTTATGCCATGCGGATCTGGCTTGATCCGGAAAAGATGGCAAGCCTTGGCCTGACCACGTCCGACGTCTACGACGCCATTACAGAACAAAACCAGCAAGTTGCGGCTGGTGCATTGGGCGCGCCACCCATCGGTAACAACCAAAAGTTCCAACTGACACTGACCGCTCAGGGGCGACTGCAAAGCAAGGAAGAGTTCGAAAACATCGTTCTGGGCATCGGCGAGGACAGCGCCGTTATCAGGCTCAGGGACGTGGCGCATGTGGAGTTGGGCGCAGAAGACTATTCCTTCAGTTCAACGCTCGATAGCAGTCCGACGGTGGGTCTTGGCATCATGCAGCTACCCGGTGCCAACGCCCTGCAACTGGCGTCGCAGGTCCGCGAAACCATGGCGGAACTGTCTCAGGACTTTCCCGAAGGTCTTGAATATACGGTTATCTACGACACGACCAACTTCGACCGCGAAGCCATCCGGGATGTCCTATTGACACTTGGGCAGGCCATCCTGCTTGTCGTTTTTGTCATCGTCATCTTCCTGCCAAACCTGCGGGCGGCGCTTATTCCGGTGATCACAATTCCGGTCTGTCTGATCGGCACCTTCGCCCTGATGCTGGCGCTGGGCTTTTCCATCAATCTGCTGACCTTGTTTGGCCTTGTGCTGGCGGTCGGTCTGGTTGTCGATGACGCGATTGTCGTAGTCGAGAACGTGTCGCGGCACATCGAAAACGGCGAAAAGGATGCAAAGGTGGCGGCCCGCCGTGCAATGGACGAAGTCACCAGCCCGATTGTGGCTACCTCATTGGTTTTGATGGCGGTTTTCATTCCTGTCGCCCTGATGCCCGGGCTTACAGGAAAGCTGTACCAGCAATTCGCCCTGACAATTGCATCCGCCGTTGCAATTTCAGCGATCAACGCCCTGACACTCAGCCCCGCCTTGTGTGGTTTGCTTTTGGGCGGAGCACGGCCAAAAGCCAAGATAATCCAGAAATTCGATGTCGGATTTGCCTGGTTCACGCGGCGGTATGAGGCTGTGGTTGGCTGGTTCATCCGTGTCTGGCAACCCGTGGCGCTGGGCTTTGCGGCCTTGTTGGCGGGCACCGTCTATATGTTCACCGTCGTGCCTGCAGGTTTTATCCCGAACGAAGATCAGGGCTATTTCATCATCAGTCTGGAAACGCCGGAAGGCACGGCGCTGGGCCAGACCCAGAAGGTTGTCGATGAGGCCTACGAAATTCTGCATGATCTGCCAGGGATCAAAGGCGTTATTACCTTCACCGGCTTCAGCGTTCTGACCAATACATCCGCCCCAAATCAGGGCAACCTGTTCGCCATTCTCGAGCCCTGGGATCAAAGAAAGGGTGCGGGTGAGAGCGTCACTCAGATCATGGCCAAGGCGCAGGCGCAGTTCGACGAAATTCCTGGCAGTGTACTTGCCACCTTCAACCCGCCCCCGATCTTTGGCCTTTCGCCCACCGGAGGGTTCCAATTCGAACTGCAGGACACCACAGGCGGCTCACTTCAGGATCTCGAGCAGGTGACCCGGGACATGGTCGCAGCCGGAAATGCCCGGCCCGAGTTGTCTGGCCTCTACAGCCCGTTTTCCGCGAGCACACCGCAGCTGCATATCGAACTTGACCGAACCAAGGCCCTGACCGAGGGTATTTCGATTGGTGACGTTTTTGACGCGTTGCAGACGTTTTTGGGCGGCGTTTACGTCAACGATTTCAACGTCTACGGCAGGGTTTATAAAGTCTACCTGCAAGCCGATGTAGATGCGCGGCAGGCCGAAGAAGATATCGGTCGGCTTTATGTCCGCAATGACGAAGGCAGTATGGTGCCGCTCAGCGCTTTGGTGACGGTTCGGCCGCAGATCGGCGCGCGCACCATCAATCACTACAACCTGTTCCGCTCGACCAGCATCAATGGTGCGGCAGGACAGGGGCACAGTTCCAGTCAGGCGATTGCAGCCATGGACAGCCTGTCAAAACAGACGCTGCCCCGAGGCTACACCTATGAGTGGACTGGCAATGCCTATCAGGAGATCAAGGCCGGGAACGTCGCCCCGATCCTTTTCGCGCTGGCTGTCATCTTCGCCTTTCTGTTTCTGGCCGCCCAGTACGAAAGCTTCGTTATGCCGCTGATGGTGTTGCTGGCAGTTCCACTTGCGATATTCGGGGCTTTGGTTGCGCAATGGATGCGCGGCTACGACAACAACATCTATTGCCAGATCGGGCTGGTCATGTTGATCGGTCTTGCAAGCAAGGGTGCCATCCTGATCGTCGAATTTGCCCGACGCCGCCGTCAGGAGGGTCTTACGATCGAGGAATCAGCAATGGAAGCCGCGCGTATCCGGATCAGGCCTTTGTTGATGACCGCGTTCGCATTCATTCTGGGCGTCATCCCGCTGGTGATTGCCAGCGGTGCCGGATCTGCGGCGCGCAGATCGCTTGGAACCGCTGTCTTCGGCGGGATGATTGTCGCTACCGTCCTGAGCCTTGTGCTTGTGCCGGTCCTTTACGTCGTCATTGAACGGCTGCGAGAGCGTTTGACGAAAAAGCGCGCGAGCGCGGGCTGAGGCCGGCCATTTCGGCCAGCCCTTCCTTGTTCGTCAGCCGCAAGCCGACTGGCCTGCGTACATTCCAAGCCCTGCGCCTGCCGCTGTTGCCAGAGTCTGACCCGTTCCGCCGCCGAAGCGGTTGCCAACGACACCGCCCAAAGCGGCACCGCCCAGAATACCGGCGGCACAGCGCGCATCGTGCTGGGCCTGAGCCTGCGTTGCAGTTGTCGGTGCGCCACATGCCGCCAGAAGCAATGAACCACCAAGCAGGCAAGCTACTGTAATCTTCTTCATGTCGGTTTCCTTCCGTTTAAACGTCCGTCACTGCCTCTTGTTTCCAGACATGTAGGATCGACCGACCCGCTCTCCAACCCGTTGAAGGTCAAAGGGAACGGAAATCCGCGCATTGGCGGGTCAATGCATCGGATGCGCACCAGCGCTTTGAACGGTTGGCTGAATGTGGGGCAGGGTGGCGAACGGCCTCTATCCCAGCCGCTTTTTGAACCGCAGCGTTGCGGCGACCAATCCGAAAGCCGCAAAGCCGATCATCCACAGAATTTCCCACCGCAGTTCGTAGAGTGAAGCGTCGCGCAGGACCACGCCGCGGATCATGTCCATGAAATGCGTGGCAGGCAGAACCTGAGCGATGATCTGAACGGTTTTTGGCATGCCGTCGAAAGGGAACATGAACCCCGACATCAGGATCGAGGGCAGCAGGACAAAGATGGTCATCTGCATCGACTGCAACTGGTTCTGCGCAAGCGTCGAAATCACCAGCCCCAGCGACAGGCTGGCGATGATGAACAGCAATGTCACCACAAGCAGCACGCCCAACCCGCCGTTGATCGGCACGTCAAACAACACGTGCCCGAGGCCGAGGATAATCGCGACCTGTATCAGGCCCAGAAAGATATAGGGGATGATTTTGCCGATCATCAGTTCGATCGATTTGATCGGGGTGTTGATCAGCATCTCCATATTGCCCCGCTCGCGTTCGCGGACGATAGCGGCCGAGGTGAACAGGATCATCGTCATGGTCAGGATGACGCCCACAAGTCCCGGCACGATATTGACCGCCGATCGCTGCTCGGGGTTGAAATAGAGCGTCACTTCGAACGTGGGCACCTTCCGGTTGGGTGGCTGTTTCAGCAGTTCTGTCAGAGGCATCGCCCGCAGCGATTTGATCGCGCTGGCCACCATCGTGTCCGAACCATCGACGATCCAATGGGCAACCGGTCGGCTGCTGGTCTGGTCGGTTGCGTTGGGCAGGCCCAGCCCGACAGAAGGACTGCGCGCAAGGCGCTGGCTTACATCCGGCGGGATGATCAGCGCGGCGCGTACGCGGGATTCGGTGATCGCCTGCTCGGCCTCTTGCGGGGTGGTCAACTGCTCGGTGACCGTCACAACCTGCGTGGCCTGAACGATCTGAGCCAGCGTGCGGGACAGTTCCGTTCCGGATTGATCCACAAGCGCGACGGGCACGTGGCGCAGGTTGGTGTTGATCGCATAGCCAAACAGCAGCAATTGGATCAGCGGGATCATGATGACCATGGCAAAAGTCATCCTGTCCCGCCGCAGTTGCAGCAGCTCTTTCTTCAAAACAGCAGCGATGCGGCGCGGAGAGATCATTGTTCCGGCCCCCGCGTTGCGCTGACAAATACGTCTTCAAGGTTTGGCCGCTGCGGCGTCAGGGACAGGTCGGGAAACGCACCCAGCAAGCCCCGCAACATGTCCACCGGGTGGGGTTCGGATTTGTCCACCAGCACGCGAAGGCGCGACCCGACCTGCGCGGTCGAGAGTATTCCGGGCTTGCCGTCCAACTCGTGTTTGACCTTCCTCAGGTCCGGGCCTTCCACTTCGACAACGTCGGCCTGCAGATTGTCCATTAGTTCCCGCGGCGAACCGTCTGCCTTTTTGACGCCATGCTGCAGGATAGCCAGCCGGTGGCAGCGCTCAGCCTCGTCCATGAAATGGGTCGAGACGATCATCGTCGCGCCCTGATCGACCAGATCGAACAATTGCTCCCAGAACGTGCGGCGGGTTTCGGGATCAACGGCCGAGGTCGGCTCGTCCAGAAACAGCAATTTCGGGCGGTGCATGACCGTCGCTGCCAGCGCCAGCTTCTGCCTCTGGCCGCCGCTCATACTGCCGCTGAGCTGGTTGACATTCGACGTCAGGTCATAGGTATGAAGCAACTCGTCAATGCGATCCTTGATCGATTTCGCAGGAATTCCATAGATTTCCGCCGCAAACCTAAGGTTCTCCAACACGGTCAGGTCCCGGTAGTACGAGAAGATCTGCGTCATATACCCGATCTCGTTCTTCAATGGCTCTGCCGCCTCGGGCATCGACTGGCCCAGAACCGAAATCTTTCCACTGCTGGGGGTCAGCAGCCCCGTCAGCATGCGCATGGTCGTGGTCTTGCCGCAGCCATTGGGGCCGAGAAATCCGTAGATCTGGCCGGTTCGGATCTCGAGATCCAAATTGTTGACTGCAGTGTTCTCCCCGAATTTCCGGGTCAAACCCTGTGTCGAGACGACGACGTCATTCATGGCATGGGAACCTGCACCGGCACCCCTGCTGGCAGGTCCGGAGAGGCGCCGGGCAAATCGATCTCGGCCAGATAGACAAGCCGCGTCCGGTCATCCTGGTTCAACCCGTAATAGGGCGTGAAGGACGCGTCGTCGCTGATCCATCGGACGACGCCGTCCAACGGGTCATCCAGCCCGTCGATACGCACCTTTAGCGCGTCGCCGGGTTTCAAATTGACGCGGTGCGGTTCGGGGACATAGACGCGTGCATAGGGTGTCTGGCCGGTGACCATCACGGCCACGGGGCTGCCAGAGGTCACACGCTCTCCAAGGTTCCACGGCAGCGAGTCCAGCACGCCATCGCGGGTCGCCACGACCGTCAGATCGTCCAGAACGGTCTGTTCGGCGTTGACCGATGCTTCCGCGGCACGCACGTTGGCCTCGGCGACTGCCAGATCTTCGGGGCGGGTGCCGTTTTGCAGTTCCCTCAGGGATTCCTGAGCGCTGGCCAATTCCGCCCGCGCGGAATCGCGCAAGGCGAGGTCATTTGCAACCTGCGCCTCGGTCACGACCGAGTTCTCGACCAGTCTGGCGTTTCGGTCGTAAATGGCCTCGGCATCGGCCAACCGCGCGACAGCACCTGCGACTTTGGCCTCGGCAATCGCAATCTCTTCCTCTCGCGGTCCGACCTGTAGCTTCAGAAGGGTGGCCTGCGCCTTTTCAAGCTCGGCCTGCGCCAGACTTAGCTTGGCGGTCTGCAGGGTGGGATCAAGCTGAACCAGCGTATCGCCTGCTTTGACGACCGTTCCTTCGGCCACAGGCAAATCCACAACGATTTCATTGGCAGTCGCCGTCAAGGCCACACGATCCCGCGCCAGGACACCCAGAGCCACGCTGGTATCGGAACCGGAACAACTGTCCAGAAAGGCAGGCAGCGCCGCCGCCAGGATCAATGGGATGGGGATCGACATGTTCAGCACGGCTAACCTCCGGTAACGACGACCTGAACCTGCGGGTTCAGGTGTCAGACCATACAATCAGGAAACCTGATTTGTGTATACCGTCCGATTAACTTCGGGGTTTCCATGCCATTAAGAAAGCGTCACCCTCGGACCGGTTCAAACGGCAGGGCTTACCGATGGGTGAATCCCGGTGGGCGGTATCCAAAGCGGCGAAACCGCCAAAAAAGCGCGGACATCACGTGCTGTGATTTTGGTCAGATGTAGTCAAAGGCCCACTCGTTATATCCCTGTTCGCCGCGATACCAGATGACCCGGTCCGTGCCGCTTTCCCCATGGTTCCAGCGCTGTTTTTCGCCCTGCATCATTGCCGATCTCACTAGGGCGCGCCGTTTTTGGCTGAGCAGGATGTCGCGGGTCAACTCAGCCTCGTTCCATTTTTGCGAAACCTCTTTGCGGAAGCTTGCGACGGTGTCCTGATGGGTCTGCTCGTGGATCAGGTTGATACGCTCGTCCGGGTCGTTCGACAGGTCAAACAGCAGGTCTCCATCATGCGAGGATGAGATGAATTTGAACGCCCCGCGCCGGATCATGAAGATCGGCACCGGGGTCGCCTCGGCCAGATACTCTGCATAGACGGCCCGACGTGGTTCCGGGTCGTCCTGATTGGTCAGACTGGCAAGATCCACGCCTTCAAGGGGTTCGACTTCGCATTCCACGCCTGCGATGGCGTTGAACGTGGGCAGAAGGTCAACAAGTGAGGTCAGTTCCCGCACGCGTTGGGGCTCTATCCATGGGGCTGACATTATCAGCGGAATCCGCAGGGATTTTTCAAAGAAGTGTTTCTTGAACCACATACCGCGTTCGCCCAGCATTTCGCCGTGATCCGAGGTGAAAACCACCACAGTGTTTCTATCGGCGCCGGTGGCCCCAAGCGCATCCAAAACCCGGGCCACAAGGCTGTCGATGTAACTGATCGACCCGTAATAGGCGCGGATTGCGCGACGGATATCTTCATCGCTGAACTGAATGCCCAGCATTCCGAAATCGCGCAGAAGACGGGCAGAGTGCGGGTCATGTTCCTGCTCGGGCAGTGCGCCGACGCGCGGCATCGGGATATCCTTGCCTTCGTACAGGTCCCAGAATTCCTTTCGGCACAGGTAAGGTTCGTGCGGATGGGTATAGGAGACCTGCAAAAAGAAGGGCCGGTCATCGCCCGAGCGCGCCATGTCATAAATTTGCTGGACGGCCCTGAAGGTGACCTCTTCATCATAGTCGATCTGGACCGAACGCTCGCATATCCCGGCAATCCGAACGGCGCGCGGGTCGTTGGTGTCGCGCTTGCCCTCGTTGCCCCAACTGGGCACCCAGGCGAAATCTGCCGGGTAGAGGTCGGCGGTCAGGCGCTTTTCAAAGCCATGAAACTGGTCCGGCCCGATGAAGTGCATCTTGCCGGACAGCGCAGTCTGATAGCCCGCCGCGCGCAGGTAATGCGCGTATGTGGGGATTTCGGCCGAAAACTCGGCCGCATTGTCATAAGCCCCGACAGCCGAACAAAGCTGGCCCGTCGCCATGGAAAATCGCGAGGGCGCACACAGCGGGAAGTTGCAATAAGCGTTCTCGAAGACCACACCGTTATTTGCCAGCGCATCCAGCGTGGGTGCGTGGCAGATCGTATCGCCATAGGACCGCAGCGCCGAGGCGGTCAGTTGGTCCACCTGCAGAAACAGAATGTTGGGCCGGTCCGACATCGGTCTAGGCCTTCCCGATCAGGGCACGCACAGCGCCCACCGGGCCGGTTTCGTACCATTTCTTGTGGTTGCGTTCGCGGGCCGAGATGCCGAAGCTTTGCGAGGTGCGGTCGATGACGATGGCCAGAAAGACAATTCCCAGCCCGCCGACCGTGGCAAGGCCCATGTCCAGACGCCCGATACCCCGCAGCACCATCTGCCCCAGTCCTGTGACCGAGATCATCGAGGACACAACAACCATGGACAGGGCCATCATGATGGTCTGGTTCACACCGGCCATGATCGTGGGCATCGCCAACGGCAATTCGATTTTGTACAGCGTTTGACGGTTCGACGCCCCAAAGGCGCGGGCCGCCTCGACCATGTCCGGGCGCACCTGCCGGATACCCAGATTGGTCAGGCGGACAACCGGCGGCAACGCGTAGATAAAGGTCACAATCACGCCCGAGACGTTGCCGATTGAAAACAGCATGACGATCGGGACCAGATAGACAAAGGACGGAATGGTCTGCATCAGGTCCAGAATGGGCTGCAACACGGTCCAGAACCGGTTGTTCTTGGCCGCAATCACGCCCAACGGGATACCGATGAGCGAGCAGAAGACGACGCATGTCAGCACGATGGACAGGGTTGTCATGCTTTCTTCCCACGCGCCCATCAGACCAATGCCCAACATGCACGCCGTCGAAACCAAGCCCAGTTTTCGGCCACCTGCCTGCCACGCGATCAGTATGATCAGTGCAAAGATCAACAGATCGGGGGCCTGCGTTAAAGCATCCTCCAGACTGGTCAGTACGATTTCGAACGGGACTTTGATGGCCTGAAAGATAAAGCGGAAATTGGTCACCACCCATTGCAAGGCGTTCTCGACCCAGGTGCCGACCGGCACCCACTCGGTATCGAAGATATTCCAGAGATCCATGGTGCCTCCCTTAACCGCGCAGCGCCGTCAGTGCGGCTTTGATGGTGATTTGACCCACAGCGGGGCCGTCCGGGCTGACAACGGTCACCGGCAATTGGTCGTCCATGAAATGTTCGATGATTTCGCCAAGCTCGGCATCGGTGCGCACCTGTTTCGCGGTTGCCTCGCGACCGTCCAGCTTGTCCATGATGGTTTCGGCGCGCACCAGACCGACACGGCTGATGCCTTTGACGAATTCGGCGACATAATCGTCGCGCGGGTTGGTCACGATCTCTTCCGGTGTGCCGATCTGCACGATCTCACCGTCATTCATGATGGCGATGTGATCGCCCATTCGGATGGCCTCATCCAGATCATGCGTGATGAAAAGGGTGGTTTTGTCCAAATGGGCGGACAGGTTCAGGAACTGGTCCTGCAACTGGCGGCGTATCAGGGGGTCGAGGGCCGAAAACGGCTCGTCCATCAGCAGGATTTCGGGGTCGGCGGCCAGCGCACGGGCAAGGCCCACACGCTGCTGCATTCCGCCCGAAAGCTGATCCGGGTAGTGATCGATCCATCCGCCAAGGTCCATAGCCTCAAGCGCTTTGATCGCTGCGTCGCGACGCTTCTGTGCCGTGATACCACGTACTTCGAGGCCGAAACCCACGTTGTCGCCCAGCGTCCGATGCGGCCAGAGCGCCATGTGTTGAAAAACCATCCCGATGGTCTCGGCCCGCAATTGCCGCAACTGAGATTCGTCCATCGTATCAACGCGCTGCCCGGCGACGTGGATTTCGCCCGAGGTCGGTTCGATCAGACGGTTCACGTGCCTGACAAGGGTCGACTTACCTGAACCTGACAGGCCCATGATGCAGAAAATCTCGCCCTTTTGGACGGTGAAGCTGGCATCCCTTACACCCAGAACGCAATCAAACCGGTCGCGTACCTCTTCCTTGCTCAGCCCTTCGGTCAGAACGGCCTGCATCGCTTCGTCTGCGCGTCGGCCATAAATCTTCCACAGATCGCGACATTCAATTTGCGCGTCACTCATGGACAGTCCTTTCCGGAAAAGAGAGGGCGCGACACGGGCCGCGCCACCAGTGACGAGGAGGTATCAATTGGCCTGAGCGGCTTCGGCAACCCAGCTGTCGAACGTGTCCTGATTGGCGGCAACCCAGTCTGCGGCGTGGCGACGGAAATCTTCCAGCGTGTTTTCCCCGTCGCGCAGCTTGACCTGAGCCGCGTTGACAGCCGAGATCGGGATATCGACCAGCTCAAAGAACCTGGCCGCTGCGGGGTTGTCTTCGAGGAAATCGTTGTTGGCGACGATATACACGTCGTTCACCGCAAACCCCGCGTCGAAATCGCCGTCGGTCGGTACGCCGATTTTAACGACATCCGTTCCGGGGACCAACACGTCGCTGATCCAGTTCGGGGTCCATGTGTAATACAGGATCGATCCGCCCTCGTTGTAGCGGGTGATCGTGTCTGCCATGATCGCGAAGTAGCTGCCCTGATCATGCTGGACCACCTCGCGCAGGTCGTAGTCGTCCAGATGCGTTTCGATAGCGAGTTCGCACCCCCAACCCGGATTGCAGCCCGAAAGGTTGGCGCGCCCGTCGCCGTCGCTGTCGAAGACGGCTGCCAGTGCCGTATCCGACAATTGACCGATATCCGTAATGCCGTGCTCTTCGGCGGTTTTCTTGTCGATGAAATAGCCCTGACCCGCGCCTTTGATGGCCGGGTTAACGCGGGTCATCACGCTTTCCCCGCCCGACTTGTCGAAGAATTCGTTGTGCAGCGGCTTCCAATGATTGAACGTATAATCCGCGTCCCCGGAAGAGACCGCCAGATGGACAGCCGGGAAATCTGCTTCCAGCGTCTCTTCGACCTCGTAGCCCAGTTGTTCCAGGCCCAACTGCACCACCATGTGCTGAAACCACGCATTGGCAGGCGAGCCCTTGATCGGCGATACAGTTACGCCCGCTCCGGGTTGATCCGCTGCCAGTGACGGCAGAGCAAGTGTAGCGCCAAGCGCGGTGGCCAGGGTGAGTTTGGTGAATGTCGTCATGCTGTCCTCCCATATGCGCGGAAAACCGGGGCAGACCGCGCCGTTGCGCATAATGTTTGGTGAGAATGCCGGGCTTGTGAAGTTCCAAAATGCGTCGCCTTCTGTTAACCATAGCGTTATGGCAAATCTCCGAAACACGCTTACAAAGATACCGCATCTGATCACTTTTGAAGCGGCCAGCCGACACTCAAACTTTACAAGAGCGGCCGAGGAACTTGGCGTCAGCCGGGTATCGGTAAGCCGCCAGATCGCCGATCTGGAAGCCGCGCTGGGGGCCAAGCTGTTCTATCGGGAACACCGAAAAGTCACGTTGACGCAAACCGGTAAGGCACTGGAGTCCGAGGTCTCGCCGGCCTTGCACCAGATCGCCTCGGCGCTGAGCAGCGTACAGGCCCGTTCCGGTGGGCGGCGGCTTACGGTTACGACCACATCGGCCTTTGCCACCTATTGGCTGATGCCTCGTGTGGTCGAGTTCAGCAATATCCACCCCGAGATCGAACTGAATTTGATGGTTTCCGACCGCAAGCTTGATCTTGAGGCCGAGGGCGTGGATGTGGCGATCCGATATTCAAAAACGCTGCCCGGCGGGAAGTCGGTAACGCCACTGTTGCAGGAAGTTGTTTTCCCGGTTGTCAGCCCGAAATACCACGCGCGTACCGCGTTGCGCGAACCTCAGGACCTGATTCAGGAAAACCTTCTGCACCTGTCCGGCATTTACCGTCCGGGCGCGCGCTGGCCGAACTGGTTCCGCCAGAACGCGATCACCCCGCCGCAAGAGTCGTCGGGGGTGGTTCTGAACACCTATATCAACATGCTTCAGGCGGCGATCGCCGGGCACGGCATAGCATTGGCCGGAAACCCGCTGGTTGATCCTTATCTTGAGGATGGATCGCTCAGGAAACTTGACGGGTTTCTCGAGATCGAACGCGATTGGTTTTACCTGATCAACACGACCGAAAACCGCGCCGATGCCGAGGCTTTTTACGATTGGTTGATCGAACAGGCGCTGGGCATGGTTTGAAACGGTTTGGTCTCTGACGCCCATCCTCGGGCGTGTTGGGCTGAACGGCCTTTCGCGGACTGACAATAAGCGAAGATTATCTTCTGCGGACTTGCAGGCCCAATTCAGTTTCGCCAGTTTGAACGGGACCATAGGGGAGGGCAGACCATGGGTTGGGCAGAGTATCTGGACACACATCAACCGCGTTTCGTGGAAGAGTTGTGCGATTTTATAAGAATTCCGTCTGTTTCAGCCAAACCCGAAAACGCGGGCGATGTTCGGAACGCCGGGCAATGGGTGGTCGACCGGCTCATTTCGGCCGGAATGGAAAATGTGCAGATGATGGACACCGCAGGCCATCCGGTCGTTTGCGCCGACTGGCTTCATGCCGGGTCGGGTGCGCCGACGATCCTGATCTACGGTCATTTCGACGTGCAGCCGGCGGAACCGTTTGAACTCTGGTCTTCTCCCCCGTTTGAACCAACCATCCGCGGGGATCGGATTTACGGGCGCGGGGCGACCGACGACAAGGGGGCGATGCTGATACCGATCCTCGCTGCCGAGGCGCTGCTGGCAGAGACCGGTAAACTGCCGGTAAACGTGCGGTTTTTCTTTGAAGGGCAGGAAGAGATTGGCTCGCCCGATCTGCCGCCATTCATCGAAGCCAATCTCGACCGCCTTCAGGCGGATATGATTTTTTCGGCGGATGGCAGCCAGTGGGATACAGAGACCCCGCAGCTGGTTCTGGGCCTGAAAGGCCTCACCTCGCTTGAAATTTCGGTGCAGGGCGCGGCATCCGATTTGCACTCGGGCCTGCATGGGGGAGGGGTCGCAAACCCGGCAATGGCCCTTGCCCAGCTGCTGGCCAGCATGAAGTCACCCGATGGGCGGATCACGGTTGCCGGTTTCTACGACGATGTTATCGACCTGACCGATGAAGATCGCGCGGCGATCGCGAAGGTGCCGTGGGATGAAGCGGCTTATCTTGCGCAAACCGGTGCCCCCTCGACACTTGGTGAGCCGGGATTCACAACGCGTGAAAACCTGTGGGCGCGCCCGACACTTGAGGTCAATGGTTTAACCAGCGGCTGGCAGGGCCAGGGCACAAAGACCGTGTTGCCTGCGGTCGCCTCGGCCAAGATCACCTGCAGGCTGGTGGCAGATCAGAACCCCGAGAAGGTTTTTGACCTGATTGCCGCGCATGTCGGTGCGCATTGCCCGCCCGGCGTAACCGCCGAGGTGTCGCGGAACCCCGGTCGGGCGGATCCGTTTCTTGTCCCCGCCGGGCACAACGCGACCGCCATTGCGGGGCAGGTTCTGGAAGAGGTTTATGGAAAACCTGCCTACAAGACGCGGGTTGGCGGGTCGATCCCAGTGATGTCAACGCTTCTGGATGAGCTTGGGCTGCACGCCGTGATGTTTGCGTTCGGCCACGAAGACGAAAACCAACATGCCCCGGATGAGTTCTTTCGCCTGCCCACCTTCCGGCGGGGCCAGACGGCATACGCACGGCTTATGGAACGATTGGGAGAGTGAGCGCAGGCGGTGTTTTTTCCACCCCGGGAC
Source organism: Ruegeria sp. AK4 (assembly GCF_056541025.1). Classification (NCBI taxonomy): domain Bacteria; kingdom Pseudomonadati; phylum Pseudomonadota; class Alphaproteobacteria; order Rhodobacterales; family Roseobacteraceae; genus Ruegeria; species Ruegeria sp. AK4. The sequence goes on from NZ_JBQFXS010000001.1 coordinate 122,604, forward strand.
GGTCATTTCCAGATCTAAAAATGTAAGTTGAAGCGGCGCGCTATCCCTGCGACCTTCATCGCAATAGCTGAGGAGACCACGCATGCCCAACACAGCCCTGATCACCGGCGCGTCCTCTGGCATCGGCCGGGAATTTGCACGCCTGCATGCCCGCAATGGGGGCGATGTCATCATCACGGCGCGCCGTAAGGACGAGTTGGAAGCGCTCAAGACCGAGCTTGAGGCCGAGCACAAGGTGGCGGTCACAGCGATCCCGCTGGATCTTGGTGCCGAAGGGGGTGCGCAGACTCTCTATGATACGGTGGCGAAGACCGGCGTTCAGGTCGATATCCTGATCAACAATGCAGGCTTCGGCGGCCACGGCAAGTTCGTCGAGCGCGAGTTGCAAGCCGATCAGGCGATGATCGATCTTAACATCGACGCGCTGGTCGCGCTCTGCCATATGTATGGCAAGGACATGGTGGCACGGGGCGGCGGCAGGATCCTCAACGTCTCGTCCACGGCGGCGCATATGCCGGGGCCATTACAGGCCACGTATTTTGCCACAAAAGCCTTTGTATCCAGCTTCAGTCAGGCGCTGGCCGAGGAAATGAAGAACGACCGGGTGACGGTGACGGCGCTGGAACCCGGCTATGTCGAAACGGGCTTTGCCGATGCCGCCGATCTGGGGGGCACCGGTCTGGTCAAACAAAAGGGAATGACGGCGGCCGCGACCGCCAGGATCGGCTATGACGCCATGCTTGCGGGCAAGTTGACCGTGATAAACGAGGGCCGGTTGGGCTTTGTTCTGAACTGGGTTTTGCCGTTTCTTCCCCAAAAGACCAAGCTGTCGATGGTGCGGAAGATGCAAGAGAAGTAGGTGCCGGACGCGCGCTTGATCCAGACCGGGAAACGCAGGGCTTTGCGCTGGCGGCAAGAGGCCGGTTCGATGGGCCTGAACGCCACATCACTTGGTCGCCAGAAAGCGGGACCCTGTCCAAAACACGCTTTGCTAGCTACGGCAGAAAGGGGCGACAAAGCCGCCTTGGAAATACAATCGCCAGGCAGAAAAACCGCGAAATACCAACTCTGATTAATCAGTTGCAGTAAATGAGAATCCGCGTTTAACTCCTTAGTATTGCGAGAAACCGCGACAAATTTGAACGGTCAACACGGTGGCGAAAATCATGGGCACCCAGAAGCTGCAGGTCGGGAACGCAACGCCTTTTCTGGTATTTGATGACGTCAAGAAAACCTACGATCAGAAAAATCTGGTCGTAAAGGGCTTTGACATGCAGGTCGAAGAAGGTGAATTCATTACCCTTCTTGGTCCGTCCGGGTCCGGCAAGACCACCGTTCTGATGATGCTGGCCGGGTTTGAAAGCGTCACCTCGGGCGACATTGCGATCAGGGGGCAGTCGATCAACCGCATCGCACCTTACCGCCGAAACATCGGGATGGTCTTTCAGAACTACGCGCTGTTTCCGCATATGACTGTCGCGGAAAATCTGGCCTATCCGCTTTCGGTTCGGAAAATGTCCAAATCCGAGATCGAGGCCAAAGTGGTTGCCTCCCTCAAGCTTGTTGAACTGGATGGATTTGGGGGGCGTTATCCCGGTCAGCTTTCCGGCGGGCAAAGACAACGGGTTGCACTGGCGCGGTCGATGATATTCGAGCCGACGCTGATCCTGATGGATGAACCGCTGGGGGCGCTGGACAAGAAACTGCGCGAACAGATGCAGTATGAGATTACGCGCCTGCACGAACAGCTTGGCGTCACCGTGATCTACGTGACCCACGATCAGGCCGAGGCGCTTTCGATGTCCAGCCGGATCGCCGTATTCAACGACGGTGTCGTGCAGCAATGCGCGCCGCCTGCCGAACTTTATGAACGTCCTTCGAATGCTTTCGTGGCCGAATTCATCGGTGAGAACAACTTTATCGAAGGGCAGGTGCAGTCGATCTCGGGCGATGAAGCCAGGATCGTGACGCCGGGCGGCGAAACCGTGGTGGCCGTGGCGGGGGAGGGGCTGGCCGAGAACGCGCCGTGCCGCGTGTCGGTGCGGCCCGAAAAGCTGTTCATTTATCCCACAACCCATGATCACGACAACGAACTAACCGCGAAATTTATCACCCGCATCTATGTGGGCGATTTCATCCGGTATTATTTCAAACTGGCGAACGGGTCCGAGATCGTCGTCAAAGTTCTCAACGACCTGTCGGCGCCAGAGTTTTCGGAAGGACAGGATGGTCGCCTGATGTGGCTGACTTCGGATTGCATTGCGTTCCCGGCATAAGGGCGCGCGAGGCATGTACAGGGAAGGCGGGACCCAAATCTCCCGCGACAACAGGAGGTGAAAGTGATTAGAAAATCTGAATTGCTCACATGCGCTGCCGCTCTGGCACTGGCGGCATCTGGTGCCGCTGCGCAGGACCTGACCGTCACATCGTTCGGCGGTGCCTACGGGGCCGCGCAGCAAGAGCACATGATCGATCCCTACATGGCCGAGAGCGGCGTCAATGTCCTGTTCGAGGATTACGGCGGCGGCGTGGCCGAAATGAAGGCGCAAAGCGAATCCGGCAACGTTCAGTGGGATGTCGTCGATATCGAGGTGATCGACCTCGAACGCGCCTGCTCGGAAGGCTATCTCGAGGTCATCGATCACTCGATACTGCCAGCCGGGGATGACGGCACCCCGGCGGCGGATGACTTCATCCCCGAGGCGCTGCACGAATGCGGTGTCGGCAACATCGTCTGGACCATCATCTTTGCCTACAAAAACGATGCTTATGCCGACGGGCCCACGACCATCGCCGATTTCTTCGACACCGAAGCCTTCCCGGGCAAGCGCGGCCTGCGCAAACGTCCGCAGGTGAATATGGAATGGGCCCTACTGGCCGATGGCGTCGCACCTGACCAGGTCTACGACGTCCTGTCCACCGACGAGGGCCAGGCGCAAGCCTTCGCCAAGCTCGACACCATCAAGGACGACATCGTCTGGTATGATAGCTGGTCGCAGGCGCCCGTTCTGTTGAACGACGGCGGTGCGCAGATGGTGCAGTCGGCCAATGGCCGTATCTTTGCCGCCATCAAGGAAGAAAGCGCGCCCTTCACAATGGTCTGGGACAGCCATGTCTATGACCTTGACGTGTGGTCGATCATGAAAGGCACGGATCAGCTGGACACGGCGCTGGAGTTCGTAAAGTTCGCAACCCAGACCGTGCCGCTGTCGGGCATGCAGGACGTGGCCTACGGCCCGACCCGCAAGTCTGCGCAGGCGCTTCTGCCCGAAGACGTCAAGCAGGACCTGCCGACGGCACACCTCGACAAAGGGGTCAAGGCTGACGGTATTTTCTGGGCCGACTATGGCGAGTCGCTGGGTGAGAAGTTCAACGAATGGCTGCTGCAGTAAGCCTGTGACACCTGCCTGTGCCGGTTTCCCGGCGCAGGCATTCTGACCGGAGAAAAGCATTTGCCCGACACGACAGGCACAGTTTCAGAGGGTTTGAGCCGCGAAGACGCCCGCAACGCCGCGCGCGAATACCGGGCGCGCCGCCGCCGGGCGTTTATGTTCGTTGTGCCGCTGCTGGCCTTTATCGGCTTTTCTTTCGTCGCGCCGATTGCCTCGATGCTGTATCGCGGCGTCTACAATCCAACGGTTGCCAGCCTTGTTCCCGACACCCTTGCGCCGCTTGCCGATTGGGACGGTCAGGCGCGACCGGATGACGAGATACTCAATACCTTCGCCGCTGACCTTAAGCGGCTCGCCAATGACCGCACATCCGGCCAACTGGCCGAAGAGGTGAACCGCGCCCTTCCCGGGTCGTCCAGCGTCATCAAGTCCACCGCACGCAAGCTGCGCCGGGCCGAGGACAGCGAACTGGCCAGCAACGGCTCCGCGATTCTGATTGAGGCCAATGCCAAATGGGGTGAACCCGAAATCTGGCAGGCGCTGAAGAAAACCGGTCAGGTCTATACCGCCGGATATTACCTTACGGCGCTTGATCTGGAAAACGATCCCGACGGCGGCATCCAGCGCCGCGAGACGCAGATTTATGTCAAACTCTATGGCAAAACGCTCTGGATGGCGCTGATCATCACCATCCTGACCGTCATTCTGGGCTATCCGCTGGCCTATTTCATGGCCAACAGTTCCAGCGGAACCGCGAACCTGCTGATGGTCTTTGTGCTGTTGCCCTTCTGGACATCGCTTCTTGTGCGAACGACTGCCTGGATCGCCCTGTTGCAAACGAACGGAGTGGTCAACTCTACCCTGCTTGCCCTGGGCCTGACCGATGCGCCGCTCGAGATGTTGTATACGCAGTTCTCGACCATCATCGCGATGACGCATATCCTGCTGCCCTTCATGATCCTGCCGCTCTATTCGGTCATGCGCGGCATCGACCCCAGCTATATGCGCGCGGCGATGTCGATGGGCAGCCCGCCAATTGCCGCGTTTCTTCGCATCTATCTTCCGATGAGCTTGCCGGGCCTGTCGGCTGGCGCGCTGCTGGTTTTCATAATCTCGGTTGGCTACTATATCACGCCGGCTCTGGTCGGGGGCACGGATGGCCAGATGATCTCGAACATCATTGCCTTCCACATGCAGCAATCGAACAACTGGGAACTTGCAGCCGCCCTTGGCTCGCTTCTGCTGTTCCTGATCCTTGCGCTTTACTGGCTCTATGACCGGTTCGTGGGCGCGGGCAACATCAAGCTGGGCTAAGGCGATGCGGAAGTTCCCAGAGTATTTTACCTTTTGGCACATCGCCGGGCACTATGCATTGCGCTTTTCGGCCTATCTGGTGCTTGTATTTCTGATGCTGCCCATTCTGGTCATCGTGCCCCTGTCCTTTAACGCCGAGCCGTTCTTTACCTTCACCGAAGGCATGCTCTCGCTCGACCCCGAGGCTTATTCCCTGCGCTGGTATCAGGCCATCGCCGAGGATCAGAAATGGACGCTGGCGATCTGGAACAGTTTCGTCGTCGGGATCGCCGCCGCGATTTTGGCAACGGTGCTGGGCACGCTGGCAGCGGTTGGGCTTGCGTCGCCCTGGATGCCGTTCAAACGCCTGATCACCGCGCTGCTTCTGTCGCCCATGATCGTGCCGTTGATCATCATCGCGGCGGGCATGTTCTTCTTCTACACGAATTTCAATCTGGTCAGCACCTATGCAGGTCTGATCATCGCCCACGCCGCCCTTGGCGTGCCGTTTGTCATCATCACCGTCACCGCAACGCTGACCGGCTTTGATCGATCTTTGTTCAGTGCGGGCCTCAGCCTGGGGGCATCGCCGGTAAAGGTGTTCTTCGATGTGGTCATACCGATCATCCGGCCCGGCGTGATCTCGGGCGGGCTATTTGCGTTTGTGACATCGTTTGATGAGGTTGTTCTGGTGTTGTTTCTGGCCGGTCCCGAACAACGCACAATACCCCGCCAGATGTTCTCGGGCCTCCGGGAACAGATCAACCCGACGATTCTTGCGGTGGCGACACTGTTGGTGCTTTTGTCCATCGCGCTGTTGGCAACGCTCGAATTGCTGCGCCGCAGGTCCGAACGCTTGAGGGGGGCCTTTCAGGCGGACGCGGCCTGACACGGCTTCAATTTTGTCCGGCCGCGTCGCCAACGGGAACACCCAAACCGACCTTCTTTCGTCCCATCACAACGGATGTCCGAAAGCGACGGACGTTTGAATTGTCGAAGAAAAGCCGCTGTGTGAGTTCCTGAAAGTCGTCCATATCCTTTGCGGTACAGACCAGACAGAAATCGGCGTCTCCGGTGATGTAGTAGCATTGCTGGACCATGGGTTCAGACTGCACCTGGCGCGAGAAAGCGTCGATCTGATCCTGACGTTCGCGTTCCAGTTCGACCATCACGATGAAGCTCATCGCAACGCCCAGCTTTTTTGGGTCGACGATCGCCACTTCGGAAAGAATTGCCCCGAGGTTCTGAGCGCTTTCAGCCGCCGTTGGACGGATGCAACGGACAGGCCTGTTTCGGACGCCAAAGCTTCAAGGCCCATTTTCGCGTCGGTTTGCATCAGTTGAAGCAGGTTTCGGTCGAACTGATCGAGTTTCACGAGTTTTCCCTATGATTTGAGAAATTTTCCCAAAAATTTAGCCAAATTGACCATAAATGATCAAACTTTAAACGTAAAACTCTTCCTATGGAAAACTCTGTCAAACTCGACGTTGCGAAGCCGCTGGCTTTGCTGGCTGAATGCCCCGCCTACAGACCCAGCCCCTTGGAAACCTGCGGTTTTCGGGGGCGGTCAATACTCATCAAGGATGAAACCAACCGCATGGGCCTTGGCGCGTTCAAAGCGCTGGGCGGGGTTTATGCGGTCGCCAAGCTGATCGAAGCGCGCGTTGGTCGCCCGTTGGAAGCCAGCGCCTTTCTGGATGATCCCGTAAGGGAAACTGCCCGCTTGATGACCTTTGTCTGCGCCAGCGCAGGCAATCACGGCATGGCCGTGGCCGCTGGCGCGCGCCTGTTTGGCGCGCAGGCCCGCATTCATCTTGCCGAAACGGTGCCCGAGGACTTTGCCATTCGTCTGCGGGACAAGGGGGCCCGGGTTGTTCGATCCGGCGAAGACTACGAGGCAAGCGTAGCAGCAGCCATTGCCGATGCCGAGGCAAGCGGTGCCATCCACCTTGCCGATGGGTCCTGGCCGGGATACACCGAACCGCCCCGGCTGGTGATGGGAGGCTATACCGTCATTGCCGAGGAAATACGCCGCAAGCTAAAGGGCGCGGGGACCTGGCCCAGCCATGTGTATTTGCAGGCAGGCGTTGGCGGGCTGGCTGCGGGGGTAGCATACATGATCCGGTCGAACTGGCCGGTTCAGCCTAAGATCATCGTCGTCGAACCGGACGCCGCCCCGTGCCTCAAGGAAAGTGCGCGAGCGGGACAGATCGTGACCGTCGATGGCCCGGTGTCGAACATGGGGCGTCTGGATTGCAAAACGCCATCCATGCTGGCTTTGGATATTCTGAAACACTGTGCCGACGATTGGGTGACGATCAGTGATCAGCAGGCTCTGGCCGCTGTTGAGCAGGCGCGCGAATTGGGGTTTTCCACCACACCCTCCGGGGCGGCAGGTCTGGCAGCCTGCTTGACGGATCAGGCGGAATTGCCGTTGATTGTCTTGTCTGAAGGAAGTGTGTCCGATGCCTGACCTCACCGCATTTCGCCGTGATCTGCATGCCCACCCGGAAACCGGCTTTGATCTTGACCGGACCCCGCATCTGATCGCTACAGAGCTGGAGCGCGCCGGGCTTGAGGTTGCCCGTGGCGTAGGCCGGTCGGGTATCGTTGCCACCTTGCGCCGCGGTCCCGAGGACACCGCAATCGGCTTTCGTGCCGATATGGACGCCCTGCCGATTCAGGAAGCGACCAACTTGCCCTATCGCTCGCAAACAGACGGCAAGTTTCACGGATGCGGTCACGACGGCCACAGCGCCATGCTGCTCGGAGTCGCGCTGGAACTCGCCGCAGACCCAGCTTTCAAACGCACCGTTCATTTCATCTTTCAGCCGGATGAAGAGAACGGAAACGGGGCCGCCGCGATGATCGCGGATGGATTGTTCGACCGCTTCCCCATGGCCGCGATCTTCGGCCTGCACAATTTGCCGGGAATGGAGCTTGGCCATTTCGCCACGCAAGCGGGCCCGTTCTGCGCGTTCGAGGACAATTTCGAGATCCGCATTCAAGGCCGGGGCGGGCATGCCTCGATGCCAGAGGCAGGCATTGATCCGATAGTGACAGGGTCCGCGATTGTGCAGCAGTTGCAGTCGATCGTCTCTCGCTCGCTTTCCCCTCGTGAACACGCAGTGGTTTCCGTCACCGAGTTTCTGACCGATGGCGCGCGGAATATCCTGCCGAGCAATGCCACCCTGCGTGGGGATTGCCGTGGGTTTTCTGACGATGTTTCTGCAACTATCGAACGCAGAATGCGCGCCATCGTGGCCGGCGTCTGTGCGGCGCAAGAGGCCGAGGCGCAAGTCGACTACTCGACGTCATTCCGGCCTCTGGTCAACGATGCCGCAGCCACCGACCTGATCGCGAAAGCGGCCCGCGATGTCGGCCGTGTCGATGCCAATTACGGACGGGTGGGGTTCTCAGAGGATTTTGCCGAGTTTCTTGCCCATCGTCCGGGGGCATTCATCATGATGGGCAACGGGGTCGAGGGGAACAACGCAATGCCGCTTCACAACCCCTCCTACGATTTCAACGATGACGCGATCCGTCACGGCATCGCGTTCTGGACCAACCTTGCGCGGCGGGGGTTTTGACCGCGAAGCCCCAGTCGAAAATTGCAGACCCAATAATGTGTTGCACCGCCGCTTCCCGAACGCTTGGACAAAGGCCCCCAACACTGCTGAGGGCCTTCGTCCTGTTCCGATCAGGAAATCAGCGGGTCGTCACCAACTCGACTCCAAGCGTGTTCTGAACGTCAAGCAGATGGTTGTGGATCGTGATAATGGGCGAACCTGCAAACAGCAGTCCGACCCCGTTCAGATCAAAGTCCATCAGCAAGCTGCCAGAGTCGCCGCCTGCCGCCATTGCCGTCGTCAGGATCTGGTGCCGGAAGGTCGCAACACCTGCGCCGCCGAACCCGACCTGAACCGTTGCATTGGTCGCCAGAACCACTCCGGCGGTCACTTCCGTTGTGCGGCCAACTTTCAGGACGTTCATAAGCGGGAAGGCCTGACCAACCCCGGTCGGGGCCGCAGCGCCAAGGATTGACGCGGTGACATTGCGGCTGTCTGTCGGGCGCGCCACTGCGGCATCGACAAGATTGTACCCGCTTGCGCCAAACACAATTTCTTCGGTGCGCTCGAACGTCGCCACCATGTCCGAGGGGAACAGACCGCCATCCACAGGGCCCGGCTGCAGGATCTTGTCACCCGGGCGGGCCTGATTGACATCCGCCAGAACGTGGTTGTTGGACAGGATCAGATAGTCGCTTTCGCAGTCCTGACGATACCCGTCGCAGTCACACCCTTTCTCGACCTTGCAGCAGCACCGCCGCACATCCCGGACCAGAGCACCGAACGTGCCGGCCGTGATATTGTAATGCCCGATGCTGTAGCCGGGCAAAGCTGGCCGGACCTTTGCGTTGAACGCAAGCGCCTCAATCTCGCCGACTTCGACGACATCGGTGGGAACACCATCAATTCTCGAGGGCACTTTTGACGCCTTGTCGAGATTTGCCGACTTTTGTTTTGCGGTGACGTAAACGGTCAGGGTGCTTTGATCCCCAGGGTTTCCGCCCTTGACCTTTTTCGAAGCGGCAACGCCGACGACGTTATCCATTGCCAAAAGCTCGGCCTCGTGCTTGTCCTGCACTTCCGCAATACGGGCGATATCACCCATCGCGGACAGACTTTGTTCATTAGGTGCGCCCTGCTGCTGCTTTGCAAACGCAGTCCACGAATCTGCAGATTTCTGACCGGTTTTCTGTTGAGCACTTGTCCATTTTGAAAGATTTTTGGGCATAATTTACTCCTAAAAATGAAGTTCTTCTGAGAAAATACACGCTCCGTCCCGACCTGAAAAAAGGTCACGGAAGTTTCTTCATTGAATGAGTGGAGCGAGATTCAAGTATAGCAGAAACAACCATAATGCGAAACAGCGGCCACGCTGTCTTGGCGGCAATCCGCCAAGGTGACGAGGCATGCCAGGCCAAGCTCTGGTTGTTTTCTAAGGCGGCGAACTTATATTTGAAAGCCAGAGTAGGGTACGCTTGGGTCGATCAACGGGTTGGCGTCTACTCAACTGACTTGGGAAAGCATGGTAAGATGATTGCCCAGATTTTGATCGTTGCCATCAGCAACGCGTTTACCGTTTCACCGGCAGAACACAGCGCAAACGGTTTTCATCCTATTTCCATTTTGGAGGGGCCAATGACAAAGACACCGGGACCAAATTGGTCAGAAGATCAGATTGCCGCCGGACGCCAATTCGCGGACGGGTGGCGGAAATTTGCCGCGGTAAGCGACGCGCCACAGCCGCTTGCTGCTGATCGAACAAAAGTCGCAGGCGTTCTGGCCCGGCACGAGGCCGAGTTGATGGGTTATCCGCATGTGGTGGCCGTGGCGGATGGGGTCTGCCGCGATGACGATGGCTCGGCCTGTATCGTCATCTACGTCGAAAAAATGGTGGCTCAGGAGGAACTGAGCGAAGACGAGCGGTTTCCGGAAGAGATTGAAGGCGTCAGGGTGGAGGTGGTCGAGGTCGGGCAATTCAATGCCCTGCCTTTGGAGTAAAGGCCGGAACCAAGCCGGACTAATGGCATCGCACTAATACGTCGGGGGTGTCAGTCCCGCCTGAAACCAGCTGACAAGCGAAACCATCGAATAGACCGGCAGGCCTGTTGCCTGCTGAATATCCGCCGCATAGGGGCACATATTCGTGCATTCCAGAACAATCGCGCCCAGATCGGGGTGGTTTGACTGCAGGTCAAGGGCGGCCTCGATATTGTCAGCGCGGGCCTTGTCCACATCCAGCGAGATCTCATTTCCCAGAATGGCCCGGGTGAATTCATGGCCGCCTTCGGTGGTGCCGATCGGCGTGCCCAGCGGTACCTGCGCTGCCTGCAAGTGATCACCGGTCAGCGTTGAGGCCGAGATCGTCAGAATACCTGCCCGTTTGCCCGCCGGAAGCGTCCGGTTCACCATGTCGACCTGCGTCAGCGAGGATGTGACGACCGGAACCGGAACGGCGCTGGCCAGTTCCTGCTGGAACAGTGACAGGAACCCGCAATTGGTGGTGATACCATCCGCGCCATCTTTGACCAGCTCTTGGGCGGCGTCGATGAAGGCCTCCAGCATGCCCTCGGCTTTATGACGCACAACCCGGTCGGGTGAGGCATCGCGGACAATTCGATAGAGAACCGGGAACGGCCATGTCAGAGCGTTGCCCATGTCGCCCGGGATGCGGGGAAACCGGGCGTCCAGCATGAGGATGCCGACGGACGCGCCGTAGATGGATTTTCCGCCCTGCGCGATCATGCCTGCGCCTCCTCGATGATGCGGGTCGAGATGACCTCGGACCCTTCCATGTAGATGCTGGAGATGCCTTGCCGCACGGCGTCCTGCACCTGATCCATCCGTTTGGCGATATGGTTGCCCAGAATGCGCGTGGCCTCATCCGCGTTGCGGTTCAGTAGGGCCTGCATGACCTGCTTGTGTTCGTCTTTCGAGCGGTGCAGCCGGTCCATGCTCATCGAGATCCAGCGGATATAGCGGATGCGTTCGTTGATCCGGGTCAGGGTCTGCAAAAGCTCTGAATTGCCAGTGAGTTTTGCGATGCCTAGATGAAAGGCCTCGTCCCGGTTGACGGCGTCCTCGACGGTCAGGCCGGTGATGTCGATCCCGGTTGCATAAAGGTCATCCCGCAGTGACTGCAGGTCGTCGTCCGAGGCTTTGGCACAGGCGGTACGAACAGCCGCGACCTCGATGATCTGGCGCAGTTCGAACAGGTCAAACACGCTTTGCGCATCCAGCGGTCGGCAAAAGAAGCCTTGGCCGGGGCGGAAATCGAACAGCCGCTCGGCGACCAGCCGGTTCAGCGCCTCGCGCAGGGGGGTGCGGCTGACGCCCAGCTCTTTTGACAGCGCGACTTCATTCAGGCGGTCACCGGGACGAAGACGGAAAGAAACCGCCATCGCCTTAACCTGATCATAGATGTCATCGACGCGCGGACCCGCCATGTGCTCTGTCCTTTCGGTTGCGATCCACAGGTGCCACAAGCAGTTCTTGAAATCAATATACAAATCTGTATACAGGCTTGTGTGCAGAATTGACCTAAAGGAATCGCAAGCCATGACAGGGACGAATTATCTGACCGGAGCCGAGGCGATGGTGCGCATGCTCGAAGCGCATGGCGTGACCCATATGTTCGGCCTGTGCGGTGATACCACGCTGCCGTTCTATGATGCGCTGGCGCGGATGGATCATGGCATTCAGCATTTCCTGACACGGGACGAACGGCACGCGGCCTATATGGCCGATGGCTATGCCCGCGTGACCGGCAAGCCGGGGGTTTGCGAGGGGCCGTCCGGGGGTGGGGCGACTTACATTCTGCCGGGGGTGGTCGAGGCCAATGAAAGCTCGGTTCCGATTCTGGCGATCACCTCTGACGTGGCGACGACCAGCCGGGGGAAATATCCGCTGACCGAGTTGGACCAACCGGCGCTGTTTCGACCCCTTGCCAAGTGGAACGCCTCGCTGGATGACGCGGCGCGGTTGCCCGCCATGGTCCGCGCCGCGTTCCGGGCGATGACAACCGGCACACCCGGCGCGACCCATCTGGCGCTGCCGTTTGACACGCAGAAGGCCCATGTGGACGAGGCCGAGATCTGGGCCGATGCGCGCCATCGCAGCTATCCGGCGGAACGCGCTGGGCCTGATCTGGATGCGATTGAGGCGGCGGCAGAGATACTGGCCAAGGCAAAATCCGCCGTGGCCGTCTGTGGTGGCGGGCCGGTTCTGTCCGGTGCCGAAGGCGCACTGCGCCGCGTTGCCAGCCTGTTGGACATGCCGGTCGCCACCACCGTCTCGGGGCAGGGATCGATTGCCGAGACCGACCCGCTTTCCCTGGGTGTCGTCGGATCGAACGGAGGCGTCCCGGCAACCCGCGCCGTGGTGGATCAGGCCGATGTGGTCCTGTTTATCGGCTGCCGCGCCGGGTCCGTAACCACTGAACGTTGGCGCAGCCCCGGTCGCGACGCCACCATCATCCACATCGACAGTGACCCGATGGTGATAGGCGCGAATTATCAGACCAAGGTCGCCATCTGCGCCGATGCCCGTCTGGCGCTGGAAGCTCTGGCCGCAGCGCTTGAGGCACAGCAGGATCTGCCAAGCCTCGGCGGTGCCGAGAAAGCGCGCGCGGCGTGGCAGGCCAAGATGGCCGCCTTTGCCCCGCTTGCCGCAAGCCGTGAAACCCCGATCCGGCCCGAGGCTGTTATGGCATCCCTGATGGATATCCTCGACGACGATGCGATTGTTGTCGCCGATCCCGGCACGCCTTGCCCCTATTTCAGCGCGCATTATCGCTGGCGCAAGCCGGGGCGGCATTTCATCACCAACCGGGCGCATGGGGCGTTGGGCTATTCGCTGGGGGCCGCGATGGGGGCGCATGTAGGGCGCCCGTCCGTCAAAACCCTGTCTGTCATGGGCGACGGGTCGTTCGGGTTCACCTGCGGCGAGTTCGAAACCATGGTTCGGCACAATATGCCGATCACCTCGATCGTGTTTTCGAATTCGGTCTTTGGCTGGATCAAGGCCGGGCAGGAGGCCGGGTTCGGTCAGCGCTACTATAACGTCGATTTCAACCGCACGGATCACGCCGCCGTCGCCTCGGCCTTTGGCGTTAAATCATGGACGGTCAAAGACCCCGAGGATCTGCCCAAGGTTCTGAAACAGGCCATCGAACATGACGGCCCGACGCTGGTGGACATCCATTCGCAACAGCTTCACGAAGCGGCGGCGCCGGTTTCGGAATGGGTGGCGTAAGCGGCGATTGACGGGGTCAGTTGCGCCAGAAACGCCTGCGCGATGGTCGAAAGGGGCCGACCCTTGGCTGTGATGATTGCAAGGTCCAACATCACCGCCGGACGGAAGGGGCGGGTCTGATACCCGCTCTCTTCGTCAAAGGTGACGGTGAACGGGTCGATCATCGCAACGCCCATGCCCTGTTTGACGAAACTCAGCAGGTTTTCGGACAGGTGCGTGTGAATCTGGGTGCGCCATGTGCGCCCTGCGGTCTGGAATATGTCGCGGGTTCTGCGGTGGGTCTGATGCTCGGGGCCCATGACGATGAAGGGCTCGTTTTCCAGAATATCCGGGGTGAGCACGTCGTGTTTCGCCAGTGGACTGCCCTCGGGAAAGGTCGCCAGCGTTTCGAACTGAAACACCTGATAGTTCAGCGTGTCGTGCAGGATGGGCATCTCGACAATGCCGATCTCGAACAGGCCCGAGATCACCCATTCCTGAATCTTCGACGAATACTGCGATTGAAAACTCACCGACAGGTTCGGTCGGCTTTTGGCGAAGCGCGCGATCTCGCGCGGCATGAAGCCGAAGGACAGCAGATGCGGCGCGGCCACCTGCAACTGACCTGGGTGTTTGTTCTGCAGGTCTGTGACCGCCTGCGCCACGTGATCCAGCCCGCGCACGACCGTATCGACCTCTCGGTACAGCAATTCGGCCTCGGGTGTCGGCAGCAGACGGCCCTTGTTGCGTTCGAAAAGAGGCAACCGCGCTTCGCGTTCCAACTGAGCCAGCAGGTTGCTGATCCCCGGTTGCGAAATACCCAGAACCGAGGCCGCGCCGGTCACGGTTCCGGTCTCCATGATGGCGTGAAAGGCCTGTAGCTGGCGAAATCGTAGGGACATGGTCAGGCATCATTTTTTCTGATGAACTCTCAAAGATATAGTATTTGAAATGATATACCGGTCAAGGCAGGCTTGCTTTCGTCAACTGGGGGCGAAATGAGCGATCTGGACCAGAAAATCATCGGGTTTGATCTGTGGCACCTGAAACTGCCGGTCACGTCGCGGCGGGATCATGGCATTGGCTCGGTCGAAGGCGCCTGTGAGATTGTCGTCCTGCGTCTTACGGCAGAGGGCGGGGCGGAAGGGTTCGGAGAGGCCTCGCCCTGGTCGGTATTCACCGGGACGCCCGAAGCCACTTATGCTGCGCTGGATCGCTATCTGCGCCCGCTTGTGATGGGCGCAAGGGTCGGGGATCGGTCGGCGATCATGGCGCGCGCCGCCTATGCGGTGGCCCATTGTACCGAGGCCAAGGCGGCGCTGGAAACCGCGCTGCTGGATCTTGCCGGGCGGATCAGCGGGGTGCCGGTGTGGTCCCTGCTGGGGGGCCGGTGTCGTGATACGATTCCGCTAAGCTGTTCCATCGCGAACCCGGATTTCGCGCAGGATGTCGAACTGCTGGCGCGGTTGCAGGAGGATGGTGTCCGGATCGTCAAACTCAAGACCGGGTTCAGGGATCATGCGTTTGATATCATGCGGTTAGAGCATCTTGCTCAGAACTATCCCGAGTTCTCGGTGCGGGTGGATTATAACCAAGGGCTTGGTATCGAAGAGGCTGCGGCGCAGGTGCGGGATGTGGCTCAGTTCAACCCGGACTTCATCGAACAGCCGGTGCGCGCGCATCATTTCGGGATGATGGCAAAGCTGCGGCAGATGATCGATGTGCCGCTTTTGGCGGATGAAAGCGTCTTTGGCCCCGAAGATATGGAGCGCGCCGCGCGCGAAGGGATTTGTGACGGCGTGTCGGTGAAAATCATGAAATCCGGCGGCCTGACGCGCGGCCAGACGGTTGCGCGCATAGCTGCGGCGCATGGGCTGACGGCCTATGGCGGCGACATGTTCGAGGCCGGTCTGGCGCATCTGGCAGGCGCCCATATGATCGCCGCAACGCCCGAAATCACGCTGGGGTGCGAGTTCTATCAGGCGTCGTATTTCCTGCAGGAAGATATTCTGGAAGACCCGTTCCAAATCCGCGATGGGCAGGTCGTCGTGCCCTCGGGGCCCGGTTTTGGCAGCAGGCCCGATGTGGCGAAAATGGATCATTACGCTGTGGCCAAGGCGGTGGCAATGTGAGCGACAGGAAGACCATAGCCATTATCGGCGCGGGGATTGTGGGCGTATCGGCGGCGGTCTGGCTGCAACGCGACGGCCATGACGTGATCCTGATCGACAAAGCCGGACCGGGTGAGGGCACATCGCACGGGAATGGCGGTGTTCTGGCCTCCTGTTCCATCGTGCCCGTGACGGTTCCGGGGCTGCTGGGCAAAGCGCCGAGAATGCTGTTTAGCCCGTCTCAGCCGTTGTTTCTGAAATGGGGCTATCTGCCGAAACTGATCCCGTGGCTGAGGCGATATCTGAGCCACGCCAACGCCGATGACGTCGCGCGGATCGCTGCCGCCCTTGCGCCCATCGTTGGCGACAGCCTGAACGATCACAAGGCTCTGGCCGCCGGCACAGGTGCCGAAACGTGGATCGTGCCGTCTGACTATCTGTTCCTCTACAACGACCGGGCGCATTTCGAAGGGGATGCGTTCGGCTGGGACATCCGGCGCAAGAACGGGTTTCAGTGGGACGAGTTGGAGGGCAAGGCGTTCCACGACTACGACCCGGTGTTCAGTCCTGAGATCGGCTTTGCCGCCAGGCTGCCAGACCACGGGCACATCACAGACCCCGGACGGTATGTAAAGGACCTCGCTGCCCATGTCGAAGCGAACGGAGGCCGGATCGTCCGCGCCAGTGTAGAAGACGTGGTACGTGACAATGGCCGCGTCACGGGGGTACGTACAAATGGCGAAACCATCCCATGTGACACGGCAATCATAACCGCCGGGGTCTGGTCCGGGCCATTGGCCAAACGGTTGGGAATTTCTGTTCCTCTGGAAAGCGAACGTGGCTATCATCTTGAATTGGTGGACCCTTCTGCGATGCCGCGCAGCCCGGTCATGGTGGCATCAGGCAAGTTTGTTGCCACGCCCATGGACGGGCGGATACGTTTGGCGGGGATTGTGGAATTTGGCGGGCTGGATGCACCGCCCTCGCGCGCACCGTTTGAGTTGATGCGCAAGAATGCCCGGGCGGCCTTTCCGGGCGTGACATGGAAGGAGGAGGTAGAGTGGATGGGGCACAGGCCCGCACCGGCTGACTCGATCCCGATCATTGGCGATGTTCCGGGGGTTGATGGGGCGTATATGGGTTTTGGTCATCATCACATCGGCCTGACAGGCGGGCCGAAAACCGGGCGTCTTCTGGCGCAGATGATCGCGGGCAGAACCCCGAACACGGATATGAGCGTCTACGCGCCCTCACGTTTTGCAATATAAAAACAGGCCGGTGGCAAACATCGGCGCTTTGAAATCAAACAGGGAGACTATGATGAAAAAACTGACACATCTTCTGGCAGCGACCGCTCTGACTGCCGCTTCAGCCGCACCTGCACTGGCCGAGAAATGGGACATGCCGATGGCCTATTCGGCGTCGAACTTCCATTCGGCCACGGGCGCAGAGTTTGCCAAATGCGTGACCACCGGCACAGGCGGTGAGATTGAAATTGTCACCCATCCGTCGGGCTCGCTGTTCAAAGGCGGCGACATCAAGCGCGCGATCCAAACTGGGCAGGCCCCGATTGGCGAACGCCTGCTGTCCGGTCACCAGAACGAAAACGCGCTGTTCGGGTTCGACTCGATCCCGTTTCTGGCGACCTCGTTCGACGACAGCGCCAAGCTTTGGGAGGCTGCGAAGCCTGCAATCGAAAAGCTGCTGGCCGAGCAGAACCTGACGCTGCTTTACGCCGTGCCATGGCCGCCGCAAGGCCTCTATTTCAAGAACGAGGTGAACTCGGTCGCTGACATGAAGGGCATCAAGTTTCGCTCGTACAACAACGCCACATCACGGTTGGCCGAACTGACGGGGATGCTGCCCGTGACCATCGAAGCGGCTGAAATCAGTCAGGCCTTTGCTACCGGTGTCGCGGATTCGATGGTGTCTTCGGGTTCTACCGGCTATGACCGTAAGGTTTGGGAAAGCCTGAACTATTTCTACGAGGTCGACGCCTGGCTGCCGCGCAATTACGTCATGGTAAACTCGGACGTCTGGTCGGGTGTGTCGGATGCCAACAAGAACGTCATCAAGGCCTGCTCGGAACTGGCTGAATACGCCGGCAACTGGCGCGCCAAGGAATACACCGGCTTCACCCTGCAGGGTCTACGGGATGGCGGCATGACCGTTGGTCCGGCCTCGGATCAGATGGTGGGTGAGTTGAAGGAAATCGGCGTCACCATGACCAATGAATGGCTGGAAGCCGCCGGGGATGAAGGCAAGGCCATCGTCGACGCGTTCAATTCGTCACAGTAACGGCACATGCGGGCGGCGGGGTCTCTGCCGCCCGAAACCTGCACGATCATAACATAACGGGGACGGTATGGCGGTATTGCGAGGGCTTCGGTCCGTACTGGATTTCATCTATCTGGCAGCAGGGGTTCTGGCGGCGCTCAGCCTGATCGCTATCCTGTTGCTGATTGTCGTGCAGATGTTGGCCCGCTGGACCGGCGAGGTCTTTCCCGGCGCGCCCGACTATGCCGGATACGCGATGGCCGCCGCCTCGTTCCTTGCTTTTGCCAATGCCCTGAACCGGGGCAGCCATATCCGCGTCTCGATCCTGCTGAACGCGGTTCCGGATGGCGCCCGCCGCATCCTTGAAATCTGGTGTTTTGCCATCGGCACCGCTGTCATGTGGTACTTCTGCTGGTACGCCTACCGGTTCGTCTACTGGAGCTGGAAGTTCAACGATGTCAGTCAGGGGCAGGACAAGACCGCCCTGTGGATACCGCAATCCGCCATGCTGATCGGGGCCGTGATCCTTGCCATCGCGCTGACCGATCACCTGTTCCATGTCCTGTTCAAGGGTGACCACCGGATCACCCGCGATCTGGCCGACCAGAGCCACGGAGAGTAAGCGCATGGAAAACCTGTCCGTCATCATCCTTTTTCTCTTTGTTCTGTTTACCCTTCTGGGCACCGGCGTCTGGGTCGGGCTGGCGCTGATGGGCGTCGCCTGGGTCGGGATGGAGCTGTTCACGACCCGCCCCGTCGGCGACGTGATGATCACCACCATCTGGTCGGCATCCTCATCCTGGACCCTGACCGCTTTGCCGATGTTCATCTGGATGGGCGAGATCCTGTACCGAACGCGATTATCCGAGGACATGTTCAAGGGTCTGTCGCCCTGGATGGCGCCGCTGCCCGGTGGTCTGGTGCACACGAATATCGTGGGTTGCACCGTGTTTGCCGCCGTTTCAGGCTCTTCCGCCGCCACGCTGACCACGGTTGGCAAGATGTCGATCCCGGAATTGCGCAAACGCAATTACCCCGAGCGGATGATCATCGGCACCCTGACAGGGGCGGCGACGCTGGGGCTGATGATCCCGCCGTCACTGACGCTGATCGTCTATGGGGTCACGATCAATGAATCCATCACCAAGCTGTTCTTTGCGGGCATCCTGCCGGGCCTCGTGCTGGCGGCGATGTTCATGGGCTATGTCGCGATCTACTCGAAGCTGGGAAAGGACTGGAACCCGAATAGCGAGGGCAAACTGACCTTTTCCGAAAAGCTCAGGAACTCGCGTTTTCTGCTGCCGGTGATCCTGCTGATCATGGTGGTGATCGGGTCGATGTATCTGGGCTATGCCACCGCGACCGAGGCCGCAGCCTTTGGCGTGATCGGCGGGCTGCTGCTGGCCGCAGGGCAGGGTTCACTGAACTGGAAGACCTTCACCGAAAGCCTGATGGGCGCGACCCGGACCAGCGCGATGATCGCGCTGATCCTTGCGGGTGCTGCGTTCTTGTCGCTGTCGATGGGCTTCACCGGCCTGCCGCGGGGCTTGGCCGACCTGATTGCCGGGTGGGAACTGACGCGGTTCGAGCTGCTCATGGTTCTGCTGGTGTTCTACATCATTCTGGGCTGTTTCCTTGACGGGATTTCCTCGGTCGTGCTGACCATGGCCGTGGTCGAGCCGATGATCCGCGAGGCTGGGATCGACCTGATCTGGTTTGGCATCTTCATCGTGGTTGTCGTCGAAATGGCCCAGATCACGCCGCCGATCGGTTTCAACCTGTTCGTGATGCAAGGCATGACCAACCACGAGATGAGCTATATCGCCCGCGCCGCGATCCCGATGTTCCTGATCATGGTGCTGATGGTCTTTATCCTAATCTGGTTCCCCGATCTCGCCACCTGGCTGCCCGAGAACCTGCGTCAGAGTCCCGGCGGGTAGGGCCGCCCCGGTGAACCCGCTGCTCTGGGCGGCGCGCAACGGCCCTTATGTCATGGTCTCGGGGCTTGTGGCCGGGTTGCTGCTGCCCGGGCTGGCCGAGCCGATGCTGCCCTTGTTGCCGCCGCTTGTGGTTCTGCTGCTGTTCGTGACCATTCTGCGGATGGAACCTGCGGCCATTCTGGGATCGCTGGCCGATCTGCGTCAGGTGATGACTGCGGTGATCGCGTTTCAGCTTCTCACGCCGCTGGCCTTCATCGCGGTCGGGTTTGCCGGAGGTTGGATAGGGACAGCGATCATCCTGTCAGTGCTGATCATGACCGCCGCGCCGTCCATCTCGGGCAGTCCGAACATGTGCATGATGATGGGCTACCCCGCCGAACATGCCATGCGTCTGGTCGTGGTCGGTACCGCCCTATTGCCGCTGACGGCATTGCCGATCTTCTGGCTGATGCCCGAGCTTGGCGATCTGAGGGCGGTTCTGAAGGCGGCATTCAATCTGTTTCTGACGATTTCCATCGTCACGCTGGTTGCCGTCAGCATCCGCCAGTCCGTACTGCGCAATCCATCGCAAAGAACGCTTCTGAAACTCGAAGGATTTGCGGCGATCACCTTGGCCGTCTTCGTCACCGGTCTGATGCCGGCGGTCAGCGCGGCGGCGCTGACCGATCCGTGGCGTGCCGGGTTCTGGATCGCTTTCGCCTGTCTGGTGAATTTCGGCGCTCAGATCGTCACCTTCCGACTGACACGCAATCGCTTGCCACCGGCCAGCGCGACCGCAGTGTCCGTGATCGCCGGAAACCGCAACGTCGCGCTGTTCTTCCTGGCCTTGCCGCCCGAGGCCACGGCACCCATTATGGTGTTCATCGGGGCCTACCAGATACCGATGTACCTGACGCCTCTGGTCATGCGCCGGATGTATCGCGCGTGATCATGCGGCGTGCAGTTGGGGCCTTTGTTCAGTCAGTCAACTTTCACGACCATCTTGCCAAAGTTGCCACCGGCCAGCAGTTGATAGAAGGCTTCCGGAGCATTCTCCAACCCCTCAACCATATGTTCCTTGTAGTGTATTGACCCATCCGCCAGCCAGGCGGTCATGTCGCGGACAAACTCTTGATACACGTCGGCACCGAAATTGTCGTAGATGATGAACCCCTGCATTTTGACTTTCATCCGCAGGATCGTGCCCAGGATCGCTGGCCCCATGTCCGGGCCGTCCGGCAGGCCCGGTAGGTTGTACCACGATACAATCCCGCAGACAGGGACGCGCGCGAACGGGTTCAACAACGGCAGCACCGCGTACAGGACCTTGCCCCCAACGTTTTCGAAATACACGTCAATGCCATCCGGGCAGGCCGCGCGCAATTGTGTCGCCAGATCGTCGGAGCGGTGGTCCAGACAGGCGTCAAATCCAAGGTTCTCGACAACATGCGTGCATTTTTCCGAACCGCCAGCGATGCCGACCACGCGGCACCCTTTGAGCTTTGCAATCTGCCCGACCGTTGCGCCAACCGGGCCTGCCGCAGCGGCCACGACAACCGTCTCGCCAGCCTTGGGCTCTCCGATTTTCAGCAAACCGGCATAGGCCGTGTATCCCGGCATGCCCAGAATGCCGAGCGACCATGACGGGTTGTCCGGGGATTTGCCCAGATTGACGACCTGCGCTCCGTCTGAGACGGCGTAGTCCTGCCACCCGCTTGGATTGAGCACGTAGTCTCCGGCCTCGTAGCCCTCGATGTTCGATTTCACCACCTCTCCCACGACCTGAGCTGTCATCACGCCGCCAATCGCAACCGGTTCGGCATAGGATTTGCCGTCATTCATGCGACCCCGCATGTAAGGGTCCAGCGACAGATACACCGTTCGCACCAGCATCTCTGCCGGGCCGGGTTCGGGGATGTCCGTGGTTTCAAGACGCAGCGTATTTTCGTCCGGCTGTCCCTTCGGGCGTTCGGCCAGAACGAAACGACGGTTGGCGGTGGATGTCTGGGGCATTGTGACCTCGTGCAAAGCAGATGTCGTGCAGCAGAAACCGTATGCGGCCGGAGTGCAACCAAAACAGTGTCAGCACTGGGCTTGTGAACTTAGTAGCCTCAGAGTCCTTTTAGAAGCGTTTTGCCATCTCACACCGCTTTGATCTTTAGTGCGACCGGGAAATGATCGCTGAAACCGGTCTTGTCCACGTTCTTTCCGGCATCTCCCTTCGGTAGCCCGAACCGGCGCGGTCCTTCACCCGTTTTATGGGAAACCATGGCAGGAAAAGCGAACAAGCCCGCGCTGCCATCGACATATTTGAAGCCGCTGTCTTTCTTGGCATCAAGAAGCGGGCGATTGATCAGGATCTGGTCGAACAGATTGCCGTTGCTCTTGAAATACAGCGTGCCCTCCAGTTGGCGCTTCTTCCCGTTCAGATCCACGGTGTCCGAGATCAGGTAGTCCCAGGACAGGTTGTAGAACTTCGGGGACGTCGCCCGCCGAACATCGCCGCGCTCACGCGTGGCCAGCGCGTTCACGGTGACACTTCTGTCCCACGGATCGTCATTCAGATCGCCAAACGCCACGACCGGCGTTCGCTTTTTCAGAGGCGCGGCCTCGAAAATACGGCTGTGCCAGTAAGACAAGGTTTCCCCCGCCGTGGCCCGGAACCCGGCCGAGTCCTGCGCGCTCCCTCCTGACCGCGAGGGCCAGTGATTGGCCATGACCACGATTTCATTGTTATCGGCAACGGCCTTGAACGTTGCCTGCAAAATGTCCCGCGTCCCGGTCCGGCGCATGACAAAATGGTTGAAGACCAGCTTCTTATCGACGCTGAACTGGTTCTGATCATAGATGAACGCGGTGTCGATCCCCCGCGAGCTCAGGTCATCCGAGGCAAACACCGTCGCAAATTTTCGGGCGGGCAGCATCGGTGCGAGTGTTGCGATGAGGTCCTTCAGAACCGCTTCATCCTCGGCCTCGCAAACGCCAAGAATATCCGGCCCCGCACCATCGTTCATGGCCGCGATGACTTTTGCCAGTTGCTTGAGCTTGGTGCCATAAAGCGCCTTGGTCCAACCCTTCAGATCGTTCTTGACCTGCTTTTGAACCCATTCCGGCCTGTCCGGATGGTTCGACGGGCCAAAGAGGTTTTCCAGATTCCAGAACGCAAGATAATACTCGGCCATTGTCTTTTCTCCCAAAGCCGCTTTTCAAGAAATCCTTTGCCGCCACTTTAGGCACAGCGCTTGGGCTGGCTGCAACAGCTTTGATTACCGTGTCTGGCTGCGGCGCAAGGTTGGGACTTGGGATTGTGCAGAGCTTGCCCTAGTCGGTGTAGATGCCGCTAAAAAGCGGGACACGCGGGGATTTTTGAGACGGCAGCGCCGGATTTGTTTCGAGGGGCAGCATAAGGTTCGGCGACAGAAAGCCATACTTCTCCTCAAGGGCAGAGTTAAAGAGTGCGCCCAGATTGTCCGTGCGATAGGTCGCAATCACCAGGTGGGGCTCACCTTTCAGCAGCGCGGCGTAGAGGGTTGAGTTCTGGCCTTCTTTTCTGGTCTTGATAACGGCTTGGGCGTCGAGCCAAAGGCGTGGTTCCATCCGGCGGCTGGGGATCATACCTATGCCGTCGAAATAGGTGTCGCCATTTTCAAGCTGCGCTTCGGCCTGCTGGACCAGCGCTATTTGCGCCCGGTTGTCATGATCCAGATACTGTACATTCCGAACCGTGCTTTGCACGGCGATGATTATCAGTATCCCCGGAACCGCCGCTGACCATCTGTCCGAATACCGCAGCAGCCAGATCACTGCCGCCGCGCCGTAGACCGCCAGGAACGGCAGCGCCATGATGAAAACGTACGGCCATGTCTGATTGTGAAAGAAAACAAGCGCCGTGATCAGCACCGTGTAGATCAGGAATATGCGACCGGCTCCATCGCATCTGAAAAACCGCGTGGCCGCCAGAACAAGCCCGAAGACAACCAACCCATATTGCAAAGCGTTACGGAAAAGCGTTTGCCAGACATAGGCGTCCAGCCCTTCGTAGTAGCTACCGCCGTTGAGTGCGAGTTCGGCAGGACCCAGGAAAAGAACCTCAAGAACCTGCGGCATCGCTCGGCCCCCGAGCAGGACGCCGTATAAAGCTATTGCAATGACCCAACCCAGAACCAGCAGTGCCCCGCGTTTGATCGCGCGCGTGACCGAGGGCATGCAGATCGCATCGACGACCAGCGCGGCCCCCAAAGCGAAATTGAAATAGATCGATTTCTGGGTCGTCACAAAGGCAAGTCCGCTGAGCAGACCCGCGATGACAAGGGTTTTGGCCCGGTCGGTTTCGTATCGGATGACAACCAAGACCGCCATAGCCGCAAACAACGTGGCCAGTGGCTCGGATCTTAGGCGAAACCCGCGCTCGATAAAATTGCTGAAGCTGAGCAGAAGCGCCACGGCAAGGATCGCTGTAATACGTTCATGGCCAAGGGCGCGGGCGCATTTGTAGATGCACCAGGTCAATGTCAGCGCAAGGCATGCGGTGGTCAGTCGACCCGCCATCAGCATAGAGGTGGCATCCCAGCCAATCAGGTGAGAAAGCTCATAAAAAACCGCGTAGCCAACTGCTTTTTTGGGCCAGATTGTATCGAACGTGCCGTCGAACAGGTAAACTGGCTGGGTAAAGTGCCAGAATTCATCCATCACGAAGCGGGTGTTGAACGCCAGTACAAGCAGGACGGCGATTTTAAGCACCACGAACGCCCGGATCGCGAGCGACAGCTTTTGATCCTGGCTCAGGCCCTGTGGTCGGATTTGGCTTAGCGCGGTCATTCCCTGTGCCCTACCGTACGACCTTGAAGGCGTGGTTCTGTGACCAGGGTTTGATCGACTGTTCCGCGGCGATTGCGTCGTGCCCGAAAACGGACGTTATCAGAGCCCGCTGCTCCTCCATCGCCATGTAGGCCACGTTCTTGTCGCCGCCGATATGAACATCGGCCACGTAACATGCGGCGTGGATCGGGGTTTTCCGTCTCAGCCAGTCCTTGAACACAAGAACACCGCCCGGCATCAGCAGCTTTTTAGCAGCTTCCAGAATGTCCGCGCGGATCGCCTGTGGCACGTGATGCATGACGTCGTTGATCACGACCAGATCAAACTGCCCGGCGCATTCTTCGGCAAGGTCCTGCGCGTCGACCTGACGGAATTTGGCGCGATCCCCGTCATACATGCGCCCCAGATGAGGAATGATGTCGATACCCAGATAAGACGAGTTGGGGAAGTCCCGGCACAGGCGTTCCGCCAATGCCCCTTCACCGCACCCGATCTCGCAGATGGCTGTTGGGTCGGTCCAGTCCTGAATACAGTCTGCCAGATCTTCTAAATCAATGAAAACGCTGCGATACAGCTCTGACACTTGCCGCTCATAGGGGCCAAAAGCACGGCGTACACTTGCTCCGATCGAACCCAAGTCATGTTCCTCTTCTCAGGGCCAGCTTAAGCCGGGGTGCCAATCTGTTCACAATCTGCGTTGTCATCAGGAAATCGCGCCATTCAGACGGACCAAGCAACAGGGCCGCACGCAGGGCTGAACCGACACCGCGCAGATTGCGGTGATGCAAGCCAGCCAAACAGACGTTCAGCGCGTTGGCTGCTTCTGCACGCTTGCGGGCGCGTGTTACCAGCCGTTCCGGCAAATGCTCCAGATGACGGTCCAGCGGTATCTGCAACTGGCGTTTGAAGGACTGCAGGTCGCGCGATCCCGTCATGGTCAGAGACTTCGCGTGAATTCGAAACGCCGAGGCGCGCGTAGGGTCCCAGGCCAAACCGTTCTGCGCAAGGTTCAACCAAAGATCCCAATCGGCCGTGTACCAAAGGTTTTCATCCAAGCCACCGAGGCGCAATGCTGCGTCGCGCCGGAACATGGCCGCGGGCAGCGCCACGGTATTTTGCACGATCAGGCGCGACAGCGCCTCTTCCGAGGGCAAGACACACCGCACATTTCCAAAAGGTGGGCTCATCTGCCCGATGGTGTTCCCTTGCGCGTCAATTAGATCCGCACCGTGTACCCAGATGTCGACCTCAGGATGTTGGGTGCTCATCTCTTTCAAAAGCGCCGCACGCCCCGGCGACCAGATATCGTCCTGATGCAGCATCGTGACAAGCGGAGCGCGCGCTTCGCGCAGGCCGATATTTGTGTTCTCGGTCCACGATCTGCCATCGGGATTGTCGAATACCCGGATCGGAAGACGGGTCTGAGCTGCCTCAAGGATGTCACGGCTGCCATCGGTTGATCCCTGATCGACGGCGATAATCTCAAGCCCGTCGCACTGCCCCACAAGAGATGTCAGCGCGGCATCCAGCGTCGCGCGACCGTTGAAGACGGGCATGATCACTGAAAGCCAGGCCTGCGTCATGACGCGCCCCTTTTGCCGGGGTGAAGGCCGGTGAGCAAAAGCGGGGCGATCAGGAAAAAGCCCAGGGTCGAGATCACACGCAACGCCAAAGCGGCCTCGACCGCCTGATCGAACGGCAATCCTTCGCGCACAAGCACGCCCGCCCATGTCACTTCGACCACCCCGAGCCCACCGGGGAAGAACGGCAGGGACATGAGAAACAAAACCAAGGGATAGGCGATCAGCAGGGGCAGGATATCGACACCCGTAATCGCGCTCAGCAGCAGAACATTCAACCCGGCCAGGACGGCATATCCAAGAAGACTTAGTGCGGTGACGGACAGCAGGATCCGATCCGGCAATTGCGCGGCTTTCTCGAAACCTTGTTGCAGGCGCATTGCGATCTGAGACAAAAGCGATGCGTCAGGACCTGCGATACGGACCAGCAGCTTCGATGCCAGATGAATGGCAAACCTGACGAACACGACCATCGCAACCAAAGCAAGGATCGGGGCAATTGCGTTGAATATCCAGCCAACCGTGGGCACCAGAAACAAAAAGCTCAGGACTGCGGCGCTGACCAGTACGAGAAGCTGAAATGTCTGCTCAAGCGTCGAAGTGCCCAAAGACCTCAGGACCGGGATATCAAAACGCGACGCGAACCATGCGCGAATGACCGGGGTGCAAAGCTGGATCGGCAGGATTTGCCCGGCAATTGCCGCCGATGCCGTCGCCGCCACCGCAGGCCGCAGCGCCAGTGTTTCACCTTTAGGCGACACGGCTTTCAACAGCATTCTCCAGCGTATAGCCGCCAATATGACGATTGTGGCCTGAGCAAAGGCAATTACGCCATAAGCCCAAAGGGGAATGCGGGCGCACAAGGCTAAGAAATCGGCGAAGGACGCGCCGCTGCCCCAGAAAAGCGCGATCAACCCAAGGACCGCGCAGGCCGTGATCGACAGCGCGAAGACCACTCGACCGCGCTTTGTCTCTGGCCTTTCGATGATATGCTCTCCGGTCATCATGCGCATCGCCAGCGGAACTCAGACCCCCAAAGCAAACAGGTGTCTGGTGCGATTGCCGGATACCACCGACATTAGGAAGCCGGAAAAGAACACTTGCGCACCGATCACGCACATCGTTCCGGCGGCAAGCATCGAGCGCATCGCGCTGAGGCCCGCATAATCCGATGCGATCCAGCCGAACGTGATGGTGCTGATCCAGGTCAGGCCGACCGCGATCAACAGCATGCCTGTCAACAGCCAGTATCCAAGCCGCGACGCCTTGAGGAAAGCCAACGCGCGTTTGCCGGGCCGCCGGATATGTTCTTTGTAGTTATATAGCTGGGCAAAGAAGCCCATGGTTATCATCTGCACGGATACGATCATTGCCGCACTGGCCATGACAGCCCAGTGGCTGCCAAAGAAAAACCCGCCGATCTGCACCAACTCGTCCCCTCCGGCGACAAGCAGGGCGGTCATCAGGACAAGACCCAGAAGGCCAAGCGTTACGCCCGGCGCCATGAACAGCCAGCTTGGGCTGAGCAAAAGCATGTAGATGAGGTGCCGCATCCCGTCGCGCCAGGGGTTCAGATGGGGCGGGCGGCCGCGCTCATCAGGGGACAGGGTGACCGGAATTTCGGCGATTTTATAGTCCAGCAGAACCGATTTCAGAAGCATTTCCGAGGCGAATTCCATCCCCGTGGACGACAGGTTCAGGCGATCCAATGCGGGCGCAGTCAAGGCGCGCAATCCGCAATGGGCGTCGCCGATGTTGGTCTTGAACAGAGCCCGCAGAATGCCAGACAAAGCCGGGTTGCCGATATAGCGGTTCTTCCAAGGCATCGCGCCGGACTTTATTCCGCCACGAAACCGGTTGCCCATGCACAGGTCTGCCCCGTTCAAAAGTTCCTCGATCATCGGAACGGCTTCAACGAAGTCATAGGAACAATCGCTGTCGCCCATCACGAGGTATTGCGATTTTGCCGCGCCAAACCCGGAGATCAGGGCCGCGCCATAGCCGCGTTCCGTCACATGCACGACCTTTGCGCCGGCGCGCTGGGCGATGTCCTGGCTGCCGTCGTCGCTTCCGTTGTCGGCAACAATCACTTCGCCGGAAAGGCCAAACCTCTCGCGAACGAGCGTCAAAGCCTCTTTCGCTCTGAGAATACACCTTTCAAGTGTCGCTGCCTCGTTAAGACAGGGCAAAACAAAAGCGACAGAGATGGTTTCGTTCTTCATAAGCCCCTCATTCGCCAAAAGCTAAATTTCTGAACAGTTTGTTTCCGAATTGGCGGGTTTTTGTGTCGAGATTGGGGCGGGCTTCGTACTGATTTATGATTTACGCATGGCGGTCTTCCCTTCTGTGCGTAATAAACTTCAAGCTTAAAATATTTTTACTTGAAAGGACTCATTCCCCGATCTAACCTTTCAGGCAATCAGCTTTGGGGGGGGTATCATTTCATGCGCATTGCATGTCTTGGCGGTGGTCCCGCGGGTCTCTATTTCGGGATATCCATGAAGTTGCGCGATCCATCTGCCGAGGTGGTGGTGATCGAACGCAACCGCGCGGATGATACCTTTGGCTGGGGCGTGGTTCTGTCCGACGAAACGCTGGACAATCTGGCCGCCAATGACCCCGTCAGCGCCGAAGCCATCCGCAAGCATTTTGCCTATTGGGATGACGTGGCGCTGGTGCATCAGGGCAAGCGGACGGTTTCAAGCGGTCATGGCTTTTGCGGCATCGGGCGCAAGCAACTGTTGTTGATCCTGCAGGATCGCGCCCGCGAATTGGGTGTCGAATTGCGGTTTGAGACCGAGGTGGAAAGCGCCTCGGCCTATATGAGCGAGTTCGACGTGGTGGTGGCCGCAGACGGGCTGAACTCGAAAACGCGGGCTGAATTCGCCGAGGTTTTCAAACCCGATATCGACGAACGGCTGTGCCAGTTCGTCTGGCTCGGCACCCATCAGAAATTTGACGACGCGTTTACGTTTATCTTCGAGCACACCGACAAGGGATGGGTCTGGGCCCATGCCTATCAGTTCGACGACGATACAGCGACTTTCATTGTCGAATGCACGCAAGAGACGTTTGACGCCTATGGCTTTGGCGAGATGAACCAGGCAGAGTCAATCAAGGTCTGCGAAGAGATTTTCCGCGATCATCTGGGTGGCTATTCCCTGATGACCAATGCCAGCCATATCAGAGGCTCTGCCTGGCTGCGCTTCCCCCGGGTGCTTTGCGAAAAGTGGAGCTACAAGAATGTCGTCCTGATGGGCGACGCGGCCGCAACGGCGCATTTTTCGATTGGCTCGGGCAGCAAGCTGGCGATGGAAAGCGCGATCGCATTGGCGGAATATATCGTCAGCGAAGATACGCTCGAGGCCGCGTTCGCCCGTTATGAAGACGAGCGGCGGCTCGAGGTTCTGAGGTTGCAGTCAGCGGCGCGGAACTCTCTGGAATGGTTCGAAAATGTCGAGCGTTATCTGGATCTTGACCCGGTGCAGCTGAACTATTCGATGCTGACCCGTTCCCAACGGATCAGCCATGAGAATCTGCGCGAACGCGATGGTGCGTGGTTGAAGCAGGCCGAGGCGTGGTTCCTGCAACAGGCCGGTGTCGGGGCCAATGCGCCCGTCCGGGCACCGATGTTCGCGCCACTTCGCTTGCGGGATATGAGCCTGAAGAACCGTGTCGTCGTTTCGCCCATGGCGCAATACAAGGCGGTCGATGGCTGCCCGACCGACTGGCACCTGATCCATTATGGCGAGCGCGCCAAGGGCGGGGCCGGGCTGGTCTATACCGAGATGACCTGCGTTTCCGCCGATGGGCGGATCACCCCCGGCTGCCCGGGGCTCTATGCGCCCGAACACGAAGCCGCGTGGAAGCGTCTGACCGATTTTGTCCATGCCGAGACCGAGGCGAAGATTTGCTGCCAGATCGGTCATGCGGGGCGTAAGGGGTCGACCCGGCTGGGGTGGGAGGGCATGGATCAGCCGTTGGAGACGGACAACTGGCCGATCATTTCAGCCTCGGCCATTCCCTGGTCCGAAGGTAACGCCGCGCCAAAGGCGATGGACCGCGCCGATATGGACCGGGTCACGGCTGAATTCGTGGCCGCCGCCGGAATGGCGGATCGCGCGGGCTTTGACATGATCGAACTGCACGCGGCGCATGGCTATCTGATCTCGTCCTTCATCTCGCCGCTGTCGAACACCCGCGACGATGCCTATGGCGGGGCACTGGAAAACCGGATGCGCTATCCGCTTGAGGTTTTTGCGGCAATGCGTGCCGTCTGGCCTGACACAAAGCCGATGGCCGTGCGGATTTCGGCCAGCGATTGGGCAGGGGATCACGGGGTGACGGCTGAGGAAGCGGTCGGTATTTCCAGGATGTTCGCCGCCGCGGGGGCCGATATCGTCGATGTGTCGGCGGGCCAGACCTCGACCGGGGCCAAGCCTGTTTACGGGCGCATGTTTCAGACCCCGTTCTCGGACCGTATCCGCAACGAGGCCGGGATCAGGACAATGGCCGTCGGCAATATCTATGAACCGGACCATGTGAATTCGATCCTGATGGCCGGGCGGGCCGATCTTGTCTGTCTGGCGCGCCCGCATCTGAACGACCCCTATTGGACGCTGCACGCCGCGACCGCCCTTGGCGACCGGCAGGCGGTGTGGCCGAAACCTTATGAAGCGGGACGGGATCAGGCATGGCGACTGGCGGATCGGGAAGCGGAAATGGAGTTGAAGGCATGAGACGGGTTCTGGTTACAGGCGGCGGTACAGGGATCGGTCGGGCGATTGCCCGCGCCTTTGCCGAAGAAGGCGACGATGTGACCATCTGCGGCCGTCGGCTGAAACTGTTGAAGGACACTGCCGAAGGCTTTGAAATGACGGTGAAACAAGCGGACGTGACGGATGAGGACTCGGTCGCGGAGCTGTTTGAAAGCCCCTTTGACGTCGTGATCGCCAATGCCGGGATCGCGCGCACCGGGAAAGTAAAAGACCTGTCGCTAACCGATTGGAACGACACGCTGAACACCACGCTGACCGGAGTTTTCCTGACCTTCCGTGCCGCGCTCAGGGGCATGGATCCGGGGGGGCGGCTGATTGCCATCGCCTCGACCGCGTCTTTGCAGGGTGGCGCGACGCTGGCGGCTTATTGTGCGGCCAAGCACGGGGTTCTGGGTCTGGTCCGGTCGACCGCGAAAGAGGTCGCCAAGGGCGGGATCACCTGCAACGCCATTTGCCCCGGCTTCGTCGACACCGAAATGGCAACGAATGCGGCGCGCGGCGTGGCCGAGAAATTCAATGTGGACGAGGCAACCGCGATGGAGAAGATCACCGCCGCCAACCCCATGCACCGCCTGATCGCGCCCGAAGAGGTCGCGGCGACGGCGATTTTTCTGGCCTCGAAAGGGGCGGCGTCGATCAATGGTCACGGCCTCAGCGTCTCGGGGGGCGAGGTATGAGGTCGGGCCTGGCGCAAATCCCGCTGGAGGCCGCATCGAAGGAGCGGTTGCGCCTTTGGCTGCGGCTTCTGAAAACCACCCGCGCCATCGAAGGGCAGCTGCGCGAGAACCTGCGCGATGAATTCAAAACCACGCTGCCCCGGTTCGACGTGATGGCGGCGTTGTCCCGCTACGAGGATGGTCTGAAGATGAGCCAGATTTCGGGCGCGCTGCGTGTGTCCAATGGAAATGTGACCGGGATCGTGGATCGGCTGGTCGAAGACGGCCATCTTGAGCGTGTGGCCGTACCGGGCGACCGGCGCGCGCATCGGGTTCGCATGACGCGGCAGGGGCGCGCGGAATTCGCCCGTCAGGCCTCGGCCCATGAGGCGTGGATTGCCGATTTGCTGGGCCAGTTCTCGGCTGAAGAAGCCCGCGCCTTGGCCGCCGAATTCAACATGCCGGAGGATGCCGATGCGCAGTGACACGAAGCACTTCCAGTGCCGGATCGAAAACCGGATTGCCACCGTGGCGCTGAACCGGCCCGAGCGGAAAAACCCGCTGACGTTTGAAAGCTACGCCGAACTGCGCGACTGGTTCCGGGATCTGGTTTATGCCGATGATGTGGATGCGGTGATCTTTGCCGCGAATGGCGGCAATTTCTCGTCCGGTGGGGATGTGCATGACATCATCGGGCCGCTGACGCGCATGAATACGAAAGAGCTTTTGGCCTTTACCCGAATGACCGGCGATCTGGTCAAGGCGATGGTCAATTGCGGCAAGCCGGTCATCGCGGCGATTGATGGGGTCTGCGTTGGGGCGGGCGCGATCATCGCCATGGCCTCGGACTTGCGTATCGCGACGCCCGAGGCCAAATGCGCCTTTCTGTTCACCCGGGTCGGTCTGGCGGGCTGTGACATGGGGGCTTGCGCCATTCTGCCCCGGATCATCGGGCAGGGTAGGGCGGCAGAACTGCTGTATACGGGTCGGTCGCTGACCGCCGATGAGGGCGCGGCGTGGGGGTTTTACAACCGGGTCGTCGCGGCGAACGAGCTGGACGGCGCAGCGCAAGGACTAGCCGAACGGATCGCGGCGGGGCCGAACTTTGCGCATATGATGACCAAGACGATGCTGGCGCAGGAGTGGTCGATGTCGATCGAACAGGCCATCGAGGCTGAGGCACAGGCGCAGGCCATCTGCATGCAGACCGGCGATTTCGAACGGGCCTACAATGCCTTTGTTGCCAAAGAAAAACCGGTGTTCGAGGGGGATTGATGGCGGATCAGACCTTCCTTGACTGGCCTTTCTTTGAGCCTCGCCACCGCGACTGGGCTGTGCGGGTGGAAGAGGTTGCGGCAGGTCTGGACGTGGATCATGCCGACACCGATGCCACATGCCGTAAGTTGGTGGCGCTTTTGGGCGAGGCCGGGCTGTTGAGTGTCACTGCCGACCAAAACGGTCAACTGGATGTGCGGACCCTCTGTCTGGCACGCGAGACATTGGCGCGTCATGACGGGCTGGCGGATTTCGCCTTTGCCATGCAGGGGCTCGGGACCGGGGCGATTACGCTATTCGGCTCGGACACGCAAAAGGCGCGGTGGCTGCCCGAAACGCGCGCGGGACAGGCCATTTCCGCCTTTGCCCTGACCGAACCGCAATCGGGCTCGGACGTGGCAAATTCCACGATGACCGCCACTCTGGATGGCGACAGCTATGTGCTGAATGGCGAGAAAACATGGATATCGAACGGGGGTATCGCCGATCTCTACACGCTGTTCGCCCGGACCGGAGAGGCCCCCGGGGCCAAGGGGCTGTCAGCCTTCATCGTCACGCCCGACTTGCCGGGATTCGAAGTTGTCGAGCGGCTGGACACCATCGCACCACACCCCCTCGCACGGCTCAGGTTTACCGATTGCCGGGTGCCGGTGACGGCGATGATCGGCGCACCGGGGCAGGGGTTTCGTATTGCCATGTCGGTGCTGGATGTCTTCCGCTCGACCGTGGCCGCCGCCGCCTTGGGCTTTGCCCGCCGCGCGCTGGACGAGGCGCTGCAGCGGGTCACCACACGACAGGTGCAAGGCGCGCCTCTGTTCGATCTGCAGATGGTGCAGGGCCACATCGCCGACATGGCGCTGGATGTGGACGCAAGCGCCTTGCTGGTCTATCGCGCGGCCTGGGCCAAGGACAGCGGCGCGCCCCGAATTACCCGCGAAGCCGCTATGGCCAAGCTGTATGCCACGGATCAGGCCCAGCAGGTGATCGACAAGGCGGTTCAGCTGTTCGGCGGCGAAGGCGTCCGCTCGGGCAATTCGGTCGAGCGGCTTTACAGGGAAATCCGCGCGCTGCGCATCTATGAAGGCGCGTCCGATGTGCAAAAGGTCATCATCGCACGCGCGGCACAGGCGGCACATTTGGGAGGTTCGTGATGCTTGGTCCTTCGGCCCATACCGACACATTCGCACGGGACAACCTGCCGCCGCAGGATCAATGGCCGGACTTCCTGCTGGACGGATTCGACTATCCTGATCGATTGAACGTCGGCTACGAACTCACTGATGAAATGGTCGAAAAAGGCTTTGGTGACAACACCGCGCTGATCGGCAACGGCCGCTTGCG
Source organism: Ruegeria sp. AK4 (assembly GCF_056541025.1). Taxonomy (NCBI): domain Bacteria; kingdom Pseudomonadati; phylum Pseudomonadota; class Alphaproteobacteria; order Rhodobacterales; family Roseobacteraceae; genus Ruegeria; species Ruegeria sp. AK4. The sequence goes on from NZ_JBQFXS010000001.1 coordinate 156,842, forward strand.
CACCTACAAGGAACTGACCGACTGGACCAACCGTCTGGCCCATGCGCTGGTTCAGGATCTGGGCGTCGAGCCCGGCAACCGGGTGCTGATCCGGTCGGCCAACAACCCGGCCATGGTTGCCTGCTGGCTGGCCGCGACCAAAGTGGGCGCAGTGGTGGTGAACACGATGCCGATGCTGCGGGCCTCTGAACTGACCAAATATGTCGACAAGGCCGAGATTCAGTTCGCGCTGTGCGACACGCGGCTGATGGATGAGATGTCGACCTGCGCCAAGGGCAGTCAATATCTAAAGAAGGTCGTGGGTTTTGACGGCACCTCGAACCACGACGCCGAACTGGACCGGCTGGCGCTGGAAAAACCCGTGAAGTTCGATTGCGTCGCCACCGGGCGCGATGACGTTGCGCTGTTGGGGTTCACCTCGGGTTCGACCGGCGAGCCCAAGGCGACGATGCATTTCCACCGCGACATCCTGATCATCGCCGACGGCTATGCGCGCGAGGTTCTGGGTGTCACGCAAGAGGATGTCTTTGTCGGATCACCGCCCTTGGCCTTTACCTTTGGGCTGGGCGGGCTGGCCGTGTTTCCGCTGCGGTTCGGGGCGACGGCGACCTTGCTGGAACAGGCCTCACCCCCCGGCATGATCGAGATCATCGAGAAATACAAAGCCACCGTCTGCTTCACCGCGCCCACCGCCTATCGCGTCATGCTGGGCGCGATGGAAGAGGGCGCGGACCTGTCGAGTCTGCGCGCTGCTGTTTCCGCCGGTGAGACCTTGCCTAAGCCCATCTATGACGACTGGATGGCGAAGACCGGCAAACCGATGCTCGACGGGATCGGCGCGACCGAGCTTTTGCATATCTTCATCAGCAATCGCTTTGACGATCACCAGCCTGCCTGCACGGGCAAACCGGTCTCGGGCTATCAGGCCAAGGTGTTGCGCCCCGACGGGGCCGAGGCCGATATTGGTGAGGTCGGCCGCCTGGCCGTGCGCGGCCCGACGGGCTGCCGCTATCTGAACGATGACCGGCAGGCGGGCTATGTTGCGGATGGTTGGAACATCACCGGCGACAGTTTTTCGAAGGACGCAGAGGGTTATTTCCACTTTGCCGCCCGCAACGACGACATGATTGTTTCGGCGGGCTACAACATCGCGGGCCCCGAGGTTGAGGCCGCGCTGCTGTCGCATCCCGCCGTCGCCGAATGCGCGGTGATCGGCATGCCGGACAAGGAACGGGGCCATATCGTTCAGGCACATGTGGTTCTGGCCGAAGGTGCCGAGCCGTCCGATGCTACTGTCGAAGCGCTGCAGGCCCATGTCAAATCCGCCATCGCGCCCTACAAGTACCCGCGCAGCGTTGTTTTCTGCGACGACCTGCCAAAAACGCAGACCGGCAAGGTGCAACGGTTCAAACTAAAAGCAGAAGCGGTTGCAAGCTGATGAAACCTAACCATAATCGCCGGGATTGGGGCGTGAAGCTGATAACCAACAAGGGGAGACTGAAATGAAAAAACTACTTATGGCCGCTGCCGCCACGGCGCTGTGCACCTCATCGGCACTGGCCGAGGTCAAGGTCGGTATGATCACAACGCTGTCCGGCGGCGGGGCCGGGCTGGGCATCGATGTGCGCGACGGCTTCATGCTGGCCATCGCGCAGTCGGGCCGCGACGACATCGATGTCGTGATCGAGGACGACCAGCGCAAACCCGACATCGCCGTGCAGCTGTCCGACAAGATGATCCAGTCCGAACGTGTGGATGTGATGACCGGCATCATCTGGTCGAACCTTGCGATGGCCGTTGTGCCTGCTGCGGTGAACCAGAACGTGTTCTACCTGTCGCCGAATGCCGGACCGTCGCCTCTGGCAGGCAAGAACTGCCATCAGAACTATTTCAACGTTGCCTGGCAGAACGACAACCTGCACGAGGCTGCAGGGGCGTATGCCAACGGTGCCGGATACAAGAACAGCTTCATCCTTGCCCCGAACTACCCGGCGGGCACCGACGCGCTGACTGGCTACAAACGCTTCTTCGAAGGGGATCTGGCGGGTGAGGTTTATACTCAGCTTGGTCAGACGGACTATGCGGCTGAACTGGCGCAGATCCGGGCCAGCGATGCGGACAGCGTGTTCTTCTTTCTGCCGGGGGGCATGGGGATTTCCTTCCTCAAGCAATACGCAGACAGCGGCATTGACCTGCCCGTGGTCGGCCCCGCCTTCAGCTTCGATCAGGGTATTCTGCAGGCGGTTGGCGATGCGGCACTGGGCGTGGTGAACACCTCGCAATGGAACAAGGATATCGACAACCCGACCAACGCGGGTTTTGTCGAAAGCTTCCAGGCGGAATACGGGCGGCTGCCGTCGCTCTACGCAAGTCAGGGCTTTGACACGGCGAACCTGCTGCTGTCCGCGCTGGAAAAAGCCGATCCTTCGGATGCCGATGCCTTCCGCGAAGCGCTGCGCGCCGCCGAGTTTGACAGCACACGCGGCGATTTCTCGTTCGGGCCGAACCACCACCCGGTGCAGACGATCTATGCGCGCGAGGTGATCAAGGACGGCGACGTGTTCACCAACAAGATCATCGGCACCGCGCTGGAAAACCACTCGGATGCCTATGCGGCTGACTGCAAGATGTAAGCCCTTTGCGCGCCCGGTTTCGGGCGCGCAACGTCCGGAGATTTCATGTCCTCGATCCTGATTATCGAACAGGTCCTGAACGGTCTGCAGTTCGGCGTCATGCTGTTTTTGATGGCCGCTGGTCTGACGCTGATCTTCGGCGTCATGGGGCTGATCAACCTGGCCCATGGCTCGCTTTACATGGTCGGTGCCTTTGCGGCTGCGGCGGTGGCGGGCGCGACGGGGTCGTTTTTTTGGGGCCTCGTGGCCGCCTTGGCGGCGGCGGCGCTGGCCGGGGCGGTGATCGAAATGGCGGTGATCCGGCGGCTCTACAAGGCTCCGCATCTGGATCAGGTGCTGGCAACCTTCGCGCTGATCCTGATCTTTTCGGAAGGAACCCGTTGGGTTTTCGGCTCATTCCCGCTGTTTCTGGATATCCCCGAGGCGCTGTCGGGGCCCGTTACACTGCTCGGTGGGATCGAATACCCGCTTTACCGCCTGACCCTGATTGCCATCGGCCTTGCGGTTGCCATCGGCCTTTGGGCGCTGATTGAACGCACACGTCTTGGGGTGCAAATCCGCGCCGGTGAAAACGACCGCGAGATGATCGCGGCGCTGGGGGTCGATATCTCGAAGCTGTATACGCTGGTCTTTGCACTTGGCGCGGCCTTGGCGGGGCTGGCCGGGGCGCTGGTGGGGGCCATCCAATCGGTGCAGGTCGGTATGGGAGAGCCGGTTTTGATCCTTGCTTTCGTGGTGATCGTCATCGGCGGCATCGGCTCGATCCGGGGGGCCTTTATCGGTGCGCTGCTGGTCGGGTTGACCGACACGCTGGGCGGGGTTTTCCTGCCCGAACTTTTCAAGCTGTTCATGGACACCGGCGCGGCGCAAAAAAGCGGCGCGGCAATCGCCTCGATGGGCATTTACGTACTGATGGGGCTGGTGCTGTTCTTCCGACCTACCGGACTGTTCGGAGCGCGTGCATGAAGATCAACGAACGCCTGCTGAACGCGCTGGTGATCGGCGGTCTTGTGGCGCTGCCCCTTTTCGCGCTGGTCGTGGATGAGCCCTTTACCATCACACTGGTCACGCGCGCGGTGATCCTGGCACTGGCCGCCGTTGGGCTGAACATCATCCTTGGCATCGGCGGCATGGTCAGCTTTGGCCACGCGTTGTTTTTCGGCCTCGGCGGTTATGCCATGGGCATTCTGGCCTATCACGCGCAGACCTATACCACGCTCGATCTGGGGCTGTTTTCCACCGACGGCACCAATTCCATGCCGGTGATCTGGCTGGTGGCCATGCTGGTCTCGGCCATCCTCGCCTTTTTCATCGGGCTGCTGACGCTGCAGACCACGGGCGTCTACTTCATCATGATCACGCTCGCCTTCGGGCAGATGTTCTTTTACTTCGCGATTTCCTGGGCCGAATACGGGGGCGAGGATGGGGTATCCATCTATGTGCGCAACGGGTTTCCGGGGCTGAACACATTGGTCCCGATCCAGTTCTTCGGCATCTGCTTTGTGATCCTGTGTGCGGTTCTGTATCTCAACGCGCGGCTGCAGGCGTCGCCCTTCGGTCTGGCGCTGAACGCCGCCCGGCAATCCGGCATCCGGGTCGAGACCGTGGGGATGAACCCGGTGCGCCTGAAATTGCTGGCCTTCGTGATTTCCGGCGCAATCACCGGGCTTGCGGGTGCTTTGTTTGCTGATCTCAACCGCTTTGTCTCTCCTTCCATGTTCGGCTGGCAGTTGTCGGGCGAGTTGATCGTTCTGATCATCATAGGCGGGGTCGGTCGCCTGATGGGGCCGGTTGTCGGAGCCTGCGTTTTTGTGGCGCTCGAGCATTTTCTGGGCGGGCTGACCGAATACTGGCATGTGTTTCTGGGGATCATCCTGCTGTGCATCGTCCTGTTCGGGCGTGGCGGATTGATCGGTCTGTTGACCGGCAAGGAGGGGGCGCATGTCTGACCCTGTCCTCGCCACCCAAAACCTGAGGAAAAGCTTTGGGGCCCTGAAGGCCACGGATGACGTATCAATCGATCTGAAAGCCGGAGAGATACATGCAATCATCGGACCAAACGGCGCTGGCAAGTCGACCCTGATCCAGCAGATTTGCGGCGGGCTGACGCCGGATTCCGGGCGGGTATTTCTGCAGGGGCGCGATGTGTCCGCGCTCAGCACACAGGCGCGGGCCCGGGCGGGGATGGGGCGCACCTTCCAGATCTCGGCCCTGTGCATGGAGGACACTGTGCTGGAAAACGCGGTGCTTGGCGCAATCGGGGCCAGCGGGTCCGCCTGGCGGTTCTGGCGTGCTGCGTTGAAGACCCGCGCCCTGACCGAACGGGCCGAGGCTGCGCTGGAACGCGTGGGCCTCAGCGATGACCGCAACACCCGCTGCGCCAACCTGAGCCACGGGCAGCGCCGCCAGCTGGAGGTCGCCGTTGCCCTGACACTGTCCCCCCGCGTGTTCGTCATGGACGAGCCGATGGCTGGGCTTGGGGCAGGGGGTTCGAAACGGCTGACCGGTTTTCTGGATGGCCTGCGGGCCGAGGCTCCGATCCTTCTGGTCGAACATGACATGGATGCAGTCTTTGCGCTGGCCGACCGCATCAGCGTTCTGGTCTATGGCAAGGTCATCGCCACCGGCACGGCGGACGAAATCCGCACCAGCGCCGAGGTGCGCGAAGCCTATCTGGGGGAAGAGGCATGAGCTTTCTGAGCCTCGACACCCTCACCGCGACCTATGGCGTCAGTCAGGCGCTGTTTGGCGTTGACCTGACAATGGCCGAGGGCGAGGTGACGGCGCTGATGGGGCGCAACGGCATGGGCAAGACGACAACGGTCAAGGCCATCTGCCGCATGATCCGGTCCGAGGGCGGGCTGAGGTTTGACGGCCACGACCTGCACGCGCTGCCCAGCCACAAGGTTGCCCGTCTGGGCGTCGGGCTGGTGCCCGAAGGCCGTCGGTGCTTTGCCGATCTGACCGTGCGGGAAAACCTGATCGCCGCCGCGCGGCCCGGCGCGTGGACGTTGCGCACCGTGGCCGACCTGTTCCCGCGCCTCGGCGAACGCTCGGATCAGCGCGCGGCGTCCTTGTCGGGTGGCGAGCAGCAGATGCTGGCCATCGGCCGGGCCCTGATGACCAACCCGCGCCTGTTGATTCTGGATGAAGCGACCGAGGGGTTGGCCCCGATCATCCGGCAGGAAATCTGGGCCGCATTGTGCCGCCTCAAGTCGGAAACCAGCGTCGCCATCCTGTTGATCGACAAATCGCTCAAGGAACTGGCCGCCGTGTCGGACAAGGCAGTGATCCTGGAACGTGGCAAAACCGTCTGGGCAGGGGCGATGACGGACCTGACCCCCGACATCTCGGAACGGTATGTGGGGGTGTGATGGCGTTTTCCTTTCCGCAAAAAGTGCTGTTCAAACATTGCGACCCTGCCGGGATCGTCTTTTTCCCCCGGTATTTCGAGATGATGAACGACTGCGTCGAGGCTTTTTTCGACGAAGCGCTGGGCCTTCCGTTCGAAACCCTGCACAAAACCGGCGCTGTGCCTACCGGCCAGATCCAGACACGGTTTTCCGCCCCCAGCCGCCATGGCGACCATCTGGTGCTGCAACTGGTCATCACCCGGATCGGCACCAGTTCGGTCGATTACCGCATGACCGCCCATTCGGGGGACGAGTTGCGCTTTACCACCACAGCAACGCTGGTTCACACCGGTCCGGGCGGGCGCTCGGCCCCGTGGCCGGACGAAATTCGCGAAAAACTCTCAGCATTCAGGGATGAAACCTCAGGCCCCGCACAGTGATCCATCCGCAAGGCTGGCTGTCGGCCAAGGGCTACGCAAACGGCACGCTGACCCGAGACAGGTCTGAACTGACCTGTCGACGCGACGGGGTCGAACCCTCGCTCTGATATCCATTGTAGTGTAAGATTGCCGAGTATCCGAACACATGTACGGAGGCGACAAGCATGCGCGTCTACCTTTCGTCAACGTTCCGCGACCTTCAATCCTATCGGGATGCAGCAGCGGCGGCCTTGCAGCGGCTGGGTTTTGCCGTCGTTCAGATGGAGCACTACGGGGCCGAAAACCGAACGCCGCTTGCAAAGGTCATGCAGGACATTCGCGGCTGCGACGCCTTTGTCGGCCTGTATGCGTGGCGGCTGGGGTCCAAACCTTCGAAAACGGGGAATAACAATCTGGTGTTGCCCGATGACATCAAGCTTGGCGTGTCCTCTTACACCCAATGCGAATTGGCTATCGCCAAAGAGGCCGGGGTTCACGATTTTCTCTTCGTGCTGGAAGACACGGTCCCGTGGCCCCCCTATTACATTGACGGGCTGGACGAAAATTCGACGATCGAGCCCATCAAGGCGCTTAGAAAGCAGGTGCAGGTCAGCAATCTGGTGGCGCAATTCCGCAGCCCCGAGGATCTGGCAACCAAGGTCGCGACCTCGCTGTCCAATTTTGAACCGACCCGCCAGTTTCTGATACTGATCTCTCCGGCCAAGGCTATGGACATGAACGATGAGCTTATGCTGGCAAACACGGAGATTAGTGAAAGCAGCCTGAGCGCGATTAGTGAACACTTGGACGACATCGCCACCGCCGTGGCCAGCGATCGAAGCGTTCGCGTTTTCAGAATCAATATCGACAACGTCTGGTGGTCGACTCGACTTCTGCTGCTGGCCGCTTTGGGCAGGAAACTTTCCGACATTCAAAGGATCATGATCACCGGAGGTCAGGGGGAAAACGAAGCGTTCGTTGGGCTGATCTCGACCGATACGGTCATCAGCAAGCTCTTGCAGGTTCACCCCGAACTCAAGGACGCCATAGACAAGATCGGAACCCTGACCGACGACAAGACCACCCGTGAGGAAGAAGTTAAGTCCTACATAGAAGAATTCCGGCAGACATTTTCGCAGAATGCGCCGTCAACCGGGGCTAAAGGCGGTCGCGGCAAGAAATCCGCTCGGTCAAGCAGCGCCAAACCTAAAAATAAAGCCGAGTGGGAACACAGCATCGTCGTCACGCGCGAAATTCTGCGGCGCTGGTTCGGGGATGCGCTTTTGACAAAGCCGCTGGTCATCAGCGATGCGGAAAGACCAACGCGCATCGATCTGGCCCTGGTTACGCGCTATCCGCACAACTTTGTGCCTATCGAACTGCGCCGACCCTATGAGCGCAAGGGTGGCAAGAATCCAACCCGATCAGCCCAGCGTTTCTGGGTGATCGATCAGTCCGGGTTGTCCGAGACGATGGCCGAGTTCTACCTTTCCGAGTTGTTTGCCCGGTAAAATTTCCAGCGGTGGTAGCGACCTGGGTGGCGTAGTTGAAGTCTCGTAACCACCTTCGTTCAGGGTGTACGACACTCAAATGCAGCCGTCGAACCAGATCGGTTCGTCTTCTTCGCGCCACGGTTTGTATTTGTTCATGATCAGCCCAAAGGATTCGCTATCCAGAAACCGGTCCAGCCACGCGATCAGATTTGGCCAGGGCTGATGGTCAAACCAAGCCCGGTCGATGTGAGTAAACTGGCGGACAAACGGCAGCAGCGCCAGATCGGCAAGGGTCGGGCGGTTTCCGAAAAGCCAGGGCCGACCGCTTAGCTGCCGGTCGAGGTCAATCAGATAACTGGCCGCCTTGATCCGCTCGGCTTCGTGGTCCAGTTCGGGATACCGGGTGGCGTATTTTGTATGGTCCAATGCAGCCTTGAACGGACCATCATTCGTCTCGATCAGGTGCCATCCGTCCTTAGGCATTTCCAGCAAGCGCTTTGGATCGTTTCGCTCCAGCGCCCAGATCATGATGTCCAGGCTCTCATCGAGAACCCGATCCTCCAGACGCAGGGCGGGCACGGTTGCTGTGGCCGATGTCTCAAGAAAAGCCTGCGGTTTGTCCCGCAGCAGGATTTCCCGCAACTCGACGGTTACGCCCGCGCTCAGGATGCCAAGCCGCGCCCGCATGGCGTAGGGGCAGCGGCGGAACGTCCACAGGATTGGATGCTGCGTCATGCGGCACTCTATCCGTGAAATTTCCGGCGGGGTCAAATCGCTACCGGATGCGCATCTCGAGCCTTGCGGTTGGGAACGATTTCAGGATGGTCTGCGCTTGCGCAGCGGGGGCGGCGCAGAGGGCGGTCGACAGGCCGTCCGCAAGGGCAGCCTCGGGTGCGGAAACGGATACGGTGTCCGGTGTCGCCGCCTGACCGTTGGGGTTCAGGATATGGCCCTGGCCATCCGCAAACAGTGTGCCCTTGGCCGATGAGGTCGCAACCGCCCGGTCCCGCAATGCGATTTCCCGGATCACCGTTCCTTCGTCGGACAGACCGACCTGCCAGGGCCGTCCGTCCCTGCGGTGGCCCATGGCGACGATTTCTCCCATATCCACCATGACATCCCGCAACCCGAAAGATCGCAGCAATGCCGCGACGCGATCCGTGATCGCGCCCTGCGCGATGCCGTTCAGCGTAAGGGCCGAGATACCGGACACCGGCAGGCGCACCTCGCGCCCGTCAAACCGGACCCGGTGCCAGCCAACGGTCATTTGCGCCGCGGCAAGGTCCGAGGCATCGGCCTGCAAAGCCAGAGCCTGCCAGACCGGTTGAATGGTCGGGTCGAATGCCCCGTCCGAGGCCGCATGCAGCGCCGAGCACAGGCTCAGGACGTTCAGCAATTCGGGGGCGGGTGCTGTCAGAACCCCCTTCCGGTTCAACTGGCTGAGCTGCGATTGCGGTCGGTAGAGGCTGAATATGTTCTCAAGGCGACTGAGTTCGGCTTCGATCGACGAGATGAACGGCGCGGCTTGCGCCTCGTCCAATCCTACCAATTGCAGGCTAGCTTTTGCGCCAAGCGCGGTGCCGCGCCATCGGGCGACGGGTGCAGCTGATGTGAGCGTCGGGACCGCAGCGCAGGCGGCGGAAATGGACAGAAAGCGGCGGCGGGACAGGGGGGTCATGCGGGGGTCTCCAGCTTCAGGTCCAGATCGACGGGGCCCAGCACCTCGGTATCCGGGATGTCGGACAGGGGCAGGGCCGCGCCGCCATAGTCGTTGATGAACGCCTCGGCGGCGGTCGGGTCGGCAAAGGGCACCACCTCGCGCGCGCCCATGCCGCCGGCGACGTTGGAGCCCACCACGAAAGTCGCGCCATCGGCGGCGATCCAGTTGGAAATACCCGGCTGCCGCCAACTGGGGGCCGCGCCCATATCGCTGACATAAACGGCGGTGATGTCCGCATCCCGCTCGGGGCTTTTGAGATAGGCCACCATATCGCGCACTTGGGCAAAGAACAGCGGCGCGGGGTAACCTTCCAGATGGATCTGACCCTTGGGGCCGCCATGTTCGGCGATGTTCATCTGGCAGAAAAAACTCAGCGCGTCGGGGGTCAGGTCGACCGGGTCGGGGGCCTCGGCCAGTTCTTCCTTGCAGGCCACCAGCGCGACCAAGGCGATCAGGGCGAGGCGTGTCATGGCTCGACCCTCCGGAACGCCAGCCGCGCGAGGGCAAAGCCCAGCACCGGCCAGATCAGCAAGGACACGGGCGCAGCCCAGACCGGCAGCGCCTGCGCGGCCCCGGTCATGCCGGATGCCATGGCGACGCCTTCGGTCGCGGCGATGTTCCACAGACGGAATGCGTCGGCCGGGTTGGCCACCATCACCCATGGAAAGACGGATTGGGTGAAGACGCCGCCCTTGTCCATGACGACGGCCCCCAACAGGCCCAGATCATAGAGGACGACAAAGACCAGCCAGAGCCCGGCCGACAGACCCGCCGCCGCCGTGGCCCCCTTTGCCAGGGCGGACAGCAGGTATCCCAGCGCCAGAAAGACAGCGCCCAGCAGGATGGAGGTGAGGATGAGGCGGACCAGCGCCATCAGGCTTTCCGGCCCGGCACCGCCAAAGAAGGCCGCCACCGCGCCGGCAGTACCGAAACCGACCGTCATGGCAAAGGCCAGCGCGGCAAGATGGGCGGTGAACTTACCCAACAGGATTTCTCCGCGCCCCGCCGGGTAGGACAGCAGCAACGACAGGCTGCCCCGATCCACGTCGCCTGCGATGGCGTCGAATGAAATCATCAAGGCCAGCAACGGCGCGAGGTAGACCGAAAGCGTGGTCATCGAGGCGACCGAGACGGTCAGCATGTCGACGCCCAACGTGCCGGTGGGGGCGCTGCCTGCAAAGGTCAGCGCCAGCGCGAACAGCACCATGATCAGCGTGGCGACCAGCAGCCAGCGGTTGCGGCGCAGGATCAGCATCTCGGTGCGGGTGATGGCGAGGAAGCGGGTCATTGCAAATCCTCCTGTGCGTAGTGGCGATACAGGTCTTCCAGCTTGGGCGGGGTCATTTCGACATCCGCCACGGCGTCGCCCAATCCGGCGATGCGGCGCAGGGCCTGCATCTTGTCATCGGGGGTGCAGAGCAGTTCGACCGACGCGCCGTTGATCCGGCTACCGCCCAGTTCGGCGGCCAGCGCGTCGGCATTGGTGCTGGCGCGGACCTTCAGGCGGATCGGCAGACCGGCCAGCGCCGACAGGTTGGTCAGTGTGTCGTCGGCCACCATCCGGCCCTTGCGCATGATGGCGATGCGGTCGGTGCGGGCCTCGACCTCGGTCAGTGCGTGCGACGCGATCAGAACGGCGGTGCCCTGTGCGGCCAGCTCGTCGATGATGGCATAAAGATCCTGTCGCGAGATCGGATCCAGCCCGCTGGTGGGTTCGTCCAGAAGCGCCACTTTCGGCTGGCCCAGCAACACCTGCGCCAGGCCCAGACGTTGCCGCATCCCTTTGGAATAGGCTCCGATACGGCGGTCCAGCGCATCGCTGAGGCCGACGCGGTTCAGCAAGCCGGGCACATCGGCCTTCGCGCCCGACAGTTGCGCAAACAGGGTCAGTTGCTCGCGGCCCGTCAGCGCCGGGTGGAAGGATACCGCTTCGGGCAGATAGGCCGTCTCGCGCCGCGCTTGCGCGCTGCCGGGGGTGGCGTCTCCGATCCGGATGGCGCCGCCGTGAATCGGCGTCAGGCCGAGGATGGATTTGATCAGGGTCGACTTGCCCGCGCCGTTATGGCCCAGCAGCGCCACGCGCTGGCCGGGGGCAAGAAACAGGGTGATATCGTCCAGAACGCGGGTTTTCCCCCGGTCCTTGCAGACGTTGTTTATCGTCAGGGCCTTATCCGTCATGAGGCACCTTTTTCATAGCTGGGGGTTCAGGGGCTTGCATCAAGGGATTGCTGTCCATCACACCGCCCGGCAACAGTGCCGGGAAGGCCGATTGCGACCAGCGCACCAGCTGCACGGCAGGCGAGCCGAGCAGCAATTTGGCTGCGGGTTGGGTCCACAGCACATGGTCCATCGAGTCATTGGGGCGATAGGGGGCATCAGCAATGCCGTTGCCATCCACATCAAAGGCGGCGAAATCGGACCAGTAATTGCCGCGGCCACCTTCCGACCACTCGACCCATTTTGTCGAGACGTATTTCACCTGCGTCCGATTGCCGACAAAGGCGTTGCCGACGATCCGATTGCGCTCGGACCCGGCGGTAAAGTGGATGCCGATGCCGCAACCCTGGAACCAGTTGTCGGTGAATTCGTTCTTGTTGGAATTATACAGGAAGGTGCATTTTTCCTTGGCACCTTTCACCACATTGCCGGTGATGGTGCTTTTATTGGCATAGTTCAGCATCACGCCATGCTCGCGGTCGCCGATGGATACATTGTTGGCGACAGTCACATTGGTCGTGAACATCACCGCATAGCCCAGATCATTGCCGATCGAGACGTTATCGCTGACCACCGAATTGTCGGCATACATGTAGTGCACAGCAAAGCGCAGGTCGCGGAACAGGTTGCCGGTAAAGGTGTTTTTCTTCGACGAGTTCACAAAAATCCCGTCACGACCGAACCTTATATCATTGTCTTCAACCACAGCACCCGGCGCGTTCCAGACATAGACGCCATTGCCACGCGCGTTCATGTGGCGGTCCTGCCGCCCTTCGATCCGGTTGCGGCGCACGATGCTGTCTTTGGCGCCGTGAATGTCGATGCCATAGAGATTGCCCAGCAGCACGTTATCCTCGACCACCGGCGCGGTGGCCGTTTTGGTCAACTGGATGCCGCTGTCGATCCCGTCATGGTCCGAGCCCGAGCCGATCACCGTCAGCCCGCGCACGGTCACGCCCGGTCCGGTCACGGTGATGACGCTGCCTTCCCCCTGTCCGTCAATCGTCGCCAAGCCCTGACCGTCGATGGTGACAGGCCGGTCCAGAACCAGCGTTTCGGCATAGGTGCCGGGGCGCAGGCGGAGGGTGTCTCCATCCGCCGCCTGCGCCAGTATCTGATTGATGGCCCCCGCCCGGTTGGGCACATCCCAATCCGCCGCCCAAAGGGGCGAGCCGAGCAGGAGCGGTATGAGCAGGGACCAACGCATGTTTACGCGCTCCGCGGCTCAACGAACATCCGGCCGCGCATTTCCATGTGCAGCGCGTGGCAGAACCACTGGCAATAGAACCAGTGCACGCCCGGACGGTCGGCAATGAAGGTGACCGAGGCGGTGGCTTGCGGCGCAACCTCCATCGCGATGCCGAAGTTCGACAGGCACAGCCCATGGGTCACGTCATCCACATCGTCCAGGTTGGTGACATAGATAGTCACCTCGTCGCCCTGTTTGACCGTGAACTTCTCCATGCTGAAGATCGGCGCGGTCGAGGTCATGTAGACGCGGACCTTGTTGCCATCGCGGATGGGTTCCTCGGCGCCTTCCTCAAGATCGACACCGTCGGCGGCGGCCTGCTGGCGCGCATCTTCCCACATCGGGTCGTTGCGGTCCCAGACGTTGACCGGGTTCACCTTGGAGCGGTGGACAAGGATCGAGTCATGCGGCTCGGCAAAGGTCGGGCCGTCATGGACCACCTTCATCTTGTCGCCCGAAATGTCGATCAACTGCTCGTTTTCCGGTTTCAGCGGACCTACGTTCAGGAAGCGGTCTTTCGAGAACTTGTTCATCGAAATCAGCCACTTGCCGTCAGCTTCGGCCGTTTCGCCCATCGAGGTCGAGTTGTGGCCCGGCTGATAATGCACATCCACCTTATCGACGATCGGGTCAACATCCGCCCCACCATAGGCCTCGATAGCTTTGGCGATGTCCCATTTTACCACCTGGCTGTCCAGGAACAGGGTTGTGTAGGCGTTGCCCTTGCCGTCGAAGGCGGTGTGAAGCGGGCCAAGACCCAACTGCGGTTCGGCCACGATGGCGGAACGCGGATCGGCGTTGTCAGCAAACAGCGCGTCGACCTTCTCCACATCGATCACCGAAACCGTCGGCGACAGTTTCCCGTTGATCATGATGTGTTTCTTGTCAGGCGCGGCGTTGACACCATGCGGCGAGTTCGGGATCGGAATGTAACGGGTCAGGTTGCCACCCGCCTCTTTGCGACCGTCCACAACCTTGACGCCGTTCAGTTCCTGAAAGTTCCCGGCGGCAATCGCGTCTTCGATGCCCTTGAGGTTGAACACGACCACATGGTCCAGCTCATTCTCGGTCATCTCGGCCAGGTTCATGCCCATTTCCGAGTTGTACGAGGTCGAGAAGGCGTATTTGCCCTGATAGTCGCAGTCGGTGTTGTCGAGGTTGCCTGACACCATCACCTGCCAGGCGATTTCCATCGTATCACCGTCGATGGCGGTGAAGATGTTCACGTATTGCGACGGATCGTCGAGGATTTCACCATCGTTGACCAACGGTGCTTCGTGTTCGCCATTGGCAAAGACGTAACCGGTGCGCGGATATTTCTGCGGGCGCAATCCGTGGATGTCATGGGCGTTCGGGATCTCGATGATCTTGTCGCATTTCATCACGTCGCAGCGCACGCGGGCGACGCGGGTGTTGGCTTTGTCGTTCATGAACAGATAGCGGCCGTCATAGGTGCCATCGGTGAAGGACATATGCGGGTGGTGCAGGTCGCCGTTGTCATAGGTGACCTTGCCGTTTGCGGCCAGATATTCCTTGGTTTCCGGCAGCAGCCCTTCGGTCAGGATCTTCAGCGATTCATTGGTCTGACCCCAGCCCGTGGCCGAGCAGCGGTTGAACACGGGAATACGCATCAGCTCGCGCATGGAAGGCACACCAAGGATGCGAACTTCGCCGGTCTGACCCGAAGACCAGAAGCCGTAATATTCGTCCAGCTCACCGGGTTCCAGATGCGCATTGGCGGCGGCGCTGGCTTCGCGCGCGGTCATCAGGGTTGACCCCAGACCGGTCCCCGCGATCACGGCACCGGTGGCAGTTGCCCCCAGCATCCCGCGGCGGGTGATGTTCAGTTTGTTTTCGTGGTCCGACATGATCGTTCCTCCTTTTTAGGAAACGGATTGCGGTTTGGCGTTCGGATGGTTCGCCGGTGGTTGCCCGAGGGGGGTCTTGATGGTGACCGACCCTGTCTTGGCCCGCCGTTTCAACTGGCGGATAACGACGGGACATGTGTCCTCGGACTGGTAGAGCACCTGACAATGCAGGCAGGTGACGCACTCGTTCGGATTGATCTCGCCGGTGGGGTGGATCGCCTGAACGGGGCATTCGTTGGCGCAGGTCTGACAGGGGGTGCCGCAATCCTTGTAGCGGCGCAGCCAGTCGAACATGCGGATACGGGCGGGGATCGCCAGCGCGCCGCCTAAGGGGCAGAGATAGCGGCAGTAGA
Source organism: Ruegeria sp. AK4 (assembly GCF_056541025.1). Taxonomy (NCBI): domain Bacteria; kingdom Pseudomonadati; phylum Pseudomonadota; class Alphaproteobacteria; order Rhodobacterales; family Roseobacteraceae; genus Ruegeria; species Ruegeria sp. AK4. Next base: position 172,147 of record NZ_JBQFXS010000001.1, read on the forward strand.
ACCGTTCGATGAACAGCCCGATCCCCAGCAGGGCCAGCGCAAAGACCACAAACGGCCAGTCGCGCATGAATTTCAGAATGATCGCGGTCTTGAACGGCTCGATCTCGGCATATTTCTCGGCCAGCGGGATCGAGACGAAACTGATCCCGAACAGCACGAGGAAGATCATGTATTTCGCAGGCCAAAGCCGTTCGTTCAGGCCCCAGGGCAGGGTCCATTGCGGCACTTTCAGCGCGCGCGCGATCTTGTTAGTCAGTTCCTGCAGCGCGCCAAACGGGCAGAGCCAACCGCAATAGGCCCCACGCCCCCAGAACAGCAGCGCAGCGGCAACGGCGAACCATTGGATAAAGACCAGCGGGTCCAGCAGGAAGGCATCCCACGAGAACCCGGTGCGCAGGCTGCCGGCCAGTGCCATCAGGTTCACCACGCTTAGCTGCGCATTGGCGTACCAGCCGATGAAGAACAGCGTCATGGTCAGGAACCCGATGCGGAACCAATAGAAGACCCGCGCATTCATCGTGGCGTGGAACTGGAAGAAGAAGGTGGCCGTCAGCAGCAACAGCATCGCGCCCAGAACGCCGATCTCGACCACGCGGTCTTTCCAGATGCGCTGCCACAGGGCGGCCTTGGCGGCGGCCTCGCCGGTCGCGTCATCAACCACTGCGGGGGCGGCGACGGGCAGCAGATACTGTTCCGGCAGCTTGTAGCCCAGATCAAAGGTCAGAAAGGTCTTTTCAACCGCACCTACGGCGCGTTGCACCAGCAGTTGCAGGCGGAAGGGCTCGGCCGGGTCAAACTCGGCATCCGCGGGGATCTTGAAAATGTCCAACTCGGTAAAGCTGGGCGCATCGGGGGCAGCGACCTTGCCCAGACGGCGCTGTTGCTTGTCGAAGAACCGAACCGAGCTGTCGCCCTGGATCAGCTGAATCCGGTCGAAAATCCCGCCGCGCACATAGCCCGATCCCTTGAAGCTGTAGGCCCCGCGCCCCAGCACCAGAATGGCCTGTTCGCCCTCATCCAGCCAGTCGACAAGGTTCTGGTACTCGGCCTCGCCCAGCAGCGACTTGCCGATCGACGGCACCGAAACCAGCGCCATATGCATGTCGATAAAGGTGTCGTCGGGCTCGCCCGGTTCGGGGCGCTTGATGGCGCGCTGATCGCCTGTGGCCTCGAACGCCGCATTAACCTGCCCAATATCCAGCGTCAGCCGCCGGACCGAGCCGTCACCGGACAGGGTGGTCCAGTCGTAGACCGCATCCTGCGCCATATCGACTTCGCGTTTCGGCCCATCGGCCTGCAAGGGTGACAGACCGCCCAGCCCCAGCGCGCGGGCCACTTTGATGCCGCCGCGCACGAGGCTGTCATCGATCACCATGATCGTGACCGTCGCGCCCGAGATGATGTCGAGGTCATGCCCCTCGCCCCCGGTTTCGGCCTCGACCTTCAGGTCCAGACCCGCATAGCCTTCGGTCAGTTCGACCATGCGCGCGTTGGGGATGCCGATCAGAACGATGGGTTCGGAATGTTTGACCAGTTTCACCCCGGTCAGCACCGCATCACCGTCGATGGCGGCAACCACGTGGATGGGTTTGCCGGAATAGCCGGTAGTGCCCACGAAATCCGAGGTCAGAAAGGCCCAGGCAACGGTGTCTGCGCCCTTCAGCACCGGGGCCACCGGTACGTCATCGCGGACGGGGCCAAAGGCATCGGCACCGGGCACCAGATCGGCGGGGTCTATGTCGGGCAGAAAGCTGGCAAGGCTGTCGGCGCGGGCGCTGATCGCCATCAGGCAGGACAGGAGAAGGGCCAGCAGGATATGGATTGCGCGACTTACGACCATGGCGCACCTCCGGTCTTTTGGGTGGGGGCCATGGACGCGCGCTGGGCGCGTTCAGATGTGTCTTGGATTGCTGGCGGAGGCCCACGGGTTTCGGGCCACAACCGTTTCACGCCATCGGGCCGGACTTCACAACGCGGTGCTGCAGGCGCGCTCTGAACCCGGTCGTGCTGCATCAGAACCGGCAGGCCGGGCACCGGGGCCGCCGAGGTGACGGCGCATAGCGCGCAGTCGGCGCATTTGGGGCAGGGCACGGTCGGGTCGTGATCTTCCTCCTCTAGGTCTATCTGGACCCAGACCGCCCCTGCGTCCGAGCAGATCTCAACCCACATGCTTTGCCCGGGACTCGCCAGCACCGGGCCAAGCATTTGCATCAACAGCAGGAAGATACCCGCCCATGCACAGGTCGCGCGCAGGGCACGAACAGGGAGACTGTGCAGAGGGTTAGAGGCGGGCATTGAGAATCCAACTCGGCAATCTTTCCTGAGTCCTATGCCTCTCTCTCGATTCGAAACTTGACTTATGTCATTTGTTTTCGAGCGGGCTGAAATTTAATTACCGGTATTTTTTGATATGAAAACATGCGATTAGAGGGGCGCCTCAGCCATCCGCCTCATCCATCAGCCCGCGCAGCCAGCGGCCCGCCAGCCACGCCGCTGGCACGCCCAAAGGCACGGACCATATCAGCGCGGTGACCGGCGGGATCACCCCGAACCCCGCGCTGTTGGCGATCAGACCGGCCAGAAACAGATTGATGGCCACCGCCAGCGCCGTGGCGGGATAAAGCAGGATGGCCAGTTTCCAGACCGGCCAGCGCCCGTCAGTGGCTGGTGCCTTCCGAGAAGGTGATCTTGTTCCAGACATTGTATTTCCCCGAGGGTTTGCGCATCGGCAGGCGGCGGACCTCTTCCAGGGTCTGCGCGTCATAGACGATCACCGCGCCGTCATCTTCCCAGATTGACACCAGCGCGTGGCGGCCATCCTTGGTGAATTCCACATGGGCCACCGTCTTGCCGGGGGCAGGGCGCAGGGTTTGGACGATCTCAAGGCTCTGCTTGTCGATCACATGCATCGCGTCCTTGTTGGGGCCAAAGAACACGTCGGCCCAGACATAAGGTGAGTTTTCATGGCTGCGCATGAAAAATCCCGGCCCTTCGGTCTTGATCCGCTTCACGGTCTCCCACGTCTCCATGTCGATCACCGAGACGGTGCCATCGGTCAGATGCGGGGTGGCCATCACGGTCGTGTCGCCATGTTTCCAGGTAATCCCCGAGCCCAGATGCGGCATCCCCGGCAGGTCCAGATCGGCCACTTTCTGACCGATCACCAGATCGATCACCTGACCGCCCGTTCCTTCGCGGGACGCGCCCATGACATATTCATAGCTCTGGTCGAAAAAGAAATCGTCCAGATAGTCGGGCGTGGTGATCTTGCGCACCGGGAACGGGTCAGGGTTCTTGAACTGACCTTCGATGCGGAAGTCGTGCCCCAGCCCGAATTGCGGCGGGTTGGCACCGTAGAAGACTTCCCAAATCTCGGGCACGTCCTTCAGCGCCAGAACAAAGCTTTCACGCGGCGGCGCCTGATAGACGGCAGAGACCCGGCTGGGAACGCCCTTCTTGCTTTTAACGTCGACAACCTTGGCGACCGACAAATCCGCAGTCGACAGCAGAGTCAGAGAGTTCGGCAGGTAGTTCGCCACCGCTACCCATTTGCCATCGCCCGACATGGCGATGTTGCGGCTGTTGAGGCCCGCGCGCACGCGGCCCACCTGCCGCAAAGCCCAGATGTCATATTTCTGCACCCAGCCATCGCGGGACATGATGAACACATAGCGCCCATCGGGGCTGAATTTCGGCCCGCCATGCACGGCAAAGGGCGTCTCGAACCGGTCCAGAACCTCGAACGTGTCGCCATCCAGAACGCTGACATGGTGATCGCCGGTCTCGACCGCCAGCGTGATGTTCATCGGGTCGCTGTCCCAGACCGGCGCATCCACCGCCACATATTCCTCATCCAGCGAGCGGCTGGCCATGATATCCGCCTCACCCCATTCGGGATTGGTCTCCAGCGGAGATTTCAGCCACCCCGCCAGTTCCTCGATCTGCAGCGCATCCAACTCATGCGAAAACGCAGGCATCTGCGTCGCAGTGCGCCCCTCGGCAATCACCGCCGCCACCCGTGGCCCCCGCATCCGCTTGAGCGTCTCGGGGATCAGCGCCGGACCAACTCCTCCCAACCGGTTCTCGCCATGGCAGGAGGCGCAAAACTCCGCATAATCCGAAGGCGCATCCGCCCAGGCCGCACCCACGCTCAGAAGGCAGACCAGCCCCCCCATCTTCATCTTTTCAAGAATACTCCCGCCGGAGGCTCCCGCATTCTCAACCCGAGCGGGGGCTGGACTGGAACGACCAACGGTTTCAAAAGAACTGATGCGCCGGATCATGACGTTTCCCCCGGAATGGCGTGACCTGCAGGCGTTCGCCCGCCTCATCCACGCCGATTTCTTCGTTTGACAGGTAACAGGCCGGATCTTCCGCCCATGGGTCGCCGGTCAGTTGCAGCGCGCGAATGCGGGTGTTGCCGCCGCACACGTCCTTCAAGCGGCAGGCCCCACAGCGCCCTTTCAAAGGTCGCGGGCGGGTGCGCAGCATCGCCAGCATCGGGTCATCGCCAGTCCAAAGCTCGGAAAACGGCGTCGTTTTCACGTTCCCCACCGTGTAGTCCGACCAATAGGTATCGGGATGCACGCGGCCCAGATTGTCGATATTGGCCACGCCCAACCCGCTCGAGTTACCACCCCACGCGGCCAGATGCGCGCGCACATGGGCCATTTTCTCGTCGTCGAAATGCGCCTGCACCCAGTTCAGGAAATATCCCGCATCGGCATCATTGTTGCCGGTCACAACATCCAGCGGACGCCCGCCCGAGGCGGCCTCCCACGCGCGTTCCAGCAGCAGGTCCATGCCCTTGCGGGTGCGCAGATGCTCGGCATCCTCGCCCCGGTTCTTGTCGCCACGTCCGGCGTAAACGAGGTGGGACAGATAGAACTTGTCCACCCCTTCGTCATCGCAAAGCTGCAGTAGGTCGGGCAGGTGATGCTGGGTGCCTTCGGTCAGGCAGAACCGCAGACCCACCTTGATGCCGCGTTTCTTGCATTCGCGGACACCGCGCAATGCGTCGGCAAAGGCCCCTTCGACGCCTCTGAACCAGTCATTCGTGGCCCCGATCCCATCCAGCGAAATGCCGACATAGCTGAAACCGACATCGGCGATCATGTCGGCGGTTTCATCGTAAATCCGCGTGCCGTTGGTCGACAGCGCCAGCATCGGCACCAATTCGCGGGCACGCTTGGCGATGTCGAAGAAATCGAACCGGTCCAGCGGTTCCCCACCCGAGAGGATCAGGGCCGGGACGCGGAACTGGCCCAGATCCTCAAGGGTTACCATGGCTTGCTCATGGCTGAGCTCACCGGGGAAGGCCACATTCGCCGAGACGGTGTAGCAATGGCGGCATTTCAGATTGCAGCGCCGCGTCAGGTTCCAGATCACCACCGGTTTCACCGGTCCGGGGCGGCGTTTGCGAACTGGTGTGGGGTGAACCAGTTGATGCATGTATTCGGTCAGGCGGAACATGGATCTCAGCCTTTCGTTTTCAGGCGCAGCCCGGTTTTCTTCAGGATGCGCGTGGAATAGAGGATATCTTTGGCCCGGCAGGCATCGCCAAGGATCGCGGCGATTTCGGCGCGTTTCTCTTCAACCTCGGCCTTGTCGGTGCCGTGCACCATGGCAAACAGGTTATAGGGCCAGTCGGGCAGGGCGCGGGGGCGTTCGTAGCTGTGGGTGACAAAGGGCAGCGCACCGATCTGCGCGCCCAGCTCGGTGATGCGGCTGTCTTCGACATCCCAGACGGTCATGCCATTTGCGGTCATGCCCAGCTTATAGTGGTTGGGCGCTGCCGCGATGCGCCGGATGACGCCGCGCGATTTCATGTCGGCCAGACGGAACAGCAGGGTGTCTTCGTCCAGACCCAACCCCTCGGCCACCTGCGCGTAAGGTTCAGGCACCAGGGGCAGGCCGCCTTGCAGCGCCTCGATAATCTCTCTGTCTTTTGCGTCGATCATGCTGCCACCCGGAAGCCGATGAAGAATTCCTGAAGTTTGGGGAATTGCAGGACCTTGATCCCGGTTTCCCGTTCGATTGCTTGGGCTGCGGCGGCGATCCCTTCGGGCGTTTCGGTTGCCAGAACGAACCACATGTTCAGCCGGTGCGTGCGCTCATAATTATGCGCGACTTCGGGATGCGCATTGACTTTGGTCAGTACGGTTTCAAAATCTTCCGAGGGGACTGCCATCGCGCACAGGCAAAAGGCCCCGCCCATCGCGGCGGCGTCGAAGAAGGGGCCAAACCGGGTGATCACGCGGTCGTCCTTCATGCGGGTCAGGCGTGCCAGCAAGTCAGCCTCGTCAATCCCCAGTTCCTCGGCCACGGTGGCATAAGGGCGCGAGGTCAGCGGCAGGTCGTCCTGCATCCGGTTCAGAATCGCGCGGTCGGTATCGTCGAGCGTCATGCGGCCACCTCTTTCGGCTGGATCAGTGCACCGGTCTGTTTGAAGCAACGGGTCGAGAACAGCACCTTGTGCCGCGCGCCCGCCATTTCGGGCAGGGCGGTGGCCCCGGACAGAACCTTGTGCGCCTCGGGGCGCGAGCGGGCGTGGATCATGGAATACAAACGATAGGGCCAGACCCCTTCGACCGGGTTGCGTTCGTAGCACAGCGTGACACCGGGATGCGCCGCAAGGGCGGGCCCGGCAGAGCCGACCTGTTCGGCGGGCATATCCCAGACCACCATCGCATTGGCCGACCACCCCAACGCGCGGTGGCGCACGATGACACCCAGACGCGAAATGATACCCGCTGCAAGCAGCGCCTCGATCCGCGCCATTACCTTCTCTACGTCGCGGTTCAGGCTATGGGCCAACTTGGTGTATGGATCAGCGATCAGCTGCAGCCCGGAACTGAGCGCCTGCAACAGGTGCCGGTCACCGTCCTGCATGACCGAGCGATCCACCTTGCGCGGGCCGGGAACGTTGCGGGTTTCCCCGGACATCCGGAACCCCAGGTCCACATTGAACGGACGCACCAGCCGCAGATCGAGAACCCGCAGCCCGGTGCGCCGGGCGATCCGGGCGAGCGTGTCATTGACGTGCTGCCGGTCGGGGCCGGTGGCGACGAACCAGAGGTTCCAGTCATCCTCGCGCTGGTAATTGTGGTTCACGCCGGGTTCCGCGTCGATCAGGGCCGCGACCTGTTCCAGCCGGTCGTCTGGCGCGGCGACGGCGGCCAGAGTACTGGCTGAAACGGCACCGGGTGCGATGGTGGCACCAACCCGCGTGATCCGCCCGGTCTTGCGCATCCGGGCCAGACGGTCCAGCACCTCGGCCTCGTCCAGACCCAGCGCGTCTGCCAGAACCTGAAACGGGCGTTCGGTGATGGGGAAATCGCGCTGGAACTCGTCCAGCAGGCGGCGGTCGATCGGGTCGGTGATGTGCTGCATCGGTTACAGCCCCGTTCTGTGCGCGCGGGCGGTGAAGAAGATGCCCGAGGGGCTGTCGGCCTCGATCTCGCGCAGTTTCTCGAAAGTCTGCGTGTCGTAAACCATGACCTTGTTCGCATCGCGCACGCTGAGCCAGACCTCATGGCCGCGGGGGGTAAACTCCATATGCAGCACCGCAGGACCGGGTTGGAATTCGTGGATGATCTCTTTGCTGACCGAGTCGATCACCTGAATCGTGTCGTTCAGCGGGTGGGCGAAATTCACCCAGACCTGCCGTCCGTCAGGACGCGCCATGGCAAAGACCGGCTGACCGTGGGTTTTGGTGCGCCCGGTTTCGGTCAGGGTGTCAGCGTCGATCCACAGAACCTCGTGATGGCCAACGGCGGGCAGCACGAATTCGCGGCCCGTCAATGCCCAACCTTCCAGATGAGGCATCTTGTAAACCGGCATCTCTTCCTGTCCGCGCCCGTAGTTCGGCAGCACGCGGATCGGTTCCGGCGTCTCGGCCCACAGGTCCAGCGCAGTCAGGCCATCCTCGCCGAACAGGCCGGTGATATAGGTGCGGCCATTGGCGGTGATCAGCGCGTCATAGGGGTTCTTGCCCATGTCGGGGATCTTTGTGATCGCGGGGTCGCCCTTGGCGAAATCGGCGATCCATGTCTCGCCCGTGTCCCACATGGTGAACACGAACCGGCGCCCGGGTGCATCGACCAGACCGATGGTTTTGCTGTCGGTGGGGATGTCGGCCACCATCTCGAGCGTATCCGCATCAAAAACCCGCACGCCGCCGGGTTCGTAATTCGACACGGCCACCAGCTTGCCATCGTCCGAGATCGCGCCGCCGATGGCGTTGCCCGCCTGCACGACACGGTTCACGATCTGGCGGGTGACGATATCAACCTTGGTCAGCCCTCCGTCCCGTCCAAAGACGTAAGCGAACCGTTCATCGGGCGAATAGACCAGCGAGGCATGAGACAGATCGCCCAGCCCGACGATCCGGGCCAGCGCGGCACGGTCGGATTGATCGACCAGCAGGACCGAGCCCTTGGCCCGTTCGATCACAAGCCCAAGGTCCCCGGTCGCGGTGGGTTCCGCCTGTGCGGTGGTCATCATCAGGGTGGCGGCAAGGGTGAGGATGAGCTGTTTCATTGTGCCTCTGGCTCCAGAAGATAGCGGGCGATCCATTCGGCCTCTTCCTGGCTGATCAGGGGCCGCCATGGGGGCATCGCGGTGTCGGGAATGCCGTCGAGGATCACGCCGGTCAGGACGTCCGCGTCGTAATGTTCCAGCGTCCCGGACCGCAGATCGGGGCCAAGCCCGCCTTTGAGCGACAGCCCATGGCATGATCCGCAATCCTGATGGACAAGGCGTTTCAGCGCATTGGGGTCGAGGGTTTCGGCGGCGAAGGCCGAGGTTGCAACAAGCACTGCGGTCGTCAGAACAGCGCGCGCGGTCCAGCCGGATCGTCCGGCGGGCAACGCCCGGGCCTGCCCCGAACTTCTACATCCAAGCCTAGCCATGAGCCTGCTCCAGCAACTCGGTCACAGGCTGGTCCGCATAAAGCGAGACCACCTTGCCGATGATAAACAGCGTGGGCGCTTTCAGATCGGCCTCGCGCACATCTGCCGCCAGCCGGTCCAGCCGCGAGACAAGGCGGCTTTCATCCGGTGTGGTGGCCTTGCCAACCGCCAGAACCGGGGTCGAGCCGGGCAGGTTCTCGGTCATCAGCCCCATGGCGATCTGGCCGATATTGGCAACGCCCATATAGACGACCAGTGTCGAATCCGGGTCGGCCAGACGTTTCCAATCGAGGTCAAGCACCTTGTCGGCCTGCCGATGCCCGGTGACATATTGCACCGAGGTCGCCAGCCCGCGATGCGTCAGCGGCACGCCGGTGGAACAGGACGCGCCCTGAGCGGCCGTGATACCAGGCGCGTATTCGACCGGGATGCCTCGGGCCATGAGGAAGGCAGCCTCTTCCGAACCGCGCCCGAAAATCATTGGATCGCCGCCCTTCAGCCGCGCAACCGTGTGACCGGCGCGGGCTTCTTCGACGAGGATGTCGTTGATACGTTCCTGCGGAACTGTGTGGCATTTGGGGGCCTTCCCGACCGGGATCAGCCGCGCGCCATCGGCATGCAGGTTGAGGATGTCGGTCGAGACCAGACGGTCATAGACCACCACATCCGCCTGTTGCAGCATCCGCAGCGCGCGCAGGGTCATCAGTTCGGGGTCGCCGGGGCCTGCGCCAATCAGAAAAACCTTACCGCTCATGTGCAAACTCGCTTGGTCTGAAGCTTTCTGAAGCCCGGGTTGGCCCGCACGATTCCGCTGAGTTTACGGGACGTTGCTGGGAAGGCCGGGCGTGTCATGGGGGCAGACTGGCGCAATCGAAAACAATCCTCCTTGACATAAGTTAAGGAGCGCGGGTTTTACGCTCGCGCTCCTCTCTCTCGTGCCTGTATGGTTGCCTCGGCTCAGGGTTCGACTGTGATCATTCCGATCATGTTCTGTGTCTCCCAATGCGGCCCGCACAGGTATTCCTGCGGGCCGGGGGTGAGGAAGGTCAGATCGACCGTTTCCTCGGGGAAAAGTCGGTCGCTTTCGGGCTCGCTGCCGTCTTTCAGCAGGACCGAGTGGCTGGTTCGTTTGTCGACATTCACCCAGCGCACCGTTGTGCCCGGTTTCACAGTCAGCTCGACCGGGCAGAAGGTGTATTTGTACATCAGTACCACCTCGGCATCCTCAACAGCCGAGGAAGGCTGGCCGAACAGTTCGACATAGCGCTCTTCGGCCTCGGCACACAGTTCGGCGGTCTCATCCGCCCATGCAGGGGCGGCCAGACACAGCAGCGCGGGAAGAAGGTGTTGGGGTTTCATCGACTTCTCCTCATCCAGGGGAAGGGGCCGGATTGTCCGGCCCCGATCCGTTATTGTTTGACCACGTTGATGAAGGCGCTGTCGTCATCCAGCGCCAGGCTGGTGTCCAGCGTCACGTGGTGGAACCGCGCGGCGGCAAAGTCATCGTGGATGGCAAAGCCCACCGTATAGGTCTGACCGGCCTCAAGCGGTACATCCCCTGCAGCGCCCGAGTTCAGCGGGCGGGTGAACACCACCGTCCAGATGCCGCCGTCCAGGCTGGCCGAGGCGGCAATCTCGCCGTCATTGACCACGCGCTGCTCCAGCAGATAGCCATTGGTGGCGCTGCCATCGGCATAGACGCGCATCAGGTCCAGATAGGTGCCGTCGGCCAGATACTGCTCGATCTGTTCAGCGGCCTGCAGCTTGTCCCATCCCCCCAGCGCTTTGCCGCGACGGCCTTTGATTTCGACCTCGGTCCGGCTTTCGCTGATGTATTTGGTCACGGTGTCCCGTGCGGTCATGCGACCGGCGACATCGCCGTTGGCGGCAATCGCCTCGGCGCCCGGATCAAAGGGCATATAGCTGTTGTCGGCGTGGCACGAGGCCCAGCAACCCACCTGATCACCCATCTCGATACCGGTGCCGGTGATCATCATCGCCACCTTGATCTGGTTGTCGGGATCCATCTTACCGCCATCGACGAAGGGCGCAGGATTGTGCCCGGCATCCGGCCATTGCAGACGGATATAAAGGTTCTCGTCATCATGGGCCGCCTGCACGGTGGCGTCGATCACACCACGCTTGCCAGGGATCGGGGTTGGCTCCAGATCGCCGCCCGCCACGATCTTGTTGCCGATCGCATCCAGTTCCTTGGCATGGCAGGTCGTGCATTGATCGCCGCCCTTGGTCAGAGGCCGCGCGCCGCCATGGGACCGTCCGTTCTGCACCCATTCAAACGAGGCCTGACCGGGGTAGAACAGTTTCATGTCGGTGCTGGCGACCGCGTTCCAGTCGATATTGCTTGCAACATCGCTACCGCCGCCTGCAGGCGCCGCCGGGGCGTCACCGCTGGCGCTGGCGCGTTCTTCGGCCAACGCGGCGTCAACTGCGGCTGCAATCTGTGCCTGCACAGCCTCTTGCTGGGCGACGCGCGCGGCTTTTTCGGCCTCGGCTTCGGCGGCTTCCTTGGCTTCGATCCGCTCAAGGCTGGCCAGATATTCAGGCGGGATCTCGCGGATGAAGGCGGGGTTCGGGGCTTCGAGTTCTTCCAGATACTCTTCATCCGCCCGGTCACGGGCATCCGAGTGCGCAATCCCCTTATGGCAGTCGATGCAGGTCTGACCGACCGTCATCGCGTTCAAGTGCTGCTGACGCGCGCGGGGTTTCTGGAACTCGGGCATCATCGACTCGAAGTCATGACAGTTGCGGCATTCGCGCGAGTCGGTGGACTTCATCCGCTCCCACTCGTTCATGGCCAGATGCACGCGCTTGGCTTCGAATTTCTCGCGCGTGTTGATCGAGCCGACCATCTTGCCATACAGCTCTCGGGACGCCTTGATCTTGCGGATCATCTTATGCGTCCAGTCCTTGGGTACGTGGCAGTCGGAACAGACCGCCCCCACGCCCGAGCGGTTCACGTCGTGGATCGTGCCGGTGTATTCCTCGTAGACGAAATCGCGCATCTCGTGGCACGAGATGCAGAATTCCTTGGTGTTGGTGGCCTCCATGGCGGTGTTGAACCCGCCCCAGAAGATGATGCCGGCGGCAAACGCCACGGCGATGCCGGCCACGGGCATTCCCCACAGGAAATACCGGCGCCAGATTGGTTTTTTCTTTTCCGGTTCCGAGGTCATATCCGGGCTCCGTTTTGGCTGTCTTGACTGGCCCGGTGTGCCGGGCGGGCGTGTTTGGCTGATGGGTCAAACGTGGAAAGGGCGGGCGAGGGGCCCGCCCTTTCCGGTTTCTGGTGTCATATCCGTCAGGTGACGTGGTTCGACCGGTTGTAGACGTTGAACTTGCCGGTCGGGGCAAACAGACCCTTCACGCGGCCGATCTCTTCCAGCGTCTTGGCGTCGAAGATCACGATCTCACCGTTGGCCTCTTTCGAGGTCGAGCGGTTCCATTTGGAAACCCAGACCTCGGAGCCGTCCTGGTTGAACTCGAAGTGGACGGCGACGTTGCCTTCCTCTTCGGTGATCTGGATCGTTTTCACGATCTCACCGGTTGCCTTGTCGATGACCTGCACCGATTGCTGAATTTCAGGCTCGGGGTGCTTGGTTTGGTCGGCCCAGATGTAGTCCGAGGTCGGGTGTGTCCGGATGAACAGACCGGGACCATCGGTTTCCACCTCATAGCAGACCTTCCACGCGTCATCCGGGCGACCTTCGGGGTCGTTGCCCCAGACGGTGACCGTGCCTTCGCCCAGGTGGGTCGTACCGGCGACCGGACCGCAATTCGGGTCATCCCAGTTGGCACCCGGGCCGGGGTGCGGCAGCGGTGCGGTGTCGATCATGGCTTCCAGCTTGTGGGTCTGGGTGTCGACCACAACCATCTTGTTCGACGCATTTGCGGCGATCTGGAAGAAGCGACCGGACGGATCGAAGAACCCGTCATGCAGGAACTTGGCGCTGTCGATCTTGTCGATGCGCAGGTTCTCGAGGTCGGTATAGTCCACCTGCCAGAGCTGACCGAGTTCCTTGACGGCCACGATCCAAGTCGGTTCGTTCGGGGTGGTGTAGATGGCGGCCACGCGGGCCTCTTCCACATAATCCCCGTCCACGTTGTAGCCGCGGGTCGAAACGACCTTTTTCGGCTCCATGGTATGGGCGTCGACGATGGCGAAATGCGGCGGCCAGTAGGCCCCACCGATCACGTATTTACCGTCACCCGATACGGCCACGTCGCGGGCGTCATAGCCAATGGTAACTTCCGCCACCAGCATGTTTTCGGGGTTCTGCCACAGGTCGATCTTGGTCATCTTGCCGTCGCGGCCCATGGTGTACCAGAAGCGGCCCGGGTTTTCCGGCTCTTCCAGCTTGTGGTGTTCCGAGGCTTTCAGAACGTGCACCGCATAACCGGTCGGGATATGCGCCAGCACTTCCTTGGTGTCGCCGTCGATCACGGCCACCTTGCCCACGTCCCGTTCGATGACCACAAAGAAGTTTTCCCAGTTGCGGCCATGCAGCGGCTCGGTCGGGTAATCTTCGGGTTCGACATAGACCTTGCGGGTCGCCATCATCTGCTCAAGCGACATTTCCGGCGGCTTGGGCGGCTCCATCTGGATATAGGTCGCCATATCGCGAATCTCGTCCTCGGACATCACGTCCGAGAAGTTGTTCATCCCGCCTTCGGTGCCCCAGGCGATGATCTTTTCAAGCCGCTCCTGACCCAGTTTCAGGGTGCCGGATTCGGTGACGGTGCCATCGGCGTTCTTTGTTTCCACCAATGGCTCGAGGCTTTTGCCCGTCGCCCCTTTGCGCAGCACGCCGTGACAGCCGGCGCAGCGTTCAAAGTAAAGTTGTTTGGACGATTCAAAGGCTTCCTTGCTCAGGGTTGGCTCTTCGGCAAAGGCTGGCGCGGCAACGCTGCCCAGCAACATCGCCAAACCGACCCCAAAGGCGCGGCCAGTTTTGTTGTAGCTGATTCCAAGTGACATGATCACTCTCCGTTTGCTGGTGAGGCAGGTTCCAGCCTGATACATCGGCGCCGGATGGTCCTTGACGAAAGTCAACAGCGGAGCAGGGAGCGTGACGATTTCCGCAAAAAGATTGCCGTAAAATCTGAGTCTTAGGTTCATATTTCCGCGCCGTTTTGACTTTGGTTAAGCCGCGCGTCAGGACGGCCTGCTAGGGTGCCCAAAACCGTTCAGGAGAGCAGTCATGCCCGCAATCATCACCCGTATTTTCGGGGAGGGGTTCCGCGTTTTCTTTTTGTCCGCCGGACTTTACGGCCTGTTCGTCGGGCTGGTCTGGGGGCTTTGGCTGACCGTGCCCTATATGGCACCGGATTACGGCATGACCCCACCGATGTGGCACGCGCATGAGATGATTTTCGGCTATGCCACCGCCGCGCTGGGCGGGTTCTTTCTGACAGCCGTGCCCAACTGGACCGGAGCGCCCGACGCGCGGGCGCGATTCATCACTCTGGCGGCGGGTCTGTGGCTGGCCGGGCGGATGGCGATGTGGTTTTCGGGGGTGCTGTCGCCGGTTCTGGTGGCGGTGGTCGATCTGGCCTTTGTGCCGATTCTGGCGGCCAAGATCGCAACGCAGCTGGTCCGGCGTCCGAAACCGCAGAACATGATCTTTCTGCTGCTGCTGAGCTTCATCTGGCTGGCCGATTTGCTGACCCATCTGGAATGGATCGGCCTTACCGCCGGCACGTTGCAAACCGGGCTGCGCGCGGGGCTGCTGACGCTGTGTTCCATGATCGCGATTCTGGGCGGGCGCATCACCCCGGCTTTCACCCGAAACGCCATGAAACGCGCCGGAGTGCCCGAGGCGGGCTGGCCGATCTCGGTCGCTGTTCTGGACAAGGTGGGGATGGTGCTGGCCCTTGTGCTGCCGCTGAGCGTTCTGGCGCTGGGAGTCGGGCCGGTATCTGGCGCAGTGGCGCTGGTTCTTGGGATTGTGCAGATCCTGCGCATGGCACGGTGGCGCACCCGCTGGACCGTGCGGCAGCCGATCCTGCTGGCGCTGCATCTGGGGCTGGCCATGCTGGCGCTGGGGCTGATCCTGTGGGGGCTGGCGGGGCTGGGCATCGGCAATGAGGTCGCCGCTGTCCATATCCTCGGCATCGGCTGCGTGGGCGGAATGACTCTAGCGGTCATGAGCCGCGCCGCTTTGGGCCACAGCGGCCGACCGCTGGTGGCACCGGCGCCAATGGTCGTGGCCTACGGGCTGATGGCGGCGGCTGCCCTGGCGCGCTGGGTCGGCACCGATCTGAGCGCAGGCTATCTGGTTGCCATGCTGCTGTCGGATGGCCTATGGGTCGGGGCGTTTGCGCTGTATCTGATCGCAATGTGGCCCGCGCTGACGGGCCCCCGGGCCGCTCGGGAGGGATGAATTTCAGTTCCGGTCGAGAGTCTTGACTTTCGTTAAGGCACCCGGACGACCCAACCGCCATTGTCGTCATACTAGCTAATCTGCGCAAAGGAGAGCGCAATGCGAGAAGTCATGACAAAGAGCATGGCTCGTAACATATTCTATGGCGGGTCACTGTTCTTCATACTAATCTTTCTGGCCCTGTCGGCCCATTCCCACCTGTATATCGTGCGATCCGAGAATGCTGCGAAACTGGATGAAAGTGTCATCCGGGGTAAGCACGTCTGGGAAAAGCACGCCTGCATCAACTGTCACACGATTCTGGGCGAGGGGGCCTACTTTGCTCCCGAAGTCGCGAATGTGATGACCCGCTGGGGCGTACTGGACGACCCGGAATCAGCCTTTGAAGCCCTCAAAGGCTGGATGGAGGCGCAGCCCACCGGAATTCCCGGCCGCCGGCAGATGCCACAATTCAACCTCAGCGACGAAGAGCTCCGCGACCTGACCAACTTCCTGATCTGGACGGACAATATCGACGCGCAGGGCTGGCCGCCCAACGAGGCGGGCTGAGAAGGGGACAAGGACAATGAAATACGAATCCCAAAAAATCGCCTATGCCTACTTTGCGGTGGCAATGGCCCTGTTCGCGATACAGGTGATCGGCGGCCTGCTGGCCGGTTTCATCTATGTATTCCCGAATTTCCTGAGTGAGCTTCTGCCGTTCAACATCGTGCGGATGCTGCACACCAACTCGCTGATCGTCTGGCTGATCCTGGGCTTCTTCGGGGCCGCCTACTTCCTGATCCCGGAAGAGGCCGAGCGCGAGATCCATTCGACCAAGCTGGCCTATCTGCAGCTGATCATCCTTGTGGTCGGCACGCTGGGCGTTGTGGTCACTTACGTCTTCAACCTGTTCGAAGGCAACTGGCTGCTGGGCAAAGAGGGGCGCGAGTTCCTTGAACAGCCCAAATGGGTCAAGGCGGGTATCGTCGTGGCCGCGCTGATCTTCCTTTACAACGTGTCGATGACCGTTCTGAAGGGCAAGAAAACCGCGATCACCAACATCCTTCTTTTGGGTCTTTGGGGTCTGGCGCTGCTGTTCCTGTTTGCCTTCTACAACCCCGGCAACCTGTCCCTGGACAAGCAATACTGGTGGTATGTCGTCCACCTGTGGGTCGAAGGTGTGTGGGAGCTGATCATGGCCTCGATCCTGGCCTATCTGATGCTGAAGCTGACCGGTGTGGACCGTGAGGTGGTCGAGAAATGGCTCTATGTCATTGTCGCCGCCGCGCTGTTCTCGGGCATACTTGGCACCGGGCACCACTATTACTGGATCGGGACACCTGCGTACTGGCAGTGGATCGGGTCGATCTTCTCGAGCCTCGAGGTGATCCCGTTCTTTGCGATGATGGCCTTTGCCTTCGTCATGGTCTGGAAGGGCCGCCGGGACCACCCCAACAAGGCTGCGCTGCTGTGGTCGCTGGGCTGTGCCACATTGGCCTTCTTTGGCGCTGGCGTCTGGGGCTTCCTGCACACGCTGCACGGGGTGAACTACTATACCCACGGCACGCAGATCACAGCCGCACATGGTCACCTGGCCTTCTACGGCGCCTATGTCTGCCTCAACCTGGCGATCTTCAGCTACGCGATGCCGATCCTCAAGAACCGTGATCCGTACAATCAGGTGCTGAACATGGGTTCGTTCTGGCTGATGACCAGCGGCATGGTCTTCATGACTTTCGTCCTGACCTTCGGCGGCACCGTGCAGACACATATGCAACGTGTGGTCGGAGACTACTTCATGGACGTACAGGACCAGATCGCGATCTTCTACTGGATGCGTCTTGGCTCTGGTGTGGTCGTGGTCCTTGGCGCGCTTCTGTTCATCTACTCGATCTGGGTTCCCCGGAAAGAGGTCATTGAACCCGGCGCAGCCGAAACCCCTGCGGAGTGATGGATATGGACGGCTCCATGCAACTGAACGAGGGGGCGGCAAACGCCCCCTTCTACCTGCCCCAGGGCGATGAATGCGATGTGTTCACCGCCGCCTATAACAACGACCTGCCGGTTCTGCTGAAAGGCCCGACAGGCTGCGGCAAGACCCGGTTCGTGGCCCATATGGCCGCCCGCCTTGGCCGCCCGCTTTATACCGTCGCCTGCCACGACGATCTGGCCGCCGCCGATCTGATCGGGCGCTACCTGCTGAAAGGCGGCGAGACGGTCTGGGTCGATGGCCCTCTGACCCGCGCGGTGCGCGAAGGCGCGATCTGCTATCTGGATGAAGTGGTCGAGGCCCGCAAGGACGTCACCGTCGTGCTGCACCCGCTGACCGACGACCGGCGCATCCTGCCGATCGACCGCACCGGAGAAGAACTTGAAGCCGCGCCGGGCTTCATGCTGGTCGCATCCTATAACCCCGGATACCAGAATATCCTGAAAACCCTGAAACCCTCGACCCGCCAGCGGTTCATCTCGCTCGAGTTCGACTTCCCGTCGCCTGACATGGAGGCACAGGTCGTCGCACAGGAAAGCGGGCTGGCGCTGGAGCGCTGCAAGCCGCTGATCCGGCTGGCGAACAAGCTGCGCGGGCTCAAGGGTCAGGATCTTGAGGAGGGCGTCTCCACCCGACTGGTCGTCTATGCCGCGACGCTGATCGCACAGGGCATGTCCACCGACCGCGCCATCCTTGCCGCAATGATCGAACCTCTGACCGATGACGAGGATATCAAACGCGGGCTCCTCGATCTTGTCACGGCTGTCTTTGGGTGAGGCCGGCCGATGGTCAAGATCGATTTTGAGCCATGGGAACCCGAAGAAACGATCGGGAAACTGTGGCACACCCTTGCCAGCCGCCTTGATGCACCTTTGGTGCATGATGGAGCCGCGGTCGACCTCTCGCAGGTCGCGGGGCGGCTGGCTGTCCTCTTTCGGGGGCTTGGGGGTAGCCCGGGCGTTGAATTGCGCCCGGTCTCACCCGAGATTTCACGCCACCGTCTAAGCTGGCGCCGCAAACTGGCGACCGAGGCGGAACTGATGCCGCGCGCGTCGTTCGATGGCGAAGTGTTGCGCCTGCCCGACCGGCTGGCTGTTTTCCCTGCGCGCGAGGCCAACGGCGCGCTGTATGTCTGGCTGGCCGCCGCTGCCGCCCATGCCGGAACCCGGATTGACGAAGGTGATCCGTTGCGCGCCGACCTGCGAGCCCTGATCGCCGCGCGAAACATGGTCGATGCGACGCTGGACGATGCCCCGGGCCTGCGCCCGCTTTACTCTGAACTGTGCAAGGGCGTTCTGCACCTTCGCGATGTACCCGGCCTGCCGCCGGTCGAGGCTGCGGTCGAAGAACTGGTCCGTCACATGCTGGGTGATCCTCAGCCGCTGTCAGAACGGGCTGAACAGATACTGGCGTTGCCCGACGAACTGACCGCCCCGCGCCGCTATCAGCCGATGCGCCCGGTGCCCCTGTGGCCGGACCTGCGCGCCGTGGGCTTTTCCGAACATAACGAGGTCGAAAACCCCGACACCGAAGGCCCGCCCGAGGAATCGGGCGAAAAAACCCACCGCGCCCGCCGCCGCAAATCGGATCAGGCCTCGCGCAGTGACAGCTTCATCCTGCACAAGTTCGAAGCCATCCTCAGCTGGGCCGAGTTCCTGAACATCAACCGCCGCATCGACGATGACGACCCCGACAATGCCAAAAAGGCTGCCGATGATCAGGAAGAAATTGGGTTGGGCCAGATCTCCAAGGCGCCACCGACCAAGCTGAAACTGCATCTGGACCTCGCGCCCGAGGATGTGAACCGCGAGCGTCTGTCGGGCCGCATCCTCTATCCCGAATGGGATGTGCGCACCGGGCAATACCTGCCGGACCACGTCAACGTCCTGCTATCCGACGCCGATATCCGCGACGACGCCGCCGAATTCGGCAAAGACCCCGCCACCGCCCGCCGCATCCGCGCCGTCAAACGCCAGTTCGAAGCCCTGCGCCCGGGTCGCGTCATGACCCGAGGCCATCTGGATGGCGACCAGCTGGATATCGAGGCCGCGGTACGCGCCGAAACTGACCGCCACGCCAGCGGCGAAGGCAATGAACGTGTCTGGATGCAATCCCGCCCCGAAGCGCGCGATCTGGCGGTCTCGATCCTGCTGGATGTCAGCCGCTCGACCGAAAGCGCCGTGACAGGCCGCGCCGTGATCGACATCGAACGCGAGGCGCTGGCCGCGCTGGCCTGGGGCCTGAACGCCTGTGGCGACGATTTCGCCATCCACGCCTTCAGTTCCCTGAAACGCCAACGCGTCTATGTGCAGCGCTGCAAGCGGTTTGATGAGCCGATGGGCGCCAACGTCGAACAACGCATCGCCTCGCTGCGCCCCGGTCACTACACGCGGCTCGGCGCGGCGATCCGCCACTGTTCGGCCGATCTGGCAGACCAAACCCGCAAACGCCGCCTGCTGCTGGTGATCACCGATGGCAAACCCAACGATCTGGACCATTACGAAGGCCGCCACGGCATCGAAGACACGCGGCAAGCCGTCCGCGAAGCCCGCCGCGCCGGGCAGTCGGTGTTCGGCGTTACCATCGACAAAACCGGCAAAAGCTGGTTCCCGCGCATGTTTGGTCAGGGCGGCTTCGCCGTCATCCCCGACCCGAACCGCCTGACCATGGCACTGCCGCAGATCTACCGCCAACTGGTCGGCGCATGAGCGACACCTCTCTCATCGACGAGCTTCCGGGCGAGTTGCTGATGTGGGTGCTGATCATCTCGGAACTGCTGGTCTTCGGCGCGGGCATGATCGCTTTCATGGGCGTGCGCCTGACCGACCCCGCAGGCTTTGCCGAGGCGCAATCGCACCTCTACCGCACCGGGGCCGCGTTCAACACGGCCGTTCTGGTGACGTCAGGCTACCTCGCTGCCCAGGCCCTGCACTGGCGGCAGGCCGCCCGACGCGCCGCCGCCCGTCTGGCGCTGATCGTCGCTGCCGCGGTGGGTGTCGTATTCCTGATCATCAAAGGTGCGGAATACGCCGATAAAGCCGCACAGGGCATCACCTACGAAACCCACCCGTTCTTCCTGTTCTACTACCTGCTCACAGGCTTCCACGCCGCGCATGTGCTGGCCGGAGTTTGCATCCTGCTACTGGTCGCCTGGCGCGACGAACCCCGCAACATCGAGGCCGGCGCGCAGTTCTGGCACATGGTCGATCTGGTCTGGATCATGCTCTTCCCCGTGATCTACCTGCTGGGATGAGAGCGATGCCAGCATCTTCATCTTTTCTCAAATACTCCCGCCGGAGGCTCCCGAACCCACTCACACGCGCCTGGCTCAGCCTTCTTGCGCTCAGCCTCGCATCAGCACTGCTGACCCTTCCGCCCATCCCACCGGCGGTCCTGGGCGGCGGTATCCTTGCCCTTGCACTGGCCAAATCCCGCATCATCCTTGCGCGCTACCTCGATCTTGCGACAAGCGCTGCCTGGCTGCGCGGCTTCACTATGGTGCTGACCGGCTTCGCGCTAATCATCTTCACGCTCTACCTGATCTGACCAAAGAAAAACGCCGCCTCTTTACGGGGCGGCGCTTAAGCAGGCGAGGGGCGCTTTGGCGTTACTGGGCGGCCATCGGCATCCGCGCGATCTGACAGCGTTGCCACAGCGCCGACAGCGCGCCGACCAGATGGTCGATATCCTCGTCCGTATGCACCGGCGAGGGCGTGATCCGCAGCCGCTCGGTCCCTTTCGGAACGGTGGGGTAGTTGATTGGCTGGATATAGATGCCGAATTCTTCCAGCAGCGTGTCCGAGATGAATTTGCATTTCACCGGATCGCCCACCATCACCGGGATGATGTGGCTGGGGTTTGGAAGATGCGGAATGCCCTCGGCGTCCAGCCGGGCGCGGACCTGCGCCACGCGGGCCTGTTGCTGGTCACGCTCGGTATTCGATTGCTTCAGATGCCGTATCGAAGCGGCAGCCCCGGCGGCAATTGACGGAGGCAGGGCGGTGGTGAAGATGAACCCGCTGGCAAAGCTGCGCACGAAATCGCAGAGCGCGGCTGAGGCGGCGATATAGCCGCCGACCACGCCAAATGCCTTGCCCAAGGTGCCCTCGATCACGGTCAGCCGATCCATCAGGCCTTCGCGTTCGGCAATACCGCCGCCGCGCGGGCCATACAGACCCACGGCGTGCACCTCGTCCAGATAGGTCATCGCGCCGTATTTGTCGGCCAGATCGCAAATCTCTTTGATCGGGGCGATGTCACCGTCCATGGAATAGACCGATTCAAAGGCGATCATCTTGGGCGCATCAGGGTCGGCGGCGGCCAGTTTCGCCTCAAGATCCTCAAGGTCGTTATGCTTCCAGATCACCTTTTGCGCGCGTGAATGGCGGATGCCTTCGATCATCGAGGCATGGTTCAGCGCATCAGAGAAAACAACCAAACCGGGGATTTTCGCGGCCAGCGTTCCCAGCGCGGCCCAGTTCGACACGTAGCCGGATGTGAACATCAACGCGGCCTCTTTCCCATGCAGATCGGCCAGTTCGCCCTCAAGCAAGACGTGGTCGTGGGTTGTGCCCGAGATGTTCCGTGTGCCCCCGGCACCCGCACCGCAGCGGTCCAGAGCATCATGCATCGCGGAAATCACGGCCGGGTGCTGGCCCATGCCAAGATAGTCGTTCGAACACCAGATCCGTACATCGCGTTGGGTTGCGCCATCGGTCTGGCGCGCGTTCGGGAAGGCGCCGCAGCGCCGTTGCAGGTCGATGAAGACGCGGTAGTTCCCTTCTTCCCTCAGGGCGTCCAGGCTCTGGGTGAAAAATCGCTCATAGTCCATAACTGGCTCCCCGGCTTGCTGGTGTTGAGCGAAGAATATGCCCGGCTTGCCTCGGGCGACATGACAATAGTCAAGTTGCCCAGCCGAATTGGGCTGGTGGTCTAGAACCGATTTGGCTTAGGCTACAGGCGAAGGATGGGCTGGCCGGACCATCGGCCAGGGAAGAGGGGACCCTTCGTGGCGCATGAAACACAAAAAGCTGTTGCGCGGCAATCGCTTCTGCTCAAGAGCTTGCCGGATCAGTATCTGGACCATTTGCTGAGCCGCGCGATCTGGCGGTCTTATGACCGGGGGGAAACGATTTTCCTGCAGGAAGAAGAGGCCAGGGCCGTGCACGTGGTTCTGTCGGGCTGGGTGAAATTGTTTCGCGTGTCGCCCACGGGGGCCGAGGCCGTCGTCAGCGTCTTCACGCGTGGTGAAAGCTTTGGCGAAGCGGTCGCTTTGCGCAATGTGCCTTACCCGGTTTCGGCCGAGGCCGTGTCTGCCTGCGAGATCATGCATATCCCCAGCCCGGTGCTGTTGTCGCTGATGAAGGAAGACCCCGAGATCGGCATATCCATCCTGGCCTCGACCTTCACGCATCTTCATTCGCTGGTGGCGCAACTGGAACAGCTCAAGGCTCAGACCGGGGCGCAACGGGTGGCCGAGTTCCTTCTGAACCTGTGCGAGATCGAAGATGGCGGCTGCGACGTGGAATTGCCCTATGACAAGATGCTGATCGCGGGCCGTTTGGGAATGAAGCCAGAAAGCCTGAGCCGTGCGTTTTCACGGCTGAAATCTGTTGGCGTGAAGATCAACCGCAATCATGCGGTGATTTCAGATGTCATCGAACTGCGCAACTACGCCGAAAACGAAGCCTCATAGCCGGATTGGCAGGGGCGGTTCCTGCCAAATCCGCCGCCGTGTCGTCACGTATGCAACAGCAGTTCGTAGACCCCACCCAGCGACACCGTTTGCGAGGCCGGCGCGCCGGCGACTGAGAACGTCATCGTGGCACCCGAGGCCGAGATGCTCTGGATCGACAGCCCCGAATTTGCGCCATCCCACCAGCGGGCGTTGGGGGTGGTCGTGTCCGAGAAATCCGTGGCAACGGGGGCTGCGTAAAGGTCGTCGGCATCCCCGGAATTGACGTTGTTTTCCAGATCGAACCGCCCATCGGCTTGTTCCAGCGACAGTTCGTAGTGCATCGAAGGCGTCATTTGCTCGTCATTGTTCGAGCCGCCTTCATCCACATGCCAGATGGCCAGACCCGCATCCGGAACCGCAGCGTCGCGCCCTGTCTGCTGGCGGTTTTCAATGATGAAATACTCCGCATTGTTGCGCGGGAAGATGTAAAAGTCGTTCTGCCCAGCGGTCACGGACGCGGTCATGCCGGGCGTCAGGGTCGTGATGCTCGAGGTCCATCCGGCAGCATGTTTCAGATAGGCATCGATCTGCACCGGATTGGTCGGGTTGCCGCTGGAGGACATCAGCGAATAGCGCCCGGTCCCCCGGGATTCCCCGCCGTAGTCGTAAAGATCCGGAAAGTCGCAGATCATGTGGCCATTCTCGTGGCAGAACGTGCCCAGCGTCAGCGAACTGCCCATATTGGTGAACTGATAGTCGTAAAACCGCCGTCCGCTGGGAAGATTATAAGGCGCGGCAAGCGACCAGGAATGCGGCCACAGCCCCTCGGACCAGTTGTTCACCCTTGGCCCAACATAGAAGACATTCAGCGCGTAGATATAATTGCCGCCATCGGCGCTGAGCGGGCTGAAATCGAAGCCGGACGCGACCAGATCATCCAGCGCCTCGGTGATCAACTCGCGCGCGCGGGTTCCGAAAGCGATGGCAGGATCGGTGTAGTAGGACCGGTTGTTGGCCGCTGTGTAATAGTGCGTGACGATGTTGGTATAGGTCAGCCTGCCGTCCGAGACGTCAAAGAAATAGTCCCGCACCGAGCCGTTATTGCCAAACCCGGAATAGCCGATCTGATTGCAGTAATTTTCAACCTCGGTGGGCTGGATGGTTGCGGCCACGTCCGGGAACTCGATCAGAACACATAAGCCGACATAGGTGCCAACAGTCGCCCCCGGAGGCGGAGCCGCGCTGATCCCCATGGATTCGGGCGAGATCGAGCGCAACGCCATGTGCCGCGCAGCCCCGCGTTCCTCCCACCGTCTGCGACCGCTGAGCATGCGGGCATGCGCCGCTTCGGCCTTGGCGGCCTGCGGGCTGGCATGAAGATGTTCGAGCAAGTCCGAGGCTTTGGGATCATCGCGCCCGGGCACAAGCGGCGAAGCCTGCAGGCGCTGCCCGTCGGACGAGGGTTCGGCAAACCGCCACTCGCCGCTGGCGTAATCTTTCACGACGGTATAGCCGTCTTCGGTCTCGAAATGCGCAAAAAACTGATTTCCGCTACCCCGGACTTTGAACGTAGTTCCATCGGGGTTTTCGAAGGTAAATTCCTGATCATCAAATGGCATCGGCATGGGGGTCTCTCCCGGAATTGCGAATGGCGCGGCTCTGGGACAACGATTAGGGTCGCCGGTCGTCTGACCGCGCTTTGCGTCACTTGCGTGGTTTTTTCGGTGCCGCTCGGCGTCTTGGTGCCTTTGGTTTCGCCTTGGCTTTGGGGTCGTCTGAAACGTCAGACGCGGGCACATTCAGGGGCTCAAGCGTTGGGGCCTCGTTCCGGGGCGCTTCTGCATCCCCGATGTCCCAGGGCGGCGGATTTTCGATTGACGATCCTGGCGCAGTGCCAGGCGCTGCACCAACGCTGCCCGGTAAGGTTTCAGGGCTCGGGTTCAGGTGATCGTCAAGCGCGCTGTCGCCATCAAGCGGCGGGTTGGCGATTGTGTCGGGCCGCGACGACGGCCCATGGGCGGGCACCGATTGGTCCGGCGGCGGGTTGGTAATCTCTGACATCGGCTCCTCCTTGCAGCATACAGGTGGCTCGTTCCAAGCCGGCGAGGCTGTCAATTGATGATGTAGAGCCTGTTGATGGTGCTGTAGCCCGAGGTTGAGGTCAGATAGGTATTCACCCGCTTCGACAGGCTGACCGCGGTAAGCGCGGTGGCCAGCATTTCGCGCTCCATCGCGGGAACGGCGATGAACCAGTTGTGGAAACTGTTATCGGTCGCCCGCAATGCGATATAGATCGTTCCGTTCTCGGCGGGACCGGCCTGTGTCACGTTACATGTTTTCCAGGGCATAGCGTTCACTCCCATTCTGGGTCAAAAATCCAATAAAATAAGACAAACCCGCCTGCGGAATGCGGGCGTTTTATGAAACGTGGAATTTGCTGATTGCAGTTGGAAATATACCTCGATTCGCCGTTTTTCACAACTTGAGGGACTTTTGACAAGCGAACCGACACGCTGGGAACTTGCCCCGCACCGCACCTGTTTCAGCATGGTTCGCAGGGAATATGGGCCGTGTCAGAATGGCTTAGCGTTGGTCGGGCAGGGCTGTTTCGCCACCCGTTGCGATAAGCGGAGTTTCACCCATGAATCACGTCGTGAAGGGCCCCGGTGTCCCAAAGACCGGCTTAAGACCTGCTCTGGCAGGGCACATCACCCGGCAAAGATGCCGGTTTGTGAACCGCCACGCCAAACATGACCAGCAGGACGCCTGCCATATCTGCGAGGCTGGGGATCTGCCGCAGAACAATCACGCCGATGATCGTCGCGGTGGCGGGCAATAGGGCCAGCAGAAAGGCGAAACTGGCACGGGGCAATCGCGACATGGCGAGCTGGTCGCAGACATATGGGATAACCGATGAACAGATGCCAACGCCAATCCCCGCAAGAACAAGCAACGGTGCCCCGAAAACGGCCAGCGCCTGCATCAAGCCGATGGGCATGACGAAAAGGAACGCGGCAGCCATTGCAGCGCCGAGCCGCTCGACCCCACCGGATGCGCCGCCTTCGGAAATCCTGTGGCCGAGAATGATGTAAAGGACGAACAACCCGCCATTCAGCGCCGCCCAGAACAGGCCGAGCAGGTCTGACGCAAGCGCCTGCCCATCGGCGGCCAGAAGCGAAGGCACATCGATCAGCAGGGCAACACCAGCGATAGCGACGGCCAAAGCCAGATAGTTTCTGCCGGTGCGCAAGCCCCATAGGGCAATGCCGATGGTTCCGACGAACTCGATGGCGGCCACCAGCGCAATCGGCAGCCGGTTCAGGGCCAGATAAAACGAACAGTTCATCAAGGTGAGGCAAGCCCCAAGGGCCAGCAACAGAACGCGCTCGCGATTGCCGGACGTTCGGAAAACCCGCCACGGTTTGGTGATGGGGGCAAGAACCAGTGCGGCCGACGCGATGCGGAACCAGGCTGTGCCAAGGACACCGACCACCGGGAACAGAAGTATCGCAAAGGCGGGGCCCAGATAGTGAAACACCGCCGAGACGCCGAACCATGTGTGGGGCGGCACCGCATCCGCCATGCGTGACAGGGTGCCGGTTGGAGGTTTGATTATAGAACGCGCGGGTGATTGATTTACCATTTGGTTATGATGCAAGGTAAAGCGATCGAACTATATGGTTTATCAGCATGCGGAATCCGAAAGTGACGACATATCGGAAGGAAGAAACCGACTTTGGCATTCGATCCGAAGTTTCGGGTTTGGACAGCATTGATGCAAAGATTCTGCGCGAGCTTTGCACCGATGCCCGCATTCCCCGGGCCGAGTTGTCGCGCCGTGTCGGCCTGTCCGCGCCCAGCGTTGCCGAGCGTGTCAGACGCCTTGAGGACGCAGGGATCATCACTGGCTATGGCGCGCGGATCGATCCGTCGCGCCTTGGCTATGGCCTCACGATCCTGATCCGCGCGCGGCCATTGCCGGGTGAGATGAAAAACATGATCGAGGCGATCCGCGAGACTCCGCAGATCGTGTCCTGCGACAGGGTTTCCGGTGAAGACTGCTTTGTCGCTCGGGCGCATGTCCGCGACGTGGCAGAGATGGAGGCGGTGATAGATCGGATCGTACCCTTCGGCGCGACCAACAGTGCAATCGTGCAGTCCTCACCGGTGGAAGAGCGTTTGGTGCGACTTTAAAAAGGCCGTGTATCTGTTTAATATCATTTGAGAAAGTAAGAATGTTTCCAAGCGGGCCGGTCGGCTGCAAGGCAATGAAGCCGCCGCAGGTCATGCTTGTACTAGGTGCTGCGATCAGAAACGCTCAGGACGCGATGGACCTGCACCGGGCTGGCGATCCCTTTCAACTCCACACTGCCCAGTTCATCGGTTTGGGCGATGCCTTCTATGTCCATCAGCGCCCTTTGGTTGATCAGGATCTGCCCATCTTGTGAGACATCGCAAAGTCTGGATGCAGTGTTCACGACGCCACCAATCGCGGTGTAATCCGCGCGGCCATGGAAGCCGATCAGCCCGAGGGTGGCGTATCCGCTGCTGATCCCGATGCCCAGCCCCATCATGTGGCCAAGCTTTTGCCAGGGTGCGCGGATGCCTTCGAAAGCCTCCCCAATGGCCATCCCCAGCCGCACCGCTTCCAAGACTGGCTGGTCGCAGGGAACGGGATCGTTGAAGAACACCATCAGCCCGTCCCCGGCGCGGTAGCCGATTGTGCCCTTGTGCCGGGCGACAAGGCTGCCGACCTCATCGTGGAAGCGCTGCAACAGCGTTATGACGTCTTCCGGTTCGATGACCTCGGACACGGCGGTAAAGTTCCGTATGTCGCAGAACAGGCAGGCGATGTAGCGGCGATGGGTCTTGAGCAGCTCGTCGCTGTCTTTCTCGACCACAAGTTCCGCGACCTGAGGAGCAAGGAACTGCTTTAAGCGGCCAAGCCTGTCGATTTCCGTTTCCTGCCGTTTCACCTTTTCGGTCAGCTTTTCGTTCAGCGCTTCGATCTGGTGCGTCTGGGTGCGGACAGTGTGGTTCAGGGTATCCAGAATGAAGTTCTGGTTGAGCAGGGCGGCGATCACCAGAAGCACATAGGCCAGCGCCTCGACCCGCTCATCATAGCCAAAATACAGCGTCACGATCAGGATCAGAGCGGCAAGACCGCCGAGGACAAGCGGAAGCTCTTTCGAGTGGCGCTTTCTGTCCCGCCAAAGGAAGGCCACCGCCAGCAGCGCCAGCGCCCACATCAGTACAGCCTGCGCATGCGGGTTTATCGAAAACGCCTGAAAGCCGAAGAGATAGGTTGCCAGTATCCCGGAATAGCACGTCGCCAATGAGGCCAGCGCGGCAATGACGGCCCCGATGCCGATGGGCATCGATATCCTGAACTCTTCGGTCGCCGCCCCAAACCCCTCGGCCACCGCATGGGGCGGGGGGGGTGAAGCCGTGCGATTTGTGTTCTCTGGATCTGGCATTGGTCTGGTTAGTGATTGGATGGTCCGAGACTACGGTTGAATTGTGATTGCGTCAAAAAACCCGAAGCCTTCCCGTCCCACGTCAAACGCCCAGACCAGATGCCGCATCCGCCAGTATTTCGCGGAACTGCGTGCTTGAGGCCGGGACAAGCGCCAGAATGTGCTCTTGCCGAAGGTCCGGGTTTCGGCGGCGCGCCTCGTTCACCCACCACTGCGATCTTTCGGTATTGCCGTTCAGCCAGTTGCTCATCGCGGCGAAAAAGGCCATCCCGGCATGGGACCATGGTGTGCGGGCGGCAATTTCCGCCCATTTCGTCGCCTTTTCCAGATCGCCATGCGCGATATACACCCACATCTTGTTGCCCGTCATGCCGGGCCGGAACGGGTCAATCGGGCTCAGGTCGATGGCGCGGTTGGCGTTTTCCATGGCGGTGTCGAAATCACCGGTGAACACGCTCGCCCAGCTGGCACCATAATGGCCCCATGTGTAGTTCGGGCACGAGGCGATGGATTGTGCGAACCATTGCTTGCTGGCTTCGGGGTCGTGGTCCAGCCAGTGACAGCGCCCCATCATGAAGTTGGCAAACGGGTCGCGCGGCTGCAGTGACAGGCTGGTTTCCGCAAAGCGCCGTGCGCGTTCGGCTTCGGATGCTGTATCCGGCGAATAGCGCATAAAGGCGTTCTGAAAGTGAACGAAGGCCATTCCGGCGCTGGCGCGCGCCAGATGAGGGTCCAGCTCCAACGCGCGGCTCAGCATCGTTTTCGCCATCTCATTACCGCTGCGGCTGAACTGGCTCATATAGCGAAATCCCAGATGCATGGCGGACCAGGCATCCAGATTTTCAGCTTCGGTCTGCGTCAGGGTCGAGGCCTCGTGCTGCGGGATTTCCAGCTCGGCCACCATGATGACATTGGCGGCGATTTCCGCGCGCAGGGCGTGAATATCGTCGATGTCGGCGCTTTTGCGCAGGGCCCAGATGACCTGAGAACTGCGGGTGTCGGACAGTTCGGTGTCGATGGTGATCCGGTTGCCGGTCAGATCGATAACGCCCGTCAGGCAATAGCGCGCGTTCAGGATTTGGTTCACCTGCGCCAGATCGATCTGCTTGCCGCGAAACTTAAAGGCGGACCCGTGCGAGACCACCTTGATCCATCGCAGGCTTGCCAGCGTCATGATCAACTCGCGCGGGATCGCCTCTTCAATGGCCTCGAACCTGTCCTGATCGCCATTTCTTTGAAAGGGCAGCACAGCGATCGAGGGTTGCGCGCGATTGCCGGTCATCAGTGGCTGGTCTGTGGTCGTCTGCGCGGTGGGTGTTGCCGCCGCAGGGGCCGCGCGCAAGTTGACATCGCCAGCGAACCGGAACCCGTGGCCGCGTACCGTGCGCACAAGGGTCGCGTCCTGACCGGCCTCTGCCAGAACGCGCCGAAGGTCCCGAATGCGGCTGGAGATCGCGTCGTCAGAGACGATGCGCCCTTTCCAGACTTTCTCGACAATCTCATCCCGGCTGATTACGCGATGGGCGTTTTCCACCAAAAGGGACAGAAGATCAAAGACCTGCGGCTGCAGGTGAACCGGCTGCCCGGCGCACCATAATTCACGGCGCGCATCGTCCAGCAAAAAAGGTTCGAACGCATATTTCACAACGACCGTTCGCTTCTTGAAATCCGTCTTTCAAGCATACCGGGATTGGGAAACCCTGCAATATCCCGGTTTTCTCCCCTTTGTCTCCAAGCAGCGCAGGTGAAATCGGCCTAGGGCTGGCGGATCGAACCATTTCAACGGAGATAGATTATGTCAGATTTTGTTACGAACCCTGCACTGCCGCTGGCCAGTGACGGTTACTTTTTGACCGATGGCGGAATTGAAACCACGCTGATCTTTCACGACGGCATCGATCTGCCGCTGTTTGCATCCTTCGTCCTGCTGGAAACCGAAGACGGACGGCGGGCGCTGACCGAGTATTTCGAGCGCCACATCGCCGTGGCCCGCGCGCATGGGCTTGGTTTCATTCTGGAAAGCCCGACCTGGCGGTCCAGCCGGGATTGGGCGCGGAAGCTGGGCTATAGCGACGCCGATCTGGACAAGATTAATGCCGAGGCGATCTATCTGATGCGCACGTTGCGGAACCGTCACGAAGATACCGTCTCGCCACTGGTCATCAGCGGCTGTGTCGGGCCCCGGGGTGACGGGTATGTGCCGGGCGAGCTGATGAGCGCGACCCAGGCGCAGACCTATCACGCGCCGCAGATCACCGTCATGGCCAAGGCCGGGGCGGATATGGTCACCGCGATCACGATGAACAACACGCCCGAGGCCACGGGAATTGCGCTGGCCGCCAAGGATCAGGGCGTGCCCGTGGTCATCGCCTTTACCGTCGAAACAGACGGCGCGCTTGCCACTGGTCAAACACTGGCCGACGCTATTCGCGAAGTCGACGCGGCCACCGGCGGCTATCCGATCTACTACATGGTCAACTGCGCGCATCCCGATCACTTCGAGCATGTTCTGCGGGATGGCAGCGACTGGCTTGGGCGGATCGGCGGGGTCCGGGCAAACGCCTCGCGCATGTCCCATGCCGAGCTGGATGAAAGCGAGGTGCTGGATGACGGAAACCCGGCGGAACTGGGGGAAGATTATCGCAGGCTGATGAAGTTTCTTCCCAATCTGCGGGTCATGGGCGGGTGCTGCGGCACCGATCATCGCCACGTTGATGCCATGGGGCGGGTGTGCACGCACGCCCATCCTGTTGCTGCGCAATAGTCGCCCTGAATGCCAGATCGATCCGGGCCAACGCCCGGATCACATTTTTTAAAAAAGGATTTAACTCCATGGACTTTACAATTCGCGCCGTCGCTGCCGAGGACACGAAATCCGTCGCAGTGATCCTGTCTGATCCAACTGTCATGCTGGGCACCATGCGTCTGCCCTTTGTCCCGGATGCGCTGGTGGCCGAACGGACCGCAGCGGAACCCGGACTCTACCGCCTGGTGGCAGAGGTCGAGGATGAGGTCGTCGCATATTGCCAGATGCGCACCTTCCCCGAAACGCCGCGTCACAATCATGTCGGTGAAATCGACCTGGTCGCCGTGCGCAGCGGGTTTCAGGGGCAGGGGATCGGCAAAGCGCTGATGGCCGCCGTTCTCGATCTTGCGGACAATTGGCTGCAGTTGCAGCGCACCGGCCTGCTGGTCTGGTCGGACAATGCCCGCGCCATCGCCCTGTACGAAGCCTTCGGGTTTGAGGTCGAAGGCACCCTGCGGCGCTATGCAAGACGACCGGGCGGGTTTGCCGATGCGTACACGATGGCCCGGCTGGTCGATGATCCGGCGCGTGTTGTGGCTGTGTCCACAGTCGGTGACCAATCCCCGTTTGACCGACCGAGTTCTGAGCGCAACGGGGAAGCCCCGCAAACTGTCCCCGGTTGAAGGGTCACTTAAGTGAGGTGTTTGGCGGGCGATTCGTACAGGGTTGCCCGCTCTTTGAGTCGTTCAGACAAAAAACACTGGACAAGATCGGTTTTCCGTTTATTGATAGCGCTAACAATTGACCGTTAATGGTCGAAAGGGTGGATTCGCTTGGGCGCTTGAAACCAGCCCGGCGCGCAGAAAAGGGAACGGTGCGAACGGCACCTTGTCGGGTGGACCCCCCGACTTGCCATCGGAGGAGGCAAGCCACACGCCGGGATTAAGTGCTCGCGCTGCGGGGTTTGGAAGTATCCAGATGGTTATCGGTAAGTATGGACTCGGTATCAGCCGAATGCCATGCTGGCCCTATGTAAAGAACAGAGCACCCTGAAAAAGGGGCCGAGCAATAGAGTACGCATTTAGGGAGGAAACAAGAATGCGCAATCTAATCAAGACAAAATCGCTGATTGTGGCGGGGCTTCTGTGCACGACGAGCATCGCGCAGGCCGAAGAGGTCGAAGTTCTGCACTGGTGGACCTCGGGCGGCGAAGCCGCGGCGCTGAACGTTCTTAAGCAAGACCTGGAAGGTCAGGGCATCGGCTGGACCGACATGCCGGTTGCCGGCGGTGGCGGAGAGCAGGCGATGACCGTTCTGCGGGCACGCGTCACGGCTGGAAACGCGCCGACCTCGGTGCAGATGTTGGGTTTTGACATTCTGGACTGGGCGGATCAGGGCGCGCTGGCGGACCTGAATGAGGTCGCGGCCAAAGAAGGTTGGGACGAGGTTGTTCCCGACGCGCTGAAAGCCTTTGCCAAGCATGACGGCAAATGGGTGTCGGCGCCGGTGAACGTGCATTCAGTGAACTGGGTCTGGGCCAACAAGAAAATCTTTGACGACAACGGCATCGCGCCGCCCCAGACATGGGACGAGCTTGTCGCGGCAATGGAAAAGCTGCAGGCCGCGGGGATTACCCCCTTGGCGCAGGGCGGTCAGCCCTGGCAGGAAGCGACCATGTTCGACTCGATCGTGATGGCGACCGGAGGCCCCGATTTCTACAAGGCCGCCTTTATCGATCTGGATGAAGAAGCCTTGGGTTCCGACACCATGAAAGAGGCGTTTGATCGCCTTGGGGTGATGCGCGCCAATACGGACGAGAATTTTGCAGGCCGTGAATGGAACCTTGCAACCGCGATGGTCATCAACGGTGAAGCGGCGTTTCAGGTCATGGGCGATTGGGCCAAGGGCGAGTTTGTGAACGCCGAAAAGGTTCCGGGCGAAGACTTCCTGTGTTTCCGCTTCCCGGGCACGACTGATCAGGTGATGTTCAACGCCGACCAGTTCGCGATGTTCGATCAGGGCGGCGTCGTCTCGGCGGAACAGGCAGCTCTGGCCAGTTCGATCCTGTCACCCACATTCCAATCGGCCTTCAACGTCGTCAAGGGTTCGGTGCCCGCCCGCACCGATGTCAGCGATGCGGATTTCGACGCCTGCGGCAAGCAAGGCATGAAGGATCTGGCGGCAGCGGCGTCTTCGGGCAACCTGTTTGGGTCGATGGCACAGGGGCACGCGGCCCCGGCATCAGTCAAAAACGCCTATTACGATGTCGTAACGGCATTTTTCAACGGCGAGTATGACAGCGAAACAGCCGTGGTCGAGCTGGTCGACGCGGTATCGATCGCCAAGTGATCCTGATGTGATCCTGTCGACGGGGCGGCTGGCTGGCCGCCCTGTCCCGCAGGGGCGGGATAAGCCCCGAAAACAACAACTCTGGAACGAGGAGGGCGCGCCATGGCTGTTTCAGCCGACGCGGACTTCAAGACACGCCTTCAGAACTGGCTTCCCAAACTGGTCCTGTCGCCATCGCTGGCCATGGTTCTGGTCTTTGTCTACGGCTTCATCCTGTTTTCGATCTATCTGTCCTTCACCGACAGCCGGATCTTGCCCTCGTTTGGCTGGGTCGGTTGGGAGAATTACGATAAGCTTTGGCGGCTAAGTCACTGGGAAACCTCGCTGATCAACATGGGCATCTTTGCGGGGCTCTATATCGTGATCTGCACCAGCATTGGTTTGGGACTGGCGATTTTCCTCGATCAGAAAATCCGGGGTGAGGGGTTTCTGCGCCCGATTTACCTGTACCCCATGGCACTAAGCTTCATCGTGACCGGCACCGCGTGGAAGTGGTTTCTGGACCCCGGCATCGGGCTTGAGAACGTCATGCACACATGGGGCTGGACCAGTTTCGAATTTGACTGGATCAAGAACCGCGACTACGCGATCTATACGGTGGTCATGGCAGCCGTCTGGCAGACCAGCGGATTTGTCATGGCTATGTTTTTGGCGGGTCTGCGCGGGATCGACAACGAGATTCTGCGCGCGGCGCAGATGGATGGGGCCTCGAACTGGAACCTCTATCGGCGGATTATCATCCCTCAATTGCGCCCCGCGTTCCTGTCGGCTTTTGTGATCCTCAGCCACCTTGCGATCAAGACCTTTGACCTTGTGATCGCCCTGACCGGAGGCGGGCCGGGCCGAGCAACCGAACTGCCCGCGACCTTCATGTATTCCTACACCTTTACGCGGAACCAGATGGGGATCGGCGCGGCCTCGGCCACGATCATGCTGATGACCATCGCGGCGATCATGATCCCGTACCTGTATGCAGAACTGCGGGAGAAACGCTAATGAGCCAGGCCTCGCAAGATACCGCAATCCGCACCGGCCGCGTCACGCGCACGCTGATCTATGTGGTGCTGGTCCTGTTCGCTTTGTTCTACCTGCTGCCACTTTACGTGATGCTGGTGAACTCGGTTAAACCGCTGGAAGAGATCACGGGCGGCGGCATGATGAACCTGCCGCAGGTCTTCACGCTTGAGCCGTGGTTCAAGGCGTGGAATTCAGCCCAGATCGGTGTCGAGCCGACCGGTCTGAAACCTTACTTCTGGAACTCAATCAAGATGGTGGTTCCGGCGGTGATCGTCTCGACCATTTTGGGCGCGCTGAACGGCTATGTGCTGACCAAATGGCGCTTCAAGTATGACACCATCCTGTTCGGAATGATGCTGTTTGCCTGTTTCATCCCGTTCCAGATCGTGCTGATTCCGATGGCGCGGATGCTGGGGATCATCGGTCTGGCGGGCACCACCTGGGGTCTGGCGCTGGTACACGTGGTCTATGGGATCGGCTTCACCACGCTTTACTTCCGCAATTACTATGCCGTGTTCCCGACCGAACTGATCCGGGCTGCGCAGATCGACGGTGCGGGGTTCTTCCAGATCTTCTGGCGCATCCTGCTGCCCAGTTCCGGGCCGATCGCGGTGGTGTCGATCATCTGGCAGTTCACCAACATCTGGAATGACTTCCTGTTCGGCGCCTCCTTTGCCGATGCCAACAGCCA
This sequence comes from Ruegeria sp. AK4, assembly GCF_056541025.1. Lineage (NCBI taxonomy): Bacteria > Pseudomonadati > Pseudomonadota > Alphaproteobacteria > Rhodobacterales > Roseobacteraceae > Ruegeria > Ruegeria sp. AK4. The sequence goes on from NZ_JBQFXS010000001.1 coordinate 207,389, forward strand.
GCCGATGACGGTGGCGCTGAACAATCTGGTGCAGTCGTCAACCGGGGTTAAGGAATACAACGTTCATTTCGCAGGGGCCATTCTGGCCGCCATGCCAACTCTGCTCGTCTACATCGTGGCCGGTCGATATTTCGTCCGCGGCCTGATGGCGGGTTCGGTGAAAGGATAAGACCTGATGGGTTTTCTGGACATAGATAACGCGACCAAATCCTATGGGTCGGTCGAGGTTCTGCACAAGGTGGACATCTCGGTGCAGGAGGGCGAGTTTCTGGTGCTGGTCGGCCCCTCGGGCTGTGGCAAATCCACCCTGCTGAACATGATCGCGGGGCTGGAAGAGATCACCAGCGGCGAGATTCGTATCAAAGATCAGGTCATGAACGGGGTGCACCCGTCGAACCGCAACATCGCCATGGTGTTCCAAAGCTATGCTTTGTATCCCAACATGACCGTCGGGCAGAACATCACCTTCGGGCTTGAGATGCACGGCGTTCCCAAGGCGGACCGCGACACCGCGATGCAGGAGGTCGCCAAGCTTCTGCAGATCGAGCAGTTGCTGGACCGTAAACCGGGGCAGCTTTCGGGCGGTCAGCGTCAGCGGGTCGCGATGGGTAGGGCTTTGGTGCGCAATCCGGATGTGTTCTTGTTCGACGAACCCCTGTCCAACCTCGACGCCAAGCTGCGTGTGGACATGCGGACCGAGATCAAGAAACTGCACCAGAACCTCGGCACCACCATCGTCTACGTGACCCACGACCAGATCGAGGCGATGACCCTGTCCAGCCGCATCGCTGTCATGAATGGCGGCTATGTGCAGCAGCTTGGCACGCCGCAGGAAATCTACGACACGCCCGCCAATATCTTCGTCGCGACCTTCATGGGCTCGCCCGCGATGAATGTCGTGCCCGCCCGCGTGGCGGTGCTGAATGGCCGCCCCCATGCCGAAGTCGCGCTGCACGACGGATCAATGTCGCAACTGCCGTTCAGTCAGGACAACCTCTCTGCCTGGGACGGGCGCGAGATTTTGTTGGGCATCCGCCCGGAAACCATCACGGATATGGATGGAGCGGACCGGAAATCGTCGAATATCGCACCTATGACCAACCGCATCGTGGTCACGGAACCTGCAGGCTCGGACACGTTCGTTTCGATGCAACTGGGCGGGCGGGACGTGATTGCCCGGATGCGCTCGGATGCCGAGGTTGCGCCGGGGCAGGATTTCCCTTTCGCCGTGAACATGGAAAAAGCCGTAGCCTTTGATCCCGAGTCCGAAATGCGGATCACTCCATGACGAGAGCTGCGCGCCGCTAAGACGCTCTGAGGGCAAGCCGGATGCCTGAAGGATATGATTTCATCGTGATCGGCGGCGGCTCGGCGGGCTCGGTCATCGCCGCACGCCTGTCCGAAGAGCCCTCGGCCTCCGTGCTGCTGCTCGAGGCCGGTTCGACCGACCGCCATCCGTTTTTCCACCTGCCCGCCGGGTTTGCGAAGATGACCAAGGGCATCGGCAGCTGGGGCTGGTCAACGGTTCCGCAAAAGCACATGCGGAACAAGGTTTTCAACTATACGCAGGCCAAGGTGATCGGTGGCGGGTCGGCCATCAACGCCCAGATCTACACCCGTGGTGCCGCGCAAGATTATGACGAGTGGCGGCAGATGGGGTGCGCGGGTTGGGGCTATGCCGATGTGCTTCCCTATTTCAGGAAATCCGAAGACAACGACACCTATGATGATGCGTTCCACGGCAGGGGCGGGCCTTTGGGCGTTTCTATGCCCGCAGCCCCTTTGCCGATCTGCGACGCCTATATCAAAGCCGCGGCGCAGGTCGGCATACCCGAAACGCGCGATGTGAATGGCGCGAAACAGGATGGTGCGGGGTACTACCAACTGACCCAGCGCAACGCGCGGCGCTCATCCGCTGCAATGGCGTTTCTTGCACCCAACCGCGCCCGACCGAACCTGAGGGTGCGCACGGGCGTTCAGGTCCGTCGCATCCTTGTGGACAAGGGCAGGGCGCGCGGTGTCGAGATGCTGAACGGTGAGACGATCAGCGCCGCGAAAGAGGTTATCCTGTCTTCGGGCGCCATCGGCTCTCCGCGCCTGTTGCAGCTTTCAGGGATCGGCCCGGCGGAACATCTGGAAAGCCTTGGGATCAGGACAGTTTACGATCAGCCGCAGGTTGGCGAGAACCTGCAAGACCATCTGGACCTCTATGCAATCTGCGAGGTGAGCGGCCCGCACACCTATGACCGGTTCGCCAGACTGCCATTCTCGGCCCTTGCGGGTTTGCGGTACCTGTTTACCCGCAAGGGTCCCGTGGCCTCGAGCTTGTTTGAAACCGGCGGGTTCTGGTACGCGGACCCCAATGCGCGCTCGCCTGACATTCAGATGCATCTGGGGCTGGGTACCGGTATCGAAGCGGGGGTCGAGGCGATGCCGAACGGCGGCGTCACGCTGAACGCGTGTTTCCTGCGGCCCCGGTCGCGCGGTACCGTGCGGTTGCAAAGCGCCGATCCTGCGGCGATGCCGTTGATCGACCCCAATTATCTGGCTGATCCCTATGATCGCGAGATGTCCATTCGAGGTCTGAAACTGGTGCAGACCATTCTGGCGCAGGACGCCCTGAAGCCCTTTATCCTTGCCGAACGCCTGCCGGGCCCGGGTGTGCGCACCGATCAGGACTATTTCGACTTCATCTGCGTTCACTCCAAAACCTCGCATCATTGCGCCGGCACCTGTCGGATGGGCGGTGATGAGCAGGCGGTGCTGGACCCGCGTTTGCGCTTCAACGGGATCGAGGGGCTGCGGGTTGCGGATGCGTCGATCATGCCGAGGGTCAATTCCTCGAACACTAACGCGCCTGCGATCATGATCGGTGAAAAAGCCGCCGATATGATCAAGCAGGACGACGGGTTTACCTTGTGATCCGCCACGTTGCGCCACCATCTCTTTTCCATTGGGTGGATTTGTGCCGATTGCGCGGGCTTAGGGCAGCGAAAGGCCCGAAAATCGTCGAATTGTGCTATGGTCGGGGCGCTATTTTCCCATTTTTTCAGCAGCGGGGGATGCCACGTTGCAAGATCATTTCAAACATACCGCCCAGCAAAAGTCTGCAAAACGGACGTATTGCAAACGCCGAAACCTGAACACACCGAGGGAGATTCTGTCGGCTGCGGACGGCATAGCTGCACTATCAGATGACGCAAAAACGCTGGTGGTGCCGACCCGGACCGGCATTGCCGTTCTGGATCTAAGCGCCGAGGCTTCGGGTTGCAGCCCGATCTGCATCGATCTGCCCTCACGCGCGCGGGCTTTGTCCATCGCGCCCGACGGCGCGATCTTTGCCCTGTCCAAAGACCCCTGCGCGGGCTGGGCCATTCACCGGGTGCGCGGTGACGACGCGCATTGCGTTATTGAACTTCCGCTGCCGGTGCGCGATTTCGTGGCCACCCGGCACAGGCTGGTTGTTGCAACCGCCGCCTCGGGGTTGGAGCCGCCGGGCCTTGCCGTGTTTGGCCGGGACAGTGGCCGCATAATCTCTCGCGAGGCTGTAAGGCGTCCGCCCCGCCTTCGCCGCGGTAAGCGGGATGAAGTTCTGGTGATGGAGCCGGGCTCGGGCACCCTGCGCCGGGTTGACGTGAACCGCAGGAAGTCTGCCTGCGACCCGTCCGATGATCCGACGTGGCCTGAACCTGATCCGACCCCGGACACGGGTCACCGTCCGCCCAAAAAGCCCTGTTGCTGCACACCCGATGACCGGGAGCCGCCGAAAGACGATGACCCGGACCGCGTGCCGCCTCGGATACCCGAAGAGCCGCCTGAGACGTGCGTACCGGGCGACGATGGCGATTCGGACGGCTGTTTTGTCTATGTGCAGGCCGGATCGTCGATCATCGTGCAGAATATCTGCGATCCGGGTCAAGGGCCGTGTTCCCAGGACCTGGGCTTTGGCATATCCGCCGTGCGCAAGGCGGGCCGGTCCGTGGCCGCGCTGTCGGATGATGGCCGTCAACTTACCCTGCTTGCGGCGGAAACTCTGAAACCGCTGTCCACGCTCAGCCTGTCACGTGGCACCACGCCGCTTTTTGCACGCGAAAGTGATACAATTCTGCTGCTGGCCCCGGATGGCGGGCTAGAGGAAGTGGACCCGACGCCAGTACTGCCCAGCCTTGACCTTGAATTGCAAAGCAATTCGGGCGGGCGCGTCTATATGGGGCAGGAATCGCCGGTGATCTGGTCGCGCGGCGGTGTTCAGACCGGGCCGGTTCGCGTGCTGATCATCCCGGTTCTGGAACCCGGGCAGGGCGATTTCCGGGGCACGATCAACGACTATTTCGATCACCCCGATTTTGAGGAAGCGCTGGAACTTGTCCGCTCATACTACGCCGAAGTGTCCTATTCCGACGACCGCGAGGCGAATGACGTCGATGTCAGTTTCCGGATCTTTGGCCGCGACACGCCCACGGCCTATTCCGGCCCGCCGGTTGTGCTGGATCGTCCATTCCGGGACTTCTGGAACACCGGCTACATTCCGGGCGGGATCATCGCCGAGGCGACATTGCCTGCAAATGGCATCCTGCGCTTTGACGGCGACGAACGCCTGACGCTGGACACCTTCACCGCGATCCCGACGGTGAACAAGCAGTTCGATGTCGCGTTCCCTGCCGCCTGCATCAAGGTCCGGATACCCGAAAGCACCTCTGGCTATTCCCTTGAATTCAGCGGTGGCAGCGCGCCCGGCCGGAGCTTTTCGCTGTCCGGCACCGACCGAAGCGGAGGCGCGTTCAATACCAACGCAAACAATTCGGCGCTGAGCGGATCGCAAACCGTCGTGATCCCGAATGTCGAGGCGATCCCCGGCGTGATCGACCAGATCGCCGATATTCTGGAAGAGATGCTAAGCGGTGCCACAGACCAACCCTTTGCGCGGCCAACCGTGGTCTGGCACGATGACGGCGAAGGCTGGGGCAGCCTGAGCGTGACGTTCTTTTTTGCCGGCAGCGGCGGGTCGCCTCAGGTCGATCTGGTGGATTTCGCGAACCTGTTCGTTATGGGGGAATTGGGCAGCCTCACCGCGATTGACGGGGAATTTGATATGTCCGTCACAGGCGATGTGTCGGATTTCGCCAGCTACATCTCAATCGCGCTGGCCCATTCGATGGCGTCGCAGGGGGGCATCTACAACTCTTCGACCGGGCAATTCGACCTTGGCCGGTTTCAGGCCCCGCAGGTCACGGTGCAGGGCAACCAGTTGACCGTCGATATCCGCCTGTCACAGGACTATGCCTATTCGCTGGACAAGGACAGCAACAGCGACACCGACCAGTCGCGGATCGAAGTCGCCTCGCAGCAGGGCCTGTCGAAGATCGGCATGGACAGCGCCACGGCTTTCATTGGCGAGGAAACCAAGCGAAGCAGTTCGGGCGGGCCTACGCTGGACAAGGCCCATATTCTGTTTGATCTGACATATACGCGGATGATCGACGCCATCATCCGGGACGGTGGCGGCAACCTGCAAACCCGGATCGATCGGGCCAACACACTGTTCAACTGCGACGGGCTCACCGCCATCGAATGCAACGTGTTCGAGCTGATCAATGTGTATATGATCATGCCGGTTTATCGGCGATACGGCGGTGTTTTCGGCCCGGCATTTGATCCAGACATTGACGACAACGGTGCCGATAAACGCCGTTTGCGAGCCTCGGCCCCGATTCTAGCCATGGATGACATGCCCGAAGAATACAGCGACAAGGACCCGACCCGCACGCTGAAGGCGATGCAGATCCCGAACTCGCGCGGGATGATGGTGACGCGATTGCGGTTCGGCGATCCGCTGGACCCGGACCGGCACCTGTCAGACGCGGCCACGCTGACGCATGAAATCGGGCATTCGCTTCTGGCCTTTTCCGATCAGTATCAGCAAAGCCAGGACCGCGATGATCTGGACTATGCGGGGGCCTATGACCCGATGGCGTCGTCCAGCCTCGCGCTGCCGCATTTCTCGAGCTATCACAAGCTGATTTCGGGGTGGCTGGGCGTTGGCTCGATCATCGATTTCACCCGCCCCCGCGAAGGCGACCGGATCGACGAAGACATCGTTCTGGTCAATATCGAAGGCTGGGACCCGCTGGACAGGGATAATCTGGCGCAGATGGCGCGGGATTTCCTGGACGTCCCGGACGAGTTCCGCATGGGACCCGCCGCGCTGTTGCGGCTGGGTGAGGACAGCACGCAATTCAACCTGCTTGAACTGCGCGGGCCGGGCGATCAGTTCTCGCAGGAGTTGTCACCGCCGCGGCTGGTCATGCTCAACGCCATCGATCCGCGCGACAGCACCCGCTACGGGGTGGGTGTGGACGATCCGGACACGCCAGAGGATGAAGGCGAGACCGGCCACAGCGTGCTGACCCGTTACCGCCGACAGTTGCACCTGATCGACGACAGCGTGCGCAATCAGCAGATCACCGGAGGGTCCGGGCCCGGAACGACCTATGATGTGGGCACGCATGATGCGCTCGCCGAAGTGGGGCTGCGATACACGCTTGTGCATCTGGTTCAGGTGGGCCTCGCCGCCCGCACCATCTGGATGGCCAAGGTCCGGGTTGAGTGGGAACGCGGACCGGCGGTTGATGTGGGGTTCGACAGTCAGGTGCCCGAGTGGCAGAGCCCCGATATCGCGGTCCTGTTGCCCGGCGATTTCACCCCGGGCGAGATTGGCGATTTCCCGGACCAGCAGGACCCGCAGGGGATCGAGTATTTCCGCACTCCCGGCGACGGGGACGATCCGCTGGAACATCAGGTTCTTGTGCGCGTCCATAACTTCGGCGATGCCGAGGCCCGCAATGTCGAGGTTCATCTGCGCGCCCGCATCCCCTATGGCAACGGCGACTGGACCAGCGACCCGTTCGACAATGACATGCCCTTCGCCCCTCAGGTGATCGACAGTATCGGCCCGGACGCCGAGGTCGTGATCGCGTTTCCCATGTTCGTCGAAAATGTCGAGGACGCGCATATGTGCCTTAGGGCCGAGATTGCGGATCTCGATCCCGTGTCGGGGGCCTCAAACGACGGAAACTCAAATAACGACTGGACGCAGCAGAACGTCTTTCGGGAAGAGGTGGTGCAAAACAGCCCGCTGCCGCCGCTTGACCGGCTGGTCTCGGTCACCAATGACGGGCCCTATGCCGAGGATGTCTTCATCGCCCCCCGCAACATGGTGCCGGGTGCAAAGCTGACGATCCGCCCGGCACAGATGCGCATTCCGGGCAAGTCGCGCGGCGTGTTCAGCGTGCGGGCGGAACTGGACGATTCGATGCTCGATGCCAAATGCGGTGGCGATTTCCCGGTGGTCATCGACGCGTGGATGCAACGCGACCATTATTGGGACCGATGGGGTGCGACCAAGATCGTGTACCAGCCGAAACGGGCCACCAAGATTGACCTGTCCATCAGCCTCGCCCCTGGTACGGGCATTCGGCTGTTCGGCGCTGTGACGCCGGACATTGGTGGTGAGGACCTGGACTTCCACGTCGTCCTGCCCGGCGCGGACCCGGTCTGGATTCGCCGCCCCCTAGGGCCCGGATCGACATTTGAGCACGTGATCGAAGGGGCGGTTGGGCCTAACGAGACCGCCTTTGCAACGGCCTATTTCGACGGCAATGACGAGTTCGCGTCGTCGGTGTCACAGACAGTTTCTGTCACGAATGTGATCGCGGGATGATCCGGTTGTCAGGCCGGGGGACACACGACTTCGATCAGAGAGGGTCCTTCGCTGGCCAGCCCGGCGGATAAGGCCTTGACGAAGCTGTCGATGTCTTCTGCCCGCGTTCCCGGAACACCGTGGCCCTTGGCGAGTGCAACCCAGTCCAGCACCGGATTTTCCACGTCGAACATGGCCTGAGCATTGCGTCCATAGCTTTCGACCCCGACATTCGCAAGCTCGTCGCGCAGGATCTGATAGCCGCGGTTCGCAAAGACGATCACGGTGACGTCCAGGTTCTCGCGGGCCATCGTCCACAACGACTGCAGCGTGTACATCGCCGAACCGTCACCGGTCAGCGCAATCACCTTTCTGTCGGGGCAGGCAATCGCCGCCCCGGTCGCGCAGGGCAGGCACAGCCCGATCGCCCCGCCGGTGCCGGAAAGCACCTCATGCGGGCGCGCCGAGGCTGTCGGCGGCATGACATGAAAGCCCGAGGTGACAGATTCATTGCAGATAATCGCGTTCTCAGGGATCAGCGCCGCCAGCGCCTGACCGACCTTTGCCAGCGTCAGGTCTCCGGTCGGAATGTCGGGCAGGTTCAGCGCATAGGTTTCCGGCTGGGTTTTGTCCGACACGCCGACCGCATCCGCCAGCGCCTGTATCGTCCATTCGATATCGTCTGTGGGGCTGCACAGGCTTGTGATCGAAGAACCGGCAGGTTCGGGCGTGCTGGGTTTTTTCGGGTAGGCAAAAAAGGCGACGGGCCTGTCGGTGCCCAGCAGCGAAATCGACGAGGTTTGTTCCAGTTGCGCGATCTTGGGTGTGATCGGATACACAAGCTGGTCCAGACGGGCCGTTTCGGCCCCCTTCGATATGCGCGGGATCAGCGTATCGGCCAGCAGGCGGCACCCGGTTGCAGCGGAGATTTTGCCGGCCAACATGCGCAGAGGTCCGAACAATGCAGACCCGCCGATCATCAGTGCCGCACCTTGGGTGTTCAGGCGCGCGGCTGTGGCCTCGACCTCTTCCGCAGACGGGCGATGCAACTGGGGCAGAGCACTGGCCGTTGCCGGACCGGTGGCAGGGTCCCAGGCGGTGTCCGCAGGCAGGATCAGCGTGGCGATCTGGCCATTTCGCGAGCGTGCCGCGCGGATTGCGGCGGCCCCGTCCTCAGCCACGCTGGAAGCGTGATCCGACACGCGGGTCCAATGGCTGATCGACTGGCTGATGCCAACGATATCACCTTTCAAAGGGCTTTCGTGGCGCAAGTGACGCGTCGTGTGATCGCCCACCACGTTCACGAGGCCAGAGTTCGCCTTGCGGGCATTGTGCAGGTTGGCAAAGGCATTGCCAAAGCCCGGTGCCAGATGCAGCAGCGTTCCGGCAACGTCCCGTTTCATGCGGTAATACCCATCGGCGGCCCCGGTCGTGCCGCCTTCGAACAGGCACAGAACGCAGTTCATCTGGGGGTGATCGTCCAGCGCGGCGACAAAATGCATCTCGGACGTGCCGGGATTCGCGAAAACCGTGTTCACGCCGCTTTGCAGAAAGGTTTTGACCAGAGTTTCCGCGCCGTTCATGTGACCCCCATTTGCTCAGCCATTGCAAGAGACTAGGGGACGGATGATCCGGGTGTCACTTAAAACTTTGGGCGCGCGACTAATTCTGAACCATGCAGCGCAGTCTATCCGTGCCTTGCGGGTTGCCCGACTTTGACCAGATATCCGAGAACAGGGCCTGAACCTCTTGCAGCGATTTCTTGTCGACCAGCACGATGATCCTGTCGGCCGGTACGCGCTGGGCCAGTGCCTTGATCTCAAACTGAATGCCTGTGCTGGACTGCTCGAACCCACGCATATCGATCAGCACGCGCTGCGCGTGGCTCATCAGCGTCAGGACGGTGGGTCGCCAACTGTTGTCCCGGCAATAGAAATCCCGCATCGGAAAGAGGCCGTCGCTGAGCCGGGCGTTGCCTTCGGCCTCGGCCTGCTTCAGGTCATCGGGGGTTTCGATGAAGATGTCCCGCAGGCGACGCCTGAGAAACGCCGAAAGCTCGGGCGCGTCCAGCGTTTCGGTGGCAAGATCGGCGGACCCGACCAACAGTACCGGGCCCGTTCTACGCCAGTCCAGAAGCAGCCCACGGGCGAGCGAGGTTTGCAACCGCCGCTGCCCGAAGACGCGAAGCAGCAAGTTCACGTCCGTTGCGCCGGAGGTTGGGCGGAGAAGACGGAGCGTGACTCGGTAGGCTGCGAAGGCGAGGACATAGGAAAGGGCCAATAGGCCACTTGTGTCCCACGCCAGCCCGATCATCCAGATTGTCTGGAACAACCAAAGCAAATCAAGCTGCATGGTTAATTCACTTGACCCAGCCAATGCCCGGGCAACAAGCCGCACGGCGAACGACGCGCATACGACCCCGATAGCAAGTGAAATCCCTAAAGCGATAACGAGGTATATAACCGCGACGAGCCGAACCGGAGCAAAGAGAAGCAGAAAATCCAGAACTCCGCTATCCATTAGCACAAAGAGTATTTCAAACGAAAACACGAACGGCACGACAAGCAAAACAGCAACAAGAAACAGCGGGATCGCGGTTGTTCTGAGGTACGGATTGCCGACGAGCAAAGAAAGGATCACAGCCGGTCCGACAAACATGCCTATCAAACCCGTGCTTTGGGGTGCGATGAGATTGAGCAGAAACATCCAGAACACGCCAAACAGCAGCACCCAGTACCAGCGCAGGCCTGCCACGTAGAGCGCGATGATCATCACCGGAAACGAAAATGACAGGACCACCACCGTAAAGCGGAACGGAAGAAATTCGGTCTCATCGAGGACGAACAGAGTGACTACCATAACGATGGCAAACACCACGCCGGACGCCAGATACCGAGAGGCAAGCCCAAACCGGAAAGGCAGGCGCTGCGCCGCTGGGGAGACGTCGAACTCAAGCGCCGATCTGTTCGGACGTATCGCTTGTGGCACGACAAACGCAGATTCCGGCGCACCTGATCGGGCCATCATCTCCCGTTTGATCGCCTTTCGATAACGCGCTTTGACAATCACCCCCAGGATTGCCGCGACCGGAACAGAAAGGAAAAACAAGAAAGCCAGAAATCCGCTGAAGTTGTATGCGTTAACCATGTCAGCTCCGGTCACGTCGGTTGGCTTTTTCGCATGGGGAAACGTGCCGCCCCGCAGAGCGACGTCAAGGCAGGCTCAGAGGCCGCGCGCCACCCCAATTCGTGATGCAACTCTAAGTCATGCGACCAATCCGGCAAAGCGCCGCGTGGGATGTGCCCTTTGGACCCGGCGGTTCCTGCTAAAGCGCGCGTTGAAACCCAACCGTGGCCTCACCACGGGTTTCCGGCTGCACCGTGTCACAGGTGGCTTTGCCGCCGGGCGCGGGGACGCAAGAGATTTTGCGCTGGTGAATATACCCGTTGTCCTGACACGGCAGATTTCCTGGCTCCAGCAGGTCAAGCCGCCCCTCGGAGAACTGCGCCTGAACCGGCCCTTCGCAGGTGATCCCATCGTCGGACCGCATGATCTGCTTGCCGTTGCCCTCAGTATCGAAGCACATTTGCCAGTCGCGATAGGTTCGGATGTCTCCGGTATCGACATCGCGGGTGCGATAGGTCGTATCCAGCGCCCAGCAGCCATAGAGCATCGTGAGATCAGCGTTGTCCCAGCCCTCGTCATTCAGCGGCCCGGTCGCATCGGGCGGGGCCTTGACGCATTGCAGGGCGGCCAGTTCGCGTTCAAGCTGGAAAATCCGGCGGAGCAGTTCCTCGTTATACGCGCCCGAGGTGGCAAGGCGTTCGACCGTCGCCAATTCCTCGGGCTGGGGGCACCGGGACAGGTGCCGCAGCAGCGGAATGTTCAACGCACAGGCCTGCAGGATAAGGGCGGTTGCCACACCGGCCAGCCCGATCAGACCGGCACTGGCCAGACCGACGGAAATCACGGATTTAAAAGACATAAACGCTCACAACAACCGCCAGATACCTGCCATACATCGTGTCAGAGTTGCGGATTATCCGGCGCTGGTCAATCCGTTCGCGATGATAGTTTTCGTCACTTTGCGGGGCCCTCAATTGCGCTATAGTGACCGGATATTGAGTGTGGAGTAAATTCGTGTCGCGGTTCAGCCAATTCTTCAGGTCCCTGTTTGCCGTCATCCTGTTTGTTGTCTTGGGCGCGGCAGCCCTTGCGCAGCACCAGAGCCCGAACCAGATCACCCGAGTGCTGTGGTTCAGCGGGATGCCGGATATCGGCGCTGATTTCACGTCTCGGCACCGCCAGAAAATGGCCGACTATCTGGGGCAATACGGGGACGGCAAGGTCTTTGCCGTCACTTATACTCGGAACCTTTCGGGGGGCGGTCTGGCTAATGCACTGCGCGGCGGGCAGTATGATATTGTGATCCTCGACATGGCGAACCGGCGCAAACGCGTGAATGGGGCTGATCTGCAGGCCCTGCAACAGTTTTACCAGGCCGGAAACCGGACCCTGATGCTGGATGGCTCGTTCGCAATTCGCAGCTTCAGGCACAATACCACGACCAATTTTCCGGGCCGCAACGGATCGAGCGCGGCGATCCTTGTCAATCAGTTGTCGGCCATGGCCCAGCGGGGCGGTGGTATTCTGATCGGGACGGATCACAACATCTGGCAGGTCAATGCGAATGCGGTCCTCGCGGCGCTCCTGCCGGGCGCGCAGTTCCGGGGAACGACAAACCCCTCGACCGATGGCGATTTTATTGGTGTGACCCTGATCGGCGGTCGCGAGTCGATCAAAGCGATTGATCTGCTGAGGCATTGGGAATCGGTTCCAAATCAGGGCGAGGCTCCGGTCGGCACGTTTCAGGATTTCACCGGCCAGCAGGTGGTGCTGTATTCGCTGGTCGAAACGGCGGATAAACCCGGCGGCGGGCGCAAACGGCCCTATATCTCGGCCAGCTACTTCCCGGGGGACAACCGCATTCCGATCGACAGCGAAGAAGAGATTTTCGACAACCTCCCCACACATAAAAGCGGGGGCTGAGCGGGGTCAGGTTGCGCCTTCCCGCAGAACCTCCGCCGGGTCTACCCGCGCGGCGCTTCGGGCGGCAAAGAAGGCGGATGTGCCGACAAACAACAAGGTCAGCCCGATGATCGCGATGGTTTGGGGGAGGCTGAGAACGACAAGCCCGCTTTCCCCGGTCAGTCCGTTGTCAAACAGCGTTTCCGCAACGGCCCCCGCGATCCGGTACAAGACAAAGCTGACAACCAGCCCCAGCAAGCCGCTGACCAGCGCCTGAATGACCGGAAACAGCCAAAGACGGCGCGGACTGATACCCAACAGCGCCAGCGCTGCCAAAGTCTGACGTTTGCGCGCAACCTCGCCCCAGAAGCCGAAGACCAGCGCCGCTGCCAGCCCGAGGCTGGCCACGACGGCAATCAGGATCAGCGCCAGATTCAGGTTGCGCCCAAGGCTGAGCACACCGCTGACCTCGGCCGTGCGCGCCTCGGTCTGGACGCCGAAGCGCTGTTCGACTTTTGACTGTAGTTCAGCCAGTTCGGTAATGTCGCGGGCAAAGATGCGCATGCCTTCGAATTCGGGAACGCGCAGGTTCAGATCGCGCCCTTCGGTGATGCCGTGATCGGGCAGGGCGTATTCGTCATAGAACGCCTCGACCAGATCGAGCACGGCGATGTCGGCCAGAACGGTTCGGCCAGACAGGGCGGAATCCGGCAGAATGGCGATCAGGTTCAGGGGCAGCATCAATTGCCGCTTCCGCTCGCTGGCCTGAGTGAAAATCTGCACCGTGTCGCCCACCGTGAAATCCAGCTGACGTGCCAGACTGGCGCTGAGGACGGCCTGATTGACCGCCAGTTCCATGCCTTTCGGCAGAGTCGGATCGCCGGTTCCCGACGGGACAAGCACCGCATCCCGCTTGGCAATCTCACCCTGTTTGCGGACGTTGACGAAATCGAAAACCGACCGCGTTTTGGCGGTGGCAAAGGCGGTCTGGTCCCAGCCAGCAACCTCGGCCACGTCACTGTCGACAAACGCGCTGTTGCCGGTGGTTTCGATCCGCAACGTCGCGGGGTCGTTCAGAAGCCGACCGATCAGGGCATCGTAAATCCCGTTCTTGGCGCCGAAAATCACCATCAGCGGCACAAGCACGCCGGCCAGGATCGCAACATTGCAGATCAGGTGCGTGCGCTGGCGCAGCAGGTCGCGCAGGGCCAGTTCGAACATCAGCTTCATGACGCATCTCGCTTTGGCATGGCATGGGTCTGGCCCTGCAACTGGCTAATAACGGCCGAGGCACCGGGTTCGCTGATCAGATTCAATGTCACGCGCCGCAGGTCGAACTGATCCAGCAAGCCAAGATCATGGGATGAGATGATCACGCCAGCCCCGTCCGAGGCTGCCATGTCGATCAAAAGCCCCATCGCGGTTGCGGCGGCATCGGGGTCCAGCGCCGCCGTGGGCTCATCCGCGATCACGAAAGCGGGGCGATGCGCCAGCGCCCGGCAGATGGCAACGCGCTGGCGTTGTCCGATGGACAGCGCGCCGGGGTACAGTGCGGAAATGTTGCCGATGCCAAGGCGATCCAACAGAACGGCGCACCATTGCGGATCGGGTTTCCCGGCGATTTTCTGCGACAGCGTGATATTCTCGGCTACGGTCAGAAAAGGCAGCAGCCCGCCACTTTGCGGCACAAAGCCAAACTGTGTCCCGCGCACAAGGGCAGGGGGCATCTGCCCCGAGTCCCAGACCCCGGCAAGATCGATCCCGCCTTGCTGCGATTCAATCTGAAACCGTTTCACAGCCTGCGGTCGCCGCAGCAGCCCAAGCGTTTCCAGTAGCAGCGTTTTCCCGGTGCCGCTTGGGCCGGTCAGACCGACAGCCTCGCCCGAGGCCAGATCGAAAGCAGGCACACTCAGCGTAAAGCGGCGGTCCTGATCGGCCAGACTGACCGAAACATCCCTGAGAAACAGAGTCTCGGTCATCAGTTAAGGCAGCACATCGAAAGGCATGGCAAAGACATGTTCGCCATCTGGCGCTCCGTCGTAGAGCGGGGTCCAAACCGAGCTGTCGAACAGCCATTTGCGGTACTGCGCCAGTTTTTGACGCATGCCGTCGATGACGCTGCGGCGGAACATGGCGCTTTCGGCCCAGCGTTGCTCGCTCATGCCCAGAACCTGACTTTGATAGGGCAGCCGGTCGAGAAACTCCATCGCGCCACCCAGCGTATCGGCATCGGCATTGACCAGCAGGTCGGGGTTTTGCGCCATATCCGCGATCAGACCGCGCACCTGCGAGAAGAAATCAAGCGACTGTTCCGAGCTTTGCGCGGTTTCGCCAAAACGGACGAGGTTATCCAGAAACTCGGCCATGCTGGCCATTTCGTTCTTGGTCACCAGCAGGCGGGGCTCGATGGCCAGCCGGTCCGGAGCCTCGACCGCGCGGTTTGACAGCCAGCCCTTGATCACGCTGGGGGCCTGTGTGCCCTTCTGCTCACCCAGCCAGGCAAGCTGCATGGCGCGGCCCAGTTCGACCAGACCCTCTCCGGCCTCTTCGGGGTTCAGCACGGTCTTTTCGCCGCGCACCAGCCGCACGTGGTCGGTCAGGGCGGTAACAACGCGGCTGACCACGCCTTCGAACGCTTCTTCGGAACCGCCCTCAATCGGGAAGTAGTATTCCCGCCCGGCAAAACGCGACAACTCGCGGTATTTTCCGGCGGCATAGGCATGGTTGCCCGACCCGTTCGGGGTTTTCAGGTGCAGTGTCATGATGACGATATTCCGGCCTTCGGCGTCTTTCTGCAGCTCAACCGTGCCGATTTCCGACCGGGCGTTCGGATCGCGCGGGTCTTTCGGGCCGGCATCGGTAACAAGGATCACGTAGCGCGCATCAATCTTGTCGCCATCGGCCTTGGTCAGATCCCAGTCGATCTTGTCGATGGCGTCCTCAACCCCGGCCAGACTGTCCTCGTTGAAGCCCGGAGAATTAGCCCGTGCCACATTGGTAGCCTGACCGATTGCCGCCAGAACCTGTGTCTGATCGCTTCGGCGGTCGACATCCATCAGCGTTTTGGTGCGGTATTCCAGGTCCGGCACCGCTTCGGTGTTGTCGCGAAAGCCGATCACGCCGAAATTCACCAACTCGCCGATTTCCGTGCCTTCGATCTGCCGCACGGTGTTTTGCAGCACCCGCTGCGTGGCGGCGATATAGGGTTCCATCGACTGCGTGGTGTCCAGAACAAAGACGATGCCCACATCAAAGGCCGATGTTTCGCCCTGCAATTCCTGCGCGCCCGAGGTATCTTTCTGTTTCGGGACCGACGCGACCTGCATCATCAGGATCTCGTCATATGTCAGCGGGTGCAGCGCCTCGGTGAAGTCGAGGATCGGCATCAGGTACAGCTCATCCTTGATGTTGACGAATTCCTGCGGTTCAACCGAAACCACACCGTTTTCCCCGTTTATGACCCCGGCCGAGGCTTCGGCGACCAGACGTTCCTGAATGTCCCGCAGCGCCTCGTGATTCATCAGCCAGTCCAGATCGCCCTGCGTATCAAACAGCAACTGGCGGCTGCGCCCGGCCGAGTTGGTGAAGGCACCTACGATGTTCTGCTTCCAGGGAACGGTTCCGTTTTCCTGAACCCACCCTTCCGGCGCGGCGTTGGGGCTGGGCCCGACCTCAAGCCAGTCACCTTCGCGGGCAAACACGTAAAGCGGCTGAAAAGCGGGGTAGGTGACCTGAACAGGCCCGTTCGCTGCCGCATGGCCCGTCGTTCCGGGGCGGGTCAGGACGCGTTGATAGATGGTCTGAGTGCCCTCCAGCAGCAGCGGTTTGCGCTGCTGCGCCACCGCATCCGCCGGTACAAATGCCCAGAGAAGCGCGGTCAGACAGGCCAGCCGGAATGTCAAAGCGAGTTGCATGATAGTTGGGCTCCTCAGGTTCACTGGCAATAATCTTCAAGCGCGCTTTGGGACAGGGTGTCGGATTTCAGCCTGAGCCGGTTGCAGACCGCGTTCAGGTGTGTGGCGGCCTGTTCCGAGCCTGCTGTGGCGGCACGGCTGTAATACTCTGCCGCGCGCGAGGGTTGGTCCGGGAAGGTCAGGCCGATCTGCCCCTCGATCACGTCGTCGGTCACGGTGGCGTCATAGAGCGTTCCGAACAGCGCAAGCGCGTCCGCATCGCCGGAATTGGCTGCCTTTTCGACAAACCCAAGTGCGTTGTCGGCGGATACCGAACTGCCGCACTCGCGTATTTTGCCAGCCAATGCGGTGAAGCCTTGGGACGACAGTTCCGCCAATTGGGACTGTTCGCAGGGGTCCGTTGCGGGGGCGTTCTGTTCAGGTTCGACAACGGCGGTTTCGGTCGCGTCGACCTCGGGTTCGTCCGACATGTTCAGGAAGAAATACGCACCGCCCGCAAGCAGCAGAACCAGTGCCGCAATGCCCGCTATCAGGCCGATCGAGCTGGATTTGTCCTCATCACCTGTGTTGTCCTCGGTCGCGCTGTCTTCTTCCGCTGCCGCTTCCTGATCCTCATCAGATGTTTCCGTTGCGGACAGCACGGTTTCGGAACTATCCGCCTCGGGCGCGGCGGCCATGACTGTGGGCGCTTTGGCTTCCGGCGTTGCACCGGTGCCGCCGATGCCGCCGATGATAGCCTCGTCCGGCCCGGCGTTGATATCATCCGGCCAATACGTATCCCAACTGCCCGCGCCGACCTCGATCCGGATCGGCGTATCCTCTTCGATCTGATTGACGATTTCGGGGCCGACGATCAGCCGCAGCACATCACCGTTCTGAATTGCGGATCGGGCGGGAATGGCTGCCTTGTTGGCCTGCCACCCTTCGGGGCTGAGCCACTTTTGCTGGTAGCTGTTGAACACCGCAACCGTCACCGGGTCACCCTCGGCCACGGCGCCAGAGATGGTGAGTTCGGCAAAGCCGCCATGCGGGTGTTTGGGATCTGGCCTGATCTCGATCACGAGGGCTGCTCCGTTCCTGTTGACAGCTCGGTCAGGACGCCGCCAAGTTTGATGTTCTGTTCGATATTGACCGTACCCGCATCACTGTCCTTGGCGTTTTCAACAAAGAGCGAATCCAGCGCAAAGACCCAGTCGGTCCAGGTGTCGGTTGCCGCGGCGCGCGGGGTTTCGGGCAGGCTTTCGGCGCTGTCGGCCCCAATGCGCGGCGCAAAGGCTTTCCGGCTGTTTCCGTCGCCCAGATCAATGTCCAGACCCTTGCCATCCTGCACATCCCGCGCGCCAAGCGTCGTGACGAAACCGTTGATGCGTTCCGAACACACGATCGCTGCCGAGGGGGCCTGTTTGTCCACCGTCAGCCCATAGGAGATCGCGCGCAGCATCTCCATGATGTCGTCCTGAACATTGGTGCGCGACAGCCCGTGGATCATCTCATTGACCAGATCGCCCGCCTTTTCCTGATTCAACTGGTAGACGGCAAGGCGTTCTTCGTCTTCTTTGAACCGGTTAAGTTCTTCAATCCAAACGGAAACAGCCGTCGACGCCTGAAAGGATTCCGGCGTCATGGTCCGGATCGTGTTTGCCTTTGGCTTGGCGGCTTCTTCCTCGGCGGGGGCCTGTTGCGCCACCGGGGCTTCAGCCGCAGGTGAAGCCGGACGGGCTGGCGCACCGGGGCGTAGTGGTGCCCCTGGACGGGCAGGGCGCGAGGTCGCGGCGGCCGGGGCCGCTGCCGCAGCG
Source organism: Ruegeria sp. AK4 (assembly GCF_056541025.1). Lineage (NCBI taxonomy): Bacteria > Pseudomonadati > Pseudomonadota > Alphaproteobacteria > Rhodobacterales > Roseobacteraceae > Ruegeria > Ruegeria sp. AK4. The sequence goes on from NZ_JBQFXS010000001.1 coordinate 225,826, forward strand.
GGTTTCGGGGCCTCGTTCGCCACCGCGTTGGTGATACGGATCGAGGACGGCACCCGCGAAATCCGATCCTGCACCGCGTCCTGATCCACCGAAAGCGCCTTGAGGAAGGCTCCGAACCGGTGGTTCGACAGGGTCAATTCCAGGCCGTCGATGATCCCGGCGGCGGCCACCCGTTTCTCTTCAATGCGTTGTTCGACGTCGTCCGAGACATAGAACTGGGCCAGTTCCTGATGCAAGGATGCGGCGACGGCTTCGACCTGAGTGCTGATCTGGCGTAACTTGCTTTCCGGTTTGCAGACCTTGGTCAACTCATCGATCAGATAGCTGACGCCACCATCGTTCAGGCCAAGGGCGGCCTCCCACGCGCGATCGGGGTCTTTGAAGTGCTTTAGCACGGGCTCTGCCTGCAGGCATCCGGCCTTGAGCTGCGAGACCCGTTCGACCTTTTCGGGGATGATTTCGACTTCGCGATCATCTTCGTAGCGGATGAGCGCCTCAATGGGATAATAGGGGTTTCGCAGCCAGTAGCAGTTCGTAAAGGGCTCGGACCCGGCCCATTTATGCACCCAGGACGTCGGCACCTTGCCAAACCCCTTGAGCAGCGAGGCGTCCATGCGCCGTTCGAACCGCTCATAATCTTCCGCGCCCGAGGCGCTGTCGATCAGGTGTTTGTCGAACTTGGTCATCACAAAGAACAGGATGCAGTCGTTCTTGGCCCGCTCATCCGGGGTAGCGCCATGGGTCAGTTCGATCCATTGTTCGACCAGCCCCGGCAGGCTGAGCGTTTCCATATTGCTGTCCGGCACGCAGAGCAGCATCGAGGTGATTTCCTGGTTCGACACATAGCGGTCGAACAGATAGGCCACCTTGCCGCGCAGAAGCATGTTGGTAACGGCTTCTTCCGGGTTGCGAAGGGTCACAGACAATGGCGCCTCGAACCGGTTGCGGGCACCGGGGAAGTCGAGCAGATCGGTCTCGGCAAACAAGGGCGAGGGCTGTTCGTCCATCGGAAACACCAGTTCCGCCGCCAGTGCCGTTGTCACCGCCCGGTTCAACTGACCGTTCTGACCGGCAGCGGTCTGGATCGACAGCATGTCCTCGTTTTCGGGGCCGAACAGACCTGACAGGGTATTCACGTCGATAATCGACGTCTCGCGCGGTTGCAGCGAGTCGAGCGAGGCGTAGATCACCTCGGCATGGTTAATAGTCGCCAGCGCTTTGGACAGCTTGATGTAGAGGTTCGTCAGAGGTTCATAACCGCCCCACAGGATCGCAAGAAACTGACCGCGGTCTTCGGGTGAAAGCCGGGGGGCCAGTTCCGCCGCCTCGTCCCAGAACCCGCCGAGGTTAAAGGCATAAGACGATTTGCTGACCCATTTCTGCACATAATCGGCGATCTCATAGACTTCTTCATAGTCCAGCCCGCCAGTGGGCGCGCCTTGCGCCTTGCCGGAATGCGCCTTGAAATGCGCCTCGAGCGCTTCGGGGGTCGGGGGTTCTTCGCTCAGGTCGCCGTCTTCGTAGAAACTGTTGATCAGGGTGCGGGCAATGTCCGCCTCGGTCAGCAGGTTCAGCTGGATCGGAAAGCCATCCGGGGTAGGGGCCTTGGTCATCGTGAAGCGCGTCACAAGACCGGTGGATTCGCCATCCCCCGCCGGGTTGACCTGACTGATATAGTCCAGCTTGCCGCCCGGCCCGTTGAAATCCGCCACCAGTCGCCCCTCGTTCGGGCGCGCCAGAACCGAGACCAGAAAGGACTTACCGGCCTGCGACGGGCCGAAAACACTGACGCTCATCTTGGTTTGCGCCGCGCGGCTCAGCCGTTCCGCCCGCCGTGCGCTTTTGCGCAGAACCTTGGGCAGATGGGCAACCCGGCCTTCGACGGTTTTTTCGTTTTCAGGATCGTTGATCCACTCCAGCGCGGCGCGCGACAGGCGGGCGACCTCGGTGCAGCGGGCGGACAGGGCGTCTTGTTGGCTCATTTCATCGTCTCATCTCTTCAAACGGGTCAGACCTGGAACACGCCAGTGTCGATCCAGTATTCATCTTCAAAACCAAGGGTGTGCAGGCGCAGGATAACCTCGCTGGACTTCATCGCGCCGCCTTCGCCATCCTCGACCTGATCGATCTCGAACGCTTCGCGCATGGATTCGCGCCGCAGCTTGTCTTCGCTGGTCTCGCCATCACTGTCGTCGAAATCGGTCTTGCGCAGTTCAACCTTGATCGGCAGGGGCCGGGTCTGGTTGCCGGTATCCGCAAAATCCAGTCGGAACAGCGGCGTCGTGGTCCAGCGATCCAGCGGCAACTGGCGCGAGCCGATATAGACCGGGGAATACAGGTTCACGGTCGCCGTGTCGTTGCTGGACCCGTCAGAATCCAGATCGACATCGCTGAACAGAATACGCGCGTCGGGAATCTGGCCGTTGATGTCCATTTCCCCGACATAGCGCGCGGTGGATTGCATCTGGAATGCGCCGGTTGTGACCTTGAAGTTGGGGATGCGGTTTTCCGACAGCGCGATCAGCATGCCCCCAACGGCCACCGTCGATTTCGGATCGCCGATCTTCTGCGAAACCGGATCACGGAACGGATACCAGCGGCCGGTCTTGTATTGATGCATCGAGATCAGTCGGTGCGGTGGAACCACCAGCATTTCTTCGACAATGGATCGAATGGCGGGCAGGCGCGAGGGCCGCCCGGTCAGCAGAACCACATCGACGCCCAGATGGTCGATCACCTCGCACATATTGCCCAGAACGCGCTGGAACACCTCGCGGCTGATCGCATCCACATCCTCGCGCGAGGATGTCAGGATCAGATCCGCCAGTTTCCAATCCCGCGCGCCCAGAGCGGCAGCGGCGTCCTCGACGTATGACAGGATTTCCGACCCAACTTCTCCGCTGCTGTCGGTTTCAGGGGGGGGATCGGACGGCGTGACGGGCGTGGTTTCTTCCTCGCTCTCCTGCTCGTCAGGCTCGACCGGTTCGGGCATGCCCAGAATGCGGGCAACCGGCAGGTCAAAGCGTTCGAATTCTTCGGATGTTTCGCAATGGGCCAGCGTGGCCTCAGCCAGTGGCACCAGCACCCTTAGCGAGAATTGCCGTCGTCGTTGTACCGCCTGCTGGTCCTGTCCGCCGATATCGCCGCCGAACAGTTCCCGCAATTTCTCGGCGACATACACGCCGCCCGCGGCTTCGATGGATTCCTGAATGCGCGGAATGACGATGGCGCTGACGACCCGGTGCACAAGGTCATCGCCGGCAACCCGGAACCCTTCACGGAAGGTCTGTTCGGGGTGCAGAACGCGGTTTGCCTCGTTCCGGTAGGTGGTGATCATCAGGTCGGTGGTGCCGCCACCCACATCAATGCTTGCCAGCCGCAGCGAGGGTTCTTCGGCCCCCGACGGGGCCATCCGGGGCTTGCCCTTGAGATCGATAAATGTGTCCAGCCGACCGTCGAATTTCTGCGTCAGTTCGCTGTAGAGGTAGACCAGTTGCGTGCACGAGGCCTCATCCCAATCCACCTTGACCTCGGGCTTTGTCGAATAGGGTTTCTGAGCGTTGTCCAGACCCAATTGATGCCAGATCAGGCTCAGCGCGCCCTGCGTGCGGGACCGGATGATCGCCTGTTCCTTGATGGGCGTTGCGGTCGGCAGGCTAAGGATGATGCGGTTCAGGCGTCGGGGCAGGTCCGATTGCGCCCGGCGGGACCGGCCCGCAGGGTCGTTAATCTGGATCAGGGCGTGGGCGATAATCTCGCCCATCATGAACCCGAACAGCGAACTGCGCGAGAAACGCGGACGAATGGCGGGCGTCGTCGGCGTTTCCCCGCGACGGCGCAGGCGCTGTTCTTCCTCGTACCGGACCTGTTTCATCACATCGCCCGCCTCGTTCAGGTGGCGCATGGCTGACCGCACCGCCTTGGGCAGGTTGTTCGGGTCCATATGGTTGTGAAAGCGCCAGTCCTGCTGCACGGCGGCGCTGTCCCAGAGATAGCGTTTGGGCGAGGACAGGCCCGACAGGGTTTCCGTGCCTTCTTCGCCTTGTACCAGCCGCACCGCCTCGGGGCCGATGCGGACGAAACTGGGCCACAGAAATGCGTTGCGCCGACCCGACCGGCTGGCATAGCGGTCATCGCCGAACCGGACATCCGAGAATTCGACCCGGCTGGGAAACAGGCCGCTATAGTGAAACTCGGGGCGGCTCAGGTCGCGGATTTCCAGCGGGAAAGACCGGGCCAGATCGACCCGCGTTTCGCCCGGAAACTGTTCGATCAGAATGCCACAGGTGCGGCTGTTGCCAACGTCGAGTACCAAATCGACATTCACCGGCGTCACCGCATCGCGGGGGCTGACCGTATTGGCAAAGCGGATGGTCGGCGGGTTCGCGGCCTTTTGCACAACGTGCAAATAGGCAAGGTAGCGCGCCCAGTGTTCGAACCGGTGGGGCAGGTCCTCTTCTGCGAACCGGCGACCGGGGCGTTCGGCACGTTTGAAATCCAGAAACAACTCTTTCAGCCAGTCCGAGACCCAGCGCTGATGATCCAGCATGTTGCCGTTTTCATCCGTCTCGGGGCGGCGCAGGAACCAGCGCATGTCATTGGGTTCTGAAATCAGCCGGAAATCGCGGGCCTTTTCGGCGTCAGACTTTTCAGGCGCAACATAGTTCACGTCCTGCTGCAAATCGACCAACGCCGTATCCAGCGCGATCTGAATGCGGTGGGTGTGCCCGGTTTCCGGATCGGGTTCGGCCAGTTCAACCGTCCGCATCCGCGCCCAGCTTGTCGGGCCGGGATCGAATTGCAGTTCACCCGCATGCCCGCGCTGGCTTTTCTGCCGCAGGAACGGAATGGGCACCCATTTGTCCAGAAACGGATCGAGCGCGGCGGTAACGCGGACGGAATACTCATCATCGTCGTCCTGCCGCGCATCCAGCACCTCGGCATCGCGGGTATCGTCGCCGGACAGGGGGAACAGGGTCAGGATCTTCTCGCCATCCTGCTCGCCCGTCACCCGTTCGATATACCGCAGCGGGCGCATTTCCAGCTTGGCAATGTCAAAGCCGAAATCCAGCATTTGCGTGCCTGAAAACGGAATCAGAGTGATTTCATCGCGCAAATTCGCGAGTTTACGAATTTGTGGTTTGCGATCTCTGAGCATTAGTTACCCTTTCCGACTTCGTATATCGCGGTCCAGGCCGGTTGGTTTTGGGATACCGAGCCTGTGAACGTTTTGATCTTGCTGCCCTCTTTGACCCGCAGGCGAAACGGTTGCGTCGTGCTTTGGCCGTGTGGGTGGAAAAGAGAGATTGATATGAAATAGGTCCCGTCTGCCGGCGCGTCGAAATACATGCTTTCAATCGCGTTGGGCACGGCTGTGGTGATATCGTGGTTGCCGCCGATATCGAGCGTTCCGCCACAGGCTGACCGGTTGTCGTAGTTGATGATCTGGCTGCCGGGGCACCGCACATCCATGTGCAAATCCGCAATCGAGTCCCATAGCAGCGAAATCGTCAGCTTCCCTTCGCGCGCGCCGCGTTCGGTCAGCCTGTTGCTATCAACATCGGGGGCGGCCTCGGTCCGGTCTTTCGGGTCGGGGATCGGGGCCAACACCTTTTCAGGCTGGCAGGCCCGGTCGGCCATGCCAATCTGTCGTTCCAGGCTGGCAATCCGGTCCCTCAACCAAAGCGTGCGGCGTTCCTCTTCCGAAGCCTCCGCAGCCGGAGGCGGGCAGTAGCTTTCCACGCCCGGAAGGCGCAGGGCGCAGGCTTCGACCATCAGATACCAGATCGCGGCGATCATCAGCAGCAGCAACAACCAGCCAAACCACATCAGCCACCACAGGTTGAGGGGGCCCCGGTCAGCAGTGGCAACGGCTGCAGGCGCCGTGTCCTGACCGGTTGGCTGAGCGGCAGAGGCCGCCGTCGCCGCAGCTTGCGCCGCCGCTTTCTTTTGCGCCCGCGCGGCCCCTTCGGCCCCGCTGAGGTCACCGGTCACGGCGGCTTGATTGTCGGACACCCAGGCCCAGTTCAGCATGACCGGCTGTTTGGTGTCCCCGTCTTCCAGCACATAAACGCAGTCAGGTCCGGGATGCTGCACGGCGTTGCACAAAGCCTCGCCCAGTCGCTGCTGGTCGGGGTCTTTGCTGTCCAGCAGCGACTGGCCATATTCGGTGATATCGGACAGCAGCGACTGAAAGTCGTCTTCAATTTCACCGCGTACGTCTTCGTCGAAACTGTCCAACTGGCGCGGCTCACCCGCGGTGGTCGCGTACCAGTCGAACCGGTCGCCATATTGCGTCGCCACCGGTTCGGCGAACAGAGCGGCGTGCCGCTCGCCCAGTTTGTCGCGCACGGTGCCGGTGATCAGCTCGAACGACCGCTGCGGTGCGGTTCCAAGCGGGGACAGGCCCTGCGTTGATGTGTTTGCGAGGAAAGCTTCAAACATTACGCCAACTCACTCGCTTTTCGGCGTCAGCGTGGGAAGCTTGGGTAGGGGGGCCTCGGTGCTTTCCGGCACTCCCGAAGCCTGCGCGCTGTCCGGTGGCAGCGGGCGCTGGATCTGTGGCGCACAGTTCTGGGTCACAACCGTCGGCAGCGCGCCGGTGCCGTTCAGAAACTGCATGAGGTCGGGCGTGGACAGGGCAAAGTTCAGGCTGCGCATCGGCCCGACCTTGACGAATGTATTCACACCGACAAGACGGCCGCACATGTCGACAAGCGGCCCGCCGGAGTTGCCCCTTGAGATCGGTGCAGAGTGTACCACGACCTTATACTGCGGGTTGATCTGCTGTTCGGTGGACACCGTTCCATCCGTGACGGCCAATTCCGGCACAGCTGTCCGGTCGCCCGCCCGCAATTGCTGAAACCGCGCATCGCTTTGCAACAGATCGCCGGGATACCCGGCCGCGATGACAGATTGCAGGCGCAGTGATTCGTTTGAATCCAAGACGTTGAAGGACGGTTGTTGCGCCCCTTCGACCCGCAAAAGGGCAAAATCCCCTCCGGTCGCTTCCAACGGACCCAACGTTTTGAGAACCTGCGCTTCGCGCAGGGAACCCAGCGCGTTGTTGGTGACATAGATTGTCGAACCGGGGGCCGCGATGACGTGGTAATTCGTGACCAGTAGATCGGGGCCCACAAAGAACCCGGAGCCGCTGCCCAGACCTGCCGGGGAAGGGGCCAGCACAATCGCGGTGCGCTCTTCGATATAGGCCAGCAGCGATTTGGTGTCCTTCGGGCCGTCCGAGTCCGGAACCTGCACGCGCTCGGGATCGGGGGGCAGAATGGCTGTCCGCTCGGCGGGCCGGATCGCGCCGGGGATGTCGGTGCGATCATTGGGGTTTGGCGGCAGCAGCCCTTCGATAGTGCGTCCGTTGGGCATCAGAAGGGTTCCGTCCGCCTCGCAAACGGCACCGTCGATGGCGGTTTGCAACGTGGCCAGCCGCTGTTCCAGCGACTTGTTGGCGTTTGCCACTGCGGCCAGCGCGGCCTCATCAGTAATGGCCTTGTCGCCCGCCTGTTCCGGGAAAATGCGATTGCCGGGGATCAGCAGCCAGATCAACACGACACCCGCAATCAGCACCAGAAGCAACAGCGGAAGCCACGCCCACAAAGGCACCCGCTGCGGTGCGGCGGCGGCAGGCTGCGGCGCCTGGGGCGGAGGCGGCGGGGTCGTGCCGCCCGTGGCACCAACCGGCGGTGCGACCGAGGCGGAACCGGGGGCTTGTGAAGCTTGGGATGCGGCCTGTGCGGGCGCGGCCACCTCGGCGGTTGCAACCGCCGACGCGGCGACCGGCGCTGCCAGCGGCAGAAAGCGCCCGAGGGTCTGGGCGTAATGCGCCTTGCGCGTGTCTGCATCATGCTTGGCGCCTGCAGGCATCATGCCCCAGTTGATAATGACCGGCGTGCCATCCACGGACCACACATCGTTCAGGTCGGAAATATGCAACGCACTGCCCAGCAGGCCGCTGTTTTCATCACTCAAAGCGGACCGAAGCGGTTCCAGCCTGCGCGTCAGTTCTGCCGACAGCGCCGATTGCGAGGCCTCATCCAGCCGCCCGAACGGCGTGGCGTTGCCCTGAACGTTTGTATACCAGGACACCGATGGCGAAACCTGATCATTGCCGCGGCTCAGCAAAGGCTCGGCGAAAAGCTGGGCAGCCTCATCCCCCCCGGCTGACTTGAGGGCGTCCTGCAGGGCCGCAAAACCCTCGATCGCCAGTTCGCCATCAACCTCGAGGCATTGTTTCAGTTCAATCTGTGTTTTGGTCAGAAAATGTTCGGCCATCAGTTGCCTCTTGTGGATCGGCGGAATTCTACGGTTGCGGAACTTCCGACCTCGGGTTGTGTCACGACACAGTTTGCCGTGCCGGCCTGGTTCAGTTCGCAACTGCTGCGCAGGCGGTAGATATAGCCGCCATCGCTGCAGGACAGATCGCCGGGTTCTTCAATGATCAGCGCGCCGCTGCCGTCAAATGCGCCGGTCACAGGGCCCTCGCAGCTGTTGCCGTTGGCGGCGCGCATCTCTTCGCGGCCAACACCGTTTGCATCGAAACACATGATCCATTGGTTGTACGTGGTTTCAACGCCGGTGGTGCGGTTGGTTGTCACGAAACTGGAATCCAGTTCCCAACACCCTTCCAGCAATCCGATGCGCCGGCCTTCCCAATCCCCGCGATCGATCTTTTCGGGCAGCGGGGCCGGTTCCGGCAGGGCTGCCTGTTGGGGTTCCTCCGGCTGGCACTGTATCAGGGCAAGCTCGCGCTCGCGCTGAAGAATGCGATCCAGCAAAATCTTGTTTTGACCTTCCAGAACCGCCAACTGCGCTTCGGTCTCTTTGGCCTTGTTCACGGGGCACCAGTCGAACCATGTGGCTGCAACACGGTCCCCGGCACCACATGCCGGCACCAGCGCGGCAGCGGACCAGGCGACAATTGCGACAAGCAATGCAGTGCCAAAAAAGACCGAGACAATTCGGAGCAAAACGAAAACACCCCCTACAAATCGAAAGTCAGTAAACGTGACTCAACACTGATGGTCAACGCAATTCTGCGACTGCGATCAGTTACAAAAAATGTCATGCCCACCCGATTACAAAAGCTGTCATTTCAAACGGCTAACCGTACCCGCTACGAAGTTACCAAATGGTAAACACGTATGGGATTTGGGTCATGTTCGACTTTGAAACAGCAGAAAGAAACGAAACTCAGAAGACGCTTTTGTCGGTTTCCGGAGGCGGCCTGCTTGGGGTTATTCCAGCCGCGATGCTGATGCGTTTCGAGGCGCTTGGAAAAGACGCTTACGGACCTGCCTACCGGCTGTGCGACAGCTTCGATTCCGTTTCGGGGACTTCCACCGGAGCGGTGATCGCCGCCGGGGTCGCGCTTGGGCTTTCGGCCCAGGATATCGCCGACTTCTATCTGCGCGACGTGCCCCGTGGGTTCAAACGGCGCAAGCGCGCTGTTCCCCTGCTGCATGATGTCTTTGACAGCGAATTGCTGCACAGTTTCTTCGAACAACGCACCCAAGGGCGGCTGCTGGACCGAAGCCAGTTGGAATGCGATCTGACGGTGCTGACCAAGGACCTGCAGCGCGGAAAAGCCATTGCTTTTACGACAGTTGACAGCGATATCGATACGATCTTGTCCGCAGAAATTCGCCGCGAAATGCTGCCGCTGTCTGACCTGTTGCGCGCCAGCACCGCCGCGCCGGGGTTGTTTTCTCCGATCACACTGAACTTGAAGGGTCTCGGTCAGACCCGGTTGGTGGATGGCGGTTTCAGTCTGTTCAACGATCCGTCCTATCTGCTGACCCGGCTGACCCGCGAAGCGGGAGCTCGCCGGGCGGCTCTGATCTCGCTTGGAACCGGCAGTTCGCGGCCGACCTATTCCGGCAAAGACCTGGTGGACCGGGTCTCGGTTCTGCGCGCCTTTCGCGGTCTGTTCGGCCTGATCAAGGATGCCGAGGCACTGTCGCAGGAACTGATGCGCGACATGGCGCAGATGTTCGGCCCGTCCCTGCAGCACGACCATTACGACATGAGCCTGACCCGCGACACGTTCGAGGCGCTGTCCTTTTCCCTGAAACCCGGCGAATTAAGCGACATGCGGAAATTCGCGGATTTCGCGGGCAAAGAGCGGCTGTTCGAAGCCGCAGGTCTTTTGGCCGAGCGCCTGATTTCAGAGCCACTGCCGCTGACCGGCAGCGCATTAGTCACTGAAACGGTTGACAGATAATTCCATTTCCGCACCATTTGGGCAGTTGGGAATTTTAGCATGAAAACAATTGATGTCTCATATCTGGGTGGCATTCCCGAAAAAAAGGCCGCGCGCATAGCCATACTGGATGCTCAGAAACTTTCTGTCGCCAGTTCCGGCGAAGGGACTGTGACTGTTCTGGATACAGAAACGCTGCCGGATGAAGAGGCGGATGCCCGGCTTGCAGAGGTCTCGCAAACCGCGTCTCGGATATTGGTTTTGTTTTCCCTGTCGCACGGCGTCAGCTTCCGCAACCGGCGCGACGCGCTGCTGGCTGTTGGCGCAAGCGACGTCATGTCCGCCGACGGAACGGACGAAGAGTTTCTGACCCGTGTTCAGGCGCTGAAACTGCAGGCTCAGCCTCCGCGCATTCTGATCGTCGAGGATGAAGAGGAGATCGGCGATTGGGCCATCGACGTTCTGCGCGACGCCGGAATGGACGCAACCCGCGTGCGCACATTGAAAGAGGCGCAGGACCGGTTCGAGGCCGGTCCCGTCGATGCCCTGATCGTTGATCGTGGCCTGCCCGACGGCGATGGCCTGACCTTCATCAGCCGGTTGCGCGACCTCGGCATCCGCATTCCGGCGCTGTTGTTCACCGCGCTCGACTCCATCGAGGACAGAATTCGCGGCCTCGAAACGGCGCGGGCGGACGACTACATCTGCAAACCGGTGCACGAGGGCGAATTGCGCGCCCGTGTTCAGGTTTTGCTGCGCCCGCTGATCTCAGAGGAAACGATGGTCTTCGGCCCGCTCGAGATCAATCGCAAGGACAGAATAGTACGCTGGCGCGGCACACGGGTCGAGCTTCGGCCAAAAGAATGCGAGATGCTGATCTATCTGGCCGAACGCGAAGGCCTGCCGATCCCCAAACGGATGATCTATCTGGATGTCTGGCAAAAAACCTTCATGGATGTCGGCTCGAACCCGGTGACAGCCGCGCGGCACCGGCTGGTGCGCGATTTCAAATCGGCGCTTGGTGAGCGGGGCGACGAGTATCCTGAATTTCTGGCAACCGACGGCGACGCCTATGTGTTTCTGTCCGAAGAACTGTTGCGCATTCCGCCGGTAATAGGATCGGGACCGTGAACAAAAGGGCCGCAGCCTTCCCACAGCCCTTGCGCATGGTGACAGGGCAGGGGCTGTTTTACGCAGCGCTGGGCGTGTACCTGATGCTGGCTGCGGTCTTCTGCGTTTCGGTCTTTACAGCTGCCGACAGGGCGGATCAGAGGGCGCTGCACAGCGTCGAGGCGCAGATGCTGCGTATCCTAGAAGACACTGGGGTCAGTGGGCTGGCCACCGCGTTTGACCGGTCGCGCAACATTGTTCTGCCAGGAACGGATCGGCTGGAACTGGCGCTGTGGCAGATCGGTGGCGGCAAGCGGCGCGTGTTGCTGGAAACCGCCCCCGGCGCAGCAGCGGCGCTTGACAGCGAAGCGACGCAAGCCACCGTCGACGGCATCAATCTGGAACTGCGGTCGGTCGATGTTGCCGCCGCGTCCAGTGACTGGGCTTTGCCCATGGGGGACGTGGCGCTTGTGTTCGGCATCGAAGCCCCCAGCGCCGAGGCCAAACGCGCCCGGCGGCTTGCGCTTGCGACAGGTTTCATCTCGCTGTTTGTGTGCGGGCTGATGGTTCTGCTGCAGGTCGCGCACTGGCAACGCTATCGCCGCAATTTGCAGCGGATCAACACTTTGCTCGATCGCTATTCCTCGGGCGAAACCCGCATCCGGTTCGAGGATGAAAACCCCGCGCCCGAACTGCGCGAACTGGCGCGGCAACTGAACACGGCGCTGCCCAAGATTGATGAGCTTTTTGCCGATTTGCGCGCCCTGTCGGCGCATCTGGCGCATGAAATGCGAACCCCGCTGCAGAATATCCGCAGCGGCCTGCGCAAGATCGTGCGTGCCGAAACCGATGAAGAAAGACGCGCGCAAGCCCAGCGCATCGACATGGGCATCGACGCCGCCGATGCGCGCCTGCAGTCGATCATGCAACTGTTTCGCCTGCAAGCGGATGCGGATATCCAGTTCGAGCCAGAGGTCGCTTTGGGCGATATCCTCGAAGACCTGGTGTATGACTTCGAGGAAGACCTGACCGCGCAGGGCCGCGATCTGACGGTACGGATCGACAAATCGGTGTGCGTGACGGGTAATACGCATCTGCTGGAACTGCTGCTGGCCAATCTGCTGTCCAATGCGGTGAAATACGCGCCCGACAACTCGGGTATCTCGGTGGATCTGCAGCAGCGGGCCGGACAGTTCGAACTGAGGATTTCCAATGACGGGTCATTGCCGGAGGGGTTCACCGACAACGCGTTCGACCGGTACGCGCAAAGCGCCGAGAATCCGGGCTATGGGCTGGGCCTGGGGCTGGTCAAGGCTATTGCGCAAAAGCACGGGTTCAAGGCAGAGTTGGCCGGAGGCGAAGACGGGACCCGCGTCACCGCATATGTGCACGGCGCGGCGCTGCCGCAATCTGCGGAGGACGGTGATGACTAAGACGCACATCGTTTCAACCGTCCTTGGCCTCTGCCTTTGCTCCGCAGTTTCGGCGCAACCCGATCACCCCGTCGCCCGTGTTGCGGCGGGTCTGGTTCTGGCGGAAACCGCAGTTGAGGCGGAAAACGCGCCGCTGCTGTTATCGGCGCTTGAGATGATCTCGGCCCATTCTCCAAAGGGTGAGGCCGCAGCGCGATTGCTGGGGCAGTATCAGGCCGAGGCTCAGTTTCTTGCGCGCGGCGACCCGGGCTTGATTGACCGCCATGGCAAACTGTCCGGCGCGGGACCGGTTTCATCGCAACAACCGATGATATGGATTCTGAACGGCAGCGACAGCTTCCAGGTGCCCGACGCACAGGGCATTACGGCGTTCGCATCGCAATCCGGTGCGTCGGCGGACCAGGTACTTGGGGCCGCCGGATCAGCCTGCCACCGCGATGGGTTTATTTGGACATGCGCTCCACCGCTTGTGCAGGGACAGGTGACGATCCGCCCCGAAACATGGGTTGTGATCGAGACCCGCCCGGCAGCGCAATGAGACGTCTGGCCCTTTTGTTCAGCGCCTTGGCCTGTGTTTGCGCGCAGGCCGTCAACGCAGAGCACAAGGCGCTGATGATCGGTGTCATGAACTACGCAGCCGATCAGACCCGGGAGTTTGACACGCTGGGCGGACCGGGGCCGGACGTGGCCCTGATGACGCAGGTTTTCGTAGATATGGGGGTCGATGCGCATCAGATCACCGTTCTGACCGACGCGCCCGAGTTTCTGCGCACAGAGGGTATCACCCCATCCGTTCCCGACCGCGCCAACATACTCACCGCCCTGAACCGGCTTGCTGAAAACGCGAAGCCGGGGGACCTGATTACCGTCTATCTGGCGGGTCATGGGGCGCAGATACCAGCGCATGCGACGTCTGCGGAAACCGATGGCTTTGACGAGGTGTTCCTGCCCGCAGATTTCGGCTTTGACGCGGATGGGGCACCCGTGAACGTGGTTCTGGACGATGAAATCGGTGCCAGGATCGACCAGATGATTGCCGCCGGGGCACATGTCTGGCTGATTGCCGATACCTGCCACTCGGGCAGTTTTCGGCGCGACTTAGGGACTGATTTGGTGCCCAGGTTCGTTGACCTGAACCCGGACAACTCGCCCGGGGCCGGGGCGGATACGTTGGCCGACCTTTCGCCACCAAGCGCGCAGACCTCGGGGCAATTCACAGGGTTCTACGGGGCGGCGGCCGGGGCGCTGGCCTATGAGGCAAAGGTTGCAGGGTCAGAAACGCCCCATGGGCTGCTCACATGGGCACTGGCCCGCGCGCTGCGTGAGGGGCGGGCAAGCACCTTTTCAGACCTCGCGCGGCAGGTGACGTCCACCATCTGGACTGTCGGAAAAGGCCGGTCTGACCCGCAGTTCGAAGGAGCGCTGGGCGCAACCCACGCCTTTGCCGAGCACGCAGCGGATGCTGGCCGGTTTGCCCTGTCGGTTGATCAGGACATTGCCATCGCTGCCGGTCGAATTGACGGCATAACACCCGGCACTGTTTTTTCAGTGCGCGACCAGACCGAAACGGTGTTGTTCGAGGTGGTGGTTAGCGAGGTGTCCCTGACGCACAGCACTGGCTCACTACCCGCCGGGGCGCAGCCGGAACTCGACGGAAAACTGACTTCCGAAGGGCTGGACCCGACCCGTTTCCGTCTGCGCTGGCTACAGGACCGCGCGCCCGTTCTGACGGCCGAAGTAACGTCCCGGCCAACGGACTTGTCTTTTTCGGTGGCGCTGTCCCTGCAGGGCGTTGATGCCGGGATGTCCGAGCGCATCGCGCAGATGATCAGCGACTTAAGCCCGCGCCTGCGCCTTGAGCAGGACAAGGCAGACCTGCGCATCGTGGCCGAAGAGGATCAGCTTGTCCTGCAACCAACCGCACCCGGAGCGCAACATGCGATGGCAGTTCCATTGGATACTGCGCAGTTGCCTCGGTTGCGGAACATGCTGCAGCTTTATGCGAAATCGCGCTCGTTGCTCTCGGTCGCACAGTCCTTGCAGGCAACGGAGCTTGCAACAAATCTGACGGTCGGTCTGCAGCAACGCGCCGGGCAGGCGGGCGAGGGCGGGGTATGTAAGGACACCGTTGGCGCAAATCCGAACGCGCAGGACCCATCCCCCGGCGTGCCTCGGGTAACGCACTGCGACACTGTTTCCGTCACGGTTCAAAACCGCAACCCATGGCCGGTCGATCTGACGCCGCTTTATATCGCGCCCGACAATCAGGTGTATTTCCTGTCCGGATACCGGGATGCCGCGAAAGGCGGCTGGCGGATCGGGGCCAACGAAGCGGACACCCTGCGCTATGTCGAGGCGACGCAACACCCCGATGGTTCACCGCTTGCGACGGGACCGATGCGTCTTGTTATACTGGCCGAGCGTGGCGTTCCCGGTGCTGTTCCGGCCGATTTCCGGTATCTGCAATCGTCTGTCGCGCCGCCCGCCACCAGATCGGCAGACCCTGCGTCGTTGACCGCGCTGCTGACAGAGGCCGGGTTCGGACAATCCGCGCGCCGCTCGATCGGGGATACGGTCATGCGGCAAAGCGGGGCGGTGATCTTGCCGCTGAGAACGGTAGGGGAAGAGGGGAAGGATCGCGTTGCTGAGTAGATACAAGACAGTTGCAATAGGCCTGATTTGCCTGACATCGATGTGTTGGGCCGCTGCGGCGGTCGCGCAGGACAACAGGCTCAGCGCACAGGTTGCAGCGCGATGGGCCGTTGAGGCTCGCAACCCGCAGGCTTTGGCCGACAGCCTGTCTGTTTTGCTGGCAGAGGGCAGCACGCTGGATCGCGAAGATCCGTTCTCAGTTTCGCATTTCGCCGATGAATTGGCAGCCATGCCCCGTGGCCCGGACCTGCTAAAGGCCGTTCTGGCCGCAAAATCCCGTGGTCAGTTGGGCGGGGCGGCCCGGCTGGATCTGGAGCTTGCACCGGGCGAGGCGCATGAGGTGGAAGTCGTGCTTGTGGGCCATGAACTGACATGGGTCGAAGCCCGCCTCTGGCGCGGGTCAGCGGGTGCGGACATAGACGTTGTTCTGACCGGCACAGATGGCACAGGGCTTGCCGCCGACACGCAGCCGCAAACAGGCGTCGAAGGGGTTGCCGCTTTGCTGGATGTCTGGGTCGAATCCTGCACGCGCGCCAGATTGCGGATCACCAACGCCGGGACTGCCGTTGGCCGCGTTGCCCTGTTTGTCCCCCAGACCACCCGCCCGAACTGCGAGGCACCGGGATGAGGGCGATTATCGCGCTGGCAGGCAGCGTCTGCACCATATTGCTGCTGTCAGGTCAGCCCGTGACGGCGCAAACCCGGCCCGAGACGTTGCGCGAGCAAGCCGTTCAGGCGCTTATCGCGCAGGACTTCGCGACCGCCCGGGAACTGGCCGTTCAGCTTGAGCAGATGATAGATCAAGGGCAGCGCCCCGAAGGGACAAGCGGCGTGTCGCAATACGGTCTTGTGGCCGAGATGTTGTTCCATATGGGCGATGTCGAGGGCGCTGAACGCGCCTACTCAAAAGCCGTTGAAGCGGCGCGGTCCGAGGGGCTTTGGACCAGTCAGCAGGGTCTATATGTCCGTTACGAATATGGCAGTCTGCTGTTGGTGCAGGGCCGGACCCCGGCGGCGTTGGAGGTAGGGCAGGCGCTTCTGGCTGATCTCGACCATCTCGGGCAACTGGCCGGTCCCGCCGGTCTGGACACGGCCATTCTGGTTGGCATGGCGCAGCAGACCATGGGCGACCCCGAGCAGGCGAGCCGGACCTTCAAAGCTGCGGTTGATGCTGCGCAGAAGGGTGGCGAAAGCGGCCAGAAACTCAGGCTAGCGCTTGTGGGTCTGACGAATGCGCTGACGGAGCTGGGTGCGTTCGAAGCGGCGCTGGACCCGGCCCGTCGGGTTGTTGACATCGACCGGAGGCAGGGCGCGTCGGGCACCGAACAGGGGCTTTTCGCTCGCCTGCGCTATGGCATGGCGCTGGAAGGAGCGGGAGAGTTAACCGAGGGCAGATCCGTCACGCAGGCCGTTTTGGACGACGCGCTGCGCAGCCTGCCGCCGGGGCACAACGTGACGCAATTCGCCCGCCGGACGCTTGAAAAAATCGAGCGTGCGGAAGGGCGCAAGTTTGCGGCGCGCGCGCTGAACCGGCAGATCAC
This sequence comes from Ruegeria sp. AK4, assembly GCF_056541025.1. Lineage (NCBI taxonomy): Bacteria > Pseudomonadati > Pseudomonadota > Alphaproteobacteria > Rhodobacterales > Roseobacteraceae > Ruegeria > Ruegeria sp. AK4. The sequence goes on from NZ_JBQFXS010000001.1 coordinate 242,775, forward strand.
AGACGCCGCCATCAACAGCGAGGACCCATCCGTCCGATTGGATGCGCTGCTGAATCTGGCTGCTCACAATCTGGCCAATGGCGCGTTGGATGGCTACGAAACATCTCTTCTGGCGGCGCTGGCGTTGATAACCGAGCATCCCCAGGCCGCGCCACCAACGCGCCGGGCCGAGATATTGTTCTCGCTGGCGGATTTTCTGGTCAATTACCGTCTGATGTTTGCCGAAGCCAAACCGCTTTATGAGCTTGCGATCGGTATCCTGACTCAGGAATTGGGGCCGCATCACCGGGAAACACTGCGCGCAAAGGCGCGTAGAATTCATGCGAAAGACAAGGAAATTCAGGTCTCGGCCTTGCCAATTTCCAGCGATCAGCCGGTGTTCTGGGACGGAACTGACGCTGGCAAAAAGCCGACAGCGGATGATCTGGATACACTGCGCCGCCTCGCCGATGAGGAGGGCAGGCATGGGACAAGGTTCGAGGCCTATGCCGCACATCTCAAATACGCGTTTTACCTGTCGGAAGCGGGGCAGTTTGACCTTGCGCTGGACGTGATTGAAACGCAGATCGACAAGCGCCGGGCAGAGCACTCCGTACCCGACCCGGAAATCGACTACAGGCTGGCCGATGCCCATGGAACGGCGTTGCTGAAAAGCGGGCGCTATGCCCTTGCGGCACAGGCTTTTGGCACTGGCACTGACGCCCTTTTGCTGTATCTGCGCGGTCTTCAATGGCTGGAAGGTCAGGTGAACGCGACGGCGCTGAACCTGCAGGGGCAGGTTTATGGTGAGCTTTACGCCTCGGCAGTATTGCGCGCGGCTGAAGACAGCCCGGCTGCGGAAAAAGAGCGAATGACCCAAATGGCGTTCGAGGCGACGCAACTGGCCGGATATGGCCCTGCATCGGTGGCGGTCGCCCGGGCAGCGATCCGCGAGGCTGCCGAGGACCCGGAGCTTGTCAAGCTGGCGGCGGACTGGCAGCAGGCGGTTCTGAACACGCCCGCCGAAGGGCAGAACACGGATCTGGACCGTTTGCGATCCCGCATGTCCGCCGATTTCGCCCAGTATTTCGAATGGCAGATTCCGGCCCCGACGGACCTGATCGACGTGCAGGAAAACCTTCTGGACCCGGATGAGGCTCTGATCACGCTTCTGACCGCAACGACCCAAAGCGCCAGTGACGGGGCGGTCAAAGGGTTGGTGCTGGCGGTCACACAGGACAAGGCAGTGTTGGCCGAGATACCGTTGGACTGGGCGCAGGTGGTCCAGGACATAAGCGCCCTGCACCAATCGCTCGACCCGAAGGTGCCGGAACGGATGGCGGCGCTTCGGGCACCGCTGGCCAGTGTTCAGGAGACATCTGAAACGGCATCGAGGCTTGCGGCCCCTTTTGCGTTCGATGCGGCCCAACGCCTGCACGATGCGTTCTTTGGCGAGCCGGAAATCGCAGACCTGATCAGTTCCAAACCGGTCTGGACGCTTGTGCCTTATGGCGAGACGATGGGCATCCCCTTTGCCGCCCTGATTGCGGGCGAGGAACGCAGTAACGCCCCGATGCAGCGCCGTACCGCAGACGAACTGCGCCAGATACGGTGGTTGGGGCACGAGCGGGCCTTGCAGGTCGTGCCCTCGGTGCATGCGCTGAAAGCGCTGCGCGCGAGCCGGACGCAGCGCCCCTCGGCCAGCCGACTGGCTTATGTCGGGATCGGCGCGCCCGAGTTTTCCGGCTCGCAATATGCCGCCTTGCCCAGCACGGATGCGGTCATGCTGCGATCCGCGTCCGAGCGGTTGAAGGCCGTCAGCGCTTTGCCGGCCTTGCCCGGCACGCGGCGTGAAATTGAAGCGTTGGCCGATGTGTTCGGCATGGACAGCAGCGAGGTCCGGCTGGGTGCCGAGGCGAACGAGCTTCAGATCAAGTCGCTCAATGACGAAGGCGTATTGGCGCAGGCCGATATTCTTCATTTCGCGACGCATGGCTTGCTGTCCGGCGCGTTCGAGGGGTTGTCGGAACCGGCCCTGGCGCTGACGCCCGATCTGGCCGCAAATGACGAACTGCAGTGGGATCGCGATGGCCTTTTGACGGCGTCCGAGGCTGCCCGGCTGAACCTCGACGCCGATTGGGTCATCCTTTCGGCCTGTGACACCGCAGGTGAGGACAAGCTGGGCGGTGAGGGGCTGGGCGGACTGGTTCAGGGATTCTTCGCGGCGGGCGCTCGTAACGTGCTTGCCTCGCATTGGCGGGTTGATGATCAGGCAGCCGAGCGGCTTATCACCCGCACGGTCGGTTTGTCGCAGAGTGGAACAGGCAAGGCCGAGGCGCTGCGCCGCGCCATGGTGGAACTGTCGGAAGATCAAACGCGCGATCAGTCTTTGCTGACCAATGCCCACCCGTCTGTTTGGGCTCCGTTCCTGATGATCGGCGGTGGTTGAGCGTGCGCCAACAAAAATGGCCAGCCCGAAGGCTGACCATTTTGCAACGTCTGTCGATACCGCTTAGTTCTTCGGTGCCAGAACAGGCAGCGTATTCGAGACCGGTACGACTTTCGGCAATGTATGATTGCCGCCGCTTGCGCGCTGGCTCTGAACCTGCAGCGCGGTGCGGATGACCTGAATGCGCTCAGGCGTCGTGCTGGGCACGAAGACCGGGGTTGCGCCACGCTCCAGCGCGTCCATCGCGTTCACGTACCACGGTGTCGCCGCCGAGGCAGAGGTCTGTACGCCAAATCCTTCACGCAGATGGTGGCCGACCAGTTCGCCGTAAGGATCGTTCCCGGCTGCCATCATCGTCAACGCGCCGGCCAGTGCCATTTCCGCATTGTCGAGGCGATATCCGATGCCGATGCAAATCTGCCCGTAGACGCCCATCGTTGCAGCATCGCTCAGACCCAGCTGCTGTGCTGTCGACTGCACGTTCGGAATGACCTGACCCGGAGCTGCGGTGCCAAGACCGGCAATCGTATCGCCAAACCCTGTGGCAATCTGTTCGCACAGCGCTGTCATTTCATTTTCGGACACCGCATATTGCGACGCCACCGATCCGCCCTGCGTGATTGCAAATCCGCGCGCTTCGCAGAACTTCTCGCTCAGCGCCTGGTTCGGGTCCGTCATATTGGTCGCCTGAACGACGCCGCCCTGAATACGCGTGGTTTGATCCACCAGTTCACAGCGGGCCGCCGCAGATGCCGCAACCTGACCCAGAGGCTGCAACGGCTTCAGTTTCGGCACCGTGCCAGCGGCGTTCCCGATGACCTGACCGCCTTGAGGCTGTACCTGAGGTACCTGCGCCTGAGGCACCTGTGCCTGAGGCTGAATTGCCGCGTTCTGAGTGCCATTATCGGGCCAGCGGTTGATCGTGCCTTCATTGTTGGCGCCGTAATTGGTGCCTACCAGGTCGCCGTAGCGCGACGCATAGTTCGGATCACGACCGATGTTCAGCAGCCCGCGTGGACCTTCGGCTGCCATGGTGCGCGGATAGGCACCACCGGCACCGGCCTGATATTTCTGCCAGCCGTCGATCAGGTTCTGACGTTCCCAATCCGACAGTTGGCCGGTCTGGGGGTAGCCCATGTAACCCTGATAATCCCGGATCGCCGCACGGCTGCGGTTTCCCATCACGCCATCAACGCCGCCGACGTTCCAGCCAAACCCATTCAGTGCTGACTGCACCTGCATGTTTTGCTGACGCTCCGCCGAATTCACAGATGAGCGGGGCTGAGACCGCGTCGCTTGCTGTTTCTTCTTGCCCTTACAATTGATGGCTCCGGATGCGCAGCCAATAATTGCCACAGCACCTGCGCCGATGATGACATCCGCAAGATCAGCCTGTGCGCGGCCCACTCCGGTAGTGATGAACATGGAGGCAAGAAGCGCGCCACCGATTGATTTACTAATAAACTGAAACCGCATTTCAGCTACCTCCATACCAAATACGTTGCACCGTAATATCTACGTAAACATGTGATTCAATGCATGTTACAAAAATTGTCACCGAATTGCATCCAACCATTTCTGGCGGGTTGCTGAATGTGAACTTGGTGCCGTGGGTGATTCTTTCGGTTAAGTCTTTGCTAAAAAATTAAAAAGTGGGCGTTCGTTCCGCGCAGTACTCGACCTCCTCACGCGTCCGAGATTCGCCTTCTTGTTGTAGGTGCGACATAGGCTCTCGAATTACGTGTGCCGGTGATCGCCCCGCCCGAATTCTCAAAACGATTCGCGTGATTGCGGGACATCATTAAAAGCCAACAACTTACGTTGCTTGCTCTGTCCTACTGTATGGCAATCTGCAGCAACTGGTCCTTTTCCATGTCCGGTGACTCGAGATACAAGGCCATGTCGTCCCAGAACCGGTTGAGCATATCCAGCAGCTGAAGCTGCTCTGCCTCTGCAAGGTCCTGCGCCAGCACCGAATAGGCGGTCACGCGCATCTCGGTTTCGACGTCCGATCCCAGCGTCTCAAGCGCGGCGCGGTAGGAAAGCAGATATGTGTCCCGGCTGGCCCGCAACGCATCCAACCGGTCGAGGTTGAGGTTCAGCGTCTGCATCAACTGCGCCCGCTGATCGCCGACCGTGACCTGAACGGTGTCCAGCAGCCTGCGGCTGTCACGCTCCAGCTGCCGGATTTCCCGGCTGCCCTCGATCAATGTTTCGACAAAGGCCGCGCCGCTCAGCAAAGTGGACTTGGCCGCCTGAGACAGGGATTCAGCCGCCTCTTCCCGCGCAATGCGGAACTCAAGCTGCAAATCCCCCAGCGCCGAGCGGCGGCGCGGGTCCACTTCGTCTTCCAGCAGCGTTTTCAGGGTGGATAGCGGGTCGGCCTCGGAATCCGTCGACCTGTCGGCCTCTTCCGTCCAGCCGGTGCGGATGGCGTTATACCGGTCTTCCGAGACCACGATTGCGCTGATCACCAGCCGGATGCCAAAGTATTCCCCCGCCAGCGCTTTGCCTGTCAGGTTGCTGTACATCGGGTATTCGTTGCGCCGCGCGGTGTAAATCTGCGCGTCTTCCTGATCGACCGAGCCACCCCGGGTCACAAGCCCACCGGGCTGGCCATGGGTGCGGCCTATGGCGTTCAAGCGGAACGGCTCGAGCATCAGTTCCTCGGCATTGCCGTAGATGTCCAGCAGCCCAAGCGGGTTCGGGGTGCGGCGGGCGCCGATGATCGACAGTTTCTTGCTGCCGCTGCCCGGCGCAAGATAGACCGCGTAATCCGTCAAGGACCCTTCGGAAAAGAAGCGCCGCGCTGCAAAGACCGAGGCATCCGCCTTGGCCCCGCCACGGGCGGCAAATTCCCATTCCGGCTCGGTTGGCAGGCGCAAGAACCCGATCCTGTCCCCTTGTTGCGGCAGGCTGTCGCGTGCATTCTGCATCAGCCACTCGGAATAGGCGCGCGAGACATCCACCGCCTGAAACCACGTCAGCCCGCCCTTGGCGCGGGCGTCGACGGGTTTGAAACCTCCCTCGCAATCGCCGGTGATGGCGCGGTATTGCCCTTCATTCAGCTCATAGCGCGCGATGTAATAGTAGCTGACCTGAGTTTCCGGGTCGTCGAATGCGCCGCGCAGATAGGTCGGCTTCAGGTAATCCGAGAATGCGGTATCCGCGTCGGACTGGCCCATGCGAAACGGCCGGTCCGACAGTGGGCTTGCCACATCCACCGGCACGTTGACACGCTGAAACGCCATCCCGCCACCGCAGGGCATGGGCAGGATCAGGTCCGCCGGGCCGTGGAACTTGCTGGACGGGTCCGTCAGAAGCTCGGGCCATTGCGCGTCATTCGCAAGCGCTGGCGCGCACCAGGTCAGGAATACCCCCAGGCAGAAACGGATGGAAACGGGCAACTCGGGATCTCCTTCAACCAGCAGTCCGCATGAACCGCATTGGCCAGTTTTGCACAAATCGGATGAACTTCAACCGACAAGATCGGGGTATTTCGGCTGGCTGCGCAGGCTCTTGCGGCGGGCGTGTTCTGCTTTTGCGTGCATCCACACCGAGACTGTTTCGCGAAACGTTAATTTTTGTTATCGTTGAGAATTATTGATCATATTATTTGGAGCACATTACCTGCCGGATTCAAAGTTGGTCTTTGGTTTCAATTTTCGAACTGCGCTTCGGAGACTTGAAGCGAGTTCGCCTCAACCATCACGGCAACCTGGCAAGTTTTGCGAAAGGGTCATCATGTGGATCTCGGTGCAACGAATGCTCTGTGCCAACAGCAGTCTCTTCGTCCGTCTCTTCCCCATGAAGGTTCGTGAACACAGCCCAAAAACAAAGTACCACGACCACCCGTTCGCGGAAGAAACTCGCGGCCATCGAGAAAATCAACATGATCCGAAAGGGGCAGATTGCACTTTCGACAATAGCTTTCCGTCAATTTGCAGAGGTCGACTATTATTTCCGCCTGCTCATAGCGATAGTTTCAAAAAAACACCAAAGTTTGCGATACCACCCATCTTCCGTTTACATGGTCGGCGAAAAGGCCGTGCAGGTCATTCTGGAGGACGCCTAACAAAACACTTTCATAGAAGGAGGCCATCATGGCACATAGCGTCGAATCCCTCATGGACTTGAGTCAGGAGGAGCTGGACGAATTGTTCTCCAGCGTGGCGGCCGGGGATATTCCCGACGGTGAGGCTGAAGGGACTGCCATCGTGGCTCCAGGCACCAGGTTCACACCACTGATCTCGCGCTTCATAAACAGCTTTGCCTGGCAGGGTAAAGTCTTCGACCAGCAGAAAGGCGTGCTACGCAATCGCATCCTGCCTTTCGGGCTCAATGCGATTCTGGCGAAAGTCTACAAGGACAAAAGCTGGCTTGACGGAAAAGAGTGCATCGTGCTGGATTACTCCGAAACGTCGCTTCTCGCGCAATGGATTCGCGACGAAATACGTGCCGTTGGTCCCGGACTCTATCTGGGTAAAGTCTATTGGGACGACAATCGTTTGATCGATTTTGCGCTGGACTTCAATGCCGATACAGCATCGCCCTGAATCTGGTAGACACATCCCGCCATGACACAGCAAAGCACATTTCTGATCTTGGCCCCAGTCGACGAAGGGCGCATTGAGGATCTGCGTGCGCTGCTGTCCGAAATGGTACTCAAACCCGGGTTGGCGAACCCTGAGAACCCGATTGTACCCTTTGCAGAATTCGATCGTCTGCACGTCGCGCGGTTCTTCCTTACTCAGGTCGACACATGGCGCGACATCGAAGCCTACAATGTGGAAGCGCGTCCATTTCCACCGCATCTGGCCTTTCTGGGCGACATTGACGGAGATCGGGACAGCTTTCTGGACGAGTTGGCAGATCAGGCAGGCGAAGGTTTGCGGCGGATCTTTTCGCATTGCGAGGGCTTCCGCGAAGACACGGACCTGAGCGATTGGATGGCTCGGTACAACGTGGTCGAGGCCGCCAATTACGTGAACATGCGCGGCCGCACCGTGCAGCAGGTTCGCGAGGAAGCTGCGCTTGCCCAGGCACTGAAATCGGAGTTGCGCGCGCTTGTCGAGGCGTATGGCGCGGATGATGCCATTCTGTTGCACGAGCGTTTGCAAGAATTCGTCTCGACCGAACAGCGGGCAGGGCGTCTGCGCCTGACGCCGCCGCAACCAACGCCATTGCCGCAGGCCGCCGTCGATTGGATCGAGAAGATCGCTGTGCCGATGCTGCTGCTGGCTATTTCGCCTCTCGTGCTGTTGGCCTCGCCGCTGCTGCTTTGGTGGCTGCGTCGACTTGAACGGTCGGACCCCGAAATCCTGCCGCGCCCGGACGACGCACATGTCGCCGCTATGGGCACCTATGAAGATCATGATGTTACCAACCCCTTTACCGCAGTTGGCGATCTAAAGCCCGGTGGTTTCCGGCGCGCGATTACTACGGTCGCTCTGTATCTGCTGAATTACGCTGCCAAGCATATCTTTTCGCGCGGCTATCTGACCCGCGTGCAGACAATCCATTTCGCGCGGTGGGTTTATTTCGACAACAAACGCCGCGTGATGTTCTGCAGCAACTACGATGGGGCATTGGAAAGCTACATGGACGATTTCGTTAACAAGGTCGCCTGGGGGCTCAACCTCGTGTTCTCGAATGGTGTCGGGTATCCAAGTACGCGGTTTCTGATCAAGGATGGGGCCGAGCAAGAGAGCAAGTTCAAGCGGTTCCTGCGAAACCGTCAGCAAGCCACCCCGGTGTGGTACAAGGCCTATCCCGGTCTGACGGCTATCGACCTCGACAGGCACTCTCAGATTCGTGCCGGACTTGAGCGGCGGCCCCTCGGGCTGCGGGCATTGCGAAAATGGCTGACAAAAATATGAAGAAAAACGGGGATATCACGGTCACACGGCCTGACTTTTCTGACATGCAGGGCTTGGTCCGGTTCGGTCATGGCAAGCTGACGGAAGCAGAGTTCCTGCTGCTGACAATCTCCGACGCGCAGACCGCGCGGGATTGGTTGACGACCGCGCCGATCACATCAGCCGAATGGATGGACACCCCCCCGGAAACGGCGCTGCAAGTCGCATTCACAGCAAACGGATTGCAGGCGCTTGGTTTACCGGCCGAGGCCCTTTCGCAGTTTTCGCAGCCGTTCCTGGCCGGGATGGCAGGCGAGGAAAGCCGCATCCGGCGGCTTGGTGATACCGGCGGGAACGCGCCGGAGAACTGGGTCTGGGATGGTGTTGAGATCCACGTTCTATTGATGCTCTATGCGCGCGAGGGTGGGCTGGAGGCCCTGAAATCGACTTTGCTGGAAGGCATTTTCAAAGATGCGTTCGACATCGCCCATTCACTTCCAACGCGCGCAAATGACGGCATTGAACCTTTCGGATTTGCCGATGGGATCAGCGAACCAAAAGTGGATTGGGACCAACAAAGCCCGCCGCCAAAACATGGCCGCGAAAAATACGCCAACCTGATCGCACCCGGCGAAATCGTTTTGGGCCATGTCAATGAATACAAGGAAGTCTCACTTGCCCGGCAGATCAATGCTGGCGAGGGGGATCACGACTTCGGGTGTAATGGCACCTACCTGGTCCTGCGCCAACTTGAGCAGGACGTGACGGGTTTCTGGCAGTATCTGGATACCGCGGCAAACGGGGACGCGGCGCGGCGCGAGGCGCTGGCGACCGCCATGGTGGGCCGCGCGCGGGATGGTACGCCTTTGATCAAGGGCCGACGCGAGATTGAGGGCGGGCGAAAGGGGAACGATTTCACCTACGAGGATGACGTCGACGGCGTGGTCTGCCCCGTTGGTGCCCATATCCGGCGGGCCAACCCACGAACCGGTGACCAGCCACCCGGCGTTGATAGCCGATGGGCCTGGCTTACCAGCACCCTCGGGTTTCGACGTAGACGCGATGGCCTGCCGGGCCGACACGATCTTGTTGCCTCGACACGGTTTCACCGTCTTGCCCGTCGTGGACGTGCTTATGGCCCGCCGCTATCTCCCGAGAAGGCGCTCTCGGACACTCCCGACACCCAAGAAGCGAGAGGGCTGCACTTCATCTGCCTCTGCGCCGATATCACGCGTCAGTTCGAATTCGTCCAGAACGCATGGATGTCCTCTCCTACCTTCGATGGTCTGCATGGTGAGGCGGACCCGATCGTCGGCAGCCGCGAACCCGTCGGAGGCGTGCCATCAGACAGTTTCAGTATCCAAAACGCGACCGGCATTGCCGAGCGGCTTGAAGGTATGCCCCAATTTGTGACCGTTAAGGGCGGCGGCTATTTCTTCCTGCCCAGCATGCGCGCGTTGCGCTTTCTCGCAGGGCAGAAGGACTAGGAGATATTTATGCGCGCCATCCTTCTTGTTATTCGCCGTTTCTTGCACTCTCTGCTTCAGATCGGGTTGCACTTCGAACGCAGGCTAGAGCCGTTTTTCCGCCCACAGCTTAACCGCCTCTTACGCGACCCGGCGGCCCGGTTCCTTCAGCGCCACAAGAATCGCAGGCGTCCAAACCACGGGCTTGGTCTGGCTGAGGAGAAGATATTCGACTGGGAAGAAGAGGCTTTGCAAACGATCATCGATGAGATGCGCGAGCAGATGAATCTGCATTTTCAGCCCGGCGCCTACGAACGCGGCGGTAATACAAAAACGCATGGGTTGGTACGCGCGACCTTTACGGTGAACTCCGATTTGCCCGAGCACCTGCGCAAAGGCGTGTTCGGTGATGAACGAAGCTATCCGGCCTATATTCGCTTTGCCGGACCCGGCCCCGACGTGCCCGAAGATATCCGCGATGTCGGCTTCGGATCGATGTCGGTCAAGCTCATGGACGTTCCTGGCCCGAAGCTGATGGAAGAAGAGAAATTCACGCAGGACTGGCCCGCTGTCGTCACGCCGACTTTCGTCACGCCGGACGTGCGTGAGAATGCCAAGTTGCAGTACTGGAGCACCATCGACGAGCCGATCTGGTATTTCCTGAACCCCAAGGACGCGCACCTGATCGACTTTCTCATGCAGGGTCTGTGGAACGAAACGCAGTACAATCCACTGGGCCAACGCTACTATAGCTGCGTGCCGTATCTGCTGGGCGAAGGGCAGGCAATGCTCTACTCCTACAAGCCGCTAACGGATGTTCCGATGACCATTCCCGGCGTCCCGTTCGGGCGTGTGCCTCCGAACTACCTGCGCGACAACATGGCCCGCGCGCTGCGCGCGGGTCCCGCCGAGTTCGAGATGATGGTCCAGATCCAGACCGACCCGCATCTGATGCCCGTTGAGGATGCCTCGGTGCTGTGGCCTGAAGAAAAATCGCCTTGGATACCGGTCGCACGCATCCATATCCCTCAGCAGGAATTCGACACGCCTGCACAAATGTCCTTTGCGCGGAACCTGCGTATCAACCCCTGGCATTCGCTGCCCGAACACCGCCCATTGGGCAACCAAAGCCGGGCGCGGCGGCGAATGTATCAGGAATTAGCGGCGTTTCGCCAGAAAATGAACAAGGCTGACCACGTCGAACCCGACGGGACAGAGACGTTCGAGTGACAATATCGCTGACCCGTTGCAAGTGATTGGAACAGCCAGATGCAGCGTTTCACCTCGGGATCAAACACCTAGGGTGATGCGAACCGCTCAAACATTTCCGGCAACAGCGTATTTCGGTAGAGGCCTTCAAAGTCTGACGGACGGATGGCAGCTGGCTGACCAGCGCGGGCGAGCATGCGGAAGAACGACTCCCATTGCTTGGTGGTGAGATCATCCAAAGCGTTCTTCTCTGCCAAGAGCGCCATGAACTCTTCCTCGGGGATCAGATCGTCGTCATGCTTTGCAGCCAAGTCAGTCAGTGTCCCCATATAGTCCGCTAGCAGATCTTCATCGATCATGCCGTTTTCATCATAGACCATCGTGCGTTTGCCGGGGCGGCGTTTCGCCATCTCTTTCAGGGGAATGCCACGACCCAGAAGGAGGTTTTTTAGCCCGCCGAATTTGAAGGTCGATCCAAGGGTCAGAAACAGCGCCCGAGACCCGCTCGTTTCAAACGTTTGCCAACCTTTCAGGTTCTCCGGCAGCCCAGCACGAGAAATGTCGTTGCCCAGGTTGAAGGGAAGGATATGCTTTTCCATATCCGTCAGCTTAAGTTGCACGCCTTCGCGTTTTTCGTCCTTGCGATAGCCTCTGAGTTGATTCACCTCCTTCTGCGTTAAAATCCACTCGCTCACAAAGCCAGGATGCTCGGGCGACTGGTAGCCGGGCCAAGGGTACCTTTTCTCTTTCAGAATAGCCTTGGCCGCTGCAATCAGTTCGACGCGGGTGACGCCATCGGGATCTTTGGTCAGTATGTCGCGGGCGAAGACACGGCCGTTACCTTCCAAGTCGGCGAAGACGGCGCCATCGGTTATGTCGACGATATAGACCGTGCCCCCATGTGCCACGCGGATCAGTTGGTTGGGCACATTGTCATTGAAATGCGCATCCTTCCACGGGTCACCAAGTCCCATGTCGCGAATATGCTGATCGCCCCACGTGATGATGCCAGTGGATTCGAGCGGATGCTCGTCCGGCGCTTCGGCTGCGGAGGTGCCGACATATTCGTACGTGTTGACCGTTTTTCGGCTCTCTAGCCAATCGCGCAGTTCTGGGCAGTGCAGGTAGAGCAGCTTTTCCTTATCGACGGCTTCTACCAGATTGATGGCTGTCCAACTGACTTCGTCCGGGCGCCATTTCTCGGTGAGATAAGGGTTTTTGCGGATGCGGCTGGTGGCTTCCTGCACGAAGGTCTGAAAGCCTTCGTTGGTGATCGCCAGACCCTCAGGCCTATGCTCGTTCAAGGTCAGCCCGATGATTGCATCCAATGTTTCAATGCCCTCAGGGTAGAGTTCTTTCAGCTTTGAAATCGTCGCTTTGGACGTCTCGCTTGATGGATCAAGGAATAGGTGCTCCCACTTCTCGCTTGGCGGGATGTTGTGGGCACGCTGATAGTCTGTCCAGAAGGGCGTGCCACGCTCGCGGTCTTTGCGGATTTCCTGCTCCAACATGTTCATGACACCTTCTTCGGTCGCCATGTTCCGGAAGAAATCGGCCGTATTGCCTGCAACGGGTGCACCAAGGCGGGTATTCATCATGTAATAGTAGACCGCTCCCAGGCCCTCATCCTTGAGGAATTGGTGGCCATCGAGCTCGCGCAAGTTCATCATGTTCACTTCGCGCGTGCCGTCCTTGGCGATCTCTCCAATGGGCGGGCACTTCAGCTGATCAACCCAGATTTGGTGGCCAAAACGGTAGGCTTTGCTGAAGAAGTTTCCTTTTATCTCGGGCTTGTTCTTCTCGACGTTCCCAGCGGCAATGCCGTGAGCCACTGGATCCGTGCCTTGCTCAGGCCGGTAGATCTTTTTGTCGAAATGCGGCCGCTTGCGTTCCGCGCGGCCGAACAGATTGGCGTTCAGCCCGTTGACCACGGCTTCATTGGCAAACAGCGTGTGTGTCCAGGTGCCGGTGTGGATTTTCACATAGGTCATGGTGACCACGCGCCGCGCGATCTGGAAAATCTGATTATCTGACCAATTTGGATAACGCTCCTTCAGAACCTCCGCGACCCAATTGTGATGGCGCGCATAGAGCGTGTGTTCGGCTTCCAACGGGGCCGTCATATTGCGCCCAAAGCCGGTAACAATCTGCTTTTGCAATGGGCCTTCTTCACTGACAGGCACGTCTTTCAGTGGAAGAAACCCGCCTGTACCATCTTCTTCAGTGTCTTCCAGATAGAGCTTACCGCCGGGCACTGGCGTGCCGTCTGGGAATGAGCGCACTTCTGCCAGCGTTTCGATATCGCTGCCATAAATGTGGCTCATGTCCCACCAGACAGTGGTGCCATGCATGCCTTCGCCATCTTCGCGCAAGGCATGCGGCGCATCGGACCGGCTCCAATCATATTTGACACCGAGCGCCGCCCATTCGCTGTCCGGGTCGATGGGGATCGCGTGTTTCAACGCATTGTCCGGCGCGGTTTGTGCCACGTCATGGACCAACTGCTGCAGGTGGGCGGCTGCATGAAAGCTGGCCGTCTTTGCTTCGATGGTTTTACCATTGCGATAGCCAAAAACTTTCGCAACATCCGCTTCGCTTGGCAGTTTTGAATTTTGGGATTGGTCTTGCGGGCGATAACCTATTTGAAGTCCGTGATCGACAAACTCTTGGCCCACACGGCCTTCCCCCGGCCCAAATTGTGTATCGAGATACGCGCCATCGGGAGAAAAGCCAGAATCCGCCCATTTGGGTATGTCGCCTTTGGGCAGCTGTCCGACGATGTCACCGCGTTCCCCGTCAGGGTCGCGCTCGCCCTTTTCCATCTGCGTGCGCGCATCGCCCAAAGCTGCGAGCCGCAGAATGCCAAGCTTGCGCTGCGTCCAACGGCCAGCATTGCCAGGCGTCGCGCCGGAATTCGCCCAGGCACCAACGGGACCGAGCGCCAGAGATACCAGAGAATCCTTGAAGTTTCGCGCCCTATCCAACAGCGATTTTTCGGGGATATGGTCTCCCGGTCGCTGGAAATCCGTGCACAAAACCCACGCGTCCTTGTGGCCGTCATAAGCCTTGGCAGGGTCGGTCTTTAAATAATCTTCCGTCAACGCGTTGGGCCGAAGGACACCCGCGCCGTTATTCCCATCCACCCGGTTCTTATCGATCTGTTGGGCCCAGAATGCCACAAGCTTGTGACTTGGGTCTTTCTGAACGGCCTTCTCGAACCAATCCGCCGCCGAGAGAAAGTCTCCCACATTGCGGAAAGCGTGCGCACCGAGGGCATAATCTTCCGCAGTTGCAAGACCCTCTTCGTGGCGATCGGCATATAGCTTTATGGCTGTCGAAAAGTTGCCTGCATTTATGTTCTCCAAAGGGTCTTCAGAGACAAGATCGACCCGCTGGTCGTGCTTTGCAGAGACAGGACACCTGGAAACGACATTCATTTCAACCTCCAACAAAACCTTGGGTTGAGGTGTGGCAGGACACCGAAAACCCTGAATGAGATTTAGAAACGTGACACCTACCAGCGGAAATTGGCTAGTGGGTTAGAGCTTATTCTAAATTACCCGGCTACTCAGGGCGACTATTTTTTCTGGCATGACCGGGGGGGCCTTAAATCTCGACACCCAGGGGCTCGGTTGCGTAATCCCTACCTAACGCGTGTCGGACCCTTTCCCCGCAGATGGGTGATCCCAAATTCAGCGACCGGTTTGGCACGATGCGGGGCGTTGATTATGAGACGCCGAAATGGCGGGTAATGGACCTGCTTTGCCGATTGCGGCGATGAAACACGTCCGCGCGCACGCCGTTGGGCTGCGGCATCATGGCGAACACTTCATCAAAGGCAAATGCCCGCCGTATTATCCCACCATGTCAGATGCGGTGGATGCAGTGATCGCGGGCAAGTTCGGGCCGGACGGCATCTACAAGAACGAGGCGCTGTTCGAGCGCATCTACAAGGGCGAATTCGGAGACAAGTATCTGGAAGAGGCGGGAGAATACAAGCAGGACGTGATCGACTGCGTCCGTGACATATGCACCTATATTCACAAAACCCATGGCCGCTTCCCCGCCCATTGCGAGGCCATCCATGCGCCCGGCATCTGGTTGCAGACCCATTGTGTCGAAAACGAGTATTACGACACCTATTTCGACAACGGCCTGACTGCCGCGCAACGCGCACATGACGACAACTGGGGGGTGTAACCTCAGAAACCGGCCAACTTCAGGCCTTCGAGGAAATGCTGTGTATCGGCTTGCAGTCGGTCGGGCTGAATGTCGGCCCAGCGGGACAGAGAGAAATTCGGATGCACGGCGCGGTGTTTGTCGGCGACCAACCGCGCCATTTCCAACTCGCCCAGTTGCGCATAGCTGGCTGCAAGCATGCGCTGACCCTCGGTGGGGTTGTGCATTTTGTTCACGGTTTCAATGACATCCCCGTAGCGCTTCAAGTTGAAATACGCGCCGCCCAGATGCCACAGATACTGGTCGGGGAAATACGGGTTCAGCCGCATGGCCTGCTTGAGGTGTGAGATCGCGCTCTCGTTGTCGCCGGAATGCGCCAGCGCATCGGCGAAATCCGAATGCAGGTCCGCGTCGTTCGGGTTCAGCGCCAAAGCCCGCTTATAGGACTGGATCGCCGAGTCATGTTCCTTGCGGTAAAGCTGCACAAAGCCCAACTCACCAAACCCGCGCGCGTCGGTCGGGTCCAGATCAATGGCGCGCTGGGCATAGGACAGCGCCTGATCCAGCGCGTTTTCAGCGCCATTGTCCCAGGAGTAGCGCCAGTTGATGTTCAGCGTCCGCGAAAGGGCTGCCGACGCGCGGGCATAGCCATCGTCGCGTTCAAGGGCAAACTCATAGCAGCTCTGCGCCCTTTGATTGTCGTTGCGGGTGTATTTGAAGATATAGTGCTGGCCCTTCAGAACCGCGCCGTAAGCCTCGAGGTCCGAGGGCGTGGCCTGCGCCATCCGCTGCTTTTCCTGCGACTCGATCATCACGGCGGCGGCGGCGACGATGCATTCCGTCACCTCGTCCAGAATGTCGAAAACGTCATCGATCTTGCGATCAAAGCGCTCGGCCCAGATGGTGCGTTCCGAGTTCACGTCGATCAGTTCGGTAGTGATCCTGATACGGCTTTGCGAGCGGCGAATGCTGCCACGGGCGATGTAGCGGACGTTCAGCCTGCGGGCGGCTTCTTTCGGCGGCATCGTCTCGGCCTTGAAGAAGAAGGACGAGTTTCGGGCGATGACGAACAGGTTTCGGAACTTCGACAAGTTCATGATGATGTCGTCGGTCAGCCCCTCGGCGATCCAGTTGTCTTCGGGTTCGCCGCTGGCGCTGGAAAACGGCAAAACCGCGACCGAGGGCATGTCGGGCCGCTGCATATTGCTCTCATGCAACTCGGGGCGCAGGGTTGCCGCCATCGTTGCGCCTTCGACCTCGCTGCGGACGCAATAGGTCGGCACCGGGGCCAGGATGTTCTTGAGGTGTTTCGGCCCAAGGAATTCATAGCCATAGCGTAGACGATTGCGGATCTGGTCGTACACGACTGCACTGATAAAGACCCGCTCGGGCTCGGCAATTTCTTGCAGGCGCGCGGCGATGTTTACGTTGTCGCCGTGAACGCCCCGCTCGTCGATCAGAACCTCGCCCATATGGACACCGGCGCGGAACTTGATCCGGTGGTCCTTGTCGCGCTTCTGATTGTGCTCGGCAGCAATGCGGTGCAACTCGACGCTGAACTCGACCGCGCTGGT
The DNA here is from genome assembly GCF_056541025.1 of Ruegeria sp. AK4. Classification (NCBI taxonomy): domain Bacteria; kingdom Pseudomonadati; phylum Pseudomonadota; class Alphaproteobacteria; order Rhodobacterales; family Roseobacteraceae; genus Ruegeria; species Ruegeria sp. AK4. The sequence continues at coordinate 259,489 of NZ_JBQFXS010000001.1, forward strand.
TGCGGTGTCGAACAGGGCCAGAATGCCGTCGCCCCGAACCTCGACGATGTTGCCCTGATACTGGGTGCAGGTGTCTTCAAGCCTGGACAGCAGGGATTTTAGCGCGCTGTACGTATCAAGCTCGTTCTCGTTCATCAGACGCGAATACCCGACAACATCCGCAAACAGCACCGCGCCGAGCTTCTGCTTGATTTGTGTGTCTGGCCTGGTGTTTGTCACTAACGGTACTCGGTCGAGATTTTAGCAAGAGTTCAGGTAGTACGATGCCCCGATCTCATCCTGGGCGGTCAGAGGAAGCCCGTGTGCTTTACTTCCCGGCCCGCCTGTGATGGCGCAGGAAACTACCAAAACTGGGACCGACCACAGTTTCCTGCCATCGATCCGCCCATTCCGGTTTAAGGAATCCCCACCTGAGCATGTCATGAAACGGACCGCTTGCAAACCATGCTTTTCGAGGCGTTGCCAGAATGCCACTGCGTGTTTTCAACCGATTGGCGGGCGTATGGGAAACCTGATTCCGTGACAGATACGGCCTCTGATGCTAAGATTTAGTAAGCAGGGCAACGAAAAGTCTGCTCATATTTCGGGCAGACGTGCAGCTTTGTAAGGTTTCATAGGTTCAAGATTTTTCGCCATTAAAGATTTCGACAGGAGTTTGCGATGGACCAAACTGCAGAAAACACCCCGGCCCAGCTGATTGATGCCCGGCCAGAACTGCGGGTGTCCGAAAGCTCGGCGTGGCTTCGGGCCTATGAACAGCGGCAGCGTTTCATCGCCGCCATCGAAGCAGAACTTGCACGGCACAATGTCAAGGCGCTGGTGACAAAGTCGATCAATGGCGTTTACCCGCCCTGGCTCAAGGTCGAGGCATGGCTGCCGGACAATTCGGCCCGCCCCGAAGGCAGCGACCCGCGCGTGCGGTGCGAGATGCAGATCATCATCGACACCCGCCCGTATCACGAACACGATGTGGTCACTACGGCGCGGGCCGATGATGGCCGCAAGAAGATCGCCGTTTTCGACCGTCTGCATTTCGGCGAAAAGCAAGCGTCCGAATGGGTTGCCTACACTATCCAGAAAGGGCCGAAGCCAAGCGATTACACGCCCTGGCAGGACAGGCTTGAATCCCTTTTCCTGGCCTTCATTCCTTTTGCCAGAACCCGGCATTCCAATCGCATTCGCGATATCTATCGCAATAAGCTGCGGTTCTCGGGGCCCGGATTTCTGCTGATTGTGGGTGCCGTGATCGCGTTTATCGGGTCGTCCGCAGGTATCCTTCTTGTTCTCGGGTTGCTGGTGATCGCTGCCGCTTTGGTGATCCTTGCCCGGCGGCAGAAAAAGGTTTCGGTCATCAACACGCCCGACACGTCGCCCCGGGCGTTGTTGTCGGTGGATTCGTGGCAAACGGTTGTACCGCAACTGGGTGAGCGGTTGGCGGATATGAAGGGGCGTATCCTCAAGGCGCTTGGGGATCACGCCGAAGACGGGCTGATGGTCGAGGAAGAGACCTATGGCTTCAGAACGCCCCGCGGCTTTGAAGAGCGGGACCGCATCGTCGTCACCAAGGGGCAGGGCGTGGCGCAGATCCACATCTATCAGTTCGGCAAAGATATCTATGTCGGCTGGGAAAGCTTTGTGAACTGGGCGAAATGGGGAGAGACCAAGGCGATTTCCGCCCTGTCCGACATGACCTCGATTGTCGAGTTCCGGGCCGTGCAGGAAGAGCTGTACATCCCGAACCAGTTCGACCTGATCGACCTGAACAGCCTGTCCGAAGTTGTGCATCGGGACACCTCGGAAGTGGTCAAGGCGATGATGAAAGAGTTCAAGATCGATCAGGAGATCGACTTTCAGATCATCCGGGGCGATCGCGATAGTGCGCTGGACAAAGACCGCTTTGACAAGAGGAAGAAAAGCGAACGCAGCACCAAAACGCGGCGCTGGTCGATCCGCTAAACTGTTGGGTGCGTGATGCATATTCTGACGATTGACCGGCAAGACGACAGTGTCATTCAGGGCGCTTTGCGGGTGGAATTTCCCAAGGCGTCCGACGGTGCTTTTCCGGCCCGCCTTGCGCGGGTCTGGGGGCATATGCGGGTCGCGTTGCGGGGGTTCGCGGGCCTGTCCGCGCTATCTCGGTTCATGGCGGTCGACTCCCGGCCTGACGGAACGGTTTCCCTGACACTCAGCGCGATATGCGACACCCGGCACGAGACCGCGCTGAGGCATTGCCTGGCGGCCTTCTTCCGCTTGGACGGTCATGGTGAGGTCAGGGTTTCTTCCCCGGGCTCGGCCGAGGACTTTGGCGAAACCTATCTGGACCCCGAGGCTGAGAGATGGAGCATTCATACCGACGTGACAACCAGCGATGGCCGCATCCCTTTTTTGTTGCCGATCAGCTTGTCGACGCTGCTGCAGCAGGTGCTGACCCACGCAGAGCATTTGAGCCTGCCGTTTCGCTACGAATGCGCGCTGGCCCCCGGGCGTCCCGACCCCGACGTGGTGCGTCAGGCCCGATACGCGGCTGCCGCGCTCGAGGCGCAAAATGTCCCCGAAGCAATTGTTTCGGATCAACTTGCAAGAAGTGAGGGGTTGGCCAACACCACGACCCACGCGGTCGAGGCGTTGATAGCACCGCAAAACCTGTTGGAAGCGGTCGAAGATGAAGCCCGGCGCGCCGTATCCGGGCACCCGCTGGGTGCGTCGGGCTACGCGCCAAAGTTAGAGCTTTCGGAAGAGTTGCAGGCCGAGGCCTTGGCGTATCTGACCCATCCCGGCATTCTGGAACCCGGCGCTGATCTGGATGCGAACGGGTTTCTGGACGAGCCCGCGCGATTGGCCCGACTTCTGCTGGACCCGTTGGCGCTTTATCTGGGCGTTTCCGACCCCGACGCAGCCGAGGCGCTTGGCCCCATAGCCCAGCCCTCAAAACCGCTGGAACCAGATGACTTGGGCGAACCGTTCCTGTTCCTGTCCTATGCTCGTGACGACTGGGACCGGGTCGAGCCATTGGTTCTGACCCTGCGGGAAAAGGGCATCCGCATCTGGACCGACGCTCAGATTCTACCCGCACAGGAATGGGACACCGCGCTTGAGGAAAAAGTGCGCGGCGCTGCGGGGATATTCTGCGTGGTGACGGATGCGTTTGTGCAATCCAAGTACTGTCGCCGCGAGATCAAGTTTGCCGACGCGCTGGACAAGCCCATTCTGGCAGCGCTTGAGGAAAGCGCGACCTTGTCGGATGGGCTGGCGATGATATTCGCCTCATGCCAGTACGTGCCGATGGATCACGATCTGATTGCCGACAAGCTTTATGGCGCGGCAAAGGTCATGGTGCAGGAGAGGGATCATGAATGAACCCTCGATGCTTGCTTCGTTAATGCCTCTGCTTCTTCTGGCGGTGCTGTACTGGACGTTCAGAGGGTGGCGGAAACGCCGGACAGAGCTTAGCTTTGACGAACCAACGCGCGAGTTGTTTCAGGACAAGGCCGACCGGACGGAACGTCTGCTGCGCACGGGCAAACGGGCCGGGTCGGGGGCGGCAATCGGGGTCGTTGCCTTGCTGATTGCGGCGCTCATCGGGATCGCCGCAATCAGTCGCTATGCCTTTGGTATCGCGCTTTTTATTCCCTTTGATCTTGTCTTTCTGGTGGCAAACGCGTTCGTGATCGCGGTCGCGATTTGCGGTGTTCGCTTTACCGTTATTGGCAAAGCTGCTAGCCGCAACGGCACGGCGCTCTGGCTCAACCGTTTAGGGGCCGTTGGATTCGCCGCGATCCTTGCATACCTGCAGTTTCAGACCGCTGTGGAGGCCTTTCTGACGCGATGGCGGCATGATTATTACAACGTCGAGCTTTTCCCGACATACTTTGCCGCCGCCGTCATCTTCAGTGTCGGTGCGATTGTCGCGCTCCTACGCCTGTTGCGTGGAGAGGAGGGGCCATGATGGCCGATCTGTTCCTTCTGATCGCCATCGTGCTGGGCATTGGCCTGCCAATTCTGTTCGGCATCTGGCCACCCATTGTTTTTGCCATTGGCGGGGCAGTGGTCTTTGTCATGTCGGATGCGCCGCCGCGCATGTTTGTTTTTCTTGGTCAGCGAAGCATCCTGTCCGTGCTAGGCGGTTACACGGTCATAACCTTGTTTTTTTCCGTCTTCGCAGCGCGTCTGTTTGCAACGCTGTACATGCCGCCCAAAGGCGAGGGACCCTTGCCCGAAAGCTGGGCCGCAGTCGCGGGCGGTGGCGCGGGCGCGCTGGCGGCTGACGAGGCACCGGCCAGCGCTGAATTCGCCACGGCAGCACCTTTGTCGCAGTACCTGTCTGCCATCGCGCAGTTTGCACCATTGGCTGTTGGGCCGATTGTTGTCGCTCTGGTGTCCGAAACCAGTATCGTTCTGAGCATCGTCCCGTTTCTTATCCTGGCCGTGGTTTTCGTTTTCCTTACGCAATACCTGGGACCACAAGAAAGCCCGCTGGTGTTCGAGGGATACTCGCGTGCCGACTGGTCGGGATACCTGGCCATTCCTGTGTTCAGCGTGGCTGTTCTGTCGGGGGTTCTGGTACCGTCCGAGGCGCTGGCGTTGTCCGTTCTGTGGCTGGCCTTCGTTCAGTATCAGCGCGCCGGGTTCGGGGCATTGGCCGAGGCAATGAAAACCGGGGCAACCGATGCCGGTTCGCTGATCGCCACGTTTCTGACGGCTTATTTCTTCGGTCAGATCGTCTCGCTCGGCCTTCCGATCCGAGATATGGATTTCGGTCTGGTGCAAATTTTGCCGTATTTCTCGCTGATCCTTGCAGCCTTCATGGGGTTCTGCGGTGGCCCTATCATTGCGGTTCTGACCATCGTGTTTCTGACCATGCCTGCGGCCATAAGTACCGGCGTGACGGGTTATTCCCAGTTCGCGATGGCGGTCCTTGTCGCCGGCGAAGCCGGGCGCTTTGCGTCGACCCGGATCGGGTTTTTGTCGGGCAACAAAGGGATCGATGGCGGCTCGGCCGTCTGGATCGCGCTCGTGGCGCTTGCTTCGGTGTTGGTTCTTCTGGTTGATGTGATGTCGCTGCTCGACGAGTTTTTTGCCTGACCGAACAACCCGCTGCGGGTCCAACTTACAGTGAACTGACGCAGCTAAAGTTTCGGACCGCCTGACTGTTGAACGGGTTCAGCACAGACGATGTTTGTATGCGCAAGATCACCAACCGGCCATCGAGGTCCACAGTGGCGCGATATATGTCCAAAGATTTTTCGCGGTGAATGTCCATTTTGTCGAACAAACGGAACAGGGCCCAATCGCCTGTTTGGTAAACGCCAAACACGACCTCTTGCGCGTCCGACAGTAATTCCATCGATAGCATCCCGCTGGTCTGGGGCCAGTTGAACATGTAATCGCGGCCTGGGGCAGAGTGCTGATAGATAAACAAGTTACTACCCTGAAAATCTATCGCGACAGCCGAGGCGTTGGGGTCGAGCGCCTCTACGGAAAGGGAAAATGCCACGTTGGCCGAGCCACTTGTGCTAAAGAAAACGTCGCGAATTTCGGCTGCGTTTTCGAACATTCTCAGCGCCGCGTCGGACATTTGCAAATCTGCCGCCGCTGGACGCCAGCGCCAGGGCTTCCGGCTGCGATCGACCATAGAATTCAGGTTCGCGTTGAAAAACGAGTCGATGACCCCGCCGGGAGAAAACAGAGTATTAAAGTCCTGCAGGTTGGTGTCGACGGAGGACTCCGGAGCAAACGGGTAACGCTCGTGCGTGGTCAACTCGCAAAGGGCAGACACCTGCGCTTGGAAATCAGAATTCAACCGCGACCGCACGGGAGCGCGAACCGCATCGGTCGCCAAGGTCGCAAACTGAACCGCCCAGCGGTTCAGTGGGGCGGACAGGTTTTGGCCGATGCTGCGCAGATTGTCTGCAGCGGTCAGTTCACTGGGGATGGGCTGAGAGCCAGCGGATGTGCCCAGAACACTAAGTTCCCGGTACAGCGCTCCAAGTTCGACCTCTACAAAATCGCCAAGTTCAGATGGTGCATCCCCGTCGCCATCAACCATCTGATGTAACCAGCTGAAATAGTCATCGACGAACTGACCCGGCAGTTCGTTCGCGACTTGCCCCTGCTGTTGCTGCTGTTGTTGCAGCAGCGAGGTGACACGGGTCAAAGCCCGCGTCTGGGGGACGCTGAGAAGTTGTCTGATCTGCAGGTCCGCCGCGGCCGCGCTTGTCCCCGTGCTCACGCCTATCCCTACAGCGGGTTCGTTAAATCGCGCCAGTTTTGTTTCGGCGGAAATGGCCTGCATCAGCTCCAGAACCGGCGAGTCCGGGCTTGCCGCCAGATTTGTTATCTGGACCGCATGGGTCAGGGAATCTCCATGAATGATGTCGATGTCGGTCAGTAGTTCCGACCAGAGGCGAACGTAGTCGTTGTAGTAAAACGACAGAATGTCCTGCGCGATTGCGGCCTTGCGTGCTTCGGTCAGTTCCGGCGGGGCGTAATCTCCCAAGACCCAGTTGTGTTTCTGCACGTCATCAATTGCACCGGCCAGACCAGTCAGCAGAACCTCGTGAAATCCACGGCGCGTGTATAGCCCTTCAACCCCGGCGGTCAGAGGCTGACCGGAAGCGCGGGTGAAAACCCGCGCGGTGTCGGGACCGCCATGCTCGCTGATGCCCCATTGCGGCAACTTCTTGGCGTCGGGGCCATCGATGATTTCCCAGTAGGCCCGCGATGCCAGCGGCTCGCGCGCCAGCACGGCGCGGACGTTCTCGATCAACGGTCGGTTCATGGGATAGCGGCTGCGGCGGGCGTTATCCAACATGACGTTCAGGTGATTTTGCAGGACCTCCTGATCGCCAAACTGCCCCGGAAGAGAGGTTGCCCAGTCCGCGTGCATCCAGACGCGGATGGTCTCGGCATTGGTTGGACCGGCCTGACCCAACATCAGGTACACGCGAAGGGCCTGATTCAGATAACGCGGATTGTTCAGGTTCTGCGACATCTGCTGTTCCAGCCGGTACATAAGGCTGGTTCGGAAATGGCTGCCAATCATTTCGTGGTAGTGATCGCGGAGCCTGCCGGCCTCGGAAACCGGGTTCAGCCGGGGCAGAGACAGGAACTTCTCGTCAACCCACTGCATTCTCTGGGCCCGGTCCAGAAGCAGCCCGGTCTGCTCAAGCCGACGGTCCGGGCCAAGCTGGTTGGCGCTTATGGACAGATCGTCCAGTTCCTGCTGTAGCGTCGTCATTGTATCGGCGCTGTGGCGGTAGGATCGTTCGATGATCCAGAAGCACGCAATGGCAATCAGGATGGTGGGGGCCAATTGAAGCGCGACGTAAAATCGGGTGCGCCGCATCTGGCGGGCGGCTTCGGATTCGGCGCTACGCGGCTTGGTTTCCTTTTTGCGGAACCAAGCGATAAACAGACCCGCGACCACAAGGATGGCCAGGGTCACAATGCCCGCGATTGCGCCATCGGACAGAAACATCGCGAAAAGAAAAATGAAGACAAGCGCGATAAGCCCTATCAAGACAAGGGCGATCAGTACGCGGAAAAGAAACCGGATCATCGTCAGGATTCCTTTCTCACGATGATTTCGACACGGCGATTGCGGGCGCGACCCTCGGGCGTTTCGTTCTGCGCGATAGCTTCCAGATCACCGCGGCCTTCGGCGAACAGGCGCCTGTCGTCCTGAATGTTGTCTTTCATCGCCTCCAAAACCGATTGCGCGCGGGCCAGCGACAGCTGCGTATTGTCCCCCCGGATACCGCGCAGGGGCACGCTGTCTGTATGGCCGACGATGCCGATCGGGCCGGGCAGGGTGTCCAACACGCTCGCCAGCTTGTCGATAACGGGGGTGTAGTTTTCGTTTACTTGGTCCGACCCCGAGGCGAACAAATCCCCCGCGCTGAGCGTGATGACCACAAAACTGCCGTCAGGTTGCAAGCTGACGCTTCCATCGTTGATTTCCGCGCTCAGCGCATCGGCTAGGCGGGTCAGCGGGTCCTGCTGCTGTCCCTGCGCCGTTTCCGTGTCCTCAACCCCGTAGTCGGTGCGTTGCAGACGCACGACCGCCTGGATCTGAGTGTCGATGGCGTGGGCCTGAAGCTCATCCAATTGAAAGGTCAGGTCATCGCGGGCACCGTTCAGCAGGGCGACGCGGGTTCCGTAGAAAATCCCCAGCAGCACCAGCCCAGCGCAGGCCAGCAGCAGGTTGAAACGGGTCGCTGCCCGCATAATGCTGTGATGCCTCTCGGCTGCCGCTTTGGCGGCAATCAGGTCGGCGGTTTCGGCCTGATGGATCAGGTCACGCTGCCATTCCAGGATCGCACTGCCCAGAACGTCGTGATAAATCTCGAACCGGTTGCCCATGGTGTCGTCGGCGGCGACGACCTCGCGCAGGATGCGGGATTCCCGTTGGCACAGGCGCTTCAGAACCTGTTCGATTTCGGTGGTGTCGCACTCGGTGTAGTTTGCCAGATCCTCGGCGGAATGAGCGATTTTCGCCCCGGACGGGGTCACGAGGTAATAGAACACCTTGCGCGCTATGTCCTGTTCGGCAGGGGCCAGACGGTTCAGCACGCGGCCCAGATGGGTGCGCAGTATCTCTTGCGCGCCGCCAAGGTCATTGAGGGTCTGCAGCCGCAAGGCATTTGACCCGGCCTCGCGCTCTTCGCTCCAGATCCGTTGCATGACCAGTTGCAGATAGGGGGTTTCGATCTCTTCGCGGGGCTGCCCCTCGTCCTGCGCGACGCCGCGGCCTCGGTGGCCAAACCCCTGTTGCCCAAGCTGAACCTGACGCAGAACCTCTTCCCGCAGTTCCGGCTCGACGGTCACTTCTGGGTCTTGGTCGTCCTCGCGGTTCTCGTTCCAGCGGTCGACGGGGCCATCAATGGCCAGCCGCCCGGCTTCGAAATCCAGACGGTCGATGCGCAGATAGTTGGAAAACAGCTTGGGAACACGGCCCTTGAACCGGTCCATCTGGCTAAGCGCATCGTCGCGTAGCGACACCAGCAGGTTCACCGGCAAATCCTTGGCCGATGCGATCCGCGCGAGCGTATCTGCGAAGTCGCCGGGAATGTCGGTCGGGTGATACAGAAAATACTCTTCGAACTGGTCGAGAACAAGAAACAGCTCGCCGTTCAGACGCTCGCACCACGCGGCCAGCCGGTCCAATGTAGTATCACCATCCACCGGCCCGCCATCCCCACCCATGGCGTCAGCGACGGCCTCCCGCACCGCCCGTTCCAGCCGGATGCTCGGGTCGCCGCGCCATTCGCTGAGCCAGGCCACGGCAAATTCCGGCAGTCCCAACCGATCTAGATTGGTACGTGCCTCAGTCCGCATGTCACGCAAAACCCCGGCGCGCAGGACCGAGGTTTTGCCGACGCCCGAGGGGCCATAAAGCAGCGTAAATCTGGACGCGGACAGGTTTGAGGCAATCACCTTCCTTTCGCGGTCGCGGCCAAAGAAATAGGCGGCGTCTTCTTCCTGATAGGGCATCAGGCCGCGATAAGGGTCGGACCTCATGACCGTTTCCACGACGAACTTTCGCCGATCCAGCTTACCAGACCGTTGGCAAACTCGGGCAGTGAAGCCTCGATCAGTTCGGCGTTGCGATACGTCCAGAAATCGCGATCCTGCTCGTCATTCGTCTGATCCACGACCCAGCTGCGCGCGGGCAGGCGGCCACGCCCGAACACCCGGCTGAGGATGGATCGCAGGGTCCAGTGCGACAGGGAATGGCCGAGGAACAGGTAGTGACAGCGAAACAGCCGCGTCTTCAGCGCCGGTGGCAGCAATTGCTTGATATCGCGATCAACCACGTAAGAGAAATGATCGTCTTCGGTGACGACGAAATGCTCGATCCCGGATTCGGCCCGGTCAACCGTTCCGGCCAGTTTCAGCAGCAACGGACGCTCATGCTCGCCCAGCGAGAATTCCGAATTCTCATTGGGGCGCTTGAGCAATTTGGTCTCGTTGTCCGGCGAGATATGGCTGAAAATGCCGCGATTGTTCTGATCGACGGAATAGGCCAGCACATCCAGCGGTTCACCGATTTCGGCAAAGGCGCGTTCGGTCAGGTCGTCGTAGTTCACCGTGATGAAGATCGGATTAGGATCGGTCCGGCCCGAGGCCCGCAACGCGCCCGGCAACTGCGCCATGGCGCGGTGAATGTCGTTTATCGCGTAGTCGAGATTCAGCAGATCGTGCAGGTCGGAATAGATCGGCGCGATGCCGTCCCGCACCGCTACCCGCTGCGCAACCTCTGCAAGGCAGGCGTTGCCATCGACGGGCAAAGAGTTGTTTTCGGCGATGAACTGCGCGATTTCACCGCTCAGGGGCGGGGTAGTTGTACTTCCGTGCTGCCATCCGGAATACACACTCGGATCGGGGCGGTTCACGCCTTCACCCAGAAAGACGGCGACACGCCCCAAGTCCAGCGCGCGGAGTATGGTGTTGTATTTGTCTGCAAAAGGTGAGGCAGGCTCAGCCTTTTCCGGCTTTGGCTGCGCCGGTGCGACAGTAGCCTGCGGTGTGGGGGCCGGGGCCGTTTTCATCTCTTGCACCACGTCGGCGAAGGCATCGCCGACATCCGCCCAGGCCTGATCCCGCGCGCCGTTTTCTGTTGAAAACGAAACCACCGGAAGCCCGTCTTTCGGCAACACCTGCAAATCCGCAATCTCGCTGGCCTTCCAGCGGCAGGGGCGCAGGATGATCGGGAACATCTGCACGTTGCCAGCCTTCCAGCGTTTCAGAAGACGGCCCCATTCTTCGGAAAAGATGAAGTCCGAGTCGAGAAAGTTGGACGACACCAGCAGGACCGCGATATCGCAGGATTCGACGCGCTCCCGAATTTGCTGCAGCCAGGCGTCGCCGGGGCTGAGTTGCCGGTCATCCCACAGATCGATTTCACCGCCGCGGGTCAGGTCGATCAGTTGCTGGCGGAAGGTTTCCTTATGCTCCTCATCATCATGCGAGTAGCTGACAAATACTTTGAGGGATGAAACTTCATTATCCAAAGCAGCGTCCGTTCAACCTGTTTGGTTCTCGACGTATTTCTAAATTACATCAAAATACGACTTGCCGCCAATAACTTCGGCCCGCATGGCGAAATTTCCTTTTGAATCGGGCCTTTTATGCCTTGGTATTGACGCAGGGTGTTATTTGGGACTCGAGCCTTGATTGGGGCCTGATTTCTCTTTCAGCGCCAAATCGTGTAAACTGCTAACTAATTTAATTGAATTTTATTTTACTTGTGCAAGCGGTACCCAAAACGGGGCCCGGAAAGGTTAATTTTTTCAAGTTCTTAACGCGTTTCGTGGGGGCAAGGGGAATTCAGCAATTGATATATGCGTCTTCTGTCTTCGAAGCTTCGATGCCGCCCGTACGCACAGATGCCGGAACCTGCCCGGTGCTGATGCTCAAAAAGTCCCCTCATCGGGGTAAGAGCCCGACCCGCCCGACCGGCTGGACAGGGATTCAGGAGGAAGCAAATGCGAAATATCACGGAAATCATTGTTCATTGCAGCGCGACGCGTCCAAACTGGATGGAAGGCAAAAAAACCTCGGAAAAGGTTGAGGAAATCCGCCGCTGGCACACCGACCCCAAACCAAAGGGGCGGGGTTGGGCCGATATTGGCTACCATCACGTGATCGACCGCGACGGAACGATTGCAGCAGGCCGTCCGATTGATAAGGCCGGTGCACACACGAAAGGGCATAACGCAAATTCCATCGGGGTTTGCCTGCTTGGCGGGCACGGGTCTTCGGAAAATGACCGGTTTGAAGACAATTTCACACCGGAACAGGACGCGGCGTTGAGGGAATATATCCGAACCCAGAAAGAACGCTTCCCGGCAATCGAAAAAATCAGCGGGCACAATCAATATGCAGCCAAGGCCTGTCCGGGGTTCAATGTGTCGGACTGGTTCAAAAGCGGCTTGCCGGTCTCTTTGGTTGCGCTGGCGGATGCTGGTTCAGAACCCGCATTCCCGGTTGGCGGTGCCCCGGACGCCCGGTTCGAAAAGCTGCACGGGTTCGTTCGGCAATGGGCGAGCCGGACATCTGGACATCACGGCGTCGAAATCGAAACCCTGGCCGAGTGGCGGAAGTCCGAAGTATCGATGGACGATCTGAACGCGCTAACGCAGGCCGAAGCGGATGAGATTTTCCGCACGCTTTATTACGCGGCCTGCCGCTGCAGCGAAATGCCCGAGAGGATGGCGTTGGTTGTCTACGACGCGGCAACGCAATCGGGGCCCAAATCCGCGATCGAACTGGCACAGGGCGCATTCAACACGCTGGGCCTGACCGTCGACGGAGAGTCGCTGGACGTTGATGGCATCAACGGGCGTCTGACAATAGCGGCGATCAAAAAGACCGATCCAAGCGTTTTGGCCGAGGCGTTCATGGACGCACAGGAAGCGCGCCTGCGCGCCGACAACGACACGGACGGTTTGACCCGGCTGGCGGCCCTTCGTGAGTTTGTGAACACATTGCCTGAGGGAGCGGGCGTGCGCCCGAACAAGAAAATGGACGTTTCCGACAGAGATATTGACCTTAAAGACATTCTGGAAATCGCCGGCGCGGCCAAAAGTGGGGATACCGCAGGCTCTCTGGTCAAGGTCGCCAGCCTGTTGCTGCGGGACGACTCTGATGACAGCGAATCCAGAACGCGCAACAAGGCACTGGCGCGGATGATCCTTGGCATCAACGATGGCGCACCAATTCCGGCCGAGGTGGCGGGAACGGTTACAAAGGGTCCTGACGGTAAACCTCCGCTGACGCCGATTAACGCGGCTTTGGGTCAGACTGTCGGCAATGCCCTGAACGGAAAGAAATCCGTTTCGGGTATCGTGGGGCTGTTGCTGACCGTATTGTTGCCGAAGCTTGGTTTGTCCGGGGATATCGTCAATTTTCTTTCGAACAATGCAGAAGCTTTGATCAGCGTTTTTGCCCTGATCACCGGGTGGGGCATGTTTGGTAAACTCGATAAGGCAATTCGCCTGATGGGAATGATCAGCAGCCGGAAATAACCGGCGTTCCCACGGTCTGGCCTCTGGCTTTGACCCGTTCCCGGTGACTATGATCGGAGCATGTCATGACACATTTGAATGTTTGGAGCGAAAAATACTCTACTGAGCGTCCGCGCCGCCTTTTGGCGCTGGATGGCGGGGGGATTTTGGGGATCATCACTCTGGAAATCCTCAAGGAAATTGAAAGCCAACTGGCGGAAGAGACCGGTCAGGGGGCGTCGTTTCGGCTGGGGGATCATTTTGACTACATCGCCGGGACCTCGACCGGGGCGATAATTTCGACCGGTCTGGCGGTTGGTATGTCGGTGGATGAGCTGACCGATTTCTATGTGAAGTCCGGCAGCAGGATGTTCACCAAGCAATGGCTGCTCAAGCGGGCGAGGGCGCTTTATGACGCCGACCCCCTGCGTGAAGAGCTTCAGAATGTGCTTGTGGACGATCAGAAAATGGACAGAACCCTCGGGTCCGAGGATTTGCGCTGTCTGCTGCTGGTTGTGACACGAAACGCAACAACGGATTCCCCGTGGCCGGTGTCGAACAACCCCTTTGCCAAATACAATGACAGGGTGGGCTACGCCGATCGGAACAATCTGGATATTCGCCTGTGGGAGCTTGTGCGCGCATCAACGGCGGCCCCGGTCTATTTCCCGCCCGAGTCGCTTGAGATGGACAAGGATATGTCCTTCACCTTTGTCGATGGCGGTGTGACCCCGTACAACAATCCCGCCTTTCTGCTGTACCGAATGGCTACTTTGCCCCATTACCGGCTGAACTGGCCCAAGGGTGAGGATAAGCTGATGCTGGTCTCTGTCGGCACAGGATCGGCTGCGAAGGTCGAGCTTGATCTGGATGATCGCGGTGAGCTGCTGCCCAAGAACGCAGCCGCCATGCCCGGTGTTCTGATGGGCGGTTCGGCGGTGGATCAGGATATCAACTGCCGCGCCTTTGGCCGGTGCCTGTTTGGCGACGTGATCGATCGGGAGCTTGGCGATATGAAACCGCGCGAGGGCGATCCCGTGACCGGGGACGAAGTGCCGCGCGAAACGCCAACCGGCAGGGATTTCCTGTATGCACGCTATAACCCGGATGTCAGCCGCGCCGGTCTGGATGCGCTTGGCCTGCCAGATATCCCGGAACGGAATGTGCAGGCGATGGACAAGGTGGAATTCCTTGGCGACATGCGCAAGGTTGGTAAGGCTTATGCGCAGAAACATGTGGACATGTCCTTATTCAGCCATTTCGGCAGCGACTAGGGAGGCTTTGAAATGCGCGCCTTCATCATCCGGCCCTTTGGCACGAAAACCGCCAAAAGCGGGCGGGAAATCGATTTCGATCTGATCGAAGACGCCCTGATCGGCCCGGCGCTGACGGCCTCTGAAATCGAGGGGCGGACCACCGGCGACATCATTTCGCAGGGCAACATCCGGCGCGATATGTTCCAGCGGTTGCTGACGGCGGATCTGGTTGTTGCCGATATCACGGTCGACAACGCAAACGCGTATTACGAACTTGGCATCCGCCATGCGATGCGCGACCGGGTCACGATACTTTTGCGAGGAACCGCTGCCAAGGGCACGCCGGAACCTGATCCGGTGCCCTTCGATCTGAAAACCGACCGCTACCTGTCCTATGATCTGGATGATCCGGCGGCATCCGTGGACGACCTGACCCATGTGATCAAATCGAGCCAGCGAAACCTCGAATCCGACAGTCCGGTCTTTCAGATGCTGCCCGGCGTACAGCCGCAGGAGAAGCTGAAGTTCCAGTCCGTTCCGCGAGATTTCAACGAAGCGCATGCCGTCTATTCGCATGACCAACGGCGGTCTGAACTGTCTTTGCTGTCCGAAGAAATTGCGCGGTTCAAACCGGAATGGGAGTTGCTGGGGCAATTCATGATCGCCAAGTCCCTGTTCGAACTGGGCGCATACGGGCGGTCGGCCAAAGCGTGGGAGCACGTCTTGCAGCTGGAGCCGGACAACGTCCATGCGAACCTGAAACTGGGAACCTGCTATCAAAAACTGGGCGCGCCGGGGCGGTCGAACGTGGCCCTTGCCCGGGTCGAGGCGGACCGGCAGACGGCGCATGACAATGCGGAACGCCTGTCGCTGATGGCCAGCAACAAGAAAAGCCAGTGGATCGATGACTGGGAGGGCAAGCCAGCCGATGACCGCGCCGACGCCGCGCTGGCCTCGGGCCATTTGGATGAGGCGCGGAACCTCTATGCCGCAGCCTTCAAGCGCGATCTGAACCATTATTATTCGGGCTTCAACGCGCTGGCCCTGACAGTCATTGAACTGGAACTCGCAAACGCAAATTTGGACGCATGGCGCGCTGCATTCCTGTCCGAGGATGAGGCCGACACGCGCCACGCAGCACTGGTGCGCGAACGTGATGAGCTGGCGGTTGCCGTTCAGGTGTCTCTGGACGCGGCAACGCGACCGGATGAGAACGATGAATGGCTGCTGCTGACCCGCATTGATCTGGCGCTGCTGACCATTGACAGGCCCGACGCGGTTGCGCGCCAGTACCAGCGCGCTTTGGGCGGGCTCAGCCCTCAGCAACGGGATACGGTTTTGCGCCAGTTGGAGATTTACACCGGTCTTGGCGTCCGCGCCGAGGTCGCTGTGAAAGCCGCCGAAACAGTCGAGAAAATGGGGACGGAACGGGCCCAGTCCGTGGACAATCCAATTCCGCTGATCTTTACAGGCCACCGCGTTGACGCGCCGGGCCGGGAAACTCCGCGTTTCCCGAACACGCCCGCAGCTATTGACGCCGCAACGCAGATGATCCGCGCCGCAATCGAGAAAAGCACCGATGGTCTTGAAAACGTCATGGGCTTTTCAGGCGGCGCGAACGGAGGAGATCTGATCTTTCACGAGCAATGCGCCGAGCTGGGTATCGAAACCACGCTGCTTCTGGCGCTGCCGCGTGAGGACTACATGAAAGCTTCTGTAAATGACGGCGGGGCGGACTGGATAGACCGGTTTAACAAGGTCTATGCCGCGCTTTCTGACCAAAACCGCGTTCTGGTTCTTCAGGAAGAACCCGATCTGCCAGCCTGGCTGTCGGATGTCGAAAACTACAGCGTCTGGCAGCGCAACAACATCTGGACGCTTGGCTTCGGCTTGCTTGCGCCCCCGGGACAAGCGCGGCTGATCGCGTTGTGGAACCAGGAGCCGGGCGACAGCCCCGGCGGAACGCAAGAGATGGTCGGCCTGGCGCGCGACTATGGCATGGGCATCGAATTGCTGCCAGCGGCCGAGCTTGCTGCGGCGGCTGACTAGGTGCTCGGCCCAGTAATTCCTAGATTTTTTGCCTGTTTTCCGGCAGACTTCACAATGCTGCCGACCTACGGGTTATTTAAGGGTTCGATTCAGTTAAGGGGGGCAAGGATTACCTGCCTTGTAACCACAAAGGATTTTCTCCGGCATTTGACCGGAACATGACCATAGGCTGATATCGGGCCAACCACGAATGTTTTGATTTTTACTTTTGACGAGTTGGGGGAATATGGAAGGCACCAGGGCGCAAACCGCGTTATCCTCGGGCATGGTCTCCGGGGCGGAGGGGCTTGGGCCGATTTATTGGAGCAAGGCCCACAAGCTGGCCATTGATCGCCTGCGTTTTGCCGTCACTAGCCAGGCGCCGCTGACGATATTCATCGGCCAGATCGGAACCGGGCGAACCCGTCTGATCCGTGAACTGACCAAGCGCAAGTTTTCAGATGTCACCATCGGGACGCAGTACAACCCCGACGCGTTTTCGGGCGAGGTTTGTTCCGACGTGCTGTCGGTCTTCGACCCCAAACACAAACCCAGCGGCGACATCGAAACCGAGCGTCAGAAGCTGTCGACCCTGTTGGACAAGTTTCACGGCAAGAAGCGGTTCCCGGTTCTGATCGTCGATGATGCCGATATGCTGCCCAACCAATACCTGGGGGCCTTGTGCGCCTTGTGCGACCAAAGCGCCGGAATGCGGCCCATGCTTAAACTCGTTCTGGTCGGGCAACCCGGGCTGACGGACGTGCTGGCCTATGAACGCCCGGACCTGACCGGCCCGGCCTTTACGCTTAGCGGGATGAGCGAAGAGGACGTCACCGGATTTATTGAAGCGAGGTGTTCCAATCTGGGTGCCGACAGCAGCATCTTCACCGAGGATGCGGTGGCCGAGGTTGCCGCCCAAACCGATGGCATCCCCTCACGCATCAATGCGCTGTGCGACCGGGTGCGGCAGTTTGCGGCCAAAGAAGGGCTGGTCGCCCTCAACCGCGAACACATTCGCCGCGTCGTTGCCCTGACCCGGATTTTTGGCACGGGCCGGTTTACCTCCAGCGTTCCAACCCCGCAGAATGATGAGGAACAGGCTTCGGAGGTTGAAGCCGCATTGGGGATTGGGCAAGCGGAAACGGTCGTTTCGGATGCGCCGGACAGCCCGCAAACCGCACCAGAGGTGGAAGAACCCAAGGCTGCGGCCGTCCCTGAGCCGACAAAGCGTTCAGGCCGCAGGAAAACCCTCCTTGCCGGTGCGGTTGTTCTGGCGGGCATAGCCGCCGTCGCCGTGCTGCCCGAGACCGGAACGCCTGTGGGTGACCGCCTGCTGCCATTGCGCGACGATGCCATCGCAGCCTCGCAGCGGTTTTTGGCGGGTCTGTCTGACGGCGGTCAGGGGGAAGTCATTGCCGACTTTGATCCCGATCAGATTACCGCCGCGCAGGCCCGTGTGGCCCGAATTTCCGACGCCCTGACAGATACCGAATTGTCTGCCAGCGGACAGTACCGGGCCGCGCTGGACCTTGCAGACACCACCGCCGATGCGGCCGTTGTCGGCTTTGCCCGCGCGGCGCTGTCCGGTCATGACCGGTCGGCCTATTACCTTGGCCAGATTTTTGAGACCGGCGAGGGCGTGCCGGTGGATCTGGAACTGGCAAGAGCCTGGTACAAAGCCGCCGGGCCAGAGGTCAGCGGGGCGGTCAGCCGTCTTGGCGATTTGCAGCCCGCTGTCGAGGGCGAAGCGCCGTCTTCGCCCATCCAGCTGTTCTCGCACAAATTGCCGGGTGGGACGGTCGAACTTGTCTGGACCAGCGGGGACGGGTCAGACCCGTCTTTCTATCGCATCGAACTTGCAACCGCGGACGGGGATATCACGCTGAGCGTGCAGCCCATTGCAATCTCGGCGATCCGGCTGACAGCGCCCGAGGAAGCGCAGCAATGGCGCGTTGTTGCGGTGGATGAAAGCAGCGGCACGCAGGTCGCCTCGCCATGGGTTGCAATCGGCCCGACTTAGGCCCGCCACGGCAAGGCGCGGGGTCTCAGCAGCCAATCACAGCGCAAATTCTGCTGCGGTATGCGGCGTTGGCCTCGCTTTCGATGCTGTCCTGCGTTGGCGCGGCGGCGACCGGTTCGCAGGCAAGGTTGTAATCCTCGCTCAGCCCGGCGTTCACGCATTCCGAGATGTTCCAACCCGGCGGAATATCGTTCAGGTCCACATCGTTCCACTTCGGATGACCTGACTGCTGCAGGGTCTGGAACTGCTTCACAATAAGGTGTGCGGCGTCCGATACCGCCCGGCAGCTTTCCCGGTGATAGGCATTGCGCCGCGGGTCGTATTCATAGGTCATCAGCACGGCCTTTACCGCCACGACATCGATGGTGTCCTGCTGGAACGGGTAGGTGCCGGCATCGATCTTCGAGGGCGTGTAGACCGCTGACAGCGTCGGGTCGGTGATGGGCAGAAGGTGCAGTTTTTCCGGGTCGATCTGATCTGTCTGGAAAATCTTCGTTGGGGCCCCGGCGACGTAGAAAAACGCGTCGATATCGCCGGCAAGCAGCATTTGCAGCGATGTATCGGCGTTGATGGTCAGTCGTTCCGCCGGGGTAACACCGGCCAGATCAAGAACCAGTGAGGCGGTCAGAAACGTGCCGCTATCCTCGACGCCCACCGCAACGCGGCGACCGTTCAGGTCAGACAGCGAATTCACGTCGCGCTTGGCCAGAATGTGGACCTCTTCATTATACAGGGGAAAGGCGATGCGGACGCCGAAAATGGCCCGCGCAATCTCGGGGTCTTCGCTTGAATAGGTCTTGAGGTACTCCAGCACGTCACTTTGCACGATGCCCAATTGCGTGTGGCGACGCTTGCGGACACCCAGAAAGTTCTCGAGCGACCCCGCGCTTTCCTGCACGATCAGGTCGATGCCGCAGGCCGAGGCCAGATCGCTCATGTCACGCCCGATCTGAATGTAAGTGCCTGTCGGCCCGCCGGTCAGTATGTTCCGTTCGAACGCCGAAGCAGAGACCGGCAGCGTCAGCCCAAAGACTGCGATCGCCGAGACCTTGGTTAAAATCTTCTTTAGTTTAAATAATTTCATTTCACCCTCCCAATAAAAACCCTGAAAACTAGCAAATTTCTCCGGACCTGATCAAATGCAGCAAGGTCTGGCGGTTGATCTCTCCGGTGGCGGATTTCAACGCCTCGGTTGCGCAACTGCCGCTGGCCAGTTCGGCGATCAGGTCTTCGATAACGCTTGCAGACAAGTCGCTCAGCCCCGGCGCGCCGATCAGCAGTGAACGGACGCGTTCCACAGGCCGGGCGACCTTGTCGGCTGGCGGGGACGTGACCGGCAGTGCTGCGGGCTGCTGAGGTTCTTCTGCAGGCTCGTTCTGAGGCTGCGGGTTGAGCGACGAAAACCGCGAATCCGCTTCATCGGCGAAGCGTTCCAGCTCTTCAAGGTTGGCAGACAATCTGGACAGTTCATCGCGATAGGCCGCCGCTTGCAGGCGCAGGGAATCGAGTTCGGCCTTGGCGGTGGCGACATCCGTTTCGGATTCCGAAAGATCGGCCTGATTATCCGATTGCTGTTGCCGCGCCGCCTCGGCGTCTGATGCCGCCTGAGCCTTTGCGGCTTCCAGTTCCGCGACCTGCGCGGCTGCAGCTTCGCGCTGCGATTCCGCCTCGGAAACCTCAGAGGTCACGCGGTCCAGTTCCTCGCGGGCCAGGGTGATTTCCTCTTGCATCCCGCGCAGCTGGGCTTCGGCGCTGGCGACCTGAGCGTTCACGTCCTCCAACGATTGCGACGCCGCGGCGGTTTCCGTGGCACGGTCACTTGCCAGTTCGACCTCGGCGGTCAACTGGACCAGTTCCGCGCGGCGCGCATCTACGTCGCTGCGCAGTTGGTTCAACTCTTCCTCTGCCGCAACGGCGGCCTCGGATGTCTGCTGCAGTGAGGCGACCATCCGGTCACGCTCTTCATTCGCGGCGGTGGTTGTGGCGGTCAGGTCGTCGCGCCTTGCCTCAAGTTCTGACAGCTCAGCCTGCGCGGCATCGCGCTGGCTGGCCGCATCGGCGATTTCGGCGGCAACGTTGTCGCGTTCAAGACGCATATCTTCCAGTGCGGCCTGCAGGTCCGATCTGGCCTGATTTTCCCCTTCGATTGCCGACTGAATCTCTGCTTGCTGCGCCTGCAGTTCATCCCGCTTTGCACTCAGTTCAACCAGTGTCGCATTGGCCTCCGTGATCGAACGCTGCGATCCCGCCAGTTCTTCGTTCGAAGCGGCGAGGTCCACTGTCAATTGGTCCTGCTCCTGACGCAGACCTTCAATCGAGGCTGTCAGGTCCTGCAGGGCTTGCTCGTCCGCTTGCAGCGCACTCACCGCGTTTTCCGCTGCGGATTTTTGCTCGGCTGCAGATTGGACTGCGTTTTCAAGTTCGGTGCGCTCTGCCGCCAATGTCTCCAACTCGCCGGAGATCGCGTCGCGACGGTTGGTCAGGTCAGTCAGCGCCGTCTGGGATTGGTCGACCTCGGACCGGACGGTCTGCAATTCCTGCCGCAGCACAGACAGATCATCCTCCACCGACTGACGCTCCAGTTCCAGTTCCGCCAGATTCAACGAGGCTGCTTCGGACTCAGCGCCCGCCGCGCGCGCTTCTTCGATGGTGGCGGCGAGGGATTGGTATTCTTCCCTGCGAACGGCAATTTCGGCCTGCAGCGCAACAATTTCGGACTGCGTGTCGGACAGGGCGGTTTTTGCCTGTTCCAATTCGGCGGCGGCGTCCGCAGTTTGCTGGGCGGACGCGGACAGTTCCTGCTGTGCTTGCTCCGTTTCAGCGCGCAACGCTGAAAGGGCATCCGTGCCTTGCGCCAGTTCTTCATCAGCCGCCAGTTTCTGGCCGCGCAGGGCTTCCAGCGCGTCTTGCGTGGTTTCGATTTCGGTCTGCAGTGCCTCAAATTCTTCGGTGGCGCGCAGCAGATCTAGGCCTGCCGTTTCCTTCTGCTGTTCCATCGCCTGAAGCGACGGCTCGGCATTGGCAATGATTGCCGAGAACTCCTCGGCCTCGGTGGCCAGTTTGTCCCGTTCGGACGTCAGCGCCTGAACCTGTTCTCGCAACTGCGCCTCTTCCTGCTGCAACGCGCTCAACGCCGCCGTTGCGCCCTGTTCCTGACCCTGAGCGGTGCTGATCGCAGCCTCCAGCGCGTCTTTTTCCTGACGACGTTGCTGCGCCGCGGTCTGCAAACGCTTCAAATCCGCCGTGGCGCTGACGATTTCTTCGTGCAGGTTCGACAGGTCGGACTGAGAGGTTTCAAACTCGCTCCGGGACTGCCCCAAAGCCGCGCCCAGTGACTCAAGCTCATTTCGCTTTTCGGAAAGCTCGGACGTGACCGTCTCAAGATCAATGCGAGAAGTGACAAGGCTTTGGTCCAAAGCCTCTATCTCCAGGTTCGCTTTTTCCTGCGTGTCCTGCAGCGCCGTGACCTCGGTCTGCAATTCGGCGGCGAGCGTGCGGTCTGCTGCCAGCTTGCTTTCAAGGTCTTCCATCTCAAGCTTCAGCTGCTCAAGATTGCCAACCTCGGCCCTGGACGTTTCGACCTGAGTTTGAAGCTCGGCAAGCTCGGCGCTGGCTGTCTGGCTTTTGGCCGTAAGTTCTTGCAGTTCGGTTTCGGTTTCGGCCAGCAACGCGCCCTTTACATCTACCTCGCCTTCCAGCTGGGTCCGGGCCTCTTCCAGCTCGGCAATGCGCGTTGCGTGGTCCAGCCTTTCGGCGTCGGACGATGTGATCTGGGCCTGCAGGGCAGACAGTTCACCTTCGGCCTGCTCAATTTCTTTGACCAGATTGTCTTTGGTCGTCTGCGCTCTGGCGATTTCTTCTTCCAGCAGCGCGAATATCTTTCGCAGCGAAGCGGCTGTTTGCGTTGACCCATCAGGCAGCACCGATGGCTCTACAGGGTCCCGCGCAAACGCGGCAGGGGCCCAGGCACCAAAGCAAACAGTAAAAATTACACAACAAAACAGAGGAAGCCGTGCCATCCCCCACACTCCAAACAAAAAACGGCTCAGCAAGTCTCTCACAGGTTCGTAAAAAAGTCGAATCACGCGTGCATTCAGATATTTGGGCTTAAGGACGGGTCCCGCAGATCATCGGCGTTGAACGAAAGGCGCGGGGCCAACGGGCGCAAGTTTACTCCGCCGCCAGGTCTTTTTGCCTGCAATAACATGAGGCTTTGATTTCCACATCCGAACGGGCAAGGGCCTTATCCAGTTGCAGCCTGATATGCGCGGCTTCGACAGTTTCACCACGCCGGGTCAGGCATTCGTGTAGCCCGTGCAGGCTCCAGACATTACCGGGATGCTGGCAGGCCCGGCTGAGCGTTGCGTCCAGCCCGAGGTCAGCGCGATAAACCGCCTCGGCCTCTTCGACCTGACCTTGTTCCAGAAGAAGCGCACCCAGGGCGTGCCGGGTGGGCTGCATCCAGCCCCAGGGCTCGTCGTAGGGCAGGGCATCGTCGATTTCGACCGATTTGCGCAGATGGGCAAAGGCCGTTTCCGTTTCGCCCTTGTGATAGGCTAGTTCGCCCAGCATCATCTGTTCAGCGACCTGCAGGATATCGCGGCAGGTGTTGTTGAACAGCATCCGGCTGTCCGGAACACGCTCAAGAGCTTCATAGAACTGGGCTTTTTCAGCCTCTGCTTCATCAATCCGCCGGGTATTGGCGAAAGCAACCGTGCGGGCATAGCGCATCATGGCCAGCGTAACGCTATAGAGGTCCTGATCCTCGGGCAGCGCCTGATCCAGAATCTCCTGCCAGCGGCCAAACCGGATCAACACGTGCTGCTTCATGGGAATGAAGGCCTCGAACCAATCCGCCATCGGGCGCAGCGTGTCTGTCGGCAGGGTTTCGATCAACTCCTCAGCGGCTTCAAGCGCCGCATTGGGCTGGCCCAGAAACATCGCGCCGTAGATTTTGAAATGATAGTTGTGGCATCGGTAGACCGAATAAAAGTTGTCGGCCCTTTCAAGCGCCAGAAACTTCCGATCCGCCACAATCGCCGCTTCGTTGCGCAGGACCACATTCATGTAATCCCCGCACAGCACATCCACATGCGACGGCATGTGCAGCAGATGCCCCGCATCCGGAACCAGAGTGCTGAGCGCATCGCCATGGCGCAGCGCGCGTTCGGGGTGCGGCGACATCTCCATCAGGTGGATATACATGTGCAGCAGACCGGCATGGCGCCAGGCGCCGGGCAACGTGTCGAACGCCTTATCGAGCACGGCGATGGCCTCAAGCGTATTCGCGCCATCGGCTGGTTGACCGCTTGGCAGGTCCCAAAGCTGCCAGGGCGTTCGGTTCATGATCGCTTCGGCAAACACCGCGCAGACATCCAGATCGTCGGGGTGTTTTTCATAGGCCTTGCGCATGGCGTCGGCGAAGGCGTCATTCCACGGGCTGAAATCTTCGATATCCGACGTGTCAGGATAACGCGCGGGCAGCGCTTCGATGAACGCGCGCTCGACCGCCGAGAGGTTGTCCAGCCCTGCAAACGCCTCTTCGATTGCGCTTTTGGCAACTTCGATGCAATCCGGCTTTTCGTCGTCTTCGAATGTCTCCCACGGTTTGTTGTAGTTGGGGCCGATGCAATAGGCGATGCCCCAGTTCGCCATCGCACAGTCGGGATCGGCGGCCAGCGTTTTGCGAAAGCACTCGATCGCTTCTTCGTGGTTGTAGGCGTAGGTCCAGGCCAGTCCCCGGTCGAACCACAATTGCGCGTCTTTGGATCGTGTCGAAACCGGTCGAGAGTATGTGCCGAGGTCGTAGTAGTCCATCATAGCGGCCTCCTTCCCCTGTATCCGATCAGGGTACACCATCCGCCCTTGTCTACAAAGTGGCACAGGGTTGCAGCGATTGCCCTATAGTGCGAGTACGATGCGCCCTGACTGCCGCGCTGTGTATAGGGGCTGCTGCACGGTCATAAAGGAAAGACGCGCGTGTATCTGGGTCTGGATTTGGGAACATCGGGTCTTCGGGCCATTCTGGTCAATGAAGACGGGCAGGTTGCAGCCGAGGCTGAAGCGGCCATCGAAACCTCGACGCCTTATCCCGGTTGGTCCGAGCAATCTCCGATTGACTGGATCGGTGCGTGCAAACATGTTGTCGGGGCCTTGCGGAACACCAACGCAGCCGCATTTTCCGCACTGCGCGGTATCGGGCTGAGCGGTCATATGCACGGGGCAACGCTGCTTGATTCCGCCGGGACGGTGCTGCGGCCCTGCATTCTGTGGAACGACACGCGGTCAGCGCAGGAAGCCGCCGCGCTGGACCAGATGCCCGAGATGCGCGCAGTGACCGGCAACATCGTCTTCCCCGGCTTCACCGCCCCCAAGCTGGAATGGGTGCGTGTGCATGAGCCCGATATCTTCGCAAAGGTCTCTAAGGTTCTGCTTCCGAAAGATTATCTGAGGTTCTGGCTGACCGGAGATTACGTTAGCGACCTGTCTGACAGCGCCGGCACCGCATGGCTGGATGTTGGGCAGCGGAGATGGTCGGACAAGGCGCTGGAGCTGAGCCAAATGAGCGCAGACCAGATGCCGCGGTTGGTCGAAGGCAGCGCGCCGGGCGGAGAACTGAGGCCCGAGCTTGCGCAGGAATGGGGTTTGCCCGGACCGGTCGTTGTCGCGGGCGGGGCCGGGGACAACGCGGCGGCGGCCTGCGGGATCGGAAGTGTCAACGAAGGCACCGGGTTTGTGTCGGTGGGCACCTCAGGCGTTCTGTTGGTTTCGAAAGACAGCTACGCGCCCGCGCCAGAGACCGCCGTGCATTGCTTTTGCCATGCGGTTCCCGAGCGGTGGATACAGATGGGCGTCATTCTTTCCGCCACCAACAGCGTGAACTGGCTGTCGCGCACCCTTGGGCAGCCGGTTGGCAAGCTGGCCGCCGCTCTGCCGGACAAGGTCGATGGGCCGTCAACGATCACCTTTCTGCCCTATCTGTCCGGTGAGCGGACGCCGCATAACGACAGCTACATCCGGGGCGCGTTTCTGGGGCTGGATGTGTCATCCGGGTCCGCCGATCTGACACGCGCGGTAATGGAGGGCGTTGCGTTTGCCATGCGCGATTGTCTGGAAGCTTTGCAAAGCACCGGAACCGGGCCCGGCAGTCTGCTGGCCGTCGGCGGCGGGGCGCGATCCCGGTTTTGGTTGGAAACTCTGGCGACCGTTTTGAAAATACCGCTGGCCTTGCCCAAAGGCAGTGAATTCGGAGCGGCCATTGGCGCCGCCAGACTCGCAGCCTGCGCCGCGAGCGAAGCGGAAGTGGCCGACATCATGACACCGCCCGAGATTGCCGAACTTATTGAGCCGCGTGGCGATCTGGTTGACGCATACGAGGGCGAGTATCAGCGGTACCGGCAGTTTTATACGGCATTGTCGCCGCTGGCGGTGCGATGACGATGGGGAAGGGCGCGAACATCAAAAGGGTTGTGCTGAAAAACGGCGAGATGTCCGTCGCCCTTCTGAACTACGGCGCGATCACTCAGGGGTGGTGGCTGGGGGGCACGCCGCTGATCCTTGGTTATGAGACCCCTGAAGACTATCTGACCGATCCGTATTACATGGGCGCAATAGTAGGCCGCGTCGCCAACCGGATCGGCGGTGCGCGGTTCGAGTTGGAGGGCACTCGATATGATCTGACAGCGAATGAGGGCGGCAACACGCTGCATGGCGGCAAGGCGGGCCTGTCGCATCAGCACTGGACCCTTGAACAGGTTTCCACGACCGAGGCCGTTTTGAACCTCACCTCACCCGACGGGGAAAACGGTTTTCCTGGCGAGGTCCGGTTTGAACTGCGCGTCCATCTGAATCATCCACGCCTGACCTATGTGATCACCGCGCAGCCGGATCGTCCGACACCGATCAGCATCGCGCAGCATAATTACTATACGCTGGGCCGTAAGCGCACCGTGTCAGAGCATCGGCTGAAATTGGCCTCGGACCGGTTCCTTGAGGTTGACGATCAGGGGGTCCCTCCGGGCGCGTTGCGTAGCGTGGGGGAGGGTGGTCTGAATTTCACCCACTCGAAGCCAGTTGGCGAGGCCGCAACAGACTTGGACCATTACTTTGTTTTTGACCCCGATCGGGATCATAACGACCAAGTGGCGGAGGTCCGCGCGCCGTCGGGCCTTGGCATGGCCGTCTATTCCAACCAACCGGGCGCGCAGGTGTATTTTGCGGCGCATCTGTCCACGCCTTTCCAAAGCCGAGCAGGGCTGTGTATCGAGCCCTCAGGATACATCAACGCGCTGAATATTCCCGCGTTTCCGTCAATCATCTGCTCGCCGGATACCCCGTACCGCCAGACGCTATCGCTGGAGATTTCCGGGTACCGCTGAGGACCAATTGGCAGGCCGACGTGGCCTACCCTATCCGTTCGGTGCGGGCAGGTTCGAGATATGCATTGAGACCGCGACAAAAAACAGGACACTGCCGATCAGGACAAAGACGTGCCAGATGGTGTTGTGGAAGGGCATCCGGTCCATCAGGTAAAAGACCACCCCGGTGGTGTACATTACCCCACCTGCCAGCATGAAACCCACGACTGTCAGGGGCAGTTCGGTCAGCATTGAACTGCCGGCCCAGACGGCGGCCCAGCCCATCGCAAGATAGAGAAACAGCGCGAACCACTGAAAGCGGCCGGGGTCCACCATCTTGAGCGCTGTGCCGATGATGGCCGACCCCCAAAGCCCGGCCAGAAAGCCGGGTGCCGGAACGCTGGACAGCATGATGAACGGCGTGTAGGTGCCCGCGATCTTGACGTAGATCGCCGAGTGATCCAGCCGCCGCAGAAGCCCGCTCCAACGGTCGTTTTCGACCATGTTGTACAAGGCGGAAAAGACCAGCATCAACAGCAGCGATACGCCATAGATATTGGCGCTGAGGATGGCGGTTGTTTCGGATCGATATGCAACAGTCAGCGCAATCAACGCCGGGACGGCGACCAAGGCAAGGCCTATGCCCAAAACATGGACGACACCGTCACTCAGGCGCTCGGCCCGGCTATATGCCGGTCGGATGTGCGCAACTGACCACATATGTATAAGGTAAGGCCGAAGGCCTAACGCTTCAATAACAATAACGAAATCGTGCCAGAGGGATCAGGTCGGATCGTCGCCCGGTTTGGGGTCCTTGTACCGGTTGAGGTCCAGAATCCCCGCCTGTATGGCGTCTTGCTGCAGAAAACTTGCGTTTATCTGGTCGCTTATGGCCCAGAAATCGGGGCTGGTTCGGCGCACGCCGTATTCGGAGACGACATTCATCCAGTCGTCCGGCGCGCGCATGGATTGCAGGGCCTTTGCAAAAGCTTCCAGCTGATTGTCCTGAATTTTGAAAAAGAAGTTCGGATAGCTGCCGATTATCCCTGGAAGGATGGTCAGAGTGTCTTCTTCGGGCGTCCGGCGAGCCTGTTCGTCGAACAGAAATGCCACGTTGTCATGCGCCTTGTCATGGATCAGCGTGAATACCTCGGCTGGGCCGCTTTCGGTTTCGATAACAAGAACAGACAGGTCCGGCAGATACTTCACCCATTCTCCGGGATCGTTGGCCAATGTGCCCAAAACCCGACCGGTTGGATCTGACGGGCAGTTGCCATCTGCGCATCTGTTGATTGGGTCCGTGGTCGCCCACAGCCCTTTGCCGCGTTCCAGCAGGGCCAGAAGGAACTCTTGTTTCGGGGTTTCGGTCGCAAACTCGATACCGGTGGCAAAACTGTCATCGACGCGGCGCTGGTGCCAATAGGTGTGTATCTCGGCCAAAAGACCTTTGTACCAGCTTGCGTGCAGTCCGGGCCGGACCTCGCGCGGCAGGAAGGTCAGGAACAGATCCTCGCTCTCCATGCGCAACTCGTCCATGTAGAGCCGGGTGGCGAGTTGGTGTTCAACGCGCCCGAACACGTCGTACCCGGCGACAAGATCGTAATAGATGCGCTCGAACACCGGGTAGTCGATGACCCAGGCGGTCTCGGGGATGCCGCCGTGAAACCCGGTCATGGCCGAGGCATTGTCGAAGTGGCGAAACACGGTGAGCAGCGCGTTGGGGTTGGTGCGGTTGCCGTCCCAAATGGCGTCATATGCGAAACCCGTGTCGTGCAGCGGCGTGTCCTGATACCGCGCGTCCCGGAATTCGAGATACCGGACCTGATTTTCATGCGAGAACCCCTGCAGGTCGCCCAGCAATCCCCGGTCGACCTGCGCGACCGGCAGTTCCAGATGCTCCGCACCGTCCGTAAGATAGGTGGGGTCCGTGATCGACAGATCAAAGTCCGGATCAAGGAAGCTGACCCAGAAGTGGTCTTCGATTACGTCAACGGCGGTTTCGCCGTGACAGACTGGCCCGCGGATGAAACTGCGGACAAAGAACAAGGCGTCGTCCAGCATGAACTGATAGCGGCTGCGAGGCGGGATTGGCGCGAAAGTGCTGAACGGGTTGCCGCCCTCGGCGTCGCCATAAAGGGGCAGGGCCGTCAGCGTCCAGTCCGGGGTCAGGAACAGTTCTTGGAACCGCGCCATCCGGTCGGGGCCGAGGTTGTAGACCAGGTGCTCTTTATGCACGATCGTTTCGTCCACAAGCTGCAGACGGTAGTAGAAGGGGGCGCTGCCCGGATCGTCAAAGGGGCGCCGTGTGGCGATGACCTCGATCTTTTCGCCTTGCGGGGTTGCAGAGCGGACGAGTTGGAAGAACCGGCGCGGGTCGTCGCCCGGAAAGTGAAGCCGGGCGAGGAACAGATGCTCGTACAGATACCGGCTCATCAACTGGTTGCGGGTGTCGGGGGCGTTCAGAAACCCCTCCCACGCGGTAATCTGTTCGGCGATGTTGTCGGGAAGCGGGGTTGAGGCAGCAGGCAACGGCGTTCCATCACGCACCCAATGGATCAGTGTCTGGAACTCGGTGTCAGACAAGGGCGCGGTCGCATAGGGCATCCCGGCAAGCGGATGGCTTTCGCGAAACGCTTCGAACTCCTGCGGTGCGGGGCAGGCGAGGGGGCGGTCGATGGCAAGGGCCAATTCGTCCGGAACCTGTGCGTTGGGTTCCATGGGCCTGATGCGCCCAAGGCCCAGATAGCGTTCAAGCAGGTTCGGAACACCGGTCGGACCACCGGGTTCCGGCACGACCGGGTGGAACCCCAAACCGCGCCAATCCGGCACGGATTGGGCGTCGAACCCCAAACGGGTCGGTTGCGCGTCATTCAGGCGTTCCGTGTGATACACCGCTTCCTTGCTGCCACCGCGCAGCAGGCCCGCAGGGGATGTCAGTTTCAATTGGCAGGGTGCATCATAGCAGCTGTGGCAGACGACGCAGCGCTGGTCCAAAACCCCTTTGACCTCGGCCCAGTCCGTTTGGGACAGGGGGGCGGCGGCCATGAAACCAGCGGATTTTGAGGTGCCGCTATCGGACTGCGCCCAAGCCGACGCGCAGCACAAAAGAAAGAACGCTGTAGCAAAGCCCTTTGGGATTGCCCGGATGATCGACGGTCGCGTTTTCAATATCCGTTACCTCCAAAGCCTCTGGAGCGCTGCAATCGGGGCGACCGGTGCATGCCAGCCGCCCCGATCTTTGGTTATTCGAAGTTGTAGGGCACGCCAGCCTGATTGATCACGCTGTTATACTCGCGGAAGATGCCCACGATTTTCTCGTGCACTTCGCCTTCCTGCGCGATCTCGTTCCAGAACTCTTTCGCGGCGTTTTCCACCTCGGCCCATTCAGCAGGTGGTACGGAGCGCAGTTCCAGCTTGTCGCCATTGGCGCGCAGGGCCGCTTCGCCGCCCCAATACCACTGGTTGCGATAGGTGTGGCCCGCCTCGATGCCCGCCATCACGATGGATTTGAGGTGATCCGGCAGTTCATTCCACCGTTCCTGATTTGCAAACCACGATCCGATCCACGCGCCCGAGATGTTGTTGGTCAGGAAGTAATCCGTCACATCGGCCCAGCCCACGGTGTAGTCCTCGGTGATGCCGGACCATGCCATGCCGTCAAGCTCGCCGGTCTGCACGGCAACCTCGGCGTCTTCATAAGGCAGGTCCACCGGGATGACGCCGAATTTCGTCAGGAAGCGACCGGCGGTTGGGAAAGTATACAGCTTCAGGCCATCAAGGTCGGCGACCGAGGTGATTTCTTTCTTGGTATTGAAGTTGCATGGGTCCTGACCCGCCGCTGACAGCCACTGAACCCCGACCTTGGCGTATTCATCGCGCCAGATATCCGCCAGCCCATACTGGTTGAACAGCACTGGCACGTCGAGAATGTGCTTTGTCGCAAAGGGGAAGTATCCGCCAAAGACGCGCACCGGCGTGGGCGATGCCATCGAGTCATCGTCGGAATGGACCCCATCGATTGTCCCGCGCTGCAGCGCCTGAAACAGCTCTCCGGTCGGGACGATCTGGTTGGAATAGAAAAGCTCAATCTCCAGCTCGCCATTGGCGTTGGCGTTGATGTAGTCGATGGCCGGTTTGGTCACATGCTCGCCCAAAGCGCCGCCGGCATAGGTCTGGAACCGCCATTTGATCGGGGCCTGCGCTTTGACGATTGCGGGCGCGGCGAGCGTTGCAGGGGCCGCAATGGCAGCGGTCCGCAGGAAACTGCGTCTTGTCGTGGTCATTGTCTTCCTCTCCTGTGCTTTTCATTGAACTTCGATCCGGTTGCTCCGGTTTCTCGTTCTTCTTGTGCTCAGTTTCCGTAGACGACGCCCGGAAGCCACAATGCGATTTCAGGGAAAGTCATCACCAATCCCAGAGCCAAGGCCATCACACACACGAAAGGTATGATGGAACGATAAATATCTCCAATAGTTACTTCCGGCGGGGCCATCGCCCGCATCAGGAACAGATTATATCCGAACGGAGGGGTCATATAGGCGATCTGGCAGGTGATCGTGTAAAGAACGCCGTACCAGATCAGATCAAAACCAAGCGCGCCGACCAGCGGCACGTAAAGCGGGGCGACGATCACCAGCATGGCGGTGTCGTCCAGAAACGTGCCCATAAGAAGAAAGCTAAGCTGCATCAGGATCAGGATGATCCACGGGTTCAGGCCCAGTTGAACGGTAAACAGGTTCTCGATGGCCTTCACCGCGCCCAGACCGTCAAACACGGCACCAAAGGCAAGCGCGGCAAGGATGATCCACATGAACATGCAGGTGATCCCCAGCGTCTGCTTGACCGAGGTTTCGAACACCTGCCATGTCATCCGGCGTTTCAGAACGGCGGCCAGAAACGCGGCGATGGCCCCCAGCGCCGAGCTTTCCACAAGCGAGGTCCAGCCGTTCACGAAGGGCACCATCATCACCGCGAAGATACCCAGCGGCAGCAGCCCGGCCCCCAGCAAGCGGAATTTCTCGCCCCAGCTGACCTGCGCGCGTTCCTCGGCGCTCATCGCGGGGCCGAGCGAGGGGTTCAGTCGGCAGCGGATTGCAATGTAGATGATGAACAGGGTCGCCATCATCAGACCGGGCACCACCCCCGCCAGCCACAACTGCCCGACCGGCTGGCGCGCGATCATGGCATAGAGAACCAGCACGACAGACGGAGGCACGAGAATCCCAAGCGATGACCCGGCCTGAATCACGCCAGTCACCATGATCTTGTCGTAGTTCCGCCGCAGCAGTTCGGGCAGGGCGATTGTCGCCCCGATGGCCATACCGGCAACCGAAAGCCCGTTCATGGCCGAGATCAGGACCATCAACCCGATGGTGCCGATAGCCAACCCCCCGGACAGCCCGCCCATCCAGACATGGAACATGCGGTACAGGTCATCCGCGATCCGGGATTCGGACAGGATGTAGCCCATGAAAATGAACATCGGCAGCGTCAGCAGGGGATACCAGCGCATCACCTTGATCGCGGCGGCAAAGCCCAGATCATACCCGCCCCGGTCCCCCCACAGGAAAAAGGCGGCGATGACGGCAACAAAGCCGATGGCCCCAAAGACGCGCTGCCCGGTCAGAAGCATCAGCATCATGGTCGAGAACATGAGCGCGGCGATCACTTCGTAACTCACCCGCGATGCCCTCCTTCAAGGTCCTCGGGGGCGATGTGGACCGGCTCATCATCCTTGGGGCCCATGTCATGGCCCTTAAGGCGCAGGATGTCCTTGAACAGTTCCGAGATCGTCTGCAGCAGCATCAGGAAGATACCGATCACCATGATCGTCTTGATCGGCCAGATATAGGGCCGCCACGCCGAGGATGAGCGCTCACCCCCGTACTGGAAGGAATACATCAGACTGTCCCAGCCGCCCCACAGAAGAAAGCCCAGATAGACCATCAGGAACAGCACGGTGATCGCATCCACCTGACTTTTCCGCCGGTCTGTCCACTCCCCGTACAACAGATCCATCCGCACGTTTGCGCCCATCTGCATCGCGTAGGGCCCACCAAGGATGTAATAGGCAACCATCGCAAACTGCGCCATCTCCAGCGTCCAGAGCGATGGGACAAAAAATGTCTTGGATACCGAGGAATAGAGCAGGATCGCCATCATCACGAAGATGCCATACATGATGATCCGGCCCAGCATTCGGTTCGAGCGGTCCACGAACCGGATATATGCCTTCATCGCAGCGATCACGAGACGGCAGCCTTTGCAGGATGCGCGCTCGGGGATACGGCCCCGGTTTTCGGATCACGGATTGAATTCTTGTAGCTCACCCCGGCATCAGAACGGCAGGTTTTGCTTCTGTCAAGAACGACGGGGCCTTGGAACACCTTGAGAGGTCACGGAATTATCGAACCTGCCTCGGAACGTGTATTTCCCTGAAAACGAGCAGCGGCTGCCGCGAAATCCCGGTTGACTATGGATTGACCGGCGTGCTCGCATACACTGTGACCCAGCGGGTCAGGGGAAGAGCAGGCAAAGCTATGGCCAGTCAGTCACCGAAAAAAGCGGTTTTTCTCAGCGGCAGCCTGATGGGGCATGTCACGCGCATGTCCCTGACAACCAGCGTCGGGTTGATGGCGATCTTTGCCGTGGACTTCATCGATATGGTTTTCATCTCGATGCTGGGCAATGACGCGCTGGCCGCAGCTGTCGGGTACTCCGCGACGCTGCTGTTCTTCACCAATGCCATCAACATCGGCCTGTCCATCGCCGCCGGGGCACTGGTGGCCCGTGAACTGGGGGGCGGGCGGCCGGATCAGGCGCGGCAGTTTGCGTCCAGCGTTGCGGTACTGGGCGTCATCGTCGGGCTTGTTACGCCGGTTCTGGTTCTGATCAACCTGAGCTTCCTGATGTCCTTGCTCGGGGCCGAGGGTGAGGTTCTGCGGCTCGCCACCCGATACGCCTCGATCATCCTGCCGACGATGTGGGTCATGTCGCTTGCCATGGTTGCAATGGCCGTCCTGCGCGCGCATGGGGACGCGCGGCGGTCGATGATGGCGACGATTTACGGCGGGGTTGTGAATGCGGTGCTGGACCCGATTTTGATCTTTGCGGTCGGGTTGGGGTTGGACGGTGCCGCGATTGCCTCGGTTCTGGCGCGCATCTGCATGCTGATCGCTGCGCTGTGGCCGGCTTTGCGGGTCCACAAAGGGTTCACGCGCCCGTCTTTGCGGCAAGTGGTACAGGACCTGAGGCCGGTGCGCGCGATTGCCATTCCCGCCGTGCTGACCAATGTCGCTACGCCCATCGGCAACGCCATCGTGGTGCGTGAGATCGCCCAATACGGCACAGATGCCGTCGCGGGCATGGCTGTGATCGGACGGCTGATGCCGGTGGCGTTTTCGGTCATCTTCGCCCTGTCCGGCGCGATTGGTCCGATCATCGGCCAGAATTTCGGGGCCGAGCAATTCAGCCGCGTCCGCGCCGCCTTTCTGGCGGGCATCAGGTTTACTGCGATTTATGTGCTCGGGATGGCTGCGGTCCTGTTCCTGCTGCGCGCGCCGATTGCCGATCTGTTTCAGGCGCAGGGCGAGACGCGGGTGCTGATCTACCTGTTCTGCGGTCCGCTGGCTTTGGCCTCGTTTTTCAACGGGGTCATCTTCGTCTCGAACGCCAGTTTCAACAATCTGGGTCACCCGGTTTATTCCACATGGGTCAACTGGGGCCGTCACTCGGTCGGGACCTGGGTGTTTGCGGTGATCGGTTCTCATCTGGCTGGGGCCTCGGGCGTGTTGTTGGGGCAGGCCTTCGGCGGCGTTGTCTTTGCGGCGATCAGCTGGGTGCTGGTGACGCGGGTCGTCTCGCGGATGGAACGCGCGCAGGCGCCTGATCCGTTCGAGGATCAGAACCGTTTTCATTCCCTGTTCGGACGCCGGGGGTGGTAGGCTACGCCCGGGTCGGACACTGCGCCGGGCGCTCAACCTCGGGCGGCTCTGCAGCCTCGGCCATCTTCGTTTGCCAATTTGTGAATTCGTTGTAAGCTGCACGTAAGATTGCATAAATCGCTGCTGGTCTGCGCAGTGCCATTCAGAAAATCACTTAGGCGCATGAGGATAGATAATGTCCCGGAGTCTTTTGAAATTTACCCGTATTCTGGAAATTGTCGGGGACACCATCAAGGTCCGCGTTCCCTTTGACGGCACAGAAGACGCCGCGGTACGGTTCAACGATCTGGCGGTGATAGAAACGATAGACGGCCGCAAAACGCTGGCGCAGGTGATTTTCATCGACCGGGATGTGGTCACGCTGCAGGTGTTTTCCGGCACCAAGGGAATCTCGACTGAAGCGACGGCCACCTTTCTGGGCCATCCGATGCAAACACCCTATTCGGCCAATATTCTGGGGCGTGTCTTCGACGGGGCCGGGGCCGCAATCGACGGCGGGCCGGACCTGTCGGCGGAACCGCGCATCGACATCGGCGGCCCGACAGTGAACCCGGCCGAACGAGCGGTGCCCAACAAGATGATCCGCACCGATGTTCCGATGATCGACGTGTTCAACACGCTGGTCGAAAGCCAGAAGATCCCGATCTTTTCGGTCTCGGGCGAGCCGTTCAACGCCTTCCTCAGCCGCATCGGTATTCAGGCGGACGCCGATGTCGTGGTGTTCGGCGGGCTGGGCCTGATCTTTGACGATTACCACACCTTCCGCACCTCTTTCGAGGATGCAGGCGTGTTTGCGCGCACGGTGATGTTCGTCAATCAGGCGATGGACCCTCTGGTCGAGCGCCTGCTGGTCCCCGATATGGCGCTGGCCGTGGCCGAGAAATTCGCGGTGGAAGAGGGCAAGCGCGTGCTGGTCCTGCTGACCGACATGACCGCCTATGCCGACGCGATGAAAGAAGTGGGGATCAGCCAGGAACGTGTGCCCTCGCAGCGCGGCTATATGGGGGATCTCTATTCGCAACTGGCACGGCGGTATGAGAAGGCGTGCGATTATGCCAAGGGCGGCTCGGTCACCGTTCTGACCGTGACCACGATGCCCGGCAATGACGTGACCCATCCGGTGCCCGATAACACCGGCTACATCACCGAAGGCCAGTTCTACCTGCATTCCGGCGTGATCGACCCGTTCGGCAGCCTCTCGCGTCTCAAACAGAACGTGATCGGCAAGACCACGCGCGAGGATCACGGGCAGATCATGAACACCATGATCCGGTTCTATTCCGAAAGCCGCGATGCGGCGCAAAAGCAGGCGATGGCCTTTGATCTGTCGGATTACGATCACCAGTTGCTCAAGTTCGGCGACTTGTTCCGCACGCGGTTCATGGACATCAACGTCTCGATCTCGCTGGAAGAGGCGCTGGATCTGGGCTGGAAAACCCTGGCCGAATGTTTCGCGCCCGAACAACTGCTGATGAAACAGGCCCTGATCGACAAGTATTTCCCCAAGGATGCCGATGGCGCGGTTGCAGCTGAATAAATCGTCGCTCGCGCGCGAGCAGACGCAGCTGAAAAGCTATGAGCGGTTCCTGCCGTCGCTGGACCTCAAGCGCCAGCAGTTGATGGCCGAGCGGGTCAAGGCGCGCAAGGATGTACAGCGCCTGCAGGACGAAGTGCAGCAACTGGCACAACAGGTCGGAGAAAAGCTGCCCATGCTGGCGCAGCAGGGGATCGATCTGGATGGTCTGGTCGAGCTGAAAGACTTCAAGGTCAAAGAGGTCAACGTGGTGGGCGTCAAAATGCCCGATCTCGACCGGATCGAGGTTGCCGTGCGCCCCTATTCGGTGCTGGCCAAACCGCATTGGGTCGATGCCGCCGCCAGCCTGTTGCACGACATGATCGAAGCCCGCCTGCGCGTCAAAGTGGCCGAGGAACGGGTGCGGATATTCGACAAGGCGGTGGCCACGATCACCCAGCGGGTCAACCTGTTCGAAAAGGTTCTGATCCCGCGCGCCAAGGCCAACATCAAGAAAATCCGCATCTATCTGAGTGACGAGCAGATGCAGGCTGTGGTGCGGTCGAAAATCTCGAAGCGCAAACATGCGCAGGAGGCTGCGAGATGACCGTCGCGCGGCTCAAGAAGATGTCTCTGGTCGGGCCTGCCGCGCATAAGGGGGATACGCTAAGTGCGTTGCAGGATTTGGGCTGCATGCACGTGTTGCCGTTGGTGCCGCCGCCGGAAGAGCCGGAAAAGATCAGCGACCGCACGGCAAGACAGGCCTATAAGGCCCTGCGTTTCCTGACAGAAGTTGCCGATCCCCGGCGCCAGATACAGCGTGACCTCGAATTTGACATGGACCGGTTCGTGCCAAAGGTGATCGACCTGATACAGCGCACCCGCGACACCTTGGACCGCCGGGATTTTCTGGCGCATCGCATCGAGCAGGTGCGCCCGTGGGGGGATCTGGACTTCCCGCCGACGGACGCCTTGGCGGGCAACCGGCTGTGGTTCTACCAACTGCCCGTGAAACATCGCACGGCGCTGTCCGAATTGACGCTGCCCTGGGCCATTCTGGAAGAGGATCACCGCTATCTTTATGCCGTTCTGATCGCACCGGACGAACCCGATGACGACGTTCTGCCGGTTCCGCGTACCCATACCGGGTCGCTTCCCATTCACGAGTTGGAAGCGCAGTTGGAAGAGGCGGAAATCGAACTGGAAGCGCTTGAGGCCGAACGGGTCGCGCAGACGCGCTATCTGACATTGATGCGGCACAACCTGTCGGTTGCCGAAAGCGCCGCCGAACTGGCCCATGCGACGCAAAAAGTACGGGACGCCGAGGCCGTGTTCGCCGTGCAAGGCTGGGTGCCCGAAGATCAAATGGACGCGGTACTGGAGATGGCGAACGCAAACGGCGCAGCTGTGTTGATCGAGGAACCGGGGCCGGATGACGCTCCGCCCACTTTGTTGGAGCAGCCCAAAAACCGCCGTGCCGCCGTCGATCTGGCGCTGTTCTATCAGGTGCCCGGCTACCGGGACTGGGACCCGAGCGTCATCGTCGCGACCTCGTTCGCGATCTTCTTTGCGATGATCATCGCGGATGCGGGGTACGGCGCGGTCATACTGCTGGGCCTCCTGGTCTTTTGGAAGAAGCTGGAGGGTTCGGCGGATCAAAGGTCTTGGCGGCGTTATGGTCTGATCATCTCTGCCGCGACGGTTCTGTACGGTATTCTGGTCGGCAGCTATTTCGGCGTATCTCCGCCGGACGGGTCGGTCTGGGCCAGGGTCAAAGTGCTGGATATCAACAATTTCAACGCGATGATGTTGCTTTCCATCGTGGTGGGTGTGCTGCATCTGATACTCGCAAACGCTCTGGCCGCGCGGGCGGCGTGGGGGCGGCGCAAAGCCATTGCCAATCTGGGCTGGATCGCCGCGCTGAGTGGCGGGTTCGTTCTGTGGCTCAGCTATATGAATGGCAAATCACCGGTGCCGGGGGCGGCGACTATCGGCGTGGGGGTTCTGGCCATCGTGCTGTTTTCCAGCGAGCGGGTGATCACCAAACCAACCGACTGGCTGTGGCGGTTCATCGAGGGGGTGCAAAGCCTTGCCGGGGCTATGGGCGCGTTCGGCGATGTGCTCAGCTATATGCGCCTGTTTGCGCTGGGCCTCGCCTCGGCCTCGCTGGCGATAACGTTCAACGATCTGGCGGTGCAGGTGATGCATGCGCTGAAGGGGCCGGGCATTCTGTTCGGACTGCTGATCCTGATCGTCGGCCATGTCCTGAACTTCGCCCTCGCGATCATGAGCGGCGTCGTTCACGGATTACGCCTCAATTACATCGAATTCTTTAAATGGGGTCTGCCGGACGAAGGCACAGTCTTTCGCCCGTTCGCCCACAAGGAGGTTCAGGAATGAATGAGCTTGTTTTGACATTGGGCTGGCTGGGCATCTATGCGCCGATGGCACTGGGCGCTGCGGCCAGCGCCATTGGCTGCTCGATCGCCGGAATGGCCAGTATCGGCGCGATGACCGAAACCGAGGGCGGGTATGGCCGTTTCGTGGGCGTCTCGGCCTTTCCGTCGACGATGGTGATCTACGGTATCGTCATCATGTTCACCCTGAACCGCGAGGTGACGCCCGAGAATGCGGGCGGCCTGTTCGGCATCGGCATCCTGTCGGGTATCGCGCTGATTTATTGCGGCATCTGGCAGGGCAGGGCTTGTGCGGCGGCGATCAACGCGACCAAGGAAAAACCCGAGATATTCGGCCTGGCACTGGCCCCGGCGGCCATCATCGAAGGCTTCGGGGTCTTTGCCTTTGTCTTCGCTTTGGTCATCAGCGCGGGGATCAGCTAATGGCACAGGACGGTACGATTTCACATGGCGTTGACGCCCTGATCGACAAGCTGCGCAACGATGGGGTTGCTGCGGGTCAGGCCGAGGCCGAGAAGCTGCGCACCGAGGCTAAGGCCGAAGCCGCGCGCATTGTCGCCGACGCCAAGCGCGAAGCCGAGGCGTTCCAGAAAAAGGCCCGCACAGACACTGACAATTACCGCGCGGCGGGGGAAGAGGCGCTGAACACCGCCATGCGGGATGCGGTGCTGACGATGAAGGCGGGGCTGACGGATCGGTTCAAACAGGATGTCGAACGGCTTGTGACCAAGGAAATGGCCGACCCCGATCTGCTGAAACAGATGATCCTCGAAGTGGTTGGCCGTGCGGGGGAAGGAGCCAGTCTGGACGGCAAGGTGCATGTGATCCTGCCCGCCAAAGTCGCCACGCAGGAAGATATTAAGCAAAACGCCGACGACATTCAGTCGGGCAAGCTGACGAAATATGTTCTGGGCCTGACGGCCAAGATGCTGCGCGAAAATGTGGAACTGCACAGTTCAGACGACATTCAGGATGGCATCCGTGTGCGGGCCGAGGATCAGGGGGTGGTGCTGGATCTGACAGATAAGGCCGTTGCCTCGTTGCTGATGGAACATCTGCAGCCCCGGTTCCGCGCCGTTCTGGAAGGGGTGATCCGGTAGGATGCCCAACCCCGACGCCTATATCGCGCTGATCTGCAGCCTGCCGGGGTCCGAGCGGTTGTTTGTCGCCAAGCAACCGCCCCTGTCGCGGATCCGGCTGGATCGCCGCCTGAAAGCTCTGACGCCCGAAGACGCGCAGGTGTTGCGCGTGCTGGAACACACCCTGAGTTGGAGCGCTTATGACATGGACGTCACCGATGCGCAGGCGGTCCAGCGCTGCAAACGGGCGCTGCGGGACATCCCTCAGCCAACGTTGAAGAAAGCGTTTCTGGAGCGGATGGAACTGCGCTCGGCCATTGCTTCCCTGCGCCTGCGGAAACGGGGTGAGGGCGCGCCGCCCGGTCCAATCGGCGTCGGACGCTGGAGCCGCCATATACCAGCGAATTGGGGCGATCCGGGTTTCGGTCTGGAAACGGCCATGCCTTGGGTGAAAGAGGCGCAGCAGCTTTTGGATAACGAAGACCCGCTGGGTCTGGAACGCCTGCTGTTGTCGGTCAGTCACAAGCAACTGAAACGCCACGCCGCGCGCCATATGTTCGATTTCGAAGCCGTGGCGATCTACGTCCTGATCTGGAACATTTTCGACCGTTGGGCGCAAAGCAGCACGCAAGCGGCAGCCACGCGGTTCGAAGCCCTGGCACAGCAGGCCATGTCCGGCGTCGCCGATATCGATTTTGAGAGAGCAAGCGCATGACAGCCCCAACCTCATCCACCCAAACAGCCACGGCCCGCGTCGTCTCGGTGCAGGAGGGGCTGGTGCAGATTCAAGCTAACCCCGACGCCTCGGGGCAACCCGGTCAACTGGTCAAAAATGAGGTTGTCTACATCCTGCCATCCCGCCCCGGCCCACGCGGACGTCAGGAACGGCTCAAAGCCGAGGTGCTGCGCGTGCGGGGCGACACGGCGGATGTGCAGGTCTATGAAAGCACCGATGGCGTCGCCGTCGGCGACCCGGTCGAGCAATCCGGCCAGTTGCTGTCGGTCGAACTGGGGCCGGGCTTGCTGGGGCAGGTCTTTGACGGGTTGCAATCGCCCTTGCCGAAAGTGGCCGCCGAGTTCGGAACCTTCCTGCCGCGCGGCGCGGATGTTGCGCCGCTGGACGATCAGGCCAAGTGGTCTTTTTCGCCAACCGTGAAAGTGGGCGACACGGTCACAGCCGGGGACAGTATCGGCACCGTTCCCGAGGGGCATTTCAGCCACAAGATCATGCTGCCCTTTAACTGGGTGGGCGATTACAAGGTTGTCTGGGTTCAAAAGGGCGCTGCCACGATCCACGATATCGTCGCACGGCTCGAGGATGAGCAAGGCGGCGAGCACACTCTGACCCTGTCGCAGAAATGGCCGGTGCGCCGTCCGCTGCCCGAAAACATCCTGAAACGCGCCTTGTCCGAGCGGCTCTACCCGACCGAACCCGTGCTGACCTCGCAGCGCCTGATCGACACGTTCTTCCCAATCGCGCGCGGCGGAACCGCCTGCATTCCGGGGCCGTTCGGGGCGGGCAAGACCGTGTTGCAGAACCTGATCGCCCGGAACACCAAGGTCGATATCGTGATTGTCGTTGCCTGCGGCGAACGCGCCGGTGAGGTGGTCGAAACTATCCACGAATTCCCCAAAATGACCGATCCTTCTACAGGCAGCAGCCTGATGGACCGGACCATCATCATCTGCAACACCTCCTCGATGCCGGTCGCCGCGCGCGAGGCGTCGATCTTCACCGGCATTACCTTGGGCGAATATTACCGCCAGATGGGCTATGACGTGCTGCTAATTGCCGACAGCACCAGCCGCTGGGCACAAGCGATGCGCGAAACCTCGGGCAAGCTCGAGGAAATCCCCGGCGAGGAAGGCTTCCCTGCCTATCTGGAAAGCTCGATCAAGGGGCTGTACGAAAGGGCCGGGGCAGTCAAAACCAACGATGGCGATCTGGGTAGCCTGACCCTGATTGGCACGGTTTCACCCGCAGGCGGGAACTTTGACGAGCCGGTCACGCAGTCGACCCTGTCCACGGTGAAATGCTTCCTCGGCCTGTCATCCGAACGCGCCTATAAACGCTTCTATCCAGCCGTTGATCCAATGCTCAGCTGGTCGCGCTATCTGGATCAGTTATCAGCCTGGTACGACAAAAACGCCGAGCCCGGCTGGACTGGGAAAGTGCGCGATCTTCTGGCGCTGATCGAAAAGGGAGAACAGGTCGACCAGATGATGCAGGTCACTGGCGAAGAGGGCGTGACCATCGAGGACTTCGTGACCCAGCAAAAGGCGCTGTTCGTCGACATGGTCTACCTGCAGCAGGACGCTTTTGACAAAGTGGATGCAACCGTCCCGCTGGAGCGGCAAAAGATGACCTTCAAACTGGTCTACGACGTCACGCAATCCACTGCGCAATTCACCGACAAGGCCGAGGTTCGTCAGGTTTTCACGCAGTTGACGGGGTTGATGAAGAACTTCCACTATGCGGCGGAAAATACGCCGGAATACAAGTCGATCTGGGACCAGGTCGGAGATCTGTGCCGCAAAAAGTTCGGAGTGTAGGGGAAAATGGCAGCCCGTAGGGGAATCGAACCCCTCTTTCCAGGTTGAAAACCTGGCGTCCTAACCGATAGACGAACGGGCCATTTGGTCCAGACAAGCAAAAGTGGCAGCCCGTAGGGGAATCGAACCCCTCTTTCCAGGTTGAAAACCTGGCGTCCTAACCGATAGACGAACGGGCCACGCTGGCTTGTGGGGGGCCTTTTACGGTTTACCTCAGACCCCCGCAAGCCGAAAAATGCAGGGATGTGAAAGTTTTTTGGCGGGGTTAAAACCGGCTCTAGCCCGCCTCGGCGGCGTCTTCCAGCCTCAGTTGCACGCTCTGCCGTCCGCCCCAGGTGTTGACCTCGAGCCGTCCCGCAAAATGGAACCGCGCGCCGCCGTGATTGGACAGTTTGTCGCCCATCGGGCCGTCGAATGCGCCAAAGGCGATTGCGTCCAGCCCGCCACCGACCCCGTCAGACAGCGAAAGTTTCAGGTGGGTCTCTCCGACCCGCTTGGCAAAGCGCACCTGCAGATCGGGCAGGGCATAGCGCGGGGCAGGGGCGCTGGCCCCGAACGGCCCCGCCTTTTCGATCTGTTCGATCAGATCGACGGTGGCCGCGCCGGGCATCAGCGTGCCGTCGAGTTTCAGGTCCGCAGGCCCGCCTTCGCCTGCGCCCTGCCTGGCCAATAGCTCGCTCAGCCGTGCCATCGCGGGTTCCAACTGATCGCGCATCACCGTCAGCCCGGCAGCCATCTTGTGGCCGCCGCCCTTGACCAGCAGCCCCTCGGACGCAAGCCGCTGGATCGACGCGCCCAGATCGACGCCGGATATCGACCGGCCCGAGCCTTTGCCCTCATCCCCGTCAAAACCGATGACGATGGCAGGGCGGTTCGCGGCCTCTTTCAAACGCGATGCGACGATGCCGACAACACCCGGATGCCAGCCTTCGCCCGCAGCCCAGACCAGCGGAGCGTCCAGCCCCCGTTCCTCGGCCTGTTCTAGCGCCGCTGCGCGGACAGCGTTTTCGATATCCCGGCGTTCGGTGTTCAACTCGTCCAGCCGTTGCGACAGCGCCTCGGCCTCATGTTGCGAGTCCGTGCTGAGCAACCGCGCGCCCAGATCGGCTTGGCCGATCCGCCCGCCGGCATTGACGCGCGGTCCCAACAGAAACCCCAGATGATAGCTGTTGGGCGCCGAATCCATCCGCGCAACATCCGACAAAGCCACCAGACCGGGCCGCTGCCTTTGCGCCATAACCTTCAGCCCTTGCCGCACCAGCGCCCGATTGGCCCCGATCAGGGGGGCCACGTCCGCAACAGTCGCCAGCGCGACCAGATCCAGAAGCGAGATTAGGTCCGGGCTTTTGACCCCGGCCTCACGCAATTGCCGGCCCGCTTCGACCAGCATCAGGAACACAACGCCAGCCGCACACAGATAGCCCAGATCGCCGCTTTCATCCTGCCGGTTCGGGTTCACGACAGCCACGCAATCCGGCAGGGTTTCCCCGCCCAGATGGTGGTCCAGAACGATCACATCCGCGCCTTTCGCCGCCGCAATCGGCTCATGGCTGAGGGTACCGCTGTCCACACAGATGATCAGATCATGGGCCGCCGCAAGCTCCTGCATTGCCGGAACGTTCGGGCCATAGCCCTCGTCAATACGATCGGGCACATACAGCGTCGCCTGCAGCCCCATCTGGCGCAACCAGACCAGCAACAAAGCAGCCGAACTGCCGCCATCCACGTCATAGTCCGCAAACACCGCAATCCTCTGCCGTTCGCGCACGGCATTCAAAAACCGGCTTGCGGCAGTCTCCATGTCTTTCAGGCTGCGCGGATCGGGCAAAAGCTCTTTCAACTTGGGGTCCAGAAAACTCAGCGCCTCCATCGGCGGCACGCCCCGGCGCGCCAGAACCTGACACACAGCGCGCGGCAGGTCGGCCAGTTGCGCCAGCATGTCTGCGGCCCGCTCAACCTCGGGCGTGGGGCCAACCCACCGCCGCCCGGTCAGAGACTGTTCAACACCCAAAAACGCCACATCTCACCTCATGCACCAAGGCCGGACCCAATCGGACCCAGCCTCTTCATCTTTTCACAAATACTCTCGCCGAAGGCAGCGGCGCAAGCCGCTATGCTTCGTTATGCGGCCACATCGGTGTGCGGTAAGACATACGCCGGACCGAGCCTGTCTTGGACCGCATCAGCAATGTCGTCGTCTCGACCCAACCCGGTTCGCGCTTGATGCGCGGCAGCAGCGAGCCTCCGGTCACGCCAGTAGCGGCAAAGATCACATCCGCCGTGACCATCTCGTCCCGCGCATAGACGCGGTCCAGATCGGTAATGCCCGCCTTGGCCGCGCGGCCCCGTTCATCATCGTTTCGGAAC
This sequence comes from Ruegeria sp. AK4, assembly GCF_056541025.1. Lineage (NCBI taxonomy): Bacteria > Pseudomonadati > Pseudomonadota > Alphaproteobacteria > Rhodobacterales > Roseobacteraceae > Ruegeria > Ruegeria sp. AK4. Next base: position 304,029 of record NZ_JBQFXS010000001.1, read on the forward strand.
AGCAGACGGCCAAAGATCTGCCCGCCCATGCATTTCAGGGCCGCGGCAGCCAGCACACCCTCGGGCGCACCGCCCTGACCCATATACATGTCGATGCCGGTCTCTTCGCTCTCGGCGCAATGCATGACACCGGCCACATCGCCATCGGTGATCAGACGGATCGAGGCGCCGGTCTCGCGCACCTCGGCGATCATTGCCTCATGGCGCGGGCGCTCAAGAATGCAAACGGTGATGTCGGCGGGTTCGCAGCCTTTCGCCTTGGCCAGCGCTTCGACCCGTTCGCGTGGGCTCATGTCCAGATTGACGATGCCCTCGGGATAGCCCGGGCCAACCGCCAGCTTGTCCATATACACATCCGGCGCATGCAACATCGAACCGCGCGGGCCCATGGCGATCACGGTCAGCGCGTTGGGCATGTCCTTGGCAGTCAGCGTGGTCCCTTCCAGCGGGTCCAGCGCGATGTCCACGCCGGGGCCGTTACCGGTGCCGACCTCTTCGCCGATATAGAGCATCGGTGCTTCGTCGCGTTCCCCTTCACCGATGACAACGACGCCTGCGATATCCAGCAGGTTCAACTGCTCGCGCATTGCGTTCACCGCAGCCTGATCAGCGGCTTTTTCATCGCCCCGCCCAACCAGCGAGGCCGAGGCCAGTGCAGCCTGTTCCGCAACCCTTGCCAGCCCCAGTGACAGCAGGCGGTCGTTAAAATCGATCTTGGCAGCACTCATGTTTTGGTATCCTTAGGTCAATACAGCCGTAATATCCGGCATAGCTTGCGTTTCATGCAGGCCGCAAGCTCAAACCTCTTCAATCCGCAAGGCAACGGGCTCGCCAGCGATGACATCGGTGTCGCGCAGACCCTCTAAGGCGACGTCCAGCGTTGTGCGTGTTGTCTTGTGGGTGACGATCAGCACCGGCGCGGTGCTTTCGGCATGCGCGTACTGGCGCATACGGTCGATCGAGACACCGGCATCGCCCAGAATAGCGGCCACCTTGGCCAGCGCGCCGGGTTTGTCCAGCAGAGCCAGCCGCAAATAATATGGTGCAGGCAGGCCGGTCACGGCGGGCCGCGCATCTTGCAACGAAGTGGCGGGGCGCCCGAAGGTCGGAATGTGCAGCCCACGCGCCAGGTCGCAGACATCGCCCATCACCGCACTGGCGGTCGGGCCTTCGCCTGCGCCCGGGCCGCGCAAAACGATCTGATCGACCGCGTCGCCATCCAGCACGACCATATTGGTGCCACCTTCCAACTGACCCAGAGGCGAGTCACTCGGCACCAGACAGGGCTGCATCCGCTGCTCCAGCCCGCGTGCGGTGCGCTGCGCTACGCCCAGCAGTTTGATCCGGTAGCCCATGTCGTTAGCCTGATGGATGTCATCCAGGCTGATCTGCTGGATGCCCTCGATCTCGATCCCGTCGAAATTTGGCTTGGTGCCAAAGGCAATCGAGGACAGCAGCGCCAGCTTATGTGCCGCGTCGATGCCGCCGACATCAAGGTTAGGATCGGCTTCCAGATAGCCAAGCTGGGCGCATTCTTCGAACAGAGCGTTATAGCCCAGCTGCTGCGACTGCATCCGGGTCAGGATGTAGTTGCAGGTGCCGTTCATCACGCCCATGACGCGGGTAATGTCGTTTCCGGCCAGCCCTTCGGTCAGCGATTTGATGACCGGGATGCCACCTGCCACGGCGGCCTCGAACCGGATCACGCGACCTTCGGCCTCAGCCATTTCGGCAAGCTGCTGCCCGTGGATCGCCAGCAGCGCCTTGTTGGCCGTAACCACATCCTTGCCACTGGCCAGTGCAGCCTCGACCGAGGCTTTGGCCGGGCCGTTCTCGCCGCCCATTAGTTCGACAAACACGTCAATGTCATCGCGTTTGGCCAGAGCAACCGGGTCGGTTTCCCAGGCATAATCCGACAAGCTGATGCCGCGATCCTTGCTGGCATCGCGCGCAGAGACCGCCACGATTTCGATCGGACGACCGGTCCGTGCCTGCAACAGCTCTGCATGGCGGCGGACGATCCTGACGACACCCACCCCGACCGTTCCCAAGCCCGCAATTCCCAGCCGCAGCGCCTGTGTCATTCCGTGGGTTCCTTTCCGCTCGAAATTTTCTGATTTCGGACCCGTCGTCCGTTCAGCGCTGCCTTAGCCGGTTCAGGCCAAGGGTGCAATCCGTCAGAGGGCCTTAGGCCAGTGCGATCAGTTGATCTGGGCGTTTTGCAGGGCCTGCGCCTTTTTCGACAGCGCTTCGCTGCGGGCGGTCAGGTCTTCTTCGACCTCGGTGGCCTCGCTGATCGGGTCCACCGGCGGGCCAAGCGTGTCCTGCAGCGGGATAAGGCGCGGGTAGCGGGCCGATTTCACCGAGGCTGGTTCGCTGCCTTCCAGTTCGGGAAAGTCAGCGCAGCCAGCGCAGAGGATTAACAATGCCAGCAGGGGCAGAGGCTTCACGGCAAACCCTTTCGATAGCGGTCTCAGCCCTGTGATGCACGGTTTATCGGACCGGTTCAAGCAGGGTTCTATTTGAACGATTGTTCAGATACGGTGCGCATATGGCAAGAACGCAAGGATCACATTCCGACATTACCGGCCCGCGCATCCGGAAAGCGGCGCTGGGACTTTTTGCGCGCCATGGTTACGCGGCGGTGTCGATGCGCCAGATCGCAGCTCAGGTCGGCGTGCAGGCCGGGGCGCTTTACAACTACACACCCGACAAGCAAAGCCTGCTGTACCGGCTGATGCGCGAACACATGCAGGAACTTCTGGCGGCCTATGACGCGTTGGACAAAGACGGCACTGCGCAGGACGCGCTGCGCCGGTTCGTCGGGTTTCACATCCGGTTCCACCTGCAGCGCCCGGATGAGGTTTTCATCGCCTATATGGAGCTGCGCAACCTGACGCCCGAGAACTTTGCCGAGATCGAGGATCTGCGCAGGCAATATGAAAACGCGCTGGAAAGCATCCTGCATGACGGCCAGCAGGCGGGTCTGTTTTCCATCTCGGACACCAAGATCACTGCACTGGCGGTGATCGCCATGCTGAACGGTGTCATGACCTGGTATCGGGCAGGGGGGCGGTTGTCGCTGGACGAGGTCGAGCAGATTTATTGGGACATGGTCCGCCGTGCGGTAACCGCCTGACCCGAACCGGGTCAGGCGCTAGGTTTAGTGGGCCGGGCGAATAAAGGTCCCGTTGCGCAATTCCTGAAACGCCTGTTCAAGCTCGGCGCGGGTGTTCATGACAATCGGTCCGTGCCACGCCACAGGCTCGTCAATCGGAGCGCCCGAGATCAGCAGGAACCGCACGCCTTCCGGTCCGGCCTGAACGGTGATTTCATCCCCGGTGCCAAAGCGCACAAGCGTCCGGTCGCCGGACATGTCGCGGATGTTGACCTCTTGCCCCGCGACCTCTTTCTCCAGCAAGACACCGGTGGGCTGCGAGGCGTCGGCAAAGGCGGCCTGCCCCTGAAACACATAGGCAAAGGCGCGCCGGTAGGTGTCGATGCGAAAGGTCTTTTTCACGCCCGCGGGGATCTGGATATCCAGATATTGCGGGTCCGCCGCGATGCCATCGACCGGTCCGGTTTTGCCCCAGAATTCCCCCACGACGACCCGCACCGTGGTTCCGTCGTCATCCGTGATTTCGGGGATGTCCCTGCTTTGCACATCCTGATAGCGCGGGGCCGTCATCTTCTGGTCCGAAGGCAGATTGCCCCACAGCTGAAACCCATGCATCTGGCCCGCGTTGTTCCCGTGCGGCATCTCCTGGTGCAAAATGCCCGATCCGGCGGTCATCCATTGCACATCGCCCGCCCCCAACGTGCCGCTGTTACCCAGCGAATCCGAATGCTCGACCGTTCCGGCCAGCACATAGGTGATTGTCTCGATCCCCCGATGAGGATGCCATGGGAACCCGGGCTGATAATCACGCGGATGTTCGTTCCGGAAATCGTCAAACAGCAGAAACGGGTCGAATTCCGAGGGGTCCTGAAACCCGAAGGCACGGTGCAGTTTCACACCTGCGCCTTCCATCGTCGGGACGGATTTCCGGGTTTCCAGTGTAGGTCTTAAGGACATGGTCGCCTCCTGTTCGTGTGAACAGCATGTAACCTCTGCATCCATGCGGTCAATTTGCGGCAAAACACCGGCTCTGTGCAGAAATGTTAAAGCGATCCCGACCTGTTGTCCGCGCCAAAAACCCGCTACATCAGGGCAGAGCAGACAGGAGGCATCAATGCAGGACGAAGTTCTGGCAACAATCCGGGCGTCATCCGCCAGACGGTGGACCGGGGTCGGGCTGTTGATCCTTGTGGGGGCCTCGGTGATCTATGTGGCGTTTGCGGCGCCTCCTGAACCGTTCTGGCAGGCATTTCTGCTTGTCTTCGGCGGCGGCGCCTTCTGGCTGTCGTATCGCATGTGGCAGGTCGCGTTCGACCGTATCGAGCTCACCCGGTCGGAGCTGAGAACGGGGCAGGGGGTTCTGATCGCAAAGGTTCAGGATATCGAGGCGGTTGACCGTGGGTTTTTGGCCTTCAAACCCTCAAACGGATTTGTGATCCGGACACGCAGCAAACAGGCGACCAGCTGGGCCCCGGGTTTGTGGTGGTGCGTGGGTCACCGAGTGGGCATTGGCGGCATGACAGCCGCCGCCGAAACCAAAGTTATGGCTGATGTTCTGTTAGTGAGATTGGCTGAAGGCTAGGTGACTTCACAATCGGGATTGTTGATGTTGGTGTAGCCGCGCGGGTGCGTGAATATGAAGTTCTCCATGGGGAAGGAATTGTCCCCAAAACCCGTTTTGAACGGGCGCGTGTACCAATCCCGGGCCTCGACGAGAATCATGGTACTGTCATCGGCCATCGTTGGAATGCGATCCAAAATTCCTTGAAAGGTCTCGGTATTCCACTCGGTGAAGTAGACGCCGCGTTCACAGGACCATTCGACCACATGCCCGTCGTCCGGATCCTTGCGAATAAACGAAATGCGCATGGATACGTCCGAACGGGACGCCAGCATGGCCTGCAACAGTTCATACATTGTGTCGATATACTGATTGTTCATCTCGCGACTTTCACGAGAGACGATATCCGCTAGCGCATATGTCGCCTTTAGATTCCGCGAACTTTGGCGATATCCGTCAAAATACGAAAGAGTGGACCACATGCCCCAGAAGAGCAGGGGAAGCATCAGGATCGCCTCGATCGAAACCGCGCCGCCGTCTTCCCTTCGCCACAGACGAGTGAAGAACCGTGAGACCTTTTTGCGGGGGGAGTGCTTAGTTGGGCTCATGGACAAACACCGACATTGCATGCAATTGATAACGACCATTTTCTTTGTGTTTGCGGAGCTGCTGAGAAAGCGTAGAGCCGACGATTAGTGGCTTAACTTCGACGCAGGCCCGAATGATCATTAGTTCGTTCGAAGCACCCACTTCAAAAATCCTGTCGTCAGGCTCACGAATTTCTTCGGGTGTATCGAGACACAGTGGTTCAAAGGTAAACAGAGCTTCGTTGCCAGCCGCGTTTGGGTCGTCCATTGGATCAAAGCTTTGCATTTCTACCGAGAGATTGGCGAAGCAATCGGGGATCGCCCCCGCCTTCTTGCAGATCTCTTCTTTGAGCAGTGTGTGCGACCAGCTTGCATTTGGCGAGGGATCGTATTTTTCGATCTTGTTCATGCGAACATCCTGAATGATCTCGTCCAGAGCCCGTTCAAGGTTGGCATGGTTGTACGAAAGGATTCCGTACTCCACGCCCGAATAGGTGCTCATCAAGAAAATCGGAAACCACATCACGAATTCGATGGTCGACGTGCCTTCTTCATTCTTACGAAAGCGGCGAAAACTTGAGAAAAGGCGCGTTATCATTGGGTAAGCCTTAGGCTGCGGATGCTGGACCCGATCGAGGCAAATACGTCCACGATCTGATCGCCGGTCGCTTCGTAATAGGCACCGTCGTCACTGCTGCAGTCTTTCAGCAGTGATTTGCCGGCGTCCGGAGCTTCGAAGGCGATGGTAAACACAACGATGTTCTTGCTGGCCGCATTGGCGCAGAGCGCGCGTGCCCGAGCGTCTTTGGTGCTGCGCCCAATGTACTCGACCGCATTGTTGTACCAGTTGTTACCAGCTGTGGTTCCCAGAGATTCTCTGAAAAGGTCGCGAATTGCGCGGTGTGTCGTGCGTTTCCAGACGTCTGGCCATTCCAGTACCGTAGAGTTAATTTCGTTTCCTGCACTGTCAGTTACGAAAATCTCACGGGTGAAGTTGGTGTCAAACGACGTACATTCGTAAGCTCCGCTGGCATTCTGACGCCAACCAGTACAGCGTGCTTCAGTGTACGAGTTGGGGCAGTCCGGCTGAGCTCTGACCAGATATGGGTCAGTGCCTTGGTACCCACCGTAGGGGCATTGCTGCCAAACCTCTCGGGCCCAATAAAATCCGCGGTTGCTATCCCACTCGTAGTTGGGGACATCGTGCCAATAGTACATTTCTCTGGCGTAGTCATAAGTGGAATAGTTGCCCTCAAGGCGGTGCCACCACAGGTTTGACACGCCCTCACGATAGGGTTCTTTGACCTTATATTGCGTTGTGTTCGCGCCGTCCGTCATCAGAACAACAACCTTCATGGCGTCATTGCTGGCATAGGTGTTCGGCCGGGTCGCGAATTCTGAAGGAATTTCGTTGTTCGCCGCAAGATCGGCCGCAACGGGCTGAAAGCTCTGGTCAAGCAGGGTCAGGCCCCATTTCAGACCAAGGTCGATTGAGGTGTTACCCGAAGCCTCAAGATTGTTGATGAATGCGTTCAGCGTTGCGGGATCTTTCTGCAATGTCTCCACTTCACGGTTCGTGCGACGGTCGCAGACTTCGTTGTACACAATGTCGTTTGTCGGGCGGCGATCATAAGTGGACCACGGCGTGAAATGCAGCGTACGGGGCCGGATCATGTCCAGGTCGAAAGAGCTTGTGTTGAACTCATCGCTCGTAAAGTTCAGACAGTTTGCGTATTCGTTCACTCCGGTGAAAGCCGATCCCGGCGACGGAGCGCCCGACATGAAATTGGCCTGCAGGCTGTTCATAAGGCTGTCCGAGACAGCAACCTGAGTTGCGTATGGTATGACCGAGATCGACAATTTGCCATCTTCGGTCTTGTCTGCCATTTCCTGCACAAATTCGGTAGCGGCTCGCTTCAGGTTTGTCAGGCGGCTATAGCTGTTCATCGAACCGGAAACGTCCAACACCAGCGAAATCTCGACGTCGTCGATAGATTCTTCAGCGACACTGTGGACCTGGGCCAGAATTGTGGGGTTTTTCAGACCGTCAGTCCCCCAAATGCCTGCCATTCCCATGAAGTGAGTGGGCACGTCCATTCTTACGATAGCCTCGACCCGACGATAGCCATCGATCGTCACGGCGGTAGAGCCACATACGTTGGGCTGCACGTCGATATAGGCGAGGAACTGATCCAGACCTTCTTTGTTTAGATAGTCGCGGATGACGTCCTCGGGGCACAGATCCTGATCCAGGTCGGCAGCAGCCAGAACCGCCCGGTCCAGGGCATATTGCAATCTGGCGCGCTCGCGGTCGTAGCGCATCACGTCAACGGCAAAACCCGTGACGGTAATGATGATCATCAGAAAGCCCAGCGTCATCGGAGTCATGGCGCCGCCTTCGCGGTTTAGAAAAGAATCCCGAAGCCATCGACGAACGCCAAAATTCTTCCGTTTTACCAATCCCGATTTCCAATCAAACTTCTTCATAACGTGTCCCTCTGCTGGCCAGACACACCGAACCCAGTTCTTTGCAACTTTAATTTTTTATCGTTCGAACGTGGCGAGAATTGGGCGTCAATGCCACTATGATGCTATTTTTGCATGAAAATCGGCTGCAGTTACTGCTGCCAGGCGGTGTTTGTTTCGACCTGTGGAACAATGCGGCCACTGCCGAAGTCGGGCGACTCGGCACAGGCCGGGGAAACGGTTCTTTCATTTTTTGATGAAAAAAGCAGCAGATGAAGATTGCGGCGACTGGTGAGCGGTGCGACAAGTTGACGTTCGTTTGCCAGTTACCAGTGCGGAGGAATTCATGGACGGTATCAAAGAACCGAGCTTTCGTGAGAGCGTCGATTTGATGTTCAACAGGGCTGCGTCCCTGATGGATCTGCCGCCGGGGCTGGAAGAAAAAATCCGCGTTTGCAATGCCACCTATACGGTTCGGTTCGGGGTTCGTCTGCGGGGAGAGATTCATACGTTTACCGGATATCGCTCGGTCCATTCCGAGCATATGGAGCCCGTGAAAGGCGGAATCCGCTACGCTCTTGCCGTGAACCAGGATGAGGTCGAGGCGCTTGCGGCGCTGATGACATACAAATGCGCACTGGTCGAAACCCCGTTTGGCGGGTCCAAGGCGGGCTTGTGCATTGATCCCCGTCAGTACGAAGAGCACGAGATGGAGCAGATCACCCGACGGTTCGCCTATGAGCTTGCCAAACGCGATCTGATCAACCCGTCCCAGAACGTACCCGCCCCGGACATGGGAACCGGCGAGCGCGAGATGGCCTGGATGGCGGATCAATACGCCCGGATGAACACGACGGATATCAACGCCCGCGCCTGTGTCACGGGCAAGCCGCTGAACGCCGGCGGCATCGCCGGGCGGGTCGAGGCCACCGGTCGCGGCATCAATACGCCCTGCGGGAGTTCTTCCGCCATCCCGAGGACATTGCAAAAGCGGGTCTGACCGGCACGCTGGATGGCAAGCGGGTCGTTGTGCAGGGGCTCGGTAACGTGGGCTATCACGCCGCGAAGTTCCTATGCGAGGAGGACGGATCACGCATCGTCGGGATCATCGAGTGGGACGGGGCGCTTTATAACCCGGACGGCATAGACGTTGAGGCGGTACGCCAGTGGATCGTCAAGCACGGCGGCGTCAAGGACTATCCCGATGCGACCCATTCCGCCGCAGGTGCGGATGTTCTGGAAGCCGAGTGCGATATCCTGATCCCGGCCGCGCTGGAGGGGGTCATCAATCTTGAAAATGCAGAGCGTATCAAAGCTCCGCTGATCATCGAGGCGGCAAATGGCCCGGTTACGGCGGGTGCCGATGAAGTCCTGCGCAAGAAGGGCACGGTGATCATTCCGGACATGTATGCCAATGCCGGCGGCGTGACGGTGTCTTATTTTGAGTGGGTCAAGAACCTGAGCCATATTCGCTTTGGCCGGATGCAACGCCGTCAGGAAGAGGCGCGGCACGAGTTGATCGTCAGCGAGTTGGAACGGCTGGACCGCTACCTTGGTGATGCGTGGTCCATGTCGCCGGATTTCAAGGCCAAGTACCTGAAGGGCGCGGATGAGCTGGAACTGGTGCGCTCGGGCCTGGATGACACGATGCGCATTGCCTACCAGTCGATGCGCGAAGTGTGGCATAGCCGCGACGATGTCGAGGATCTGAGGACGGCGGCCTATATCGTGGCCATTGATCGGGTCTCGAAAAGCTATCGCGCAAAAGGGCTGTGAAGGATCGAACGGCGGGGCAACCTGTTTGCCCCGCTGCGCAAGCTTTTGGCCGTGCCGGCTGATTTGAACGATGGCGGGCCGTCAAAAGCGCGGTTAATCTGCCTTTGATTAAACGATTCCCGGAGAACCCAATGTTGCGTATCGCACTTGCCGCCGCTTTATTCGCCACCCCTCTGGCCGCTGCCGAGACCAAAGAGCAAAGCTGTGGCTATCAGGCGGAAGTTGTCGCTGCGATCCAGAAGGCGCGGTTGGACCGGGTCAAGGAACGCGACGTGGCGCAGGCTATCGCGGATTCGGGGCCGTCGTGGCCCGAGAACTACAACGCGGCCATCCCTTTGATCACCCCGTGGGTCTATGAGCAAAAGATGCGCGACGTGCGCAAAAAGGACCTGGGTGCTGCGTGGCTGGAACTGTGCCTGCAGCAATAATCCACAGGGCTGCGAATTCGCTGTGGACAACCGCGCGCCATCCCCTTGGCGCGCGTTTCGGTTTCTGGCAGGTTTGAACCCATGTCACTGCCCCCCGGATTTCTCGATGAATTGCGCACGCGCCTCAGCCTGTCTCAGGTCGTCGGGCGCAAGGTCATGTGGGATCAGCGCAAGTCCAATCAGGGCAAGGGCGACATGTGGGCACCTTGCCCGTTTCACCATGAAAAGACGGCCTCGTTCCATGTGGATGATCAGAAAGGGTTCTATTACTGCTTCGGCTGCCATGCCAAAGGCGACGCGATCAGTTTCGTGAAAGAGACCGAAAACGTCTCGTTCATCGAAGCGGTCGAGATTCTGGCGCGCGAGGCCGGGATGCCCATGCCCGCGCGCGATCCCAAAGCGCAGGAAAAACAGGACCGCCGCGCGCAACTTGCCGAGGTGATGGAACAGGCAGTGCAGTTCTTCCGGCTGCAGCTCAAGACCGGGGCAGGCGGGCCTGCGCGCGATTACCTGACCCGCCGGGGGCTGGATGCACAGGCGCTTGACCGGTGGGAGATCGGATTTGCCCCCGATGGCTGGCAGGCACTGTGGGATCATCTGCGCGGCAAGAACGTGGCCGAGGATTTGATCCTCGGGGCCGGGTTGGCGAAGCCGTCGAACAAGGGCAAGAAGCCCTATGACACCTTCCGCAACCGGATCATGTACCCGATCCGCGACCCTCGCGGGCGGTGCATCGCGTTCGGTGGGCGGGCGATGGACCCTAACGACAATGCCAAATACCTGAACTCGCCCGAGACCGATTTGTTCGACAAAGGCCGCAGCCTGTACAACCACGGCCCCGCGCGGCAGGCGGCGGGGAAGGGGAAACCTCTGATCGTGGCCGAGGGCTATATGGACGTGATCGCGCTGGCCGAAGCCGGGTTCGGCGCGTCTGTCGCGCCCCTGGGAACGGCGATCACCGAACATCAGTTGCAATTGCTGTGGCGTATTTCGGACGAACCGATCATCGCGCTGGATGGCGATACGGCGGGCCTGCGGGCGGCGATGCGTGCCGTCGATCTGGCGCTGCCGCTGCTCGAAGCCGGGAAATCCCTACGTTTTGCCCTGATGCCCGAGGGAAAGGACCCCGACGACCTGCTGCGCGCCGAAGGGCCTGGGGCGGTTCAGGCGGTGCTGGAGGGCGCGCTCCCGATGGTCAAGCTGCTGTGGCAACGTGAGACTGAGGGTAAAGTGTTCGACAGCCCCGAACGCAAGGCGGCGCTGGACAAATCCCTGCGGGACAAGATCAAGCTGATTCGTGATCCCTCGATCCGGTCGCACTATGGGCAGGAAATCAAGGACCTGCGCTGGCAATTGTTTCGCCCGCAGCGGCAGTCGCAGAATCGCCCGTGGCAGCCGCGCGGGAAGTGGCAGCCGCAGGCTCAGCCCGCGACGCCGGGCGCGCGGGCCTCGTTTCTGGCCTCGGCCGAGAATGCCGATATCCAACTGCGCGAGGCCGCCATTCTGGCCATTGCCATCCTGAACCCGCAGGTCGTGGTGCAGTTCGAAAACCAGTTGGAGGAGATGGATTGCCAAGATCCAGATCACGCCGCCCTGCGCGGGGCGATCTTGCGCCACGCGATTGACGATCCCGACAACCTGCAGGACCACATCGTTCAAACTTTGGGCCCCGAACCCCTTGAAAACCTGCTGGCCCTTCGCCATGTCGCTGTGATCCCCTGCGTGAACAAACCGGGCGACGTTGAAAAGGCCGAAATGACGCTGGCCGAGGAACTCGCAAAGATCAAAGCGCTCCGGGGGTTGGATGCTGAAATTGCCGAAGCTGCAGAGGAACTGTCCGATCTGGCCGATGAGGCGCTGACGTATCGGCTGGCGCAGGCCGCCGAAGAGCGCAACAGAACTAGCCGCAGCCAGAATGAGGACAGGGCCGTTTTCGACATCGCCGACAACGGCGCGCGAATCAACCGCGACGAGAAAGATGCGTTCGAGGCAATTACATCCGGTATCAAATTCGAGCGGAAACGCCGGTAAACTGGTGTTTTCATAAGGCACTTGAAAAGAAAAACGGGTAAACGGGTGGCCGAATCACTTTCACGCGCTAATGATTCGGCTCTAACGAATCACCCATCCCTGCAGGAGCATTGAATGGCCGCCAAGGATACGAACGAAGACCGCAAATCCGACGAGCAGGAACAGGAAATCTCGCTGGATATGAGCCAGGCCCAGGTCAAGAAGATGATCGCCGAGGCCCGCGAGAAAGGCTACATCACATACGACCAGCTCAATCAGGTCCTGCCGCCTGATCAGGTCAGCTCGGAACAGATCGAAGACGTTATGTCGATGCTGTCCGAGATGGGCATCAACATCATCGAAGATGAAGAAGCCGAAGAGGAAGAGAACAAGGGCTCGACCGAACTGACCACCACCGAAAGCAACCGCGAGGTTGCGCTGGCCGGTGCCGCAACCGAAAAACTGGACCGCACCGACGACCCCGTCCGCATGTATCTGCGCGAGATGGGCAGCGTTGAACTGCTGAGCCGCGAGGGCGAGATTGCCATCGCCAAGCGGATCGAAGCGGGCCGGAATACGATGATCGCCGGTCTGTGCGAAAGCCCGCTGACCTTCCAGGCGATCACCATCTGGCATGACGAACTCTTGTCCGAGGATATTCTGCTGCGGGATGTCATCGATCTGGAAACCACCTTTGGCAACCAGATGGACGAGGACGGCGATGTTTCCGAGCCCGTTGTCGACACCTCGGCGGTGCAGGCGGCGAAGCCTGCCAAGGATGAGGGGCCGGAACTGGACGCCGACGGGAACCCGATTGCCAGCGACGATGATGACGATGACGACGATCAGGCCAACATGTCTCTGGCCGCGATGGAAGCAGCGCTCAAGGATCAGGTTCTGACCACGCTGGAGCGCATTTCCAGCGACTTCTCGATGCTTTCCGAAATGCAGGACAGCCGGATCTCGGCAACTCTGAATGAGGATGGTTCGTTCAGCGAGAAGGACGAGGAGACCTATCAGAAACTGCGCGCTGAAATCGTTGAACTGGTGAATGGCCTTCACCTGCACAACAACCGGATCGAGGCGCTGATCGACCAGCTTTATGGCATCAACCGCCGCGTCATGTCGCTGGACAGCGCGATGGTGAAACTGGCGGATCAGGCCCGCATCAACCGTCGCGAATTCATCGACGCCTATCGCGGCCGCGAACTTGACCCGAACTGGCTGGCCGAGATGGCGGAAAAACCGGGCCGGGGCTGGCAGATGTTCATTGAACGCTCGACCGACAAGGTTGAGGAGCTGCGCAACGATATGGCTCAGGTCGGTCAGTATGTCGGTCTGGATATCTCTGAATTCCGCCGCATCGTGCAGCAGGTTCAGAAGGGCGAGAAAGAGGCGCGGCAAGCCAAGAAGGAAATGGTCGAGGCCAACCTGCGTCTGGTGATTTCGATTGCCAAAAAGTACACGAACCGTGGCCTGCAATTCCTTGATCTTATTCAGGAAGGCAACATCGGCCTGATGAAGGCGGTGGACAAGTTCGAATACCGCCGGGGCTACAAGTTCTCGACCTATGCGACCTGGTGGATCCGTCAGGCGATCACACGTTCGATTGCGGATCAGGCGCGGACCATCCGTATTCCGGTGCATATGATCGAGACGATCAACAAGCTGGTCCGCACCGGCCGTCAGATGCTGCACGAGATCGGCCGCGAGCCGACGCCGGAGGAACTGGCCGAAAAGCTGCAGATGCCGCTTGAGAAAGTGCGCAAGGTGATGAAGATCGCCAAAGAGCCGATCAGTCTTGAGACGCCCATCGGCGACGAGGAAGACAGCCAGCTTGGCGATTTCATCGAGGACAAGAATGCCGTGCTGCCGCTGGACAGCGCCATTCAGGAAAACCTCAAGGAAACCACGACCCGGGTTCTGGCCTCGCTCACCCCGCGCGAGGAACGGGTTCTGCGGATGCGGTTCGGCATCGGCATGAACACTGATCACACTTTGGAAGAGGTTGGTCAGCAGTTTAGCGTGACCCGCGAACGTATCCGTCAGATCGAAGCAAAGGCGCTGCGCAAGCTGAAGCACCCCAGCAGGTCGCGTAAACTGCGGTCCTTCCTGGATCAGTAAGGATCAAGGCGCCTCTGACCGAGGCGCCTTTTTTCTTTGAAGCCGATCACAATGGCCAGTTCGCCAATCAAATTGGCGGGAACTCACAAAGATCACGCACGCGCCGTCTCTATATCCACCTTGTCCACTCATGGGACGGGCCGGGGCGAGGCGGCAGCGCTGATGACCCCCGGTCTCACACCCGTATCGGATGCTCCACCCGCGTGTTGAATCGGCCCGGCGTCTGGCCGGTCCACCGTTTGAAGGCGGTCGAAAACGCCGCCTGATCCGCATAGCCAAGTGAATAAGAAACCTCGGACAGAGGCATGCCGTTCGACACAAAGGTCTGCGCCAGATCGCAGCGCAGGTCCGAGACGATCTCGCGATAGCTGGTGCTTTCGTCCTTTAACCGGCGGGCAAAGGTTCTGGGGCTCATCCCCAGATTTGCGGCAGCCTCTTCCGCCTGAATGATCGTGCCGGGCAGGGACCTTGTAATCAGCCCTTCGACCTGAGCGCGCAGTTTCTGGTCGGTCGTGCGTTTCTCGGCCAGAACCCGTTCGCCATATTCCACAAGATGCGCGCGCAACTTGGGATCGTAGGTCGGAACGGGCAGGTCAAGCGAGGATAGGGACAGGATGATCTCCATCTTTTCTGCCCCGAACATCACCGGGAAGCCCGACAGTTTGCGAAAACTGGCCGCATGCGCCCCGACCTCGTGCTGAAACCGCATTTCAATCGGAAAAAAGTCCACCTGAGTCAGATTGCGCATGCGCGCCAGGGCGGCAAACAGCAGGAATTCGGTGCGCCGGTGATAGCGGGCATAGCTGGCGTCTTTCCATTCGGCCTCGAACGAGGCGAAATTCCCCGCATAGCGCAGGCTAAACACGACAGCCGGATCAATGATGCCATGAAAGCGCGAGGTGTTTTCGATCACCTGTTTCAGATCGCGCGAGTATTTACTGATATAAGCCGTCAGGCTCGAGGCAGAGGTGACAGCCAGACCGGTTCGCGCGCCAAAGGTGATGTCGTTCACCGCATCGCAGGCGTAGCGCACGAACAGAGCCTCTTTCTGCGCGCTGCAGACCGAGGCCGATTGCGCGATGTCATCAGGCGAAAGCCCGGTCTGGGCCAGAACGCGCCGCGACACAGCAGCATCGCCAGTATGGTCGTCAAGCGATTGGATCAGGCGATGAATGCGCGCGATATCAACGTCCATGGATGCCTTTCCGGTCAGGTGTCCGTGCTGTTTTGTCAGAATATCACAAAAACTTGTCCAATGACAAAAAGCACTTGTCGGCCCACGCATTAGGTTTCCCGCGTCGAGTAGGCACCTTTTTGGGGATGGGGTCAGAGCCTCGGAGCGCGCATTCAGAACGTGCCCGAGGTTCCCCGGCGCATCCATCGGCCCTTCTTGTCGCATTGGCGGTTAAACACTCGCATGACACTATCGCGCCAGGGTGTGATCAAAGGCGCGGGCGCCATGCAGAGTGTTCAAAATCAAGAACTTTTCAACCTTCCCGATCTGATCGTCTTTGACGGAGAATGCGTGCTGTGCTCGGGCTTTTTCCGGTTCATGCTGAAACACGACCGCGCAGGACGGTTTCAATTCGCGACGGCGCAGTCGCCTTTGGGGCAAAGCCTGTACCGCGACCTTGGGCTGCCGACCGATGATTTCGAAACCAATCTGGTTATCGTGAACGGGCATGTTTACCAGAAGCTCGATGCCTTCGCCGCCGCGATGCGCCGCTTGCCTGGCGCGTGGTCGGCTCTGGCGGTTTGCAGGTATCTGCCGCGCGTGGTGAAGGATCCTCTGTACCATCTGATCGCGCGGAACCGTTATGCGATTTTCGGACGAAGCCCGACATGTTTTGTACCAACCCCAGCGCTGCGCGACCGGTTCGTGCCGCAAGGGTTCTGAGGAATGGACCCATTCCTGCAGGCACTGCCCATTGCCGCTGAATTGCCTGCAGCGGTGCGGCACCTGCACAGTTCCACGGGCGTTTATGCGGGGCGCTGCCAAATCGAACGTGGTAAGGGTTGGCTTGTGGCGCTTGCACTGCGATTGGGGCGGTTTCCACCGGGCAGGGCGGACGTGCCGGTCACGGTCAGGATCTGCGACACAAAACAGGGCCGGATTTGGGAGCGTGACTTTGACGGGCACAAGACCCGATCCTGCCTGACCTATGACCACAGCACCGGATGCGTGCGCGAGGATTTCGGGCGAATGATCCTCTGGCTGAAGCCGGAACTCAGTAAGAACGGTCTAAAGATCGGTATCAACAGGTTGACCATATTCGGCATACCGATCCCCGCGTTTCTGCTGCCCTTGTCCTCGACTGTCGAGTGGCAGGATGAGCAGGGCCGATTCAGGTTCGATGTCTCTGCAGACGCGCCAGGGCTTGGTTTTCTGATCCGCTATCAGGGCTGGCTCACGCCCGTTCACGCGGGGACCTGTGCTGACTGAATTCATCGTGAAGCGGCTTTGTCTGATCGCGCGACAAACTAAATCAAGACCTGTCTCAGAACAGGAGAGAGTACGGTTATGAAACAGGTTTTGACTTACGCAGTTCTTGCCGCAGCAACATTAAGCGCATCGGCGTCGTCCGCCACTTTCGCGCGGTTCAGTTATCAGACGGCGGCGGTGAACAATTCGGTGTTCGAAGTGATCCCGCGCGGGCGCGATGATGCGGACGGGTACTGGTGTGCCGCATCGGATTATGCCCGCCGAACGCTGGGGGCCGGGTGGCAGCAACCGATCTATGTGGTGCGCGGCTACGGGCCAAGCGAGGCGACCGGGCGCAGGACCGCAGTTCAGTTTTCGCTGCAGAAACCAAGCGGTGTCACGCCACCTCAGTCCGGCATCGTTACAAGCAGCTTCGTTCCGGGTACAAGTGTGTCGGTGCAGGGGGCGAATGCCAGATGCAGCGTTAACATTCTGAATGACTGACACATTGACGAACCGGGATGAATGCAGACTGAATTTACCATCCGGACACAAGGGCCGGGCCTTTACGAGTTCACGTCCGAGGTGCACCGCTGGCTGAGGCAGGCGGCGGGGGACGGGGTGTTGACGCTGTTTGTGCGCCACACCTCTTGTTCCCTGCTGATACAGGAAAACGCGGACCCCGAGGTGCAGACCGATTTGCGCGCCTTTTTCGAAAGGCTCGTTCCCCCGTCGGATCATCCAGCCATGGCGTATTTGCGCCACACCTATGAAGGGCCCGACGATATGCCCGCGCATATCAAGGCGGCCCTTCTGCCCGTTTCGCTGACTATTCCGGTTTCGCAGTGGCGTCCGGTTTTGGGCACGTGGCAGGGGATTTACCTGTTCGAACATCGCTCGGCCCCGCATCAGCGGCGTGTCGCGGCCCATCTGGGCTGACCCATTATTTAGCGGTTGAAAATTCCGACTACCCAAACTCTAGCGGCTGTCCTATAGTTGTGGATAAGTAAGCCAAAGCGCTTACAAAAAGAGGCCGAACAAGGGACGAGGAGACGGCGGATGCGCTGCCCGTTTTGCGGAAACATCGACACTCAGGTCAAGGATTCACGCCCGGCAGAGGATCACGTTGCGATCCGCAGGCGCCGGTTTTGCCCCGCTTGCGGGGGCCGGTTCACCACCTATGAACGGGTGCAGCTGCGCGATCTGGTCGTTATCAAGACCAACGGTAAACGCGAGGATTTCGACCGCGACAAGCTGGAACGATCCATTCGCATATCGATGCAGAAACGTCCCATTGATCCGGACCGGATCGATCAGATGATCTCGGGCATCGTGCGCCGTCTGGAAAGCATGGGCGACACGGATATCCCGTCCAACAAGATCGGTGAGATCGTCATGGAAGCTTTGGCGCGGATCGATACCGTCGCCTATGTTCGCTTTGCGAGTGTGTACAAGAATTTCCAGGCGGCCGATGATTTCGAGGAGTTTGTCCACGAACTGCGCCCGCCGCAGCCTTCGACGGACGAGTGAGCGAAACAGATAAGCGATATATGGCGCTGGCCCTGTCCCTGGGGCGGCGCGGACAAAGTGTGTGCTGGCCCAACCCTGCGGTGGGCTGCGTCGTCGTCAAGGACGGGCGGATCCTGGGCCGGGGCTGGACCCAACCCGGTGGCCGACCGCACGCCGAGGCTGTGGCCTTGGCGCAGGCCGGGCAGGCGGCGCGGGGCGCTACGGCCTATGTCTCGTTGGAACCCTGCGCGCATCACGGTAAAACGCCCCCCTGTGCCGAAGCACTGATTGCTGCGGGCGTGGCGCGTGTCGTTTCGGCCATCGAGGACAGCGATCCGCGTGTGGCGGGGCAGGGGTTCGCCATGTTGCGCGAGGCTGGCATCGAGGTTGAAACCGGCGTTCTGGCGGATCAGGCAGCGCAGGATCACGCCGGGTTCTTTCTGAAAACCGAACAGGGGCGTCCTTTCGTGACGCTGAAACTGGCCAGCAGTTTCGATGGCCGCATCGCCACGTCGACCGGGCACAGCCAATGGATCACGGGCCCCGAGGCGCGGCGTTTCGTGCATGCGATGCGTGCGCGCCACGATGCGGTGATGGTGGGCGCAGGCACCGCGCGGGCAGATGATCCGTCGCTGACCGTACGAGATCTGGGCATTGCGCAGCAGCCCGTACGGGTTGTGGTGTCGCGCCATATGGACATTCCGTTGATGGGGCAACTTGCGCGCACCGCGTCAAAAACGCCGGTCTGGCTGTGCCACGGCCCCCATCCCGACGCCGAACGCGCCCGCGCGTGGGAGGGGTTGGGCGCTCGTCTGCTGCCCTGCGCCCTGCGGGATCACCATATCGACGCCGCGGATTTGTTACAGCAACTGGGGCAGGCCGGACTGACGCGCGTGTTCTGCGAGGGCGGGGCCGCCTTGGCCGCATCCCTGTTGGCGGACGATCTGGTCGATGAGCTTGTGGGCTTCACCGCCGGTCTGACCATCGGGGCCGAGGGGCTTTCGGCCATTGGGTCGCTTGGGTTCGAAAAACTGGACGAAGCCCCGCGCTTCGAACTGGTCGAAACGACGGCAATTGGTGGCGACGTGATGCATCGCTGGAGACGCACGAGTTAGCGGGTCAGCGCCAAAGATGCGTGTGCGTGGCAAAAGCCCCCTGCAGTTTTGACAGCAGGCGATTCATCGGACCGGACCGCGCGGTGTCACCTGCGGCCAGCCGATCCACCGCAACCTCGACCGGGCAGGGCAGGCCTGTGACCGGGTCCAGATAGCGCGGGTAATCGATCAGCGCGGCATGGACCAGACCCATCAATGTGGGCCGCGCCCCCCTGCGGGCCGGAACCGCACCCAGATCCGTGGTAAGACCCCACCCCGCATAGAAGGGCGCACCCAAAGTGGTGACGCTGACGCCGCGCAACAGGGCCTCGAACCCCAACAGTGAGGTCATTGTCCAGACCTCGTTCACAAGCGGCAACAGGGCCGCCGGGTCGCAGTTTTCGGCGATGACATCTGCCAATCCTTCAACCTCGATCCCGCCCACGCGCAGGCCTGCTTCGACGTCGGGATGGGGTTTGTAGATCACAATCGCATCCGGGTTCGCCTCGCGCACCATCCCGAGCAGTTCCAGATTGGTCCGAACGCCACTTGTGCCCAGCAGGATCGAGGCGTCGTCTTCAACCTGCCCCGGAACCAGAATGCGGTGCCCCTGGGGCAGGTCCGGGGGTTTGGTTCCGGTGTTGTACTTGCTCAACCCCGCGGCCAGCAGCTTTGCGACCAGCCGTTCTGCGCGCCGTTCCTGATCGGGGCGCAGGGTTTCGCGCTTTGCAATCAACTCTTCCAACTGGCTGGGACGGGTCGGGTCGTAGTAGATGCCCAGATCATCGGTGACGAGCGACAGGGGCGGGACAAGATTGGCCCCCAGCCCCCGGGAGCGCAGAAATCCATCCTCAACCCGGATGGCATCTTCGGCACCGCGCGATTGGCTGGCCCAGACCATGTGGAGGCGGTCCGGGGTGGACGATGCGGTGAATTGAAGTTTCTTGTGCCGGCCAAACATCCTCTGCAGATGCTTGCGTTTCCACAGGCGCATCCCTGATGCGGTCCAGCCATTTCGATCCTGCCGCCATGCCCGCGTCTGCGCCTCGAGCGTATCCAGTACGGTTTCCAATTCGCAAAGCTGATCGCGGTAGGGATCGTACCACGTGGGGTAAAGGATCATAGCCGCAGCGAATAACTGCGCCCGGGTCAGGTTGCGCTGGCGGCGCGGCATCGGGGTTTCATCCTGCGTTAGGCTCCAGCCCGCATAAAACGGCTGCCCGAACACGCGGGGCTTGTGCCCGGCCAGTATCGCCTCGAACCCCAGCTGCGAGGACAGGGTGTAAACCGCTATCGCGCCTTCGAGCAGCGGCCACGGGCTGATCGGGTCGTTCAGAAACGACACCCGGTCCGTCAGGTCCTGATCGGAGAAATACCCGCCCCGGTGCCCGGCCAGCGTTTCGGGATGCGCCTTGATCAACACACGCGCGCCTGGATTTTCCTCTTGCGCGATCACCAGCATTTCGCGGAACCGCGCGTGATCGCCGCCGCTGGCGGTCACGGCGGCGTCGCCCTGCGTCTGATCGGCGACCAGAACATAGCCCGGCTCGGGCGGTGGGATGGTCAGATCAAAGGCCGAATATTTGCTGAGGTGCAGTTCCTGCAGCCGTTCGATAGCCCCGCGCGCGCGGTCCAAAAGGGCGGTATCGTCCAGCGGATGGGTGGCCAGTAGGGTTTCCAAATCGGACGGTGTGCTCGGATCGAAATGCAGCCCGGATCGGTCCAGCAGCAATCCCAGCGGGGCCTCGCCGCTGCGCCCCGGATGCAGGGACCGCAGGAACGCATCCTCGACCCGCAGAACCTTGGCGCCTCGCTTTTCAGCGATGTTCAGGCCGCGATGGGCGGTAGGGCTATTGCCCCAAACCCCCACAAGCTCATCCGGTTTCGGCAGGCCCAGCCGGATGTCATACCCGGCCAGCGACAGGATACGCCGGATACGCTGGTTTGTCAGAAAACCGCCATTATAGACGAACAGCCGTTTGCGCTCGGTCCCGGATACGCAGTCGTGATCCGGGGTCATGCATCAGTTTCCGGTCAGGGTGGCCACGTTGGCAATCGGGGTCAGCCCACCTGCGATGAGCGAGATCGACTTGCTCCACTGCGCATAGGGCGCTTCGGTCACATAGATCGTGTCATCGTCGCGGATCACAAAGTCGCGCGCAATGAACAGCCCGTTGGGCGAGGTCAGATTCAGCAAATAGATCATCCGCTGTTCACCTTGCAGATCGGCCCGGCCCATGACATTGCGGGCGACGTCCTGACGCTCGTCCCGCAGGATAAAGATGCCCGTTGGGTCAGACGAGACCGTCACCAGACCGCCAACCTGTGCCAAAGCTTCAAGCGCCGATAGGTCCTGGCTTTCGAAGGCCACACGCGACTGCCCGCCGGTTGCGCCAAGTGCGATGTAGGATCGGCTGTCCTCTTCCACCAGAATGCGGTCGCCGCCACGCAGCGCGACATCCAGTTTGGGATTGCGGAACAGGTCTTCGTACCAGACCGTGCCTTTCTGATCGCCACGGATCAGGGTCACCAGCGCGATGTCCGAGGCAACGGAGACCCCGCCCGACTGGGACAGCATTCCAAGCAAAGAGCGGGTGGGGCGCTCAATCGGATAGATGCCCGGCGCCGCAACCGTGCCTGTGATCGAGACGGTCGATCCGTCGCCCGCAACGCGGCGCACCTCGACCTGCGGGTCGGGTGTTTGTTCCTGCAGCTTTTCCGTGATCAGAACGCGCAACTGTTCCGGAGTATTCCCGGCGGCGCGCATCCGACCGGCGTAGGGTACGAAGATAAATCCTTCGCTGTCGACCTGAACTTCGTTCAGTGCCGTGGCGGCACCGGTTTCACCGGCCAGCAGGCCGTCATCGACGTTTTCCCAGATGGTCAGGCCCAGAACGTCGCCGGGGCGTACCGTGTCAGCGGTCAGCCTCTGGGCGCTGCTGAACGAGGATGAGAATCCGAATTGCGGAACCGCCGAGGTCGCGCGGGTAACGCGGTCATCCACCTCGACCACAAAGGCGTTGCCGCCGTTTTCGACCGAACCGGCCAGGATTTCGCTTTTGTTGGGCCCCGATTTCGGAAGCTGGCACGCGGCCAGAAGGCCAATTGCGGCGACAAGGGAAAGCCCCCGTATCCATCGGATTGGAACGCATTGCACTGCCAGATATCCTCGGTCTTTTTTGTTTTAGTTTTCTGTTTGCGGCAGGTTACCGGTTTTGGCCTGTAACTTCCAGCCATGGATACCGGCAATCACCCAACGATTTTCAACTGTGGCGTCATAGCCGCGTTGTCCTCAATAGCAGTCTGATAGGGATCGCTGTGCCGCAAAACCATATCGGTCACATGCCGCAGCAATTGCCGCCGACCCCTATGGGAATAAAACCCCCCGGAAATCTGGCTGGTTTCCAGCAGGAACCGGCGATAGCAGTGATAGGCATCGTTGTCGGGCGGTTTCGGGTTGGCAAAGAACGATGCCATGGGCTGCTGCGAGACAAATTCGGGTTTGTCATAGACCGATCGGCCGAAAATACGCAGCGGAATCCCGCGCCACAGAACCTGCTGGCCCGCGGTTGAGTTGATTGTGACGGCTGAGCGCGCCTCGTTCAGCAGCCCGGCCAGCTTGCCACCGGGCACATAATGGACCCTGTCCGCAATGCCGTGTTGGCGCGCGAAATTGCGTACAAGGCGGCGCAGGGGTTCGCGGTGATTTTCCAGCGGGTGTTCTTTGATGACCAGCCGGTGATGCTGCGGGGCTCCTTCGGCGAACCCGGCGATGACCTGCTGCAGAAATTCGCTCATGCATGAATAGTCGGAATGGGACTGGACCGAGCTGTCATGGCCCAGCTGCAGCAGCGCCAAATGGTAGGGGAACCCACCCCAACGCACCCGTGCCGTGGCCCAGCTGCGCGATATGCGGTGAACGGGCATCAGGGCCAGCCTTTTGAAATACAGCCGAAATTCTCGCGACACCGGCAATTCCCGATGGGGGCGGAAGTTGCGATACCGATGGTTCAGGAACATTACGAACCAGTGGTACAGCGCGCCGTAGAAGATGTGGTGCCGCATGTCCCCCCAATGGGACGGCGGCAGCGGTGTTTCCGCATCGGAATAGGACAGCGCCTGCCTCATCTGATCGACATCCATGGACATGAGGCGTGAGTTTCCGTTCGACCCACCCCGTTCGTATGTCACCCACCAAGGGCGCAGGTATCCTTCTTCGAACACATGCACGGTGATGTTTCGGGTATTTGCAATCTCGACCGCCCGCGCATGGATCGGGCGTGTATCGCCGTAAAGCACAATATCCGTGACACCCTTTTCGGTGATCAAAGCGTCAAGGGTGTCCGGCCAGTCGTCAGGAGTGCCCCGAAATGCGATGTAGCTGTTGCGGTGAAACCAGAACGCCTGATCGCCAGCATTAAAGCCAACGCGCCACACCTGCGCCCCCGAAGTGCGCAGCATCCGCCCAAGCGCGCTGAAAAAAGGCCCATGCGGACCCTGAAGGAACAGGAAGACCCGGTTTTGCGTGCCTGTGTGCGTGTGGTGCATCTGTACTGCTGTATACGTTTTTGTTGTCAAAACTATGCCTGTTCTGACCCAATCCGGCAAGCAAGGGCTTGCCGGAGCGGGCGCTTGGGCTTACCTCGGCGGTGATGTTGAGGCTAGGCGCTGAGGGTTAACGGGATGTTTACAGGGATCGTCACAGACGTGGGCACTGTCACCGAATTGGAGCAGCAGGGCGACCTGCGGGCACGGATCAGGACGGCCTATGACACGGCTTCAATTGACATTGGTGCGTCCATTGCCAGCGACGGGGTGTGTCTGACCGTGATCGCGTTGGGCGATGACTGGTACGACGTTCAGATCAGCGCCGAGACCGTGTCCAAGACCAATCTGGATACGTGGACCGTGGGCAGCCGTGTCAATCTGGAGCGGGCGTTGAAGGTTGGCGACGAACTTGGCGGCCACATCGTCTCGGGTCACGTCGATGGCGTGGCCGAGGTGGTTGCGGTCGAAGACGAAGGCGACAGCACCCGTGTCACCCTGCGTGCACCCAAAGACCTGGCCCGCTTCATTGCGCCCAAAGGATCGGTTGCGCTGAACGGCACCTCGCTGACCGTCAACGATGTTGAGGGGCGCGATTTCGGCATCAACTTCATCCCCCACACCAAAGAGGTCACGACCTGGGGCAGTGTGGCAAAGGGCGACCGCGTCAACCTCGAGATCGATACGCTGGCCCGCTACGTCGCCCGTCTGGCCGAGATGTCCTGACCCTCAGGTCACGGAGCCAAATCGCGCGGTGAGCTTTTTGGCCAGCCACCAGATCACAAGCGCCAGGATGATCGAGGCATAGCCGTCAACGGCGTAGTGCCAGGCAAGGTGGACCGAGCCTAAGACGATTAATGCGGTGAAAGCGGTCAGGGCCCAACCAGCCCAGCGTGAGTAGGCAAAGCCGTAGAGGGCCAAAAGAACGCTGGTCGCCACATGCATGCTGGGCATGGCAGAGATGCCGCGCACGGAACCTCCGTTGAAGTACCCATCCAGTAGGACCTGATGCCATTCCAGCGCGCCGATCGGGCTGATTTCGTTTGACTGGTGGAGCAGGTCCATTTGCTGAACGAACGTGTCGCCGAACCCGAAAATCTCATAATAGACAGGTCCGACAGACGCGAAAACGGTTGCCAGAAGGTTGCCGCCGATGGACCAGCACAGGGCAAATGAGACAAGGAATATTGCACTTCTGGTCGGGTTCCGACGGTCCAGACATGCCAGGCAAACTGCCATGTAGATCAGCAGAAACCACCCGTGATAGGCCCAGCTGACCGCCGTTGTGACATAGGGCGATCCCAGAATGGGATGCAGCAGTACCCAGACGTCGTACCCGCCGTGAATATCCCGGTCCATCTGGGCAAAGAACGCATCCCAGGAATAGGGGTTAAGCAGCGGTATCGCTTCCTTGAGATAGGTGAAAGTGATGATCAGGATCAGGACGCAGAATACTCCGGCGAGGGCATCCGAGACCTGTGTGCCGTTCGACAAAATCGACCGGATATCGGCGATCATCCATTGAATGGGCCGTTTGGGTTTGACCTTGAACACGGCAACACCCAGCCGCCACAGCAGGAAATTGGCGGCGATGAACATGGACAGGGTTTTGAAGGCCACCAGAATCTTCGGCGCTGTCGAGGACCAGAAAGACGTGCCCAGATAGACGCTGACCCCGATTCCGCAGAGTAAATGCAACAGGACGATGGACAGCAGCAGTCGGTTCCGTCTGATCACCCCTGACGCATAGGGGGCCGAGGTCGTTACACCTGAAGAATATGCCATTTGCGCGAGTCTCTTGGGTGGGTCAAAGCTCAGAGACCTGATTGGTTTGAATCTGGGGCTATCCGAGGGCTTGAATGCGGCGATTTGTGGACAAAACGAATTAAGCGAACCGGTATGTTCGGCGAGGGTGGACAATCACGACGCAAAACCGGCGTGATCCAACCGGTCTGCCAGACACATTCTTCCCGGTTGCGGGCTGGCGTTTGCACCCACAGTGGTTTATCCCGCTGTGAAATTATGCTCCTGCGAAAGGCTGCTCCATGAGCTTTGAAACCCCCGGTCCGGTTGAGGCCCAACTGCGCAACGCGATCAGCCCGATCGAAGAGATCATCGAAGACGCGCGCAAAGGCCGGATGTACATTCTGGTCGACCATGAGGATCGAGAAAACGAAGGCGATCTTGTGATTGCGGCCGAGTTTGCCGATGCCGAGGCGATCAATTTCATGGCCACCCACGGGCGCGGGCTGATCTGTCTGCCGATGACGGCTGAGCGGATCGACATGCTGGGCCTGCCGATGATGGCCGTGAACAATTCGTCGCGCCACGAGACCGCGTTCACGGTGTCCATCGAGGCGCGTGAGGGCGTCAGCACCGGGATCTCCGCTGCCGACCGCGCGCTGACGGTGGCGACCGCAATCAACGAGCAGAACACGATGGCGCACATCGCTACGCCGGGGCACGTTTTCCCGCTGCGCGCCAAACGGGGCGGGGTGCTGGTGCGTGCAGGCCATACCGAGGCTGCCGTGGATATCTCGCGCCTTGCAGGGCTGAACCCGGCAGGGGTGATCTGCGAGATCATGAAGCCCGACGGCACCATGGCGCGGCTCCCCGATCTGGTGGAATTCGCCAAAGAACACAACATGAAGATCGGCACGATCAGCGACCTGATTGCTTACCGGTCGCGCAATGACAATCTGGTGGTTGAGACGTCTCGGGAAACCGTCACCTCGGAATATGGCGGCGATTGGGAAATGCGGATTTTCACCGATCAGACCCATGGCATCGAACATGTGGTCATGATCAAGGGCGATATCACCACGCCCGATCCGGTGCTGATCCGCACGCACGCGTTGCACGAAGCCCCCGATATTCTGGGCCTTGGCCCGAAGTCCTCACGCGAATTGCCGCGCGCGATGGAGAAGATTGCCGAGGAAGGGCGCGGTGTTGTCTGCCTGTTCCGCCAGCCGCGCAACTCGCTCTATGCGGTCGAGGAGGAGGGACCGCGTACCATCAAGCAAACCGGTCTGGGCGCGCAGATACTGTCCAAGCTGGGTATTCAGGAGCTTGTGCTGCTGACCGACTCGCCTGAAACCGTATATCTGGGGCTCGACGCCTTTGGCCTGTCCATCGTCGGCACCCGGTCCATTCTCAAGGAAGACTGATCGTGGCTGAACAAGACAAACACGGCATCCTGCCGACGCCCGAATTCGACAAGCCGGTGAAGCTGCTGATCGTGGCCGCCCCGTTCTACCGCGCGATTGCCGACAACCTGATCGCTGGCGCTAAGGCCGAGATCGAAGCGGCGGGCGGCACCTGTGAAGTGGTCGAAGTTCCGGGTGCGCTGGAGATTCCTACGGCCATCGCCATGGCGGACCGTCAGTGCAATTTCGACGGATACGTCGCGTTGGGTTGCGTTATCCGGGGCGAAACGACGCATTACGAAACGGTGTGCAACGACTCAAGCCGCGCCATCCAGTTGATGGGCCTGCAAGGGCTGTGCATCGGCAACGGCATCCTGACGGTCGAGAATGACGAACAGGCCGAAGTCCGTGCGAACCCGGAAAAGATGAATAAAGGCGGCGGAGCGGCCGCTGCGGCCTTGCATCTGATCGCGCTGAGCCGTAAGTGGGGCTCTTCGCAAAAGGGCGTGGGCTTCAAGCCGCCGTCCGAGTCCATCCTTGTGGCGGGCGACAGCAACGGACCCACGACAGCATGACCCAGACAGACGCGCCGAAACCGGCCAACCAGAAACGCCTGATGAAATCCGCCGCCCGGCTATATGCCGTGCAGGCGCTGTTCCAGATGGAGCAATCGGGCCAGACGACCGAAGCGGTTGTGGCCGAGTTTCTGGATCACCGGTTTGGGGCTGTCTATGAGGGCGAAGAGATGCTGGACGGCGATATCCGCCTGTTCCGCAAGCTGGTCGAAGACGCCGTGAACTATCAGGCCCCGATCGACCAGATGACCGACCGTGCTCTGGTCGCGAAATGGCCCATCGCACGCATTGACCCGACCCTGCGTGCTGCCTTCCGCGCCGCAGGGGCCGAACTGACCCAAAGCGACACGCCGCCCAAGGTTGTGATCACCGAATTCGTCGACGTGGCGCGCGCCTTCTTCCCCGAGGGCAAAGAGCCCAAATTCGTCAACGCCGTGCTGGACCACATGGCGCGCGAGGCCCAGCCCGAGGCATTCTGACGCCTTTACCGCAGGGGGGCGTGCGCTAGCATATAAAAGCGCAAGGAGGTCCCCATGCCCAAACTCGTCCGACTCTATATCACTCAGGTTGCCTGGGGTTTCGTCATCTCGGCTGTGTTTGTGGGCGTGCTGCTGGCCTTGAACGTGGCCAACCTGCGCGAATTGATCACGGGTTCGGATGTGGGGCTGATCGCGCTGGTGATGATCTGGTTCATGAACGGGATCGTCTTCGCCGGGGTCCAGTTTGCCTATAAAATCATGAGCATGGCCGAAAAGCCCGGCGGACCGGGGCGTGGCTCGCCCGTTGTGCACAGCTTCAAGCCCGCGCTTGCCAAACAGGACGCGCGCGCCGAGCGCTGAGTTTTCAAGAGAAAATGTGGCGGGACCACCAGTCAACCGTGCGGTGTGATTCCCGAGGACCTGTATGTACAGGTGGGCGCCAGGTAATCAGGCCAGGACCTGAACAGAGCCAGCCCCCTCGGAATTGCTTAAGGCCACCAGAATGCTACCAATCACAAGAAGGGCAGAACCCGCCACGGGCCTAAGTAGGGTGTGCGGCGGGTTTGCACAAGGGGTTCATTGGGGGTCAGGCATCAACTGTTTCGTGCAGGGCTTTGCGCATCTTGCCAAAGTGCTCATCCCAGCCATCATCCAGCGAAAGGATCAGGCCAAAGGCCTCGGCCCCCTGTGGCAGACCTTCGTGCAGCAATCCCAGACGCGTACCGCCAGGGACCGGTTCCAGCGTCCATTTCACGGTGCTGACGGCGTTGCCCATCGGCTTTACGGTGAATGTATATTCCAGATATTCCGGCGGGCGCGCCTCCAGCACTTCGCCCCAGATCAGCAGATCGCCGCTTGTTGTTCCGAACATCTCGAGCTTTTGACCCTTGGCCAGCGGGCGCTCGGGCTTGTGGAACCACTCGGCCAGCCGGTCCGGGTCGGTCAGATAGGCCCACACGGTCTCGGGCTCGGCCCTGAGAAAAATGGTTTTTTGCAAAACGGCATTGGTCATTTCTTTTTCCTTTCAACAGCTTCCTTAAGAGAGTTAAGGCGATCATCCCAGAACTGGTCGAAGTAACGAAGCCAGTCCAGCACCGGGGCCATCCCCTGTGGTTCAAGTCGGTTGATGCGTTCTCTGCCGCGCGCCTCGACCGTGATCAGGCCGCCATCGGACAGCACGGTCAGATGCTTTTTTACAGCCGCGCGGGTCATGTCGAACCGGTCGGTAAGTTGCCCGATTGTCATGTCCTGCGCTGCAAGCAACTGCACGATGTCCCGGCGGGTGGGGTCGGCGAGCGCGCGAAACGCGTTCTGGGTTTGGTTCTGCATATGTAACCTCAAACGAGATACCATTTGGTATCATATAAATGAAGTACCATATGGTATCATGTCAAGTTATTTGAGGCGCTTTACATTTGTTCACGAATTGTTCACATTTCACATATGACATTGGATCTGCAACCGGGACAAAAACTTGCGCGTGGCGTGGCACGCCATCTGAGCGCGCATGGCTTTGTGTCTGTTGAGGAATTTGTGCCCGCACGCGGTCTGCGGGTGGATGTCATGGGGCTGGGCCCAAAGGGGGAACTGTGGGTGATCGAATGCAAATCCAGCCGGGCCGATTACCAGTCGGATTCCAAGTGGCAGGGCTATCTAGAATGGTGTGACCGATTCTTCTGGGCCGTCGATACCGAGTTTCCGACCGACCTGTTGCCGGACGAAACCGGCCTGATCATCGCTGACGCTTACGATGCCGAGATCATCCGCATGGCCCCGGAAGACAAGGTTGCTCCGGCGCGGCGCAAGAAGATGATTCAGAAGTTTGCAACCGATGCCGCACGCAGGCTGCAGGCGCTGCGGGATCCAAGGATCTGAGGCAGGCTAGCCTTTGACAGCCCGGGCCGCGTGGGCGGCGGCACGAATCTCGTCTGCGATTTCCTCGGCTTCCTCGGGGTCGAAATCCATCGGAACTTCGACGCCGTCGGCCTCAATGAACAGCCGCACCATGCCCTGATCGGTCGGACCGATCTGCAGGTTCGCTTGAATATCGCGTTCGGTGTTAATGCCCATATGCGCCTCCGGGAGTGAGCGTTTGTGCTAGCGCGGGGACGGTTGAGAATCAAGCCGCCATTGTGGACAGATAAGCCATGGAAGACGTTGTTCTGAGACCTTTTCACCCTGACGACGCCCCCTGGCTGGTCGAACAGCACGACACGCTCTACGCGCTGGACGAGGGGTTTGACGACAGTTTCGCCCCGCTTGTGGCGCGTGTTCTGGACGATTTCATCGCGGATCACGACCCCTCGCGCGAACGGGGCTGGATAGCCGAACGGGCAGGGCAACGGCTGGGCAGCATCTTTTGCGTCGCCTTGGATGAACAGACCGCAAAGCTGCGGCTGTTTCTGCTGGTGCCCGAGGCGCGCGGATTGGGGCTGGGCAAACGGATGCTGGACACGCTGACCGCGTTTGCCCGCTCTGCGGGATACCGGGACATTTCACTCTGGACGCATGAAAGCCACAAGGCGGCCTGTGCGTTATATCGGGCAAATGGCTGGCGGTTGCTGGACAGCAAACCGGTGCATTCCTTTGGGGTCGATCTTGTCGAACAAAGCTGGAAAATTCGGCTTTAATCCCCTTGCATTCCGTGGGCGCGTTCGGTACATCGCCCCCTACTAAGTGCCGCCTTAGCTCAGTTGGTTAGAGCGCTGGATTGTGGATCCAGAGGTCCCCTGTTCAAGCCAGGGAGGCGGTACCATCTCTCCCAAATCGATCTTCGTT
Organism: Ruegeria sp. AK4; assembly: GCF_056541025.1. Classification (NCBI taxonomy): domain Bacteria; kingdom Pseudomonadati; phylum Pseudomonadota; class Alphaproteobacteria; order Rhodobacterales; family Roseobacteraceae; genus Ruegeria; species Ruegeria sp. AK4. Next base: position 334,647 of record NZ_JBQFXS010000001.1, read on the forward strand.
AGAAAGCAGAATCTTGTGCTTTGATTGCGCGCCGGACGCGCTGAAACTCAGCGCGCCAGGTTCAGTCGGAACTTCATCTTGGCCTGTTTTGCGACCGGCAAATGCCGGTTCAGTCGCTTGTTGATCACGCCAAAGGTCCAGACGATCACCAGCGTCAGCATGATGAAATAAAACGCCAGAATCGGGTAGGGGACAAACGGGTTGAACGTCTTGTCGGCGAAATAGCTGGCATAATACAGCGCGTCGCCCCGTTGCTGCCAGGCCGGGAAGGCCGAGAAAAAGACAAGCGTGGTGGACTGGAACACAAAGATCGCCTCGTTCGTGTAGGCGGGCCAGGCCAGCCGCAGCATGGTGGGCCAGATGATGCGCCGGAAGCGGGACCAGCCGGACATGCCATAGGCGTCGGCGGCCTCGATATCGCCCTTGGGGATCGAGCGCAGCGCGCCATAGAAGATCTCACCCGAATAGGCTGCCGTGTTCAGGAACAGGACGATCAGCGCCCCCAGCCAGGCCGAGGTCAGGGCGTCGAACATCGGATAAGGCTTCTTCAACGACAGGAAGAAGAAATAGGCAAAGAAGAACTGGATGAACAGCGGCGAGCCCCGGAACAGAAAGATGAACCACTCGGCCGGTTTGCGCAGCCATTTATTCGGGGACGCCTTGCCAACGGCCAGAGCGGTCGCCAGGAAGAAGCCGGTCATCATGGCCATGAGACCGAAATAGATGTTCCAGATCATGCCCGAGCCGATCAGCGTGAAATGCTCGCACAGGGTGAAGTCGGTTTTGGGCAGCAGACGTTCACCGATCCCGATGGAGCGCAGGCCATAGTCCTGAATGGTCTGGAGGCAACTCATGCCGTGGTCTCCTTGCGCAGCAGCTCACCGCCGGATGTGGCCTGTCCGTGGGACAGTTTGCGCATCAGGCGTTCGAGACCGATTTCCGAAACACGGGTCATGCCAAGGTAGAAGACCAGCAGGAACAGGAAGTACCACATGCGCCAGTCGCCATGCGGGTAGTCGGTAAAGCGGGACGTCTTGGTGCCGCCCAGTTCGCGGGCCCAATAGACGATATCCTCGATCCCCAGCAGGAACAGCAGCGGCGTGGCCTTGATCAGGACCATCCACAGGTTGCTGAGGCCGGGCAGGGCATAGACCCACATCTGCGGCACCAGAACGCGCCAGAAAGTCTGCCGGCGGGTCATGCCGTAGGCCTCGGCTGTTTCCAGCTGCGCATGGGGGACGGCGCGCATGCCTCCGAACAGAACGTTGGCCGCGAAGGCCCCGAAAACAATCGAGAAAGTGACGATCGCAAGGAAGAACCCGTAGGTCTCATGCACCCATTCGGGCGCGCTGCCCAGCGGCAGCTTGGCGGCCTGACAGACGATAAAGTCATTGCCCTGTCGGACCGGATCCGTCCATTCCGGGCACATGACCTGATGGCGTGTCCATTCAAAGGCCTGATCCAGCGCGATCACGAAAAACAGGAAGAAAGCGATGTCCGGCACGCCGCGCACGATGGCGATGTATCCCTTGCCCAGCCAGCTCAGAGGCGGGAAATGCGACCGGGCGGCCATTGCGCCCGCAAACCCGAAACTCAGTGCGACGGGGGCGGTGATGGCCAGCAGCCCGAGGACTTTGAGAAAGGACAGATAGAACGACCAGTGGACGCCGTTGGTCAGATAGCAGGAAAACCATCGGAACGTTCCAAGCGTGTCAGGGTCAGCGCAATAGGAAAACATGGGGCGTCTTTCGAACGTCGGTCCCGGCCAAAAGCCGGGGTGGGGCCGGCGCGTTGGCTGCGCCGCCCCCGTTAGTGCGGATTAGTTGGTAACGACTGTGCCGTCGGCGTTGAAGGTGCCGATGCCTTCGCCGAACCATTTGACCAGTATCTCGTTAAGGCTTCCGTCGGCCTTCATCGAGGTGATCGCCTCGTCGAACTTGCCGCGCAGTTCACTGTCGCTTTCGCGAATGCCCATACCGATGCCGCCGCCCAGCGGGACGTCATCACCGACAAAAACCAGTTCGCCGCCCGATTCCTCGACGATCGGAACAAGGAAGTCCTTGTCGGCAAGAACCGCATCCGCTTCGCCGTTGCGCACGGCGGCGATGGTTTCTTCCGGCGTCGCGAATTCTACCAGAGTCGCACCGCTTTCAGCCACGTGACCGGCCTGAATGGTTGCGGTCTGGGCAGCAACGATCCCGCTTGTCACATCGACGCCGTCCGAGGCCGCGACATAGGCCGATGCGGCCGGCGGGAAATAGTTCTGGGTAAAGTCGATAACCTCGTCACGCTCATCGGTGATGGACATGCCCGCGATGATGGTGTCGTAGTTGCCCGAAACCAGGTTCGGAATGATCGAATCCCAGTCGTTCTTGACCCACTCGCACTCCAGGCTGGCGCGCTTGCACAGCTCATCGCCCAGTTCACGCTCGAAACCGTCGATTTCACCGGCATCGTTGATGAAGTTGTACGGAGGGTAGGCACCCTCGGTGCCCATGCGCACGGTGTCGGCCATGGCCATACCGGCGGTCAGCGCCAGTGCTGTGGTGGTCAGAATCAGGTTTTTCATGTGTACTCCCCTTATTGGTTCTGTCCTGAAGTTATGCCGCCTTTGTGGCGGATAGAAAGCCCCTAAGTCGCTGGGATTCAGGGGACGTGAAGATGTCTTCGGGTGTGCCTTCCTCTTCGATCAGGCCCTGATGCAGGAACACGACATGGCTCGAGATATCGGCCGCCATTTTCATGTCATGGGTCACGATGATCATGGTGCGGCCTTCGGCGGCCAGATCCTTGATCACCCTGATCACTTCCTGTTCCAGTTCCGGGTCCAGGGCCGAGGTCGGCTCGTCGAACAACAGCGCCTCGGGTTCCATGCACAGACCGCGGGCAATCGCCGCGCGCTGCTGCTGGCCGCCGGACAATTGCGCCGGGTAGACGTCACACTTGTCGCCAATTCCCACTTTTTCCAGATACTTACGGGCGCTGTCTTCAACTTCGGCCCTGTCGCGGCCAAGCACGGTGACGGGTGCCTCCATCACGTTTTGCAGGATGGTCATGTGGGCCCAAAGGTTGAACTGCTGAAACACCATCGACAGGTTGGTGCGGATGCGCAGAACCTGTTTGGCGTCGGCGGGGCGGCGGTGGTGGCCCGCACCGGTCCAGTGCACCGGTTCGCCTTTGAACAGAATCTCGCCCTCCTGACTGTCTTCCAGAAGGTTGCAGCAGCGCAGCAGCGTCGATTTCCCCGAGCCGGATGAGCCGATCAGCGAAACGACGTCGCCCCGATGGGCGGTGATATCCACCCCTTTCAGCACTTCGAGACGTCCGAAGCTTTTGTGAAGGTTCTTAATCTCGATAACGGGAGCGGTGTCTGTCACGGGCGGTCCGGTTGTTGGTGCTGTTGGTGCGGTACTAGGGCTGAAAATTCAGCGCAATGCAATGCGCAAAAGGTAGAATCGGGCGATGAAAGGCTCAAATTGACCAGACGTCGTCGTCAAAATGGTCAGTGCTACGGGTCTGGCGCTTGTGGTGGCGGTGGGGTCGGAACGGCCAGATATCGGTCGGCTGGTATGTCGATCAGCCCCCGGATGTGCAACGCCGCGCGATCCGCATCGGACAGGTCGCCAATGGCTGCGCAGACCGCCTCGGCAACCCGAGCCGTGTCCTGGCCGGGGGCGGTGATGTAAGGCAGCGTCGGCGTCGGCTCGGTACTGGCGACTTCGCGCAGTTCGTGGCCCAGATCGGTAAACTCTTTCAGCATCATCCAGGTCAGCGCATCCAGCGAGGCAAAATCGGCGCGCTTTTCGGCTACCGCCTGCGCCGACAAGGCGTGCCCGCCGGTTTCCAGAGCGGTCTTTGGTGTCAGCCCCAGCTTCGACAGATGCGTGACCGGCGCAGCCCATCCGGATTGCGACAGCGCTTCGTTATACGCGAAAACGCCTTGGGCAAGGTCGGGCAAGTCCCGTTCATCCTCGCGCCGGGCCACGAAGACCGAGCAATAATACCCCGGCGGGCAACCCTCTAGCCCATAATCCGGTGTGCCGACCAGTTGCACCTTGCCGTGCAGACGGGTTCGGTACGGCATGCCGCAGGTTTGGGCGAAGACAAGATTAGGGCTCTGCCAGATGTCCCAGACGTTTCCATCGCGGGTCAGAAGCGACGGGCCAAAGCCCAGATGGGTGCGAATCGATGTCCAGAACCGATCATTCGCGGGCTGTATGGCGGGCATGTCGTACATGCCCAGCATTGCGATCACGATTTGGCGGCCTTTTGCCGGGCCAGCGCCGAATCGACATCGCTGACCCCCAGCAGGCTGACCACCAGCCGCAGCAGCGAATCCTCTTCCCCGGTCCGGTGCCCGTCGGCCAAAGCAACCGACCACATCGCCTGCACGACGGCCAGCCGGTCGTCATAGGCCACAGCTTCCTTGATGGCGCGGGTGAAGCGGACGGTATCGGGCGCCTCGGCCTCAAGATCCTCGGCTTTGGCGCGCAGTCCTGCAGCCTCGAAAGGAGACAGGCCGTAGCGTTCGGCGGAAATCTTGTCGATTCGGGCCATCTCGGTATCGGCATAGTCGTTGTCAGAGCGGGCAATGCGCACCAGAAGGGCCGTCAGGGCCAGTCGGGCATCGTCATCGGCAAGCGGGTCGGGCTGAGGCTGCGTGAGCCGGGACAGGAAATCGCTGAACATGACTGAGATATAGACCCGGCTTAGCTGGCTTCCAAGCGGCTTTGCACCCGCTCGCGTGCCGCCTGACTGTCGTTGTAACTCAGTCCCATCGCGGCGCGGGCTTCCTCGACGATCTTGATTTCGCCTTCATTCGAGTGGCCGTCGGCCAGCACGACCTCCCACAAGGCATCCAGCGCGGCCAGACGTTCTTTCAGGTCGGTGGTCTCGCGGATCAGCTTGCCGAACGTATCGGTTTCCGGGGCGGCCGCGTGCAGCTTTTCGCAGGTGGCGCGCACCTTGGCGGCCTCGATCGCGTTGTGCTGGTACAAACGCGCGAGGATTCGGTCGATCAGGCTGATCTCTTCCAGCTTGTAATCCCGATCCGCCTGTGCCACGCGCACCATCAAAGCACCCAGTGCCAGTTCGGCATCCGGGTCGGGCAGGTGATCATGTTGCGGCGGGCGAAACGCCTGAAGGAATTTTTTCAGCATGAGCCTAGGTTAGTCCTTATTTTCAACAGCGCCAAGCAAGGCTACCCGTCATAGCCCTGGATGATCACAAGATCGCCCATCGAGACGGGCGTGCGGATATCCTTGGCCTTTTGATAGCCGTCACTTTCGTAACAGGCGAGGGCGTCTTCGTAGCTGGGAAACTCGATCACCACTGTCCGCGATCTGGATGAGCCTTCCTTGATCTGGTGCGCACCGCCGCGCACCAGGAACTTTGCGCCGTATGCGGCAAAGGGTTCGGCGTTGGCAGCGATGTAGTTTTTATACGCGTCCATATCGTCGATATCGACATGGGCAACCCAGTATCCTTTGGTCACGGGGTGTTCTCCTGCTCGGTCACACGGGCAGGTTGATCAGATTTCGCGCGAATTGCAATCCCGCGTTCAGCCTGCCCAACCGATGGCGGCCTTGGCCTGTTCGCTCAGCCATTGCAGCATCTGCCTGTAGGGAACCGGCCCATAGCTTACACGGGCCACGCCAAGCTCTGCCAGATGCGGGGTTTCGGGGGTGCCGGGCAGAGCGATGATGTTCACCGGCAGGTCCGTTTCCGCGCAGAGGCTTTTGATCATCGCCTCATCCCTCAGGCCCGGCGCGAAAAATCCACTGGCCCCGGCATCGGCATAGGCTTTGGCGCGGGCGATTGCGTCATCCAGCATGGTGTTGTCATGCGTATCGGGCGCGGCTTTCAGGAAGATATCGGTGCGGGCGTTGATAAAGGCCGGGATACCCGCTGCATCGCAGCCTTCGCGCATCGCCGCGACCCGGGCGGCCTGCGTTTCGATATCGTAAAGGTCCTTGGTGCCGACGATCTGGTCCTCGAAGTTGAAACCGACGACACCGGTTTGGAGCGCCTGCTGGACGTTGCTGGCGATGCCCAGCACGTCTTCGGCATAGCCGCCTTCAAAATCCAGCGTGACGGGCACATCGACGGCATCCACGATCCGCTTTGCGTTCGCCAGCGCGATATCCATCGGGATATTCTGACCATCGGCATAGCCCTGCGCCATCGCGACGGGCGCGCTGCCGGTTGCAATCGCCTGCGCCCCGCCATCGGCCACTGCGGCAGCACTGCCTGCGTCCCAGATATTGAACAGGACAAACGGATCGCCCTTCTTGTGCAGGGCTGCAAACTGTTCCGCCTGGGTTGCTTGATTGGTCATGGCTGGCCTCCTGTCGCTGCTATGGCGGCAGTTAACCGTGCAAATCGCCGGCGCGTAAAGATGTTTCGCGCCGACTGGTACAATACCGGTATCGGTCCGTGATCAGACCAGGCGCGAGGTGTCTTTCGCTGCGCGCACGAACTCGCGGAACAGGGGGTGGGGTTCGAACGGTTTGGATTTCAATTCGGGGTGGTACTGAACCCCGATGAACCACGGATGATCCGACCATTCGACAATCTCGGGCAACCGGCCATCCGGCGACATGCCCGAGAAATTCAGACCCGCCTTTTCCAGCTTGTCGCGATATTTGATGTCGACCTCGTACCGGTGACGGTGGCGCTCTTCGATCTGGGTGCCGCCATAGACGTCGGCGACCTTTGACCCCTCGGCCAGAACCGCGTTGTACGCGCCCAAACGCATGGTGCCGCCCTTGTCGTCGCCGACTTTGCGTTCAACCTTGTGGTTGCCCTGAACCCATTCCTTGAGGTGGTAAACCACCGGCTCAAAACGCTTTTTCCCGGCTTCGTGGTCAAACTCCTCGGAACCTGCTTCGGCAATTCCAGCGGCGTTCCGGGCGGCTTCGATCACGGCCATCTGCATCCCCAGACAGATGCCCAGATAGGGCACCTTATGCTCGCGCGCATATTGAGCGGCCTTGATCTTGCCCTCGGTGCCGCGCTCGCCAAACCCGCCGGGAACGAGGATGGCGTGGAAGCCTTCCAGATAAGGGGCAGCGTCTTCGGTGTCGAATACCTCGGCATCGACCCATTCGATCTTGACCTTGACCCGGTTGGCCATGCCGCCATGGGTCAACGCTTCGGCAATCGACTTATAGGCGTCTTCCAACTGGGTGTATTTGCCGACGATGGCGACCTTCACTTCGCCTTCGGCGTTGTGGATGCGGTCGCTGACATCTTCCCATTTGGCCAGATCGGGCTTGGGGGCCGGGCTGATCTGGAACGCGTCCAAAACCGCCTGATCCAGACCTTCCTTGTGATAGGCCAGCGGGGCGTCATAGATGGTGCTGAGGTCCTGCGCAGCAATCACGCTGTCGGGGCGCACGTTACAGAACAGCGCCAGCTTTTCACGTTCCTTCTCCGGAATCGGACCCTCGGAGCGGCAGACCAGAATATCCGGGGCCAGACCGATCGACCGCAATTCCTTGACCGAGTGCTGGGTCGGCTTGGTTTTCAACTCGCCCGAGGCCTTGATATAGGGCAGCAGCGTCAGGTGCATGAACAGGCACTGACCGCGCGGCTTGTCCTGGCTGAACTGACGGATGGCCTCAAAGAAGGGCAGGCCTTCGATATCGCCGACAGTGCCGCCGATCTCACACAGCATGAAATCGACCTCATCCTCACCAATGGCGATGAAATCCTTGATCTCGTTGGTGACGTGCGGGATCACCTGAATGGTCTTGCCCAGGTAGTCACCGCGGCGTTCCTTCTCCAGCACGTTGGAATAAATCCGCCCCGAACTGACCGAGTCGGTTTTGCGGGCAGCCACACCGGTGAAGCGTTCATAATGGCCAAGGTCCAGATCGGTTTCGGCCCCGTCATCGGTGACGAAAACCTCGCCATGTTCGAACGGTGACATGGTGCCGGGATCGACGTTCAGATAGGGGTCCAGCTTGCGCAGACGTACCGAGTATCCCCGGGCCTGCAACAGCGCGCCCAAAGCCGCCGAGGCCAGTCCCTTGCCCAAGGACGAAACCACACCACCAGTGATGAAAATAAATCGCGCCATAGTTTTTCGGCTGCTCCCGTGAGACGTCATAATCAGCTGCCCGGCGGCTTGAAAAAACCGCTGCATCACGGGACTTCACGTATAAAGGATTCGCGCCAAAAGCGCAAGAGAACCGCAAGATGCTGTTGCAGTTCTCTTTCAGGTTTCTAGGTTTTGTGTATCAGTCGGCCTGCGGGATCAGCGGCGCGTTGTCGCCCTGTGCCGGTGGCAGAAGATCATCCGCCGATGGAACTGCCGGGGTGCTTTCCTCAGTCTGGGTTGTCTCCGACGGGCTATAGCGATCAAGCACCGAGCCGCTCGCGGACTTCTGAGCCGCCAGAATCGTCAGCGTGACGGAGGTGACGATAAAGCAGGCCGCCAGAACCCATGTGACCTTGCCCAAAGCGGTCGCCGCCGCACGGCCGGTCATGGCCCCGCCACCGCCGCCGCCCATGCCAAGGCCGCCACCTTCGGACCGCTGCATCAAAACGACGGCGATCAGGCCCAAAGCCAGAAGAAGATGGATGATGAGAACGACGTTTTCCATGGGTGTCCCGTACAGCGTGGCGTGTATCGCGTGGTACTTATGCAAGTTTGCTTCCGGGGGCAAGGGAGGAGTTGGCATCACAAACGCTGATGTGGCAGATCACGGCAAAGGGACTGGACAGGGCGGGACCCCGTGACGCAGGCTGCGCTCATGCCTCATGACAATCACGACGACCCGCATGCCCTGTTGCCGCCCGAGCCCGCGCTTCGCGTCAAAGCGCTTGAGACGATTTTGACCCGCAAAGGGCTGATCGATCCGGCGGCTCTGGATGAGATTATCGACACCTATCAGAACAAGATCGGGCCGCAGAACGGAGCCCGCGTGGTTGCCAGGGCGTGGAGCGATCCTGATTTCAAAGCCGCGCTGCTTGCCGACGCGACGCCGGTGGTTGCCGATCTTGGCTACTATGGCAGGCAGGGCGAACATATGGTGGTCGTCGAAAACACGCCGGACCAGCACAACATGGTCGTTTGTACCTTATGCAGTTGCTACCCGTGGCCGCTGCTGGGTATTCCGCCGGGCTGGTACAAATCCGACGCTTACCGCGCCCGTGCCGTGCGCGAGCCGCGCAAGGTGCTGGCCGAGTTCGGTGTGACTTTGCCAGATGAGACCTCAGTCCGCGTCTGGGATTCGACCGCCGAGATGCGCTACCTCGTCCTGCCAATGCGTCCTGAGGGTACAGAGGGCCTGAGCGAGGATGAACTGGCCGCGCTGGTCACCCGCGACAGCATGATCGGCACCGGTTTGCCGGGGGCTCCATCATGACTCGGGTCCATGATATGGGCGGGCGGTTCGGTGACGGTCCGATCAATCCCGAAGCCGAGGATGATCCCGTCTTTGCCGAAGACTGGCACGCGCGCGCTTTGGCGGTGACGGTAGCCGCGGATTCTTTGAGGCAGTGGAACATCGATGTTAAACGACACGCGCGCGAGCGGCTGTCGCCTAAGGATTACGCCCGATTTTCCTACTACGAGAAATGGATTTCGGGCCTCGCCAACCTGCTGGTCGAAAACGGCGTGCTGACCCGGGATGATCTTCGCGGGGCACAGACGAACGACCCGCACCCACTGGCAGATCGCGTTCTCAAAGCCGAGGCGGTGGCAAGCGCATTGGCCAGAGGAGGACCGGCAAACCGGCCCTCAAACATTGCCGCGAAGTTCGAGGTCGGGCAACAGGTCCGTACAACCCGCGCGCCGGGCAACCGGTTTGTCGATGGCGGGCACACCCGCCTGCCGGTTTACGCATCAGGGGCAAGGGGGCGCATCCTCAGACTGCATGGGACACATGTCTTACCCGATTCCAACGCCCATGGTTTGGGCGAGGCTCCCGAGCCGCTTTACGCAGTTGCATTTCCGGCCTCAGAACTGTGGGCGAACCCGGAACACCCAAAGGACGAGGTAGTGCTGGATCTGTGGCAAAGCTATCTGGAGTCGCTATGACCGGCTGCCAGACCCACAGCGCCCCCGAGCCTGCCTTTGCCGAACCCTGGCACGCGCAGGTTTTCGCAGTGACCGTTGCCCTGAACGAAGCGGGGCGTTTTGGGTGGGCAGACTGGGCGGACCGCTTCTCTGCCACGTTGAAGCGCCACGGTCTGGGAAAAGAGCTGGATGGCGGGGAAGACTATTTCCGGGCCTGGCTTGAGACGCTGGAAGGTCTGCTGGCCGAGAACGGTGAAGCCAAGACCGAGGAAGTGAATGGCCTGCAAGCGGATTGGGAGCAGGCTTATCTGACAACCCCCCACGGCCAACCTGTGCGCTTACCCGAACCGTAGCAGGGGGCGTTGCCCCCGCCGCCCGTTCCGGGCGACTCCCCCGGGATATTTTTGGCCAGATGAAGAAACGGATCCTTAACCATTTTGTTTGATGAAGAACGGGCGGTACAGGCGGGGACGCCGATGACCGCGCCAGGTGAAGCTCTCCGGCGTATTGGTCGGAGAGCGGATCCCTTCTTCATCTGGCTAAAAATATCCCCGCCGGAGGCATCGCGCGGTAGCGCGATTTCCCGCTGCGGCGAAATATCGGTTTCCCTGCCGTCTGAGCCTCGCTATACGAGCCGGGTTTGAATACTCAGCGTAAAAGGACCGGATATGGCCAACGTGGTTGTTGTCGGCGCCCAATGGGGTGACGAGGGAAAAGGCAAGATCGTCGACTGGCTCAGCGAGCGGGCGGATGTAATCGCGCGTTTTCAGGGCGGGCATAATGCCGGACATACGCTGGTGATTGACGGTGAGGTTTACAAGCTGCACGCATTGCCATCCGGTGTCGTGCGCGGCGGTAAGCTGAGCGTTATCGGCAACGGCGTGGTTCTGGACCCCTGGCACTTGATCAAAGAGATCGCCACGATCCGGGCTCAGGGTGTCGATATCTCGCCCGAGACGCTGATGATCGCAGAAAACACACCGCTGATATTGCCGATCCACGGAGAGTTGGACCGCGCGCGGGAAGAGGCTGCCAGCAAGGGCACCAAGATCGGCACCACCGGGCGCGGCATTGGCCCGGCTTATGAGGATAAAGTGGGTCGCCGCTCGGTTCGCGTGGCGGATTTGGCGGATCAAGCAACGCTTGAAGCGCGCGTGGACCGTGCTTTGCAGCATCACGATCCGTTGCGCAAAGGGCTGGGGATCGCTCCGGTTGACCGGGACGCGCTGGTCGCGCAGTTGAAGGATATCGCTGCGGAAATTCTGCCGTTTGCAGCCCCGGTCTGGAAGGTGCTGAACGAAAAGCGCAAGGCGGGTAAGCGTATTCTGTTCGAAGGGGCGCAGGGCGCGCTGCTGGATATTGATTTCGGCACTTATCCCTTTGTGACCTCGTCCAACGTGATCGCGGGGCAGGCGGCTACCGGTGTCGGAATTGGGCCGGGCTCGATTGATTTTGTGTTGGGCATTGTCAAAGCCTATACCACGCGCGTTGGCGAAGGGCCGTTCCCGACCGAACTGGACGATGCCGATGGTCAGCGGCTGGGCGAGCGCGGGCATGAGTTCGGGACAACCACGGGCCGCAAGCGGCGTTGTGGCTGGTTCGATGCCTGTCTGGTGCGCCAGACCTGTGCGACCAGCGGGGTCAACGGAATTTCACTGACCAAGCTGGATGTTCTGGACGGGTTCGAAACGCTGAAAATCTGCACTGGCTATGAGCTGGATGGGGAGCGCCTGGACTATCTGCCAACGGCGGCCGATCAGCAGGCGCGTTGCACACCCGTCTACGAAGAGCTGCCGGGTTGGAGCGAATCCACCGAAGGCGCGCGCAGTTGGGCGGATCTTCCTGCAAACGCCATTAAATACGTGCGCCGGGTCGAAGAACTGATCGAATGCCCCGTCGCGCTTTTGTCCACCAGCCCGGAGCGGGACGACACCATCCTGGTGACTGACCCGTTTGCCGACTGATGAGTGGCGATCAGAAACCGGGCCTCAGCTACAAGGCGCGCCGCCGCTGGTCGCTGGTGATCCTGCTGGTCGGGCTGCCGCTATATATCGTTGCGGTAGTGACGGTGGTAAATTGGCTGGACCGCCCGCCAATTTGGCTGGAACTGCTGGTTTACATCGGCCTTGGCATTTTGTGGGTGCTTCCGTTCAAGTTCGTGTTCCGGGGCGTCGGTAAGGAAGACCCGGACCAGTCCTGAGGACAGGATGCTGACGGCTGAGTGCCATAACAAAAGGGCCGGGGATGAAACCGGCCCTTTCTTTGTCTCTCTCTCAGCTTTTAGCCGACGGCGCGTTCGTCATCGGGGCGGAACCCGATCAGGCTTGAGGCGGCAAAGCGCCCTCCGCCCGCTTTTTCGATTTTCCCATCACGCAGCAGCTGCCCAAAAGTGCGCAGGCTTTCTTCGCGATTGAACTCGTCCTGCTTGAGCGAGCGAACCTTGTTCATCAGCTGCGGGCGCGAGAATTTTTCCTGACCCTCGATGAAGGACAGATAAGCGGCTGCAGCTTCCAGCAGATCAGGCAGCGACTGCGCGCCCTGATCCTGCGCGAACTGTGCAAAGCCGCTTTCTTCCGAGGCGGCCTCGTCATGCTCGGCGGTAACGCGGCGCGGCGTCACCGGGCCGGTCTGGGCTTCCCGATCGTCGATGCGCTGTTCCGCGACCAGTTTCAACGGGGCCGCGTTATCGGATTCAGGACGCATGCTGGTCACTTGAATTTCCGGGCGGCGGGGGCTAACCACCGACGCCAGATCGCCGCGATAATCCTGATCCGCCGATTTCGCATTCGCGTCTGCGTTGCCTTCGGCCTCGGTCGCGGCAACGGCAGTGCGCAGATGTGAATAGGTGTCGCGCGTGCCGCTGGTGGACGGATCGTCCATCTGCGCGTCGGCTTCGTCCATCAGACGTGACACGTCCAGATCGGACGCTACTTCATCGGTCTTTGTCTCGGCCAGTTGATCGGACAGTTCGGTTTCAATCTCGTCGATCTCGCTCAGCAGGCCGCTTTCGTCTTCGGCGGTCAGCGCCGCTGGTGCTGTATCGTCGGCGATGTCATCCGAAGCGGCCTCGGCGGTGGTCTCCTCAGTCTCATCGGTTTCCTCAGCCTCGTCCACGCTCAGGATATTGGTGATTTCGTCCTCTTCATCGACCTGTTCGGCGGCATCGTCCAGATCCGAGAATAGCGCATCCTCTGGGGTGGTCTCTTCCGATGCGTCTTCCTCCAGTTCGGGGGCTGAAACGGGGGCAAGATCTTCTGCAGGTTCAGTGACGGACGCGAAATCTTTTTCGGGGGCTGCAGCTTCGGCCATAGGCGCAGGCTCTTCCTGGTGTTCAGGCTCAAAGTCCTGCGCGCTGAGCGCGCCGGCCTCAAAGGCCAATGCAACCGCGTCGACCGGTTCGGGCGTGTCGCCCAGAAGGCCGGTATCCTCTTCCTCGGAATAGCCGCTCGCGCTATCTGTCGAGTGGGAAACGACAGCCCGAATGCGCTGCAGCTTGGCGGCAATGCTGTCGGCTGCCGGAGGGGGGGTATCTTCGACAGGCTCAGCGTCTACGTAGAGGGGGGCGGACATATCCGCCTGCGGTTCGGGGGTCGGGGCCGCAGGCTGTGCCACATTTTCGGTCGCTTGGGTCTGAGGGGCTTCGGTTGCGCGCAGCAGCAGGCCGGATTCGCTCTGGCGTGCTTCAACCTGCTGGTTCTGGTCGCGCCGCGCGATACGGGTCAGCATTTCGGCATCTGGCTGAGGCGGCTCGGAGCCGAAGTAGCGATCTTCGGCAGCGAGATCGCGGAAATACTCGGCAATGGCTTTCATCGTCTCAAAGGAATCGTCGAATCCTTCCAATGTGCAGGAGAAGGTTCCATAGGAAACGGTCAATACCTTGTTATTCTGTACCATCAGACGCACGTCCTCTACAAACTACGAGAGCCAACTTGCCCGGGACAGGGCGCACGCATTGGCTCAGAACTTTCTGCATGAACCTATCATTTTGTGGTCTGAATGTGTCCAAATCCGGGAAAAATGATCAATCTTAGAAAAAATAAGCCAATTGTGCGGTCATCCGGCCCAATTGGGCTGTTTGGAGGGGGGCAAATCGGGTCTGACGACCTGAATCTGGTGCTGAATCGCGTCAGTTCCGTGGTTGCGGCCGATGGTGGCGCGGCTGTTTTGGTCGATTCGGGGAGGATTCCGGACGCGGTTATCGGCGATTTCGATTCGCTGAACCAAGATGTGCAGGACAAGATCCCCGAAGACAGGCTGTTTCCGATCCATGAGCAGGACAGCACGGATTTTGACAAGGCGCTGCGCAGCGTTCAGGCCCCTTTGGTGTTGGGGGCAGGGTTTCTGGGGCAGCGTCTGGATCACCAATTGGCGGTTCTGAACACGCTGGTCACACGGTGCGCGCATCCCTGCGTCCTGCTGGGCGCGCATGAGGTTGTGTTCCATGCACCACCGTCGATTGCGATTAATCTTTCAGCCGGTGATGTGGTTTCTCTGTTTCCGCTCGCCAAGGTCACAGGGCGCAGCCGGGGGTTGGAATGGCCGATAGATGATCTGATTCTGAAACCTGACGGGCGAGTGGGCACGTCGAACCGGGCGCTGGGCGCGGTTGAGCTACAGGTGGATGGGCCCGGATTGCTGGTGATGGTGCCCCGGGATGCGCTGGACCAGGTTATGCGCGTTTTTCTGTCGGGGCGGACCGGGCGGTGGCCCTCTCACGCAGAATGACGTAGAGCCCGGCGGCGATGGTGATCAGGATACCCAGCGCCGCCAGCCCGTCCGGCAAGTCGTGGAAGATGATCCAGCCAAACAGGGTGGCGATCGGGATTTCCAGGTATTGCATCGGGGCTAGCGTGGCCGATGGCGCGTAGCGCAGCGACCACGTCATCAGCAAATGCGCGACGGTGCCCAGAATGCCGATCGTCAGCATCAGCCAATGCGCGTTGCCTTGCGGCAGGATCACCGAAAGCTCCCAGATACCGGCCTGTGTGCCAAACGCCATCATCGGCAGCAGCAAGGCCGTGGCAAAGACGCCCGAGACGGCCTGCAGGGAAACAGGATCGGTCTCTTTCGCGATCTGGCGCGTGACCAGCATGAACAGGGCAAAGTCCACCGCAACGATCAGTGGAAACAGCGCAGGCCAGCCAACTTCGGCAAAGCTGGGCTGGATCACCAGCAGAGTGCCGATGAACCCCACGATACAGGCCAGCAACCGACTGGTGCCGACCTCTTCGCCCAGCACATAGCGGCCCAGCAGCAGCATGATGAAGGGCATCACAAAGGCGATGGCAATCGCATCGGCCAGGGGCAGGAACTGCAAAGCGCTGAACATCGCGGTGATGCCGATGATGTGCAGAAGGGTGCGGATCACGGCCAGCCGCAGGATACGCCCACGCATGCGCCAGGGGCGTCCGGTCAGCGCGACCAGCGGGATCAGGATCAGCGCCTGAACGGCAAACCGCACCAGAACCAGCAGGCCCAGCGGCGTGGTCTCGCCCAGCAGTTTGGCCACAGCGTCGGCCAGCGGTGCGAGCACGCAAAAGCCAAGCATCAGAACGATGCCGAAAACCGGGCGATCATGGGTCATGGGCGCGACGCTAGCGGCTTGGCGTCGTGCTGAAAAGGTCAGGTTTCGGGAAGCGGCTGAACCTTGGTGTAATCCGGGCCGATACAGGTGGGCAGATCGTCATCAAGGCGCAGCCAGTTCAGCTTTTCCTCATGCGCCACGTGCAGGGTCGGCTGCAACGCTTCCGGATTTTCCAGTAGCGCCACATACAGGTGCAGCACATCCGACATCTTGGTCGAGCGGAACGAAATCGGCGTGCCGCAATTGGGGCAGAAGCTGCGCTCGACACCGGGGGAGGAGTTGAAGCGTTTGGGTTCCTCGCCGGTCCAGCGCCACTGGCCGTCGCGCACGCCGAAATAGGTGGTCATCGGGGCCGCGCATTGACGGCGGCAGCCGTCGCAATGGCAGGTGACGCAGGACAGGGCCGGAGGATCTATTTCGAACCGGACTTTCCCGCATAAACAATGTCCGCGCATATCACCTCCTCCTTCGTGGCGTCAGCAGTTCGGTATGTTCACGGCCAGACCGCCCAGCGAGGTCTCCTTGTACCTCTCGTGCATGTCGTGACCGGTCTGGCGCATGGTTTCGATCACCGCGTCCAGAGGCACAAAGTGCTGCCCGTCGCCGCGCAGCGCCAGTGACGCTGCCGAGACCGCCTTGATCGCGCCCAGCCCGTTGCGTTCAATACAGGGCACCTGCACAAGGCCGGCTACGGGATCGCAGGTCATGCCCAGATGGTGCTCCAACGCGATCTCGGCTGCGTTCTCGACCTGCTCGGGTGTGCCGCCCATCACCGCGCAAAGCCCGGCGGCGGCCATGGCCGAGGCGCTGCCGACCTCGGCCTGACAGCCCGCTTCGGCACCCGAGATCGAGGCGTTGTACTTCACCAACCCGCCAATGGCGGCGGCGGTCAGCAGGAAATCCTCGATATGGCTTTCGGATGCGCCGGGAACATGGTCGAGGTAATAGCGCAGCACCGCAGGCAGCACCCCCGCCGCGCCGTTGGTGGGCGCGGTGACGACCTGACCGCCAGCGGCGTTTTCCTCATTCACTGCCATGGCGTAAACGCTCATCCAATCGTTGATGGTGTGCGGCGCGGTCAGGTTCATGCCGCGCTCGGCAATCAGCGCATCGTAGATGCCCTTGGCCCGGCGGCGCACTTTCAGGCCCCCGGGCAGGATGCCGTCGGTGGTCAGGCCGCGTTCGATACAGTCGTTCATTACCTGCCACAGCCGGGCCGAGCCCTTGGCAAAGCTCACCGGACAGCCCCGCGCGATTTCATTTTCGCGCTTCATCGCGGCGATGCTCTTGCCGCTGGCTTTGGCCATGTCCAGCATCTCGATCGCGGATTTGAAGGGGAAGGGAACGGGGTCGCCTTCTTCGGTCGCTTTGCCTTCGGCCAGTTCCTCTTCGGTCAGAACAAAGCCGCCGCCGATGGAATAGAAAACCTGCCGCAGGATGACATCGCCCTGCGCGTCGGTGGCCATCAGGATCATCCCGTTGGCATGGCCGGGCAGGTTGTGGTCGTAATCAAAGACCAGATCCGCCTTGGGGTCGAATTTCAGGGTCGGCAAACCTTCGGGCGTGACCGTGTGCGTTTCCGCGATTGCGGCAAGCGCGGCCTCGGCCTTGTCATTGTCGTAGGTGTCCGGAACGAAACCGGCGAGCCCCAGAATGGTCGCCCGGTCGGTCGCGTGACCCACGCCGGTAAAGGCCAGCGAGCCGTGCAGCGATCCGCGCACACCTACGAAATCAAAGGGCGAGGCGCGCATCATATCCAAAAACCGAGCGGCGGCGACCATCGGACCCATAGTGTGCGACGAAGACGGGCCGATGCCCACTTTGAACATATCGAAGACAGAGAGGAACATATCAGATAGCTGAGCCTTCTGGAGGGTTGGCGTAAGTTGGTGACGTAAACGGTGTAACACCCAGACCTTCGGCGGCGATAGCGGCACGCGTCGCAGGCCTGGTTTCAAGCTGTTGCAGAATGTTCTGCAAATACGGCGTGTCGGCCATTTGATACCACGACCGGTCCACTTGCGCAGGATAGAGCGCCATCCACCGCATCATGCAGGCAATGTAATAAGTCAGGACCGAGGGCTGATCGGCGTGTAACCAAGCTGGTGCCCGTTTCGCCTCGGCATCCAGCAGTTTCAGATGGGTGCGCAGCCGGGGGCGAATGCCGTCTCGCAGGGTGTCCGCATGCGATGCATCGATGTATTTCTCGGCATAAAACAGGATGCGCAGGTCCGCGTGCAGCGTGTTCGAGGCAAAGAACAGCCATTTCAGAAACGGTCCGCGTTCGGGGCTGTCGGGGGCAGGGGCAAGCCGCCCATGGGTATCGGCCAGCCACAACAGGATCGCGGCGGTCTCGAAGATCGGACCTTGCGGCGTTTCCAGAACCGGGATCAGACCGTTGGGGTTCAACGCCCGGTACTCCGCGCCATTCTGCTCATCCCGCGCTCGGTCAACGAGGGCGGTTTCATAGGGCAGTCCCATCTCCTCGAGCGCCAGCCGGATCACCAGCGAGGCGTTGTCGGGGGCATAGTGAAGGCGAAAGGGCGCGGTCATGATATGTATCTATATCGCCCCCGCTGATCAGGAAGCACCGATTGCGACGTTTCCTATAAGAAACGCGCATTTTGGCGACGTGTTTTTGGCGGGCATTTTTGCGGTTTGGGTCTCGCAGTCGATCCGCGCTTTTCGTATAACGCGGGCGGGATACCAAGGAATGCTGCCATGACCGGAGAACTCTCGCCCATCGATACGGCAAAATACGTTGCCGCGTGCCGCGCTGCCGAAATGGTTGAGGACGGAATGCGGGTTGGTTTGGGCACGGGCTCGACCGCCGCCTGGCTGGTGCGGCGTCTGGGGGAACGGGTGCAGGATGAAGGGTTGCGGATCAAGGGCGTTCCGACCTCGACCCGTACCGCCCAACTGGCGCGCGAAGTGGGGATCGAGGTTGTCTCGCTGGATCAGGCCGGTTGGCTGGACATGACCATTGACGGCGCAGATGAGTTTGATGGCGAGCTGAACCTGATCAAGGGCGGCGGCGGGGCGCATCTGCAGGAAAAGATCGTGGCCACGGCCAGCGATCAGATGGTGGTCATCGCCGACGCGGGCAAAGAGGTCGAAACGCTGGGTGCGTTTCCCCTGCCGGTCGAGGTGATCCCGTTTGGCTGGCAGACCACGCGCACCCTGATCGAAGAGGCGCTGGATACGATGGATGTCCTGGGCAATTCCGCGGCCTTGCGCATGAACGGCGAGGCGCCCTTTGTGACGGATGAGGGGAACCACATTCTGGACCTGCACCTGCAACGCATCGGCAATGCGCGGCATCTGGCGCTGGTGCTGAACCAGGTTCCGGGCGTGGTGGAAAACGGGCTGTTCATCGATATTTGCGACAAGGTGGTCATCGGCCACGGCGATGGCCGGGTCGAACTGCGCGACATCAACGAAGGCACGATCGAGCTGGACCAGCTTGTCAGTGGAACCAAAGAGAACCTGTTTTCGGATCTGGCGGATTGAGGTCTGTCTGGCGTTGTTCCCAACCACCCGAGGAAAAACAGGATTTTCCGGGGTCAGGGGTTGGCACATCGGTTTTCACGCCCAGATATCCAAGGAATTTTGTTGAATGAAGGAACCCGGCATGAGCTTTGATTATGATCTTTTCGTCATCGGTGGCGGCTCGGGCGGGGTCCGGGCGGCGCGTGTGGCAGCGGGTGAAACCGGGGCCAAAGTGGCGCTGGCGGAAGAGGATCGCTATGGCGGCACCTGCGTTATCCGCGGATGTGTCCCGAAAAAGCTGATGGTTTTCGCCAGCGAGTTTTCGGGCATGGTGGGCGATGCGCAGGCCTATGGCTGGGACATCCGGCCCGGTGCCCTCGACTGGAACACATTCCACGGCAAGCTGGTTGCGGAACTGGACCGGCTGGAAGGTATCTACCGCAATATCCTGAAGAACAACGGCGTCGAAAGTTTTGACCAGCGCGCCCGCGTGGTTGACCCGCATACAGTGGAACTGGCCGATGGTACGCGCAAAACGGCCAAGCACATTTTGATCGCCACCGGTGGCCGCCCGGTTGTGCCCGAGTTTCCGGGGTCGGAACTGGCAATCACATCGAACGAAATCTTCCACCTCGACAAGCTGCCCGAAAGCATCCTGATCGTCGGCGGCGGCTATATCGCCAGCGAGTTTGCCGGGATCATGAACGGGATGGGGGTGAAGACCACTCAGTATTATCGCGGGGCGCAAATCCTGCGCGGCTTCGACGAAGAGGCGCGCGGTCTGATCAGTGAAGAGATGTGCCAGAACGGCATCGACCTGCATCTGGGCACAAACGTGCTTGAGATGAAACAGCAGGGCGACAAGATCTGGGTCAAGGCCACCAACGGGTCCGAGCAGCTGTTCGACGTGGTGATGTACGCCACGGGCCGTGCGCCGAATGCCGACGATCTGGGGCTGGAGAACTTAGGCGTAGAACGCGGCCGCAAGGGTGAGATCATCGTCGATGAATACAGCCAGACTGCCGTGCCCTCGATCTATGCTATCGGCGATGTGACCGACCGCGTGAACCTGACCCCTGTAGCGATCCGCGAAGGCATGGCCTTTGTCGAGACCGTGTTCAAAGGCAACCCGACGCCGGTGGATCACGAATTGATCCCGACCGCGATCTTCACCCAGCCCGAATTCGGCACCGTGGGGTTGAGCGAGGAAGAAGCCGCCGCGCAGGAACCTATCGAGGTTTACGCAACTTCGTTCAAGCCGATGCAAAAGGCGTTTGCCGGTGGCACGCAGCGCGTTTTGATGAAGCTTCTCGTCAGTCAGGCGACCCGCAAGGTGCTGGGCTGCCACATCGTTGCCCCCGGCGCGGGCGAGATGATCCAGCTTGCGGGCATCGCCGTCAAGATGGGCGCGACGAAGGAAGATTTCGACCGCACGGTTGCGGTTCATCCGGTCATGGCCGAAGAACTGGTAACACTGCGGCAACCTGTGCGTACGGCTTGATTTGCAACCGCGCGCACACACGTTACAAGGGAACCCGTGATCACACGGTCCAACACAAGGGAAAAGACACATATGGCGGGCAACAGCGGTGGCCCCTGGGGGGGCGGAAGCTCATCCGGCGGCGGAGGAAATCGGGGTAACAACGGGGACGGGCGCAAGCCACCCCAGGACGACGGCCCGCAGATCCCCGAGATCGACGAACTGATGAAAAAGGGGCAAGAGCAGCTGCGCGTCCTGATGGGCGGTCGCGGCGGCGGTGGCCGTGGCACCGGCGGTTCGGGCGGCGGCGGTGGTCCGGCGTTCACCAAAGGCACGGTTGCGATTGGTCTGGTGGCCGCGGCGGTGCTGTGGGGGCTGGCCAGCTTCTACACCGTCAAGCCCGAAGAACAGTCGGTTGAGCTGTTTCTGGGTGAGTTCTCGGCTGTCGGCAATCCGGGCCTGAACTTCGCTCCGTGGCCGTTTGTAACGGCTGAAGTTATACCGGTCACCCGCGAACAAAACGAAGATATGGGCGGTGCGCGCGGCAGCGACGATGGTCTGATGCTGACCGGGGACGAGAACGTGGTCGATATCGACTATCAGGTCGTCTGGAACATCAACGATCCGGCCAAGTATCTGTTTAACCTGCGCGATCCGCGTCAAACGATCCGCGCCGTGTCGGAATCGGCGATGCGCGAGATTATTGCACAAAGCGAACTGGCCCCGATCCTGAACCGGGATCGCGGGATCATTGCCGAACGTCTGCAGGAGCTGATTCAGCTGACGATGGACAGCTATGATTCCGGCGTGAACATCGTCCGTGTGAACTTTGACAAGGCCGACCCGCCGCAGGACGTGATCGCCGCCTTCCGCGACGTTCAGGCCGCTGCGCAGGAACGTGACCGTCTGCAGAACGTGGCCGACGCTTACGCAAACCGGGTTCTGGCCGAAGCGCGTGGTGAAGCCGCGCAGGTTCTGGAAGAGGCCGAAGCCTATCGCGCTCAGCAGATCAACAGTGCTCAGGGTGAGGCGAGCCGCTTCAGCGCGGTTCTCGAGGAATATTCCAAAGCGCCGGACGTGACCCGCAAGCGCCTCTATCTGGAACGGATGGAGCAGGTTCTGGGCGACGTGGACAAGATCATTCTGGATGAAAACTCCACCGGCTCGGGGCAGGGCGTTGTGCCCTACCTGCCGCTGAACGAACTGCGCCGCAACCAGGCCGAGGAGAGCAACTGATGCGTAAGGCAACATTTATTCTGCCGATCATCGTGATTGCGGTTGTCGGCCTTTTGTCCTCGATCTTCATCGTGGACGAGCGTGAACGCGCGCTGGTGCTGCAGTTTGGCCGTGTCGTTGCGGTCAAAGAAGAACCCGGTCTGGCGTTTAAGATTCCGCTGATTCAGGAAGTGGTGCGTTATGATGACCGCATCCTGTCGATCGACGTGCAGCCGCTGGAAGTCACCCCTCTGGATGATCGCCGTCTGGTGGTCGATGCCTTTGCACGCTACCGGATTTCCGATCTGGAACAGTTCCGACAGGCCGTTGGTGTCGGTGGCATCCCGGTGGCCGAAGATCGTCTGGACCGTATCCTGCGCGCCGAAACGCGTGAGGTTCTGGGTTCGGTTTCGTCCCGCGATATCCTCAGTTCTGACCGTGCCGCCCTGATGCTGCGCATCCGCAACAGCGCAATTGCCGAAGCGCGTGCGCTGGGTGTAAGCGTGATCGACGTGCGTCTGAAGGCGACCGATCTGCCGCAGGCGAACCTTGAAGCGACATTCGACCGGATGAAAGCGGAACGGGAACGTGAGGCGACCGACGAACGCGCCCGTGGTAACGAAGCGGCGCAGCGCGTGCGCGCGCAGGCCGACCGGACCGTGGTCGAACTGGTCTCGGACGCCAATCGCGAGGCCGAGATCATTCGCGGTGAGGCAGACGCCGAGCGCAACGCGATCTTCGCCGAGGCCTATGGCGCGGACCCGGAATTCTTTGAGTTCTACCGCTCGCTGACCGCCTACGAGAATGCCCTGCAAGGCAGCAACAGTTCGTTGATCCTGAGCCCGGATTCCGAGTTCTTCAACTATCTCGCCTCGCCGAGCGGACGGCGGGCACCGGCTGCTGCGGCATCTGAGTAATGGGAATGATCCTTCTGGCCCTCGGGCTGGTGCTGATTGTCGAGGGGCTGGCCTATGCGCTGGCCCCTTCGCTTATTGAACGCATGCTCGAGGCGCTGCGCGCGCTGCCGGAATCGGCCCGGCGGCTGATGGGGTTGCTGTGTGTGGTCAGCGGGCTGGTCCTGCTTTGGGGCGCTTACCAGTTGGGATTTTGACACAAGGACCTCACTTGCCGGTGATTTCCGCGCGATCCCGAGTTGCTCACGTTGTCAAACTGACTACATTGGATATCAAGGAAGGCTGCCGGTGGGCAGCCCGGAAGGTTTGTCGACGAGGAGACCCCAAGTGCAGGCGAAAGCGCGCAGTGTGTCCGTCCGGTGGGACGAGTTAAGTGTTATGATGCGGTTGATGTGGCTGGCCTTTGCAGGGTCGCTGCTTGTTCTGGCGCAGACCATCGCGGCGCAGGCGCGGGGCGAAAGCCTTGCTCCGCTGGCCGAACAGATCAGTCCGGCGGTGGTGAACATCACCACCAGCACGCTGATCGAGGGGCAGAGCGGCCCGCAGGGCATCGTGCCCGAAGGCTCTCCGTTCGAGGATTTCTTCCGCGAGTTTCAGGACCGCAACGGCGATGACGACAGCCGCCCGCGCCGCAGCAACGCGCTGGGGTCGGGCTTTGTGATCTCAGAAGACGGGTTCATCGTCACGAACAATCACGTCATCGCGGAAGCTGATGAAATTCTTATCGAATTTTTCCCCGGCGACGGGCAGCCCGCCAAGGAACTGCCTGCCAAGGTCATCGGGACCGACGAAAAAACCGATATCGCGCTGCTCAAGGTCGAAGCGACAGGCCCGCTGCAATATGTTCAGTTCGGCGACAGCGACACGGCGCGGGTTGGGGATTGGGTGATCGCCATGGGCAACCCGCTGGGGCAGGGCTTTTCGGTCTCTGCCGGGATCGTCTCGGCCCGGAACCGGGCGCTGAGCGGGTCTTATGACGACTACATCCAGACCGATGCGGCGATCAACCGCGGCAACTCGGGCGGGCCGCTGTTCAACATGGACGGGCAGGTGATCGGTGTGAACACAGCGATCCTGTCGCCTAATGGCGGCTCGATTGGCATCGGGTTCTCGATGGCCTCGAACGTGGTGATCAAGGTTGTTGATCAGCTGCGCGAGTTCGGAGAAACCCGCCGCGGCTGGCTGGGCGTACGCATTCAGGACGTGACCGAGGACATGGCCGAGGCAATGGGGCTGGACAAACCCGGCGGCGCGCTGATCAGCGATGTGCCGGATGGACCCGCGAAAGAGGCGGGCCTGAAAGCCGGTGACGTGATCCTGAGCTTTGACGGGGTCGAGGTGGAAGACACGCGTGGCCTTGTGCGTCAGGTGGGCGAAACCACTGTTGGCAAGTCGGTGCGGGTCGTCGTGCATCGGGATGGCGGCACGCAGACCGTGCTGGTCACGTTGGGCCGCCGTGAAGATGCCGAACGCGCTGATACTGGTAACGAGGAAACACCTGATGCCGAAACGGACGAAAACGCCGACATACTGGGCCTTACAATCTCGCCGCTGACGGACACGCTGCGTGAAGACATGGGGCTGGATGCCGATGCGGATGGTCTGGTTGTGTCCGAGGTCGACGAAGCGTCCGAAGCGTTTGCCAAAGGCCTGCGGGCGGGTGATCTGATCACCGAAGCTGGTCAGCAAAAGGTTGAAACCATCACCGATCTTGAAGCACGGATGGAGGAAGCCCGCGAGGCGGGCCGTAAATCCCTGCTGCTGCTGGTGCGTCGAGGCGGCGACCCGCGCTTTGTCGCGCTGAGCCTTGAGGAATAAGCTGAACGCGCCTCCGGGATATCGGATAGCCGTCACTTGAGAAGTAAGCACCCTCGCACAAAATGCGGGGGTGCTGTCGTTTTAGATACAGGCTAACCAGCCGTCGAGATGGTGACAGGCACGCCCCGCGTCAGCGAGTTGCTTACCATGCAACTAGATTTGGCACGCTCGACAATGACTGACGCGTCAGAGCCATCCTTGGTTGTGCAGTGAACGGTCATTTGCGCCGCAACTGCGACCAAAGGCTCACCGGCCAACTCAAGCGAAACATCCACCGATATTTCTGATATCCCGACACCCAGTTCGTCGGCCACATAGCGCAGGTCGTTGCAAAAACACCCGCCTAAGGACAGGGCAAGCAGTTGGGCACCGTTGAAACCAAGCCCTTGTCCGCCCGCCTTTCCCAGAGGTCTGTCGGCAACGATCGTATGCCCGCCAGCCCAACCGACCGCTGCTTCGGTGCCGGGCAGATTTCGCAAACTTACGTTAACTTGCATCTACGTTACCCCTCCAAGCTTTTCGGCGACCTCAAAATGGACGGTGACATCCCTGAAAACCGGGGCCTCCATCAATGGGAAACAGACCAAGCCTTGCCGCGAACACCTCACTCGGACGCGTTCAGAATCCGCCGGAGCGTTCCCTCCGGGTCCTTACGGAAACTGTCGGCGACCTTGCGAATGCACCCGTCGCCGCCAGAGGTATCAGCGGTGGTCGTGGTCGACTTGCCAGAACCCGCCGCCTCGGTCGCGTCCCCCAGACTGAGCCGAACCATGACAGGGCGATGATCCGACACCCGCGTCACGAAGTCGGGAAAGGCGCGGTCGGCGGCGATGATCATGAAATCCTCGCTGTCGATATTCGCGCTCATGTCCGCCGAGGCAAAGATCGAGTCGATCAGCGACAGGTAGGGCCGCTTGAGATAGGTAAAGGCCCCGTCGCGTTCATCCGCCGCGCTGAGCGCCTGAAAATCGGCGTCCAGCAATCCCTGAAACTGGCCCGTTCCAAGCTCGGCATTGATGTCGCCGCCGATCAGAACATCCGTCTCGCCAAATTCGCTCATGGCCATGTTGATGACCTTGGCCAGCATGTTTGCCGCCATCTTGCGCCTTTTTGCCCCCTCGGATTTGGCCTTGAGGTGCAGCGGGACCAGCAGGAAGTCGAACGGGTCACTCGATGCTGAGGTGGTCGAGGTAAACCGGAACAGCCCCGGGTAGCGGTTAAAGATCTTGCCGTCCACCGCTTCGAACTCCTGCGCATCGGGATCGCGGCTGTCGAGTTTCAGCAGCCGGTGCGCCTCGACCGGCCAGTCCAGACTTTCACCCGACACGGTCAGAGTGTTCCAGATGACGGTTGTGGTCTGCCTGCCGGTGCTGGCCCCGGGTTCTGAGGCAAGATAGTCGAATTCCATCTCGAACTTACGTTTCAGTTCCGCAACCAGCGCTTCGGTCGCTTCCGGCGACACTTCCTCGAGCGCCCAGATATCCAGGTTGAGGTCCGCGATGACCCGGGCGACGTCGCTGAGTTTATGCTCGTAGTCTCTGTTGAACCATTCGACATTCCAGAAGGCGACATCGACGTCCTGATCCGCCCCGCGATAGGTATCCACCACGCGCTCGAA
Organism: Ruegeria sp. AK4; assembly: GCF_056541025.1. Lineage (NCBI taxonomy): Bacteria > Pseudomonadati > Pseudomonadota > Alphaproteobacteria > Rhodobacterales > Roseobacteraceae > Ruegeria > Ruegeria sp. AK4. Next base: position 360,792 of record NZ_JBQFXS010000001.1, read on the forward strand.
TGCGGTTTCGCCGCTGGGTTTTCGGCCCAGCGTACCGAAATACCCTGTGCGCGAGTCGCTGCCGCCCATGTGGCGCAACACCTCGCGCGCGGATTGCGGGTCCGGCCCGGTGCGGGCGCGAATGTCCAGATCGATGGCGATGGCGGAAATCTTGATGCCTTCGTTGATGCGGTCGCCGTCGTAGCCCGCCTTGTTCATGTCTCGGCGAAGGTCGGTATCCACGTCCTCGAACGCGTGATGCAGGGCAAACAATCGCCAGTCGTCGCGCAGGACAGGGGCGCCAGAGCTGCCATACATCGTGTCCGCTGTGTAATGAACCAGCACCTCGCGCGAGCCGAGTCCGGTGAAGATGTCATTCTTGCGCAGTGAAGCCCGTTTGGGCCTGCCATCCGGGTGGTGGATGATATGGGCGGGATAGCGGTCCTGCGCGATAAACGACCCGCGCCAAAGCTGTATGCTGTTGAATTGCTGACCGGGGTTGCCTTCGACCCAGACAAAGCAATAGTCCAGATCCTCGGGCGGGCTGGTGATGAACAGCCTGCTGGGGTTCAACCGGAACCGGGTCGAGGGTAACAGCTCTCCGTCCGCGCCTTCCTCGTATCCGAACTCCACCTCGGCTTCCGAGGCGACCTCGGGGCTGTTGATCACGTGGGAATTGGTCAGCAGGATGTTGGGCGCGATCAGAAAGCCGGTGCCCCGCCAACTGCCGGTTCGTCCATCCCAGGACCTGCCATGGGTGCTGATCCGGGCGACGGCCTTGCCGACCTCGGCCCCTTTGGACAGAAAGCCGTAAGGTACGCTGTCATCCTCTTCGATGATCGCCTCGAACCGGGTACTGGCGGTGAAACCTTCGGCAAACATTTCAAGATTGGGGATGCCGAGGGTTTCACCGGCAACCTCGGGCACGCCGATGCGGGATCTGGCCGCTTTGGGCATGGTCGAGATCTCGCCCGGCTGGGTCGAACCGCCACCCCCACCATAGACGGCAGAGGTTTCGAACCCGTCGCTGCGCGTGACCACCTGTTTCAGCACATGATCGAATTTGGCAGCGACCCGGCCAAATCCGGGGCTTTTGGCGTGAATCTCATCCGCCCAATCGGTTCTGTGCGTCAGGGTTCGGCGCACGTCAATCAGATGAACGTTCGGGTCCTCATCCGCGACCTCGGCGAGGGTGTCATAGAGTGCGTCGATCAGGATACGGATAATCTCGCGCCGGGTTTTGGGATTGTCGATGCCCTTGTCTTTAAAAGCGCTGCCCAACCATTTGTCCCGATTGGTGAAAACCCAGATCGGGCGGCGATTGTCATTCCTGCTGTTTGGAAACGGGAAGGCATAATCGTAACCGTGGATCAGAATGGGAAGGGTCTTAAACTGGTCGTCGGACCGGACATTGCGCACAACCTTGCGATAGCTTTCGCGCAGGCCGTCCGTTACCCGTTTCAGCTCGGCCCGGTTGATCAGCTTTTCGGGCCGGTCCGACCTCGTGCCGTTATGCAGTAGCGACAGCAGCACAGGTTTCCCGTTCTTCGCGCCGATCACATCGTTGCCAGCGGCCGACAGCAGAAACGCCTGAACATGGTGGGCCTGATCGCGCAGGCCCTGCATGTATTCCGCCGTATCATTGTCGATCATGTTCTCGACCGTGTCGCCGGCGGCCCCGAGGCTCCAGATCAGGTAATCGTCGCCCAGATGGTCAATCACGTCGTCCAGAAGCAGCGGGAACTGAAACCAGCTGTCGCCTTCGCTGACAAGAACGGGCCGGGTATCGCTCGCCTTGATCGCATCGTTGAAATCCCGTTGCCTGCGGCGTCGGCTGCGCGAGTTCAGGCTGGACAGGCTGGCCTCGAACCGGGGGATATCATAGACGGTTTCAGGATTTGGGCGAATGTTGAAGGAAAACGCGCTCTCGCCCGGTTCCATGATGACGTAGTTTTCAAGAACGTGATCAGGGGTATCCAGATTTTCCCACAGATCCATGAATCTGGCGTAAGAAATCTTCTGCATGGCCAATCCTCGGGAATATAGAACTTAACGAATAAGTCTGACCTTATCACAGATTAACCTGCAAAGCACCTTGGGGTCGGTATTGGGTTCAAATGGGCAGCGGGGTAATACCGCCCGCAAACGCCGCCAGGATCGGCGCAATCAGGGCGAACCCTGCGCGCAGCAGGTCGCTGGTCCCCTCGGACAACCCGTGCGACGAGCGCCATGCGCTAACATCAAACTCGCTTTCGGGGTCGTCAATCCGGTTTGCGGCAAGGGCCAGCCTGTTGATCCGGGTGTCCAGAATGACCGCGACCGGAAGGAAAAAGCTGAGCATCAGCAGGCAGAAATACGTGCCCGTAAACAAAGCAGACGAGGTGACAAGCGATGTATACGCAGCCTTGTGCGCGTCCGCGATCAAAGGCAGAGGCCAGTGCATCCAACTGGTGGCAAAGAACATGCCAAAGGTCAGGATCAGGCTGGACAGATACAATTGCTGCCGCATCTGACGCAGGTTTTTGGCCAGTTCAGTCGCCGTTTCCTCGACATCGCTGCGGTCACTCGAGGTCAGGCACAGGATCATCCCCACGATCAGCGATCCGACCGCAAGTCCGGCAAAGGCATTTACGATGTCCATAACACGCAAGAACATGGCAAAGACGGGCTTGTCACCGCAGTTTCCCAGCAGCCACGCATCTTCGGGCGTTTTGCAGCCGGGCAGGGTACCCTGTGACAGGGCGGTTTCAAACACGGCCTTTCCCACCTGATGGTAAATCTTGGGGGCCTGAGCGGTCACGTATTGCTGGATCGTCGGAACGATGGCCATAACAAAGATCGCCAGAACGGTCAGGATCGCGGCGGTTTTGGTCTTGCGGTCGATCGGGCGCGACAGGGTGCGGGCCAGCAATGCCACGGGCAGCAGAGACAAGGCGACAAAGAACCACGAGGCCGCCAGAAACCGGAAACGGCCGGTCGATTCCAGCCATGGACGGTCGTCCAGCAGGATGGCGACGGGCACATCAAGGTCTGCCGCGATCATGTGCTTCAGGATAAGCTCATGTACCCCGAAGACGACGATCGGCAGCAGCGCTATTGCAAAATAACGCAGTTTTACATGACGTTTAGCCAAACCGAACCTCTTGCCTTGCTGAGACGCGCAAGCGTCAGTCTAGCACGGAAATGGCGCGTCAGTATCGGGATCGCTGTGTCCCCGGCGATTGATGCCTGTCGCAAACAAAAAATGAGCCATACGCCCATGGGCATATGGCTCAGATACAGGGAGAGATCAGTGGACAGATATCGGGGATGATTCTCTGACCTCTTACAGTAACAGGAATCACTTTAGACCCCGGGCGGGCGCCCGTCTGTGAAGCAAGTCACAAGGATCAGATCAGGTCGGATTCCGCGAGTTCCCGCAGGGCCTCAAAATCCTGGATCAGCAAGCCGCCGCGCGATGCCTCGACCACCTCGTCGCGTTTCCAGGTTGAAATCGTCTTGGACACCGCCTCGCGCGTGGCGCCGACGAATTCAGCCAGTTCGCTTTGCGACAGGGTGATGCGGTCACGCGGATTGTCCTGAAGCCCCGACAGGTGCAACAGTTTGCGCGCCAGCCGGATCGGCATCGGCAGAAAGACCTGCTCGTTCAGTTGCGAGCCCATCCAGCGCATGCGCAGGCCTGCCAGACGGACCATATCGACCGCAAGGTCCGGATGCTGGCGGATCTGGTTCATCACGTCCCGGCGGCGCACACGCAAAACCCGTGAAGGTTCCGCTGCGGCGATGGTTGCTGTGCGGGGGCCGCTGTCGAATAGCGCAATTTCGCCAAACACCTCGCCGGGGCGCATCAGGGTCAGGGTCAGTTTTCGGCCGCTCATGGCCAGAAACGAAACCTCGAGCGTGCCTTCAAGAATGGCATAAAGCGCATCGCCTTCGTCGCCCTGTTCGAACAGGGTTTCCCCCTTGGTCAGTGAAATTTCGGATGCTTGTGCAGACAGCATTGCCCGCAGCCCTTCAGATGCGTCGGACAAAAAGCCGCTGTTTGGGAAGGCCGTCATACGTTACGGGTCTCCGGGTGTAAATTGTGAGTGGTGAGTTAACCTTTCACAGCTTGGGGGCTAAGCCAAGGATTTTGTCAGGTTTTCGCCGGTTGGGCCGATCCCTGCAAGTGCACCGCGCCGGGCCTATTGATGGTCGGGATCGTCCATATAGCTCTGCAGCAGGTTGAACTGCAGCATCAGAAACACCATCAGGGCGATGGGAAAGCCGAAGGTTTCGATCTTGACCCAAAGATCGGTGGACAGCGTGCGCCAGACCAGTTCGTTGGCCACCGCCAGAACGGCGAAACAGCCGCACAAGCGTCGGGTCAGGATCATCCAACCTTCGTGGCGCATGGGCAGCATCTCGTCCAGAACATAGGCCAGATAGGATTTGCCCTGTAGCAGCCCAACGCCAAGGATGACCGAGAAGAAGCCGTAGACAAGCGTTGTTTTCATCTTGAAGAACCGCTCGTCATTGAACCAGGCGGTCAGGCCGCCGAAGAAGATCACCATGATCGCCGTGAAAATCTGCATCCGGCTGAGCTTGCCGGTCAGGAGCCAAAGCACGCCCATCGCACCCAGCATCAGAGGCACGAAGATGATGGTAGCGACGATAAAGCCAGAATACTCGGTGCCGCCGATCAGAAAGCTGTCATCGCGCAGGCGCAGATAGATGAGGAAAAAGGCCAGCGGCGGGCCCAGTTCCAATGCCTGTTTCAGAAACGGGTTGATCTCTTTTTTGTCTGTCATGGCCTGCGTCCTGCTGCTTACCCGCCCATTTCAACTATTACGGCGCCGAGTGCAATCAATGCCATCAGGGCAATGCGCCTTGGGCCGACGGTTTCTTTCAGAACCAGCCATCCGATCAGCGCGGCAAAAACCGTTGAGGTTTCGCGCAGCACCGCAGCCTCGCCAACTTTGTCGAGGCGGGTGGCAAGCATGATGGCTCCGAAGGACATGGGTGCGATGATGCCGCCTGCAAGGCCGCGCAGCATAAGCGGGCCAAGCGCCGGGCGGTGGATCATGGCGCGGTATCTGAGGGCGGCATAGATGGGCATGGCTGCCCCGTCGATCATGAAGAACCATGCAAGGAAGGTGAATGGGTCGGCTGTCGCGCGGATGCCGTAGGCGTCATAGGTGGTGTAGAGCGCGACGAACAGGCCCGTGGCCAGTGCCAGCGCAAGGGCAATGCCCAGTGTCTCGCGGTTGGTTTCCAGGTACCGCAGGTTATAGGCGGCGAGGCCGAAGATGCCTGCCATCAAGGTCGCCACCCCCAGCCATTGAACGGCTGAGAAGGTCTCACCAAACAGCAAGTTGGCTCCGATGACGGTGAACAGAGGGCCCGTGCCGCGTACAACCGGGTAGACCACGGTGTATGAGCCCTTGGTATATGCCGCGGCCTGCAGGACTTTGTAGCCGATATGTATCAGCCAGACGGTGGCGAAGATGGGCCACATATAGGGTTCCGGCCAGGGGACCACGAAGAACGCGAAGGGGGCTGCCATCAGGCAATAGCAGGCGTCGATGGCCCCGCGTGACATCCACGGGTCGTGCCGGCCCTTTTGCAACGCGCCGAAAACGGCGTGCAGAAAGGCGGCCATCAGTGCGAGGGCGAGGGCAAGGTGGTGACCGGATTCAGTGCCTTCGAGGGAGATCAGCCAGTCACTCAATACTCAAGTCTTTCGCGGGTGGAGAGGCCGGGGGTTTTCCACCCCCGGACCCCCGGAGGATATTTTCAGACAGATGAAGGTCCGGATCAGCTTTGCAGGCCGGTGAGGGCGGCGGCGAATTCTTCGGGGTCGAAGGGGGCGAGGTCGTCGATTTGCTCGCCGACGCCGATGGCGTGGATCGGCAGGCCGAACTTGTCGGCCAGTGCCACCAGCACGCCGCCTTTTGCGGTGCCGTCGAGTTTGGTCATCACAAGGCCCGAGACATCGGCGAGGTTGCGGAAGGTTTCGACCTGGCTCAGCGCGTTCTGGCCAGTCGTGGCGTCCAGCACCAGCAGGGTGTTGTGCGGAGCGGTTTCGTCGACCTTGCGGATGACGCGCACGATTTTGGCCAGTTCCTCCATCAGGTCGGCGCGGTTTTGCAGGCGGCCTGCTGTGTCGATCATCAGCAGGTCAGCGCCATCGTTCTGCGCTTTGGTCAGGGCGTCAAACGCGAGCGAGGCAGGGTCGGACCCTTCGGGGGCGGTCAGGACCGGCACGCCTGCGCGGTCGCCCCAGACCTGCAGTTGTTCGACGGCAGCGGCACGGAAGGTATCTCCGGCGGCGATGACGACCTTTTTGCCTGCCGCTTTGAACTGGCTGGCGAGTTTGCCGATGGTGGTGGTTTTACCAGAGCCGTTGACGCCCACGACCAGCACGACCTGCGGGCGCTTGGGGTAGAGCGGCATGGGATTGGCCACAGGCTCCATCACGCGGGCGACTTCCTGCGCCAGCAGTTGCTTGATTTCCCGGGTCGAGAGTTTGCGGCCAAAGCGCCCTTCGGCCATGTTGGCGGTGACGCGCAGGGCGGTGTCGACGCCCATATCCGACGCGATCAGAAGCTCTTCGAGCTGCTCCAGCATATCGTCATCCAGCGTGCGCCGGATTTCGGTACGGGTTTCGCTGCGGCTGAACAGGCGGCCCAACAGGCCCTTGGATTCCGGCACTTCCGGCGGCGGTGGGGCCGGAATGGGGTCGGCGGGCAGAGGCGTTGGCGTTTCAACCGGTTGCGGGGCGGGGGCCGGTTCGGGAACCTCGGGAACCGGTTGCGGTTCCGGTTCGGGCTCGGGGATCACCGGATCGGGTGCAGCGGTTTCCTCACCCCCATCCTCGACAATCGCTTCAAGCCCCTGTTCGAGCCGCGATGAGGATTTGAACAGCTTGTCCTTGAGCTTTGAGAAAAACGCCATTTTCGGTCTCCGCAGGTGGTCCCCTCACCTAATGCGGATTTGCGGCAGTTGCAAAGGGTCACGAAAAGGCGAACAGAAAACCGGCCTGTGCGCCCCAATATAGCGGCCAGATCAGGTAAGGCGTGAGGGTCAGGGCAGGGTGATCGGCGGGCAACAGGAACTTCTCGGTCGCGAGGATCAGATCTGACGCGATGAACGCAAGGGCCGCAGGCAGCGCCCATCGCAACAGGCCTGTTTCGGGCAGGGCGAGGACGGTGATCCCCATGCCAAGGATAATCGGAACATAGGCCAGCACAGGCCCCTTAATATCCCCCGCGCGCGGGGCCAGCAACGTAGCCATGACAATCCCGAGAATCACCAGAGACCAGACCATGGCAGGCTGGTTCAGGATCAGAGAAAAGTTGCTGACAGGTTGGCTCAGGAACAGGGTGATATAGGCCACATGCCCCAGTGCGAAGGCAACGATCCCGGCCATGAAGGTGCTGTCGGTCTCGCGCGACAAAAGCGCGTCGCCGGCCGCGCACAGCGCCAGTGCGGCGACCAGCAGCCAGGGTGCGGCCTGCATCAGCGCGATCACGGCCAGCAACGCGACAGACACCGTTTTCAACACGGTTCGCAACCTGCTTGCCGGGCGGGCAGACATTGGCAGGTAAGCCAAAGCGCTGGCGAATGCTGTCCAGAAAACTACCGTCATATCCCGCTCCGATGCCATGCCCATCCTGATGCGGGCAGTCTGGCAACGGGGGGCAAACGGATGCAAGCAGTGACGTGGGGGCATCGTGGCCGCGCGGGAAAGCTTGAATGGTCACGCGCTGCGGTATCTGCCAGAGTAAGGCCATGTTCAGACGTCTTTTGATTCTCCTGGCTTTGGTTGGTCAGGCTGCCGCTGCGCAGTCGCCTTTGTCCGGGTCGGAGTTTGATGAATACACGCAGGGAAAGACCCTGTTTTATGAGTTCGGCGGGCAGGTCTATGGGGTGGAACGCTATCTGCCCAACCGTCGTGTTATCTGGTCGTTTCTGGATGGGAATTGCAAAGAAGGCGTCTGGTATCAGCGCGAAGACATGATCTGCTTTGTTTACGAGGATCAGCTGGACCCTCAGTGTTGGGTATTCACGCGCTCGGGTGGTGGGCTTGTTGCCCGACCCGATGGTGCTCCGGAAGCGCAGGAACTGTATGAAGTCGAAGACATTGATCAGGACATGGTTTGTCTTGGACCTGAGGTCGGGGTTTGAAGGCTCAGGTCACCCGCAGTTCGTCGTAGCTGATCATCACGTGCCTCTGGTAAGCGAGGCGCTGGGTCAGGGCGTCGTAGTACCTGCGCAGATTGCCAAGGGGTCTGCGGCGGATGTCGATATCGTAGTAGCGATACAGGACATGGCCCAGTTGGATATCGGCTAGGGTCAGGTCGTCGCCTGCCAGAAACCTGTTGTGGACAAGCTTGTCATCCGCGATTTCCATTTTGTTTTCAAGGGTTACAAGCGCGTCTTGAATTGCGGATTCATCCCGCTGCGACGGCGCAGTTCGAACGACGCGCCAGAAGACCGGCCCGGTGAAGGCCATGGCGATGTTCAGCTTTGCCCATTCGGCCCATTTATCGACCTCGGCCCGCCGGATCGGATCGCCGGGCCAGAATGTGTCACTGCCGTATCGCGCGGCGAGATAGCGCAGGATCGAGCTGGTCTCCCACAGGGGCGGGTTGTCGCCGTCCTGCAGAACCGGGATCGTTCGGTTTGGGTTCATGGCTTTGAAAGCGTGGGTGTCGAGCCCGCCGAACCTGTGGCCCAGATCAAGGCGCCGGTACGTGAGGCCAAGCTCGCCAATGCACCACATCAACGCCTGAACATTGGATGAGGTTTTGCGGCCCCAGACAGTCAGCATGGTTCAGAACAAAGAGCCCTGATCGGGCGCGTCGGGCTTGGATTTCCTGGGTGGGGACTTGCCCGACGCGCCGGTTTTCAGGCGGCCATCGGCGAATTCAATTTCCAGAACCGGATGCCCGGCGGCCATGGCTTTGGTGGTAATGACCTCTCCTTCGGCGCGTACGACTGCATAGCCCCGGTCCAGCGTCGCCTTGTAGCTGAGGGTTTCGCGCAGGCGGTCGGTGGCCTCAAGCTGTTGCCGCAGACGGTCCAGCCGCGAGGTTTGTGCGGTGTTCAGACGGTCGGTCAGCCGCGACAGAGCCTCGCGCCGTGCATCCAATTCACGTTGAATCGGGCGCAGGGACAGCCGCGAAGACAGGTTGCGCCAGCGGTCCCGGCGCGTTTCGACCAGTCCGCGCAGGGTGGACGGGCGCAGGTGGGCGGATGTATCCAGCAGTTTGACGCGGCGGTTTTGTACCCCCCGGATCAGGGCATTCGGCAAACGTTCGGAGATCTGGTCCAGCCGTTGGCGCGGGCTTTCCAGCAAGCTGTCCGGCCGTGGCAGCGCGCGGGACAGGTCGCGCAGGCGCTGGGATCGGCGTTGTACGGCGTCGGCGGCGGCACGGGACAGGCGCGCGCCTTGTTCGCCGGCCCAGGCCAGCAGTTCCATCCGCACCGGCACCGCCAGTTCCGCCGCGGCGGTGGGCGTCGGCGCGCGGCGGTCCGAGACGAAATCGATCAGGGTCGTGTCCGTCTCGTGCCCGACGGCTGAAATCAGGGGGATGGCTGAAGCCGCTGCTGCGCGGGCAACACTTTCTTCGTTAAACCCCCAGAGGTCTTCGATGGACCCACCGCCTCGGGCCACAATGATCAGGTCCGGGCGCGGCATAGCACCACCCGGTGTCAGCGCGTTGAAACCTTCGATGGCGCGTGTCACCTCAGGCGCGCAATTCGCGCCCTGGACGGCAACGGGCCAGATCAGCACCTTGCGCGGAAACCGGTCGCGCAGGCGGTGCAGGATATCGCGGATCACCGCGCCCGAGGGCGAGGTCACCACGCCGATAATCTGCGGCAGGTAGGGCAGGGGTTTCTTGCGCTCGGGCGCGAACAGGCCCTCGGATTCAAGCTGTTTCTTGCGTTTTTCAAGCAATGCCATCAGCGCGCCTTGCCCGGCGACGGCGACCTCATCGACATTCAGGTTGTATTTGGACTGCGCGCCAAAGGCGGTCAGGCGCCCGGTGACCACGACCTCGAGCCCTTCTTCCGGCACCACCGATAGGCCCGAAATCTGGCCTTTCCACGTGGTGCAGGCCAGCACATTCCGGTCGTCCTTGATGTCGTAATACAGATGGCCCGAGCGCGCCTTGAACACGCGCCCGACCTCGCCGCGCACCCGGATTCGCCCGAACGCGCCTTCCAAAGTGCGTTTCACCTCGCCCGAGATGTCCGAGACAGTGTATTCAGGGGTATTTTGGCCCCGGATCGGGTCGTCAAGCAGGTCGGACATTTCAGCGCCTTGTGTCAAATGCGCGGCCAGCTTAGAACGCGCGGCAAGCGAGGCCAAGCAGATCGGAGACGACCCCATGAACATCCTTATTCTCGGCAGCGGAGGGCGCGAGCACAGTCTGGCCTGGGCGGTGATGCAGAACCCCAAATGCGACCGTCTGATCGTGGCGCCGGGAAATGCAGGGATTGCACAGATCGCGGACTGCGCGGCGCTGGATATCGAAAACGGCGGGGCGGTGGTCAGCTTTGCCGAGGAAAACGCGATTGATTTCGTGATTGTCGGCCCCGAAGCGCCCTTGGCCGCAGGCGTGGCGGATCGGCTGCGCGAGGCGGGCGTGCTGGTCTTTGGCCCCTCGGCTGACGCAGCGCGGCTGGAAGCGTCGAAAAGCTTTACCAAGGAAATCTGTGACGCTTCGGGCGCGCCGACAGCTGCTTATGCACGGTTTACCGAAGCGGAACCGGCCAAGGCCTATATCCGCGAACAGGGCGCGCCGATTGTTGTCAAGGCGGATGGTCTGGCCGCAGGCAAGGGCGTGATCGTGGCAATGGACGAGCAAACCGCCTTGGACGCGATTGATGACATGTTCGGCGGCGCGTTTGGTGGGGCCGGGGCCGAGGTCGTGATCGAAGAGTTCATGGATGGCGAAGAAGCCTCGCTTTTCGTGCTGTGCGATGGTGAGGAAATTCTTTCCGTCGGCACCGCGCAGGACCACAAGCGAGTGGGAGAGGGCGACACCGGCCTGAACACTGGCGGCATGGGGGCCTATTCCCCGGCACCGGTGCTGAGCGCCGAGATTGAAGCCCGCGCGATGGACGAAATCGTGCGCCCGACCATTGCCGAGATGAAACGGCGGGGGATGCCATTTCAGGGCGTTCTTTATGCCGGCCTCATGATCAAGGACGGGCAGCCGAGGCTGGTGGAATACAATGTCCGTTTTGGCGATCCGGAATGTCAGGTGCTGATGATGCGCCTGGGCGCGCAGGCGATGGACCTGATGCATGCCGCCGCCGAGGGGCGCTTGGGCGAAATGCGCGTGAACTGGGCGGAAGATCATGCCATGACAGTGGTGATGGCGGCGCAAGGGTATCCGGGGTCGTACGAGAAAGGCTCTGTTATCAGGGGGCTGGAGGGGATTCCTGAAGACAGCAGCAACATGGTGTTTCATGCCGGGACCAAAGCCTCTGACGGTCAGGTTCAGGCGTCGGGGGGACGGGTTCTGAACGTGACAGCGCGGGGCGCGACGCTGCAGGATGCGCGCGACCGGGCTTATGCGATGGTGGATGGCGTCGACTGGCCCGAAGGGTTTTTTCGTCGCGATATCGGCTGGCGGGCGCTTTGATCGGCTGATCGGGTCAGGGGGCTTTGCCCTCTCGGCCTGCGGCCTCACCCCCAGGATATTTATGGACAGATGAAGTGCGGATCAGCAGCTCAGGGCGCTGGTCAGGCTGTCTGGGCCGTTGAACGGGCCGAGATCGGTTTTGGTCCAGCCGTTTCGGAATGAAACGCTGATGATGCGGGTCCAGTTGCCGTTCACGAGGATCATCTCGGGGGTGTCGCCGCAGGTGCGCAGGCCGCCGGAGATGAAATCTTCGCCGATTTTGTGGTTGGTCAGATCGGGGAGGGCGGCGATTTCGGTCAGGTTGCCGTTTTCGAAGCGCCAGATGCGCAGGGTTTTGGCTAGGTGCGGGCGGTCGATATAGGCGATTTCGATGTTGCCGTCGCCGTCCAGGTCGGTAGCGCCAATGGGGGCGAGCCAGCGGTTACGCGTGCCGATGTGGGGTGTGGCGGCTATCTTTTTGCCTTTTGCATCGTAGATCGCGAGTTGGGCACCAGTATCCTGCTGTGACTCAACAACGATAACCTCAAATGTGCCGTCTTGATCAACATCTGCTCGGCGAGGTTTTAGATCTTCAAAAACACGGTCTTCGGACAGACGTATTGTTATGACCGATCGTTTGACTACTGGATTGATCAATCGACTGCCAGACATGGCTTTTGGCGGTGCTGAGTTGTCTACCGTGATTTCCAGAGCGCCGTATTCAATATCGTCACCCAATACTCCATGCGCATAGCGTGTGGTGGGTTCGATAAAGCGCGCGGAGGTGATCGTGTCCTCCGCTTGGGTCGCTGAATTACCCGCTAGCCACAAACCCAACGCCAGCCCCGCGCCGCGTGCCCAACGTTGCCACAGGCGGGCGGGCAGGCGCGGCGCGCTTGCAGGCATCAGATCTGCTTTTCCGGCATCTGCACGACCAGCCCCTCCAGCTCATTCGTGACCTTGATCTGGCAGGTCAGGCGCGAGCGGGTGGGGTCGGGCTCATAGGCGAAATCCAGCATGTCTTCTTCCATGTCGTCCTTGGCCGGGATTTTCCCGACCCAGTCGGGGTGGACATAGACGTGGCAGGTCGAACACGCGCAGGCGCCGCCGCAATCGGCTTCGATGCCGGGGATGTTGTTGTCACGGGCCCCTTCCATGACGGTCAGTCCGTTGGCGACCTCGACAGTGTGTTCGGTACCGCCGTGCTCGACATAGGTGATCTTTGCCATTGCTTGCGTCTTCCTTTTGCGATGTTCGAAATGGTGTTTAGTCAAGGCATTGGGGTCTGACCAGCCTCATTTGCGACTCATCGCGCCGCCTCTGGACTTTCTTACGGTTTGTTCTATTTTTGTTCTCATGCTTGTTGCCTCTGTTTGCCCCGCAGTTTCAAACCGGGACTGGCCACACCCGCCTGCCTGTCTGCCCGCCAACCGGCTGGATGATCCGCCCGAGGGCGCGCGGGTGACGGTGGCCGGGCTGGTGATCCTGCGGCAGAGGCCGGGGACGGCCAAGGGGGTGATCTTCGTCACGCTTGAGGATGAGACCGGCATCGTCAACGTCGTGGTCTGGCGCAAAATCTATGAGCAGTTCCGCCGCGCGGTGATTTCGGGGCGGTTGCTGCGCGTGACGGGGCGGATGCAGAAGGCCGACGCGGTCATCCACGTGATCGCGGAAGAGATCGAGGATATCTCGGGGATGCTGGATGTGCTGGTGCGGGGGGAGGGGTAGGTTCTTGACTACCGAAGAACCTTGGTTTCAGGCCAACGAATATTTTGATCAATCGAAATGACAGATTCCGACTCCGGTGCCATTTCCAGGTCCCATTTCATGATACCTCTCATCAAGTCAAAGTCCTGCTCGTCCGGTTCCGGGTCGGCCGTAAACGTGATCGTCAATTCCTCTTGTTCGCTGTAGGGAACCCGGTCGAGCAGTTCCAGATTGTAGGTATCACGCCCTAAATTTCTGACTGTAATCCTGATTTCTTCATCTCGGACATTCGAGCGATTTATCAGACCACTATCGGCTTCGTTGCGATTCAGAACCTGCCGTTCCAACCTTAGGTCTTCTATCGGACCAAAGGCCAGAATCCCCTCATCTCCGGCCGCGATCTCTGCCATGTCCGAGACACCGACAAGCTGATTGTCTACAGAAAACGTGACCTCATACGCTTCAATGAACGGTTCCTGGGTCGCGTTTTCAAATCGCGCCATCAGAAATGCTGTTTCATCCCGGAATGGGACAGCCCGCGCAAATGTGGTTGCCGGAAAGCTCACGGTATCCAGGGCAACGCGGGCACCATCAACGCCGTTTGCTACGGTCACCCGCGCCGGTACGTCATAGGTAATGCCTGGCCCATCGTAGACTGGTGATGCGGTTTCTTCGAAGAGAATCGGTGCCTCGACAATGGGCTCAGCCAATGAGGCCGCCTGTTTGCGCTGCAGCGATGGAGGTGGCGCGGGTTCTACGGAAGAAAGCTTTTTGGGCCATAGATTAGACGGGTTTAGATCCGTGATCAGTGAAAGTGTGGACAGTTGTAGATCGATATCCGTCCAATCCTCGCCGCTGTTCTGATAAATCGTGGCACCGCGCCGGATATTCAGTTGCGCGGGGGCGGATGTTTTCAAGGACACATCATATTGCGGCTGCCATCCGGCCTCGGCGAAATACGATACGGTCAGTTCGGCGGTCGCTGCAGTGTCTGTCGACAGGGTGACGGCTGCCTGATACCGGCCCTCGTCTGCCGTCAATAATGCCGCCAGTTCGTCCTGTGCGGCTTTGACATTCTTTTCCAGTTCTTCGCGTGTTTCGTTCATGCCTCGGATGGTCTTTTCCGCGTCCAGAACAGATTGCCGTGCGCGTTCGGTTTGTTCTGCGATCATGACCGCGATTTGTCCCAGAGTTTCTGCATCGGGGTTCAGGCCTTCGTTCAGGGCCAGCGCCCCTAGAAACTCGATCTGAGTTTCCGCCCCTTCGGCCGTCGCCATAACGCGCGCCTGAGCGTCGAGGTGATTTGCCAGATCGTCTTCATACTGTTTCACCTTTGCGCGGGCTTCAGAAACAGCGTCGGTCTCTGCGTCGGGCAGAGGGGAAAGGGCGTCTTCTCTGACAGAGACAGGACCCAAGGTCGCGTTTGTCACCGAAATCTGCGGCAACAGAAACTCAACTGAATTCGGCAGATCAGGTAAAATGACAGTGTGCTGGCCAGCAGGCAAATCGACCGCTATTTTGCGGGTGACCTTGGAACCTTCCAGATAGACAATTGCTGAACTGGGTTCGCTGCGTATGACGAATGTGTCCGCAAAAACAGGTGCTGCCAAAGGGATCAAAGCAAAATAGAGAATCCTCAAAAAACCCACTCCTCGATAAAACGGTAGGGCGAGAGTGCCGTCTAGGGATTGCAGATGAAAGTCTGAATTTGCCGATTACGGGGATTTCACAGCTTGGATGGCGCTGCGTTGAGCGTAAGTGCGAAATGACTATGCAACAACGCGTTATCGCCTAAACAAAACCCCCTGCGCCTGCTTGTCCCGGTGATCCCCGCGCAACTCTGCATGTAACGCACGCCCGGCCTGTACCCCGGGACGCGCGCTGACCGTTTCCAGCCAGCGGGTAAAATGGGGTTTGTCCTCCAGCACCTGCTGTTGTCCTTCCCACAGGCTCGCCCAGCCCCAGATCGACATGTCGGCGATGGAATAGAAATCGCCCGCGACGTATTCGTTTTCGGCCAGCCGCCGATCCAGCACGCCATAAAGACGCCCGACCTCAGCCCGGTAGCGGTCTTTGGGGTAGGGCAGGTCTTGCGGCGGGTCCAGTTTCGGGGCGTATTTCAAGAAGTGATGCGCCTGACCCGCCATTGGGCCGACGCCGCCCATCTGCCACATCAGCCATTCCTCGACCGCGATCCGGTCGCGCTCGGTTTTGCCATAGAACCGCCCGGTCTTGCGAGCCAGGTACATCAGGATCGCGCCGCTTTCGAAGACCGAGATCGGCGCGCCGTCCGGGCCATCCGGATCGACAATTGCGGGCATCCGGTTGTTGGGGGCGATTTTCAGGAACTCGGGGTCGAACTGCTCGCCCTTTCCGATGTTGATCAGGCGAGTGGTGTATGGCAGTTCCATCTCTTCCAAAGCGATGGACACTTTCCAGCCATTCGGCGTGGGCCAGAAATACAGGTCGATCATGGCGTCTCCTCAGGTTCAGGCGATCATGAGGGTTTAGACAAATTCGGCAAGGGGGACGTGTCCGAGTGTTACGAAAGCGTGACCGATGCGCCGCCCGGACTTGACCAATGGCGGGGTGCGGCGTAAACGCTTTCCCACCACGTGGCGATTTGTTACCGGATTGCGGGCCACGCTAAACAACACCGCTAAAAGGTCAGGATGAAAGACCCCTTTCGCTTGGCCGCGTCTGGGGTTTTTTGTTTGCCTCCCGAGCAGGGGCGGAAAGGAATGACATGAGCGAGACCTGGAACAAACGCACCCAAGCCGTGCATGGCGGTATTCGCCGCAGCCAGTATAACGAGGTGTCCGAGGCGATTTTCCTGACGCAGGGCTTCGTCTACGACAACGCCGAACAGGCCGAGGCCCGGTTTCTGGAAAGCGGCCCGGACGAGTTCATTTATGCCCGTTACGGCAACCCCACCGTGTCGATGTTCGAACAGCGCATCGCGATGCTGGAAGGGGGCGAGGATGCCTTTGCCGCCGCGTCGGGCATGGCCGCAGTCAACGGCGCGCTGACCTCAATGCTTAAGGCGGGGGATCACGTGGTCTCGGCCAAGGCTCTGTTCGGGTCCTGCCTGTATATTCTTGAAAACATCCTGTCCCGCTATGGGGTTGAGGTGACGTTCGTCGATGGCACCGATCTGGAGCAGTGGCAGGCCGCCATCCGCCCGGATACAAAGGCCGTGTTCTTCGAATCCATGTCGAACCCGACGCTTGAGGTGATCGATATTACCGCAGTTGCGGAACTGGCCCATGCGGTTGGCGCGTTGGTCGTAGTAGATAACGTGTTTTCGACCCCGGTGTTCTCACGCGCGATCGAGCAGGGGGCGGATGTCGTGGTCTATTCGGCAACAAAGCATATCGACGGTCAGGGTCGTGCCCTCGGCGGAGTGATCATCGGCACCAAAGAGTTCATTCGCGGAACGGTCGAACCCTACATGAAGCACACCGGCGGCGCGCTCAGCCCGTTCAATGCGTGGATCATGCTCAAAGGTCTGGAAACGATTGCCCTGCGCGTTAACGCGCAGGCCGAGACCGCTCAGACACTCGCCGAGGCGCTGGAAGGGCATCCTGCGCTGGACCGCACTCTGTATCCGGGTCTTAAAACGCACGCGCAGAACGACCTTGTTCAGTCGCAGCTGGGCGGCAAGGGCGGCACGGTTCTGTCGCTGGACATCAAAGGCGGAAAAGAGGCGGCGTTTGCGTTTCTGAATGCGATGACGATTCCGGTGATCTCGAACAACCTCGGGGACGCGAAATCCATCGCGACGCATCCGGCCACGACGACTCACCAACGCCTGAGTGACGCGCAGAAGGACGAGCTGGGTATCACGCCCGGCCTGATCCGCCTGTCGGTTGGTTTAGAAGACGCCGAAGACCTTCTGGCGGATATCCGGCAGGCGCTGGACGTGTCCCAGACATAAGAGAAAGCGCCCCGGGACGGTGAAGCCGCCTTGGGGTGCAGTGCCTAAGCCCGGCCGTAAAATCCGATTCGTTCAGAGTCAGAAAAAGCGACGCCGGGGTTTTCATAATATGAGAATACGGCAATCACGCGCGGCTTGCCGCCGACCACAGGCGTGACCCGATGTGCGGTGTTCTTGCCCTTGAAAACATTCAATGTTCCGGGGCTGAGCGTGATAGTCTTGCTTTCCCCATCCGTGCCGTTCAGAAACCGGGCGACGCCGTCGTAGTTCGGGTCCTCATCGCTGCGCAGATCGGTCCGGTATTCGAAGCCGCCACCCTGATCGGGGGCCTGTAGCAACAGCGTTGTCGTGAACTCGGATCGGTCGAAATGCCAGTTCAGGGCCTGCCCGTCCTGATAGGCCATGACATTCACACGGGCCAGCGGGTCATCCATGACGTGAAGCTCGGGCTTGCCCATGGTCGCGGCCAGAAACTGCGCGAATTCGGGCCATTCGTACAGGCGCAACAGGGAAGAGCCATCGATCTGATCGGCGCAGAGCGTCCGGTTCGAGGTGTGAAACTCCTGCAGGGCGGGGTGGTCGTCGGGCAGATTATCAAGCTTCTTGAAATAGATGTTGTGGCGGCGTTCGTGCAGAAACGCCTCGGTTGCAAAACGGGGGGTCATCTCGGAAACGGCGGCGGCTGCCACGTCCTGCCGCATGAGACCGTCCAGATTATACATCCCGTTCGCGGCAAGCTCCGCCCGGCATCGCTCGACCAGTGCCTGCCATTCCGGGCTGCCGGGGCGGTCGATGGGAAATCGGTCGAGGTCGAGAATGGTCTGCATGCCAGCGCCCCTTTCGCATAGTCGTCGTTTCACGGCTTGGCTCATGCTATCCGGCATCAGCTTCAGGGCTGTTCTGATTGCGACACCAGCCGCAGAACGCGTTGTGCTTATTCCGGCTTTCCGCCAAGGCAGGGCGTATTCCGTTGTAAGATGACGGTTTTGCCCTATTATTTTCAATCCAGAGTGTTAGTGCATGCGTATTGGGTAAGACTGGAAAAACAACTGCAGTCGTATATATTCCGGCGACCAATCGAGGAACCCCATCCGATGAACGTTCACCCGCGCGACATTGACGATACCCCGGACCGTGACGAAGCTGCCGCTGCCCTGCACGTTCTGCGGCGTTGGGCAAAATCCGCCCCGACATCCGAGATCAGTCAGCTTGACCCGGCCCTGGCGCGGCTTGTGCCGGGTTTGGCCCCGGTGGACTATCCGGCCATGTCACGCGACTACCCCGAAGGGTTCCAGGTCGATGCCACCTACCGCGCAACGTTGCCTGACCTTCAGAACGGCCCGTCCAGTCTGATCCGGGGCGCGAAGCAGCAGATCCAGCATGTCGGGATCTCGAATTTCCGCCTGCCGATCCGGTTTCACCGCAAGGAAGGCGAGGATCTGACGCTTGAAACCTCGGTCACAGGAACGGTCAGCCTTGAGGCGGAAAAGAAGGGCATCAACATGTCCCGCATCATGCGCTCTTTCTACAAACACGCCGAGCGCACGTTCAGTTTTGAAGTGATGGAAGCGGCGCTGAGCGACTACAAGACCGATCTGGACAGCTTTGATGCCCGTATCCAGATGCGCTTTTCCTATCCGGTTAAGCTCAAAAGCCTGCGGTCGGGGCTGGAAGGGTATCAATACTATGACATCGCGCTGGAACTGATCGAACAGAACGGCACGCGCCAGAAGATCATGCATCTGGATTACGTGTATTCCTCGACCTGCCCATGTTCGCTGGAACTGAGCGAGCACGCGCGATCGCAACGCGGACAATTGGCAACGCCGCATTCGCAGCGCTCGGTGGCACGGATTTCGGTTGTCGTGGATTGCGATGCCGACTGCCTGTGGTTCGAGGACCTGATCGACCTCTGCCGCCGTGCTGTGCCGACCGAAACGCAGGTCATGGTCAAGCGCGAGGATGAACAGGCCTTTGCGGAACTGAACGCCGCCAACCCGATCTTTGTCGAGGACGCCGCGCGCCTGTTTTGTGCCGAACTGCTGGCTGACCACCACGTCGGAGACTTCCGCGTGATCGCGAGCCATCAGGAAAGCCTGCACAGCCACGACGCCGTTTCGATTCTGACCGAGGGCCCGACGTTTGCGGCCCCCAGTCTGGACCCGCGTCTGTTTTCAAGCTTGTTCCACGTCGGCTGACAAGCGGGCTAACCGGTCAGAAATTCATCACGTTTCCGCAGCGTAAGCGCCTTTTTGCCGCAATGCAGCGATATCGCTGCACTGTGGCATTTTTTTGGGTTAGGGTGGCCCGGAATGCAGCCGCTGCACGCCTGCGTCAAAAGACGGCGTGCCGCCTTTGAGGAAACCCGAGACGTGCCACGCCTTGGACTGCAACACCAAATCCGCCGCTCAAGCGATTTGAGCGGGCAGGGCGCCACTCACTCAATTTCCGTGCTGCGTTGTTATTACAGGAGAGAACGTAGATGAACCCGATTACCCAACCGCTGGAGCTTCAGGCTGCTGTCTGCCGCGTGGCTGGTTATGCGATTGTGAACCAGATGAAGATCATGCAGATCATGGCCCGTTCGGCGTTCGAACTGCCGATGGCGCCGGTTCAGGCGCTGCATGCTGCGGCTGCAAGCCCGGCCCCCGCTGTGGCGAAACCCGCCGCACCCAAGCCTGCCGCCAAGCCAAAGGCCAAGGCCCCGGCGGCCAAGCGCGCGAAGTCGGCGGCCAAAGCTGCACCTGCTGCAAGGAAACCTGCCGCCAAACCGGCTGCGGCCAAGGCGGAACCCAAGCCTGTTGCCGAGTTCACGGCAAAGCCGCGTACCGCCGCCAAAGCCCCCGCAGCCAAGCCTGTTGCCAAAGCGCCCGCTGCGAAGCCTGCCACCAAAGCTGCGCCAAAGCCCGTCGCCGCCAAACCGGCGGCTGCCGCTAAGGCACAGGCCGCACCGGCTAGGGCTCCGTCAAAACCGGCGGTGAAGGCTGACAAGACTGCTGCGCCGAAGCCTGCGGTGGCCAAAGCGGCACCAAATCCTGCGGTGGCCAAAGCGCCCGCTGCCAAACCGGCTGCGGCCAAGGCTCCGGCCCCGAAGCCTGCCGTTGCAGCCGTGAAACCTGTCGTGACAGCGAAAACCGCCACCGCACCTAAGCCCGCAGCACAGGCCAAAACGGCCCCGGTCGCGGCGGCGAAACCGGTCGAGGCAAAGGCTGCGAATACCACCGAAGCCACGCCCAAACCGCAGTCGCGCCGGACCCGTGCGCCGTCCAAACCGCCTGCGATGCCGTCCTCCAAGGCCAAGGCCGACGAATAATCGCAGATCATCTGCTTGACACGATCCCCATGGCGCGCCAACGCTGCGCGTCATGATGGATCTTCGCCCGGTCGGATATGTGATTGGCTTACTGGTCGCCATTCTTGGGGCGACCATGCTGTTGCCCATGCTCGCCGACATGCTCGAAGGGCGGGACGAGTGGCACGTTTTTCTGGAAAGCGCCATCATTACGGTGCTGACCGGAACGGTGCTGGCGTTAAGCTGTTCCAACGGCGTGGGCGAAGGTCTGACCATCCGGCAGACCTTTTTGCTGACAACCGGCGTTTGGGTCGCCCTGCCGGTGTTCGGGGCGATTCCGTTTTTGTTAGGTGAATCCGAGCTACGCTTTGTCGATGCGTATTTCGAGGCGATGTCGGGTCTCACCACCACCGGCTCGACGGTGATTTCTGGCCTCGATAGCCTGCCACAGGGTCTATTGCTGTGGCGCGGCATTCTGCAATGGCTGGGCGGTATCGGGATCATCGTCGTGGCGATGGTGTTCCTGCCCGAACTGCGCGTGGGCGGGATGCAGATCTTCCGCTCGGAAGGGTTCGAGACGATGGGGAAAATCCTGCCCCGCGCGCAGGAAATCGCGGGCCAGATATCCCTGATTTATGTTTTCCTGACAGTGGTTTGCGCCCTGGTCTATGCCGGGTTTGGTATGGGCTTCTTCGATGCCATCGTCCATTCGATGACGACAATCGCGACGGGCGGCTTTTCCAACTATGACAACTCGTTCGGCACGTTTTCAGGCCCTGCGGAATATGCCGCGTCGGTCTTCATGATCCTCGCGGCGCTGCCGTTCGTGCGCTATGTCCAGCTTGCCAACGGCAACACCAGTTCCCTGTGGCAGGACAGCCAGATCAGAGCCTTCCTTGCAACCATTCTGGTGCTCGTCGTCGTGATGTCGGTCTTTCTGACATCGGTCTTTCCGCATCATTGGGAGCAAGCCTTCCGGCAATCGCTGTTCAACATCACATCCATCATCTCGGGCACCGGATATGCCAGCGTCGATTACATGACCTGGGGCAGCTTTCCGGTCATGATCTTCTTTCTGATCGGCCTGATTGGGGGCTGCGCGGGCTCGACCGCCTGTTCGATCAAGGTGTTCCGGTATCAGCTGCTGTTTGCTTCGATTAAAACCCAGCTCAGCCGGATCAGATCGCCGCATGGCGTCTTCATGCCGCTCTATGACGGGCGGCCCGTCGGGCGCGATGTTTTGACCTCGGTCATGAGTTTCTTCATGTTCTTCGTCCTGTCGATGGGCATCCTGTCCTGGGCGCTGGCGCTGACGGGGTTGGATTTCATCACCTCTGTTTCGGGCGCGGCGACGGCGCTGGCCAATGTGGGGCCGGGGCTTGGCAGCCAGATCGGCCCGGCGGGCAACTTCGCCGGGCTGAGCGACACCGCCAAATGGCTGCTGTCGATTGGCATGCTGGTCGGGCGTCTGGAACTGCTGGCTGTCTACGCAATCTTCACCGTTCAATTCTGGAGAGGCTGATGCAAAAGCCCCTTGGCGCGCAGATCTCGCACATGCTGAAGGATCGCGGGGTCGACGTGATCTTTGGTACCCCCGGCGTGCATAACCAAGAGATGTATCGCGGCATCGAAGAGGCCGGGATCACGCATGTTCTGGCCCGGCACGAGCAGGGGGCCGGATTCATGGCCGACGGTTACGCGCGTGCGACGGGGAAGCCGGGGGTGGCCTATGTGATCACCGGGCCGGGCCTGTGCAACATGATGACGCCGATGGGGCAGGCCTATTCCGACTCGGTCCCGATGCTGGTTCTGTCCTCTTGTCTGGACGAAGCGCAGGCCCAGCGGGGCCAGTTGCACCAGATGAAGGATCAGCGCGCAGCGGCGGACACCGTGGCCGACTGGTCCTGTCAGGCCAACAGCGCGCAGGCAGCTTACGGGTTGATCGAGCGCGCGTTTGAGGAATTCGAACTGTCCCGCCCGCGACCCAAACACATTCAGGTGCCAATTGCTCTGCTAGAGGCCGCTGCCGAACAAGCGCCCCCGCCCAAGCCTTCGGCCATGCGGGCGGCTATGCCTCCGGATGTGTCGATTGTTGTGTCTTTGCTGGCGCGGGCACGCAGGCCGCTGTTCATTCTCGGCGGCGGGTGCCGGTCCGACCAGTGGCGGGACCTGCTGACACAGCTGGGCGCGGCCTGTTTCACCACCTATGCGGGGCGCGGGTTGGTTGGAGCCAACTATCCTTTGGATTTTGGGTCAATGCTGCCGCGACCGGGCAGCGTCGAGGTGATTGCCTCGGCTGATCTGGTGGTCGCCGTCGGGGCGGAACTGGGCGAAGTTGACCTGTGGCGGCGAGAACTGGGTCATGCCGCCAATCTGGTCCGCGTCGATCTGGACCCCGAGGTGTTGTCGGATCACCACCGCGCCACGGTCAAATTGCAGGCTGACGCCGAGGGTTTTAACCGTGCCCTGTCGGACGCCGTCAAAAACACCCAACCCGTCACAGGCTGGTCGCCCGAAGAGATTGCCGAGGCCCGCGCCCGCTGGCGCGCTGAGGTCGAGGCCGAACGCCCGGGGATCATCCAAGTCGCCGATGCCTTGCGCGCCGCATTGCCCGCCAAAACGATGATCTATTCCGACATGACCCAGTTCGCCTATGTCGCGAAAGAGGTCTGGGACATGGCCCACCCCCATCACTGGCACCACCCGACGGGATTTGGCACGCTGGGCTACGCCTTACCCGCCGGGATCGGCGGGGCGGTAGCGCGGCAGGGGCAGCCAACGGCGGTGATCGCCGGGGATTACGGGTTTCAATACACGATGCAGGAGCTGGGAACGGCGGTCGAACTGGGCCTCTCCTTGCCGATTATCCTGTGGGACAACGGCAAGCTAAAAGAGATCGAGGACAGCATGGTGCGCAGCCAGATCGCGCCCAACGCGGTGGTGGCCCGCAATCCCGATTTCTGCAAACTGGCCGAGGCGTTTGGGGCGTTGTCTGCGACCCCCACCAGTTTGGACGAGATGCAGTTGGTCGTGTGCTCAGCCTTTGCCGCGCCGGTGCCGACACTGATCCGCGTGACGCCGGATATCGCATAAGAAAAGCGCCGCAGGGGACTGCGGCGCTTTCTGGATTGCTTTAATGCTTACTTAGTCCCAGCAGTGAACCAGCACGGTCATTCCGATGGCCCGGCGGCTCAGCTCGTTGGGTGAGATTTGCGCGGTTTCCTGGCTCGACTGGCCCGACACGCCCGCTTTGCCCAGAACATCAGTCAACCGTTCCACGGTTGCGGCTAGGCTGACCGAGGCGGGCAGGGTGCGGCCTTCGGACGGGGCGGGCAGCAGCATGCCGATCACGTGGCCGTTGCCATCAAATACCGGACCACCGGCATCGCCAGGTTGCGCGCTCAGCGCAAGACGCTTGATCCCGGTTTCACCGTTAAGGCCTCGGATGTCCGCGACCTGCCCAAATGTCAAAGTCGGCGCGCCCAGTGCGCCCTGATACGAGAACCCAGACACGGCAACCTCGGACTGAATGCGGGGCTGGTCGGCGCTGAATTCGGCGATGTTGATGGGGGCGAGGGACCGGCTTGGGCGCAGGACCGAGATACCAAGGTCTGCGTCGGTCCAGACCACCTGAACCTCCTGATCGCCCTCCAGCGTGATCCGGCTGCAACTGTCGGCGGCCTCGGCGACCGTCAGCACGGTGCCTTGGGCATCTGCAAAGAACCCGGACCGGGACAGGCGCGGTTTGCGTATCTGCAGGCCCGAGACCAGATCGATCCGCTGCTCGGCATCCGCTCCGGCGGCAGCGTCCAGAACAGCGTCGGTGGTCAAAAAGCTGGCCTTCATCGCTGCCAGAACCCGCGCACGCCGCGCCTCGTCCCCTTCGGGCCAGATAATCGTGAAGCCTTTGATTTTGCCGTCCTTCAGCGCGGCCTGCGTGTAAGACACGACCCCGTTGCCGCGCCCCTCGAGCGTGAACCGATCCCCGCGCAGCTCGCGCGGGCCGTCGAGCGGTACGATTTCCAGCGATTGCATCACTTCGTACAGCGCGCGCAGGCTGGATTTGTCACCGTCCTGACTGATCAGCAAAGCCTGTGCCTCAAGGTCAGACGAGGCTTCGAAATGGGCAAACGGTGCCTCGTACCGGTCAAAGGCAACAACCCCCAATGGCAGGTCCAGCGAAATCCCGGCCTTGTCATCGATGTGCCGCGCCATGCCGACACTGATCAGCGGGGCGTTGTACTCGTCCATCAGCGCCCTGCGCTGTGATGTTGTCAGAACGCCGGTGGCTTCAAATCCGTTGAACCGCTGCCAGTCGCCCATGGAACGGCGCGTGCCCTGACCAAATGCGCCGTCGATGGTCGAATTGTAAAACCCGGCCGCTTGCAGCGCTGTCTGCAGGTCCCTGCGCTCTTGCGCGGTCAGCAGACGTTCGCTTTGCAGGGCCTGTGGGCGTGTTTCATCGGCGTTTTGCGGCGCGACGGCGGTTTGCGCAGGCTCCGGCTGCGACTCTGGCTCGACCGGCGGGGCAATGACGCCCCGGTTCAGAAGGTTCGCGCCAACCGGCCAGAACTGCTGACCCAGCGTGTTGGAAAAGGCGATGAAGCTGTCGGCGGGAATCTCGCCCTCGGCCCGGTAGACACGCAGCACCTGTTCGGCATCGCTGCGCAGGTAGGGGCCGATCACGATGGCGTACCAGCCGCTGTTCAGGCGGAACCCGTTCACATCCGGCAGCGCGTTGGCATAGGCCTGTGCGCGGTCTTGTGCCTGGCTCAGGGTCGGGCGCGCCTCGACCTGAACCCAGACGCCCTGATCCTGCTGAGCGTTTGCAGCCTGAAGGCCGAAGGTGAAAAACAATAGAATAACCGTTAATACGCGTGTCATTTTCTGCCCGTTTTATGCGCCAGTGGTGCTTTGGCGCAGATTACGCGAATTCTGACCCCGATTGCCATGCCATGAATGCGGGGAATTCTGGGTGTGGCCGCGCAGATACAGCATCGGGCCATTGGCCCGTTGACGCCCCCTGGCCCCTTGCATAGGAAGGGCAAAACCGACCGGAACCGGGTGCTATTGCGCCCAAAGGGAATGTCATGACCGAACACTCCAGCGCACCTCGTTCTTTTCAGGAGATTATCCTGCGGCTTCAGACCTATTGGGCGTCCAAAGGCTGCGCGATCCTTCAGCCTTATGATATGGAGGTTGGCGCCGGGACGTTCCACCCGGCGACCACCTTGCGCGCGTTGGGGGGCAAGGCCTGGGCGGCGGCCTATGTGCAGCCCTCGCGCCGCCCGACCGACGGGCGCTATGGCGAGAACCCGAACCGGTTGCAGCACTATTACCAGTATCAGGTGCTGATCAAACCCAGCCCGCCGGATTTGCAAGAGCTTTATCTGGGCAGCCTCGAGGCCATCGGCATCGACATGGACCTGCACGACATCCGCTTTGTCGAGGATGACTGGGAAAGTCCGACGCTGGGCGCATGGGGTCTGGGATGGGAGGTCTGGTGCGACGGCATGGAAGTCAGCCAGTTCACCTATTTCCAGCAGGTCGGCGGCCATGACTGCGCGCCTGTGTCGGGTGAGTTGACCTATGGTCTGGAACGTCTGGCGATGTATGTGCTGGGCATCGATCACGTGATGGACATGCCCTTCAACGATCCGCAATCGCCCAGCCCGCTGACCTATGGCGATATCTTCAAGCAGACCGAAGAGGAATACGCCCGCTGGAACTTCGACGTGGCCAATACCGAAGTTCTGCTGCGCCATTTTGAAGAGGCGGAGGCTGAATGCGCCGCCATTCTGGCGCAGGAGCATGACGACCCGAAAACCGGCAAACGCATCATCATGGCGCATCCCGCTTATGATCAGTGCATCAAGGCCAGCCACGTCTTCAACCTGCTGGACGCACGCGGTGTGATCTCGGTGACGGAACGCCAGGCCTATATCGGGCGGGTGCGGGCGCTGGCCAAGCAATGCGCGGATGCGTTCGTTCAGACCGAGGCGGCCGGGCATTCGGCCTGATGGGCAGTTACGCCAAACCCGGCAGCAACGCTTTCAGGCCGCTGGCGATCATGCTTATGGCGATGGCCGACAGGATCATGCCCATGAAGCGGCTCATGATGACACGAGCGGTGCCCGACAAACGCTCGGCCAGCCAGGCGGCATTCCAGAAGGTGATCAGCAAAAGGGCAACCACGCCAAGAAAGACGCCCGAAAAAGCAAGGGCATCTACGGGTTTGGTGATGTGATGGGCATACAGGATCAGCGTTGTAATTGTGCCGGGGCCGACAAGGATCGGAAACGCCAGCGGGTAGAACGCCACGGTGTCCGGTTCAGGGTAAGACTGCTTTTCCCCTTCGGTCCCGTGGTGCGAGGTGCTTTCGTTTCCGTTCAGCATGTTCAGCCCGATCATCATGACAACCAGACCACCCGCCACGCGCAGGTGATCCACGGTGATGCCGAACAGCCCCAGTGTCTGAGTGCCCACCGCAGCAAAGGCCGCCCCAAGGATCAGACAGTAGACCGCCGTTTTCACCGCAATTTTCTTCTGTTCCGTCGCTGGCAGGCCGTCTGTGACGCTCAGGAAAACCGGCAGGTTGGTCACGGGGTTCATGATCGCAAAAAGTGCGCCGAAAAACCCGACAGCAAGGGTCGATTCCATCCGGTGTTCCTTGATCCACACTGTTCTGTTGCAAAACCTGTCCTATTTTTGAGCAACTTAAAAGAGCCCGCGTAAAAGGATAAGCCAAAGTATGACCGGAAAGTTTCTAGCGATCATCCTGATCCTGTCCGCCGTTCTGGCGGGCGCGGGCATGTACTACCTGCAGGTCTACGGCTATTACTACACGGTCGAACCGCGCCCCGGGCAGGACGTTGTTTTGCTGGCCCAAGGGGCCGAGACTTCGGAGCCCATCAGCTATACCGCGTTTCAGGCGATTGATGCCGACAGCTCTCCGATCCGGTATCGCGCCTGTTTCGAAACCGACCTGACGCCCGAGGAGTTGCGGGCAACCTATAGCCCGGCCGAGGACGCAACCCCCCTGACCGCGCCGGGGTGGTTTGACTGTTACGACGCCGAAGCGCTGGCCGACGCTTTGAAATCGGGGCAGGCCGAGGCGTTTATCGGCGTGAAAAACGTTCATTACGGCGTGGACCGGATCGTGGCCGTGACTCAGGATGGTCAGGGCTTCATCTGGCATGTGCTGAACAATTGCGGTGAAAAGGCCTATGACGGCACCGTGGTTGGCGAAGAATGTCCGCCGCGCCCGGATAGCTGAGGATCACCCATGGCTGATGCGATACAGATTGATGACTTTCTGACCGTGACCCTTGGGTTTGCCGTCTATCTGGCGGGGGCCGAAATCAATGCTCGGGTTCCCGCATTGCGGCAGTTCAACATCCCCGAACCCGTGACCGGGGGCCTGTTGGCCTCGTTGGTGGTACTGCTGCTGTATCTGTTGTTCGATCTTGAGCTGTCTTTCGGCTTGGCTGCGCGGGACTTTCTGCTGGTTGTGTTTTTCGCGGGCATCGGTCTGAATGCGCGGTTTTCAGATTTGATTTCCGGCGGCAAGCCGTTGTTCCTGCTTTTGATTTTGACTTTGATCACAATCGTTGCCCAAAACGTAATCGGCGCCTTTGGGGCGTCGCTATTCGGATACCCTGCGCAGTCGGGCGTTCTGTTTGGCTCGGCAGCTTTGATCGGCGGGCACGGGACGGCAATCGCCTGGGCACCCGAAGTGGCCGAGGTGACCGGCCTTGCAAGCGCGACAGAATTGGGCGTCGCGGTTGCCACGCTCGGGCTGGTATTGGCCGCGCTGGTCGGTGGCCCGGTGGCCCGGTATCTGGTCGAAGGGCGCGGATTGTCACCCGCACGCCCCGAGGAAGAACACACTGTTGGGGTGCCGGATCAGGGTGATGAAAGCGCGACCAGGATCGATCACCTGACAATCATGCGGGTGCTGCTGTATCTGAACATCGCGATGCTGTTGGGTTACATGCTGTGGCAGGTGATCGACGAAGCGGGTCTCAAACTTCCTTTGTTTGTGCCTTGCCTGATCATGGGGATCTTGATTGCCAACCTCCGCGACGTTCTGGCCCCAAGCGCACGGCCTGTGGCGCGGACCCCGACGCTGGCGCTGATCTCGGAATTCTCGCTGGGTGCGTTTCTGGCGATGTCGCTGATGAGTTTGCAGCTTTGGACCATTGCCGAGCTGGGTCTGGCGATTGTCGTCATCATGTCCGCTCAGACCCTGTTTGCCGTCGCTTTCGTGATCTGGGTTCTGTTTCCGGTCATGGGCAGCAATTACCGCGCCGCCGTTCTCGCCGCCGGGTTCGGAGGTTTCGCTTTGGGCGCAACCCCCACCGCGATTGCCAATATGACCGCCGTGACCAAGCGATATGGCCCATCGCCTATTGCCTTTATCGTGCTGCCCCTTGTATCCGCATTCTTTGTGGATATCGCCAATGCCATCGTCATTCAGACGATCGTTAATTTCTAAGGACCGAAAATGCCCGACCTGCTGATCGAACTGTTTTCCGAGGAAATCCCCGCGCGCATGCAGACCCGCGCCGGCGAAGACCTGAAAAAGCGGATCACCGATGGACTGGTCGAGGGCGGTCTGACATATGCCGGGGCCGCCGCCCTGACCACGCCGCGCCGCCTGACATTGGCGGTCGAGGGCCTGCTGGCGGAAAGCCCCACGATCCGCGAAGAACGCAAGGGCCCCAAGGTCGGCGCGCCGGACAAAGCCATCGAAGGCTTCCTGCGCGGCGCGGGCCTGACCCGTGACCAGCTAGAGGAACGCGAGACCCCCAAAGGCGCGGTCTACTTTGCGACCATCGAAAAACCGGGCCGCCCGGCAGCCGAGATCGTGGCCGAAGTGCTGGAATCCACGATCCGCAACTTCCCATGGCCCAAATCGATGCGTTGGGGTGCCGGCTCGATGCGCTGGGTGCGGCCTCTGCATTCGATCCTGTGCATCCTCAGCGATGAGGCGGGCGCTCAGGTCGTACCGCTTGAGGTCGAAGGCATCACATCCGGCGACACGACCGAGGGCCACCGTTTCATGGCCCCGAACCGCTTTTCTGTAACGTCTTTCGACGATTACGCGGCGAACCTGAAACGCGCCTTTGTCGTTCTGTCGCCCGAGGAACGCGCCGAGCATATCTGGAACGACGCCCAGAACCTCGCCTTTGCTGCCGGTCTGGAAGTGGTCGAAGACAAGGGCCTGCTGGCCGAGGTCGCCGGTCTGGTCGAATGGCCCGTGGTCCTGATGGGACAGTTCGACGAAGGGTTTCTGGAACTGCCGCCCGAGGTTCTGCAGACCTCGATGAAAGAGCATCAGAAGTTCTTTTCCGTGAAGAGCCCCAAGACCGGTCGGATCGAACGCTTCATTACCGTCGCCAACCGCGAAACCGCCGACAACGGCGCGACCATTCTGGCGGGGAACCAGAAGGTGCTTTCAGCGCGTCTGGCCGACGCAAAATTCTTCTGGGAGAACGACCTGCGCGTCGCCAAATCGGACATCGCCCAATGGACCCGCGCGTTGGCGAATGTGACCTTCCACAACAAGCTGGGCACGCAGGCCGAGCGGATCGACCGCATCGCCGCACTGGCCCGCGAACTGGCCCCGGTGACGGGCGCGGATGCCGATCAGGCCGAGAAAGCTGCGCGTCTGGCCAAGGCCGATCTGAGTTCCGATATGGTCTATGAATTCCCTGAACTTCAAGGGCTTATGGGGCGGTATTACATCGAAGCCGCAGGTGAAGACGCCGCCGTGGCTGCCGTGGCGCAAGAGCATTACTCGCCTCTGGGGCCGTCGGATGACGTGCCGACCGCACCGCTTTCGGTGACCGTAGCGCTGGCCGATAAGCTGGATACGCTGACCGGGTTCTGGGCGATTGATGAGAAGCCGACCGGGTCGAAAGACCCCTTCGCGCTGCGACGCGCGGCGTTGGGGGTTATTCGGTTGGTTTTGGAGAATGGTCTGAAGTTCTCGGTTGCTGAAACCATAAACAAAGCTGTCAAAATCGGACAAGAACCGGAACTGGCTTACATCCAAGAAATGCATGCACATGTCGAGGGGCATCCGGACAAGCGGGATGTGATTGCAGCATTCGAATTCGCGTTTTCACGCGTTGATGGCTGGAAACCCCAAAACCTGAGCTGGCAACCGCAAGACGAAGCCGTCAATACGCAAGCAATGCCAGATGCGGATCAAGTTGTTGGTATCTACAAGGATGAATTCGGGTGGCCGTACTCTTCTTTCAATAGTGATGCGCGGGCTCGGGCTGACAAGCCTTACATGCCTTGGTCTGCCACGACGGAGAATGGTTTTGAGGAAAAGCAAACTGACCTCCTCTCCTTCTTCCACGACCGCCTCAAGGTATTCCTCCGTGACGAGGGCATCCGCCACGATGTCATCGACGCCTGTATCGCGATGGAGGGGAATGACGACCTCATCCTGCTGGTCAAACGCGCCCGCGCGCTGAATGCGGTGATTGCGACCGAGGATGGGGAAAACCTCGTGCAGGGTTTCAAACGCGCCAACAATATCCTGACGCAGGCCGAGGAAAAGGACGGGGTGGAATACTCCTACGGTGCGGATGTGAAATTTGCCGAGACGGATAGTGAGAAGGCGCTGTTCAACGCGCTGGATCAGGCGCAGGACAAGATCGCACCGGCGCTAAAGGTCGAGGATTTCCCGGCAGCCATGGCCGCAATGGCCGCGCTTCGCGGGCCGGTGGATGCGTTCTTTGAGGATGTGCAGGTCAATACCGACAACGACATCCTGCGCCGCAACCGTCTGAACCTGCTGAGCCAGATCCGTCAGGTGTGCTCCAGCGTTGCCGATCTGACCAGGATCGAAGGCTAAAGCCACGGGCGCGGGCTGAACCGCGCCCAGATCACCCTTGCGTGAAGGGCGCAGGTGCCTATGCTGCGGTGAAACCAAAAGGTGCCGCAGTGCAGAATAACCCTCATACCACGCTGATAACGCCCAAAGCGCCCGTTGCCACCGAAACCCATGGTGGCCGGGCCAAATGTCTGCAACGGCTGGTCCGTCTGGACATGCCCGTGCCGCGCACCGTGGCGCTGTCCTTCGATGCGGTCCTGAAGATCGCCAAGGGGGACATCCCTGATCTTGCGGCGATATTGGAACAGTTTGACGCGTCGGCCCTGCTATGTGTGCGGCCCAGTTCCGAAGACCCGGACTGGGGCGGGCCGGGGGCGGTTCTGAACATCGGCATGAACGATGCGCGCTATGTGGAACTGTCCGATGCCATGGGGGCCGAGGCCGCAGCGGCGCTGTATCTGCGCTTTGTCCAGAGCTACGCGATCCACGTGGCGCGGCTGGACGCGGATGTGTTCGACGATATCGAGGCCGATGGGCAGGAAGGGTTGCGGCAATCCCTGCGGGCCTATGAGGATGAGGCTGACGAGGTGTTCCCTCAGGACCGGGGCGAACAGCTTGCCGGAGTTCTGCGGTCGATGGCTCGGGCATGGGATGGCACCTCGGCCCGGTTGTTGCGTCAGGCTAAAGGAGCCCCTGCAGACGCGGGGCTGGGGCTGGTCATACAAGAGATGATCCCCGGCGTCGGGCAGGGCGAATGCGGATCGGGCGTGCTGCAACTGGTGGATTCGTCGACTGGTGAATCGCAGATCACGGGCCGGTACCTGAGCCAAAGCCAGGGCCGCGATGCCCTTGGCGCGGGTGCGGCTGCGATGTTTCTGGAAAAAGACCCCCGCGGATGTTCGCTTGAAGAAGTGGCGCCCGACGCATTTGCCGACCTCAAAGCGCATGCCGCGCTGATGCGGCGGAAGCTGCGGGAAGAAATGCAGGTCGAATTCGTCATCGAAAACGGCCGGGTGCATATTCTGGACGGAGTCCGGGTCCAGCGCAGCGCACGAGCGGCGATGAAAATAGCGGTTCGGCTGGCCGAGGACGGGATTATTCCGCCGCAAGAGGCGGTGATGCGCGTCGACCCGCATGCTCTGAACGAGCTGTTGCACCGTCAGGTTCACCCCGAAGCTGAACGTGATGTGCTGACCACCGGTATTGGCGCAAGCCCGGGGGCCTCGACCGGCAAGATCGTGTTCACCGCTGCCGAGGCTCAGGCCAGCGCGGCGCGGGGCGAAGCCTGCGTACTGGTCCGGCGCGAGACGGCACCGGAAGATGTGCGCGGGATGCATGCCGCCGTCGCCGTTCTGACCGAAAAGGGCGGGATGACAAGCCATGCCGCGGTGATTGGCCGGGGGCTTGGCCTGCCATGCATTGTCGGCGCGTCCGAGATGCGGTTTCAGACCAAGAAAAAGCTGCTGACCGCGCCGGATGGGCGGGTGTTCAAGACCGGGGACGTGCTGACGATCGATGGCAGTTCCGGTCAGGTGCTGGCAGGGCAGCCGGCGATGCTGGAAGCGGCGCTGGACGATTGCTTTCAGACGCTGATGGCCTGGGCCGATGCCGAGCGCGACATCGAAATCCGCGCCAATGCCGATACGCCCGCCGATGCGCAGACCGCCCGAAACTTCGAGGCGCAAGGCATCGGCCTGTGCCGGACGGAGCATATGTTCTTTGATCCCGGTCGGCTGATCGTCATGCGCGAGATGATTTTCGCCCAAACCCCATCAGGCCGCGCGGCGGTGCTGGAACGTTTGCTGCCCATGCAGCGCGAGGATTTCGTGCAATTGTTCCGGATCATGGAAGGGCAGCCGGTCTGTATCCGCCTGTTTGACCCGCCGCTGCACGAGTTCCTGCCGACCACCCGAAGCGGTCAGCGCGAACTGGCCGAGGCGCTGGACCTGCCGGTGTCGGATGTGGAGCGCCGAGTCGCTGCGATGACCGAATACAACCCGATGCTGGGCCTGCGCGGCGTTCGGTTGGGGGTCACGGTGCCCGAGATCTATGACATGCAAGCGCGCGCGATCTTCGAGGCCACGCTTGAGGCCAGCAAGAACGGCGCGCCGGTTGTGCCCGAAGTCATGATCCCTCTGGTCTCGGCCAAACGCGAGGTGGAACTGGTCAAATCCCGCATCGACTCGGTTGCTGCAGCAGTTGCGGCCGAACAGGGGCAGGAGTTCGAATACCGGCTGGGCGTGATGGTCGAAACGCCGCGCGCCTGCCTGCGTGCGGAAGAGATCGCGCCCAACACCTCGTTTCTCAGCTTTGGGACCAACGACTTGACCCAGATGACCTATGGCCTGTCGCGCGACGATGCGGGGCGGTTCATGTCCGCGTACGTCCGTCAGGGGGTCTTTACCGAGGACCCGTTTCACGTTCTGGACCCCGACGGAGTGGGGGAGTTGCTGAAACTTGGCGCCGAACGCGGGCGCGCCGCGAAGGCCGACGTGACCCTTTCGGTCTGCGGCGAACATGGCGGAAACCCCGAATCAATCGCCATTTGCCGCGATCTGGGCTTTGACTATGTGTCATGCTCACCCTTCCGGGTACCTGTTGCTCGGCTGGCTTCCGCTCAACTGGCGATTTCGTCCAGACTTGGGGGTTGACACCCGGTATTTCCCCAAGGATTAGTGGGTTTCAGGCAACCTTGTGGTGAAACTAAATCTTCCCACGGGCGATTTTCCACTTGCTTTTTGCGTAGTTCTGGACGTTTGCATCTGTCTGGGTTAAATGCCTCGTCGCGCCCGCCGGGGGAGGGTATGGCGCGTGAAGTGCCTGTGCGAGGTTATCTGATGCTACGTTATATAATGGCTGTTGCCGTGCTGGCAGCAACCGTGCTGCCGAGTGCGTCCTTCGCCGAGAAGGAAGCCACCACCAAATCCAAGCAAGAGCTTGTGGCCCGCAACGAATTGCCGGGGCAAAGCTTTCGGGACTATCTGAAACTGTTCCAGCCGCGTCGCGCGGCAGAGCCGGTCGAAGTGTCCTATTCCAAGGACTGGCTTGACCAGCAGCCAGCGCCGTCGGGCGACGAAAACTGGAAATGTCTGGCCGAGGCCCTGTACTTTGAAGCGCGGGGCGAAAGCGTCCGCGGTCAGTTTGCGGTGGCCGAAGTTATCTTGAACCGGGTCGAAAGCGGTCGCTTTCCGAATTCGCTGTGCGGCGTGATCCGTCAGGGAACCGGTAAGAAATACCAGTGCCAGTTCACGTATACATGCGATGGCCGCAAGGAAGTGATCCACGAAAAGAAAGCCTACGAGCGGGTTTCGAAAGTGGCGCGTGCCGCAATAGACGGCACCGCCAACAAACTGACCGAAGGGGCGACCCACTATCACACCACGGCGGTTCGTCCGTCCTGGGCGCGCGTTTACAAGCAGACCGCGAAGATCGGCGTGCATATTTTCTACCGTCACAACTATCGGACGGCGAGCAACTGATTGACGCACCCGCGCTGGAAGGCTGATGGCGCGGGGTTTCATGCAGGCTATATTGGGGGCCAGGAGGCCCCCAATGTATTTCAACCGCCGACAAATGCTTCAATCCGCAGCCGCCCTGGCGCTTTTGCCACGCGTGTCCAAAGCGGATTACCCGGCCCTTAAGGCCCAAGAGGCGGCGCAGCGCCTTGCGCCCGAGGGTTATCCCGAAACGAAACTTTGGAGTTATGGCGGTTCGGTTCCGGGCGTGCCGCTGCGAGTCAGGCAAGGCGACCGTCTTGTACGGCGGTTGGTTAACAATCTGCCGCAGGCCACTTCCGTTCACTGGCACGGCATTCGCATCGACAATGCGATGGACGGGGTTCCGGGGCTGACGCAGGACGCCGTGCTGCCGGGGGAAAGCTTTGACTATGACTTTGTCGCCCCCGATGCCGGAACCTACTGGTATCACGCGCATAACCAGTCGGTCGAGCAGGTGGCGCGCGGGCTTTACGGGCCGCTGATCGTGGAAGAGGCGACCCAGCCCGACATCGATCAGGATCTGGTGCTGATGCTGGACGACTGGCGGCTGGACCCCGAAACCGCGCAGATCACCGAAGATTTTGACAACGGGCACGATCTCAGCCACGCCGGACGCCTTGGCAATATCGTGACGGTCAACGGCACGTTTGATCCCGTGTTTGCCGTGAAAGGCAACGAGCGTCTCAGACTGCGCCTGATCAACGCGTCCAATGCCCGGATTTACGATCTGGGTTTGGGCGGGTTGGAGGGGTGGATCGTCGCGCTGGATGGCATGTCCTTGGAAACGCCTCTGGCGATCCCGGAAACCTTTCCCCTGGCACCGGCACAACGCGCGGACCTGATTGTCGATGTGACCGGTTTTTTCGGCGATACCGCCAGTCTGTTGAGCGCGGAACGGGATGGCGCCTTTGGTCTGGCGAGATTTGACGTAACCGGCGAAGCGTCGCGGGCGCGCCGCGCAGGTATATCGGCTTTGCCGCCCAATCCATTGCCGGACATCAAGGATATCCAGTCCACACCCCTGCACCGGATGGATCTGCAGGGCGGCGCGATGCGCTGGCTGGAAAGCGCTCGGCTTGGTGACACTGAACTGTCCGGGCGAGAACTTGCGCAGCTGGGCCGTTTCTGGGCCTTGAACGGATACGCCGAACGTCCGC
Source organism: Ruegeria sp. AK4 (assembly GCF_056541025.1). Lineage (NCBI taxonomy): Bacteria > Pseudomonadati > Pseudomonadota > Alphaproteobacteria > Rhodobacterales > Roseobacteraceae > Ruegeria > Ruegeria sp. AK4. Next base: position 396,834 of record NZ_JBQFXS010000001.1, read on the forward strand.
AAGACCCGTTTCTGGATACCGCGCAGGGCAGTCAGCACCGGATCGCGTTCGTCAACGAAACCGCGTTCCCGCATGCGATGCACCTGCATGGTCACCACTTCCGGCTGATCCTTGAAGATGGCTCTTTGGGGCCGTGGCGCGATACAGTTCTTGTCGAGCGCGGCCAGACACGGCAAATCGCGCTGGTGGCCGACAACCCGGGCAACTGGCTGTTGCATTGCCATATGCTGGGGCATGCCGCATCGGGCATGATGAGTTGGTTTCGCGTAATCTGACGCCGCATTCGGCGGTTGGAATGGCGCATGTTAGAATGCTATAGGCGCTCGACACGCCTAAAGTAGGCGCACTTTTCAACAAGCCCGAAAAGGCCTGACCCATGAGTTCTGAAATCCGCCTTGCCTTTGCGCACCCGTCCGAACGGTCCGAGGCGACATCGCCGCAAGGTCCATTGGATCGTATTTCGCTACGCGATCACATTGTCGAAGTTGAAATCGGCGCGTTTCAGGCCGAACGGGGAACGACGCAGCGGGTCTGCTTTAACATCGTGGTCGAAGTGCGTCCGCTGACCGACCGGATCGAGGACGATGTGGATCGCATCCTGTCCTATGACCGCGTCACCGAGGCGATTGCATATGAGCTTGCCGCCGAGCGCCTGAACCTGCTCGAGACGTTGGCAGAACGTGTAGCTGAGCGGATTTTGCTTGAGCCACAGGCCGTAAGGGCCTTTGTTCGAATTGAAAAACTGGATCGGGGTCCGGGCGCGCTGGGTGTTGAAATCGTCCGTGGGCGCGATACGCATAACCATGGCATTGTAGAAGAGGAACGCCCGCATCCCCGGCTGGTCTACCTGTCGAACGAAGCGATAGACTCGGACAATCTGACCGGCTGGATTGATCAGCTGGAAAACCGGCAGCGCCCTTTGATTCTGTGTGTCGGCGCGTCTGATCTGTCTGTGTCCCAGACCGGCCACGCCATGACCCAGCGCCGGATCGATCTGCTGGCCATCGAACAAAATGCCTGGGTTCTGGCCGCGCGGGATCATCGCTGCGTCGTGGTCTCGACCCGGACCGAGCTGGACTGGGCGATGAAGAACGGCCAGATCTGCGTCTGGGCCCCGTCCAAGATCGTTCTGGACGCGGTGGACGGCCCCTCGGCCGCGCCATCGGATGCGGTGGCGCTTGCGGCGTGGTTCGCGGCGACCTTTGAAGCCAGCGAGATGCTGGTCATCGGCGGAGAGTTGCCGCAGGCGCCCAAGACACCACTGCGCGCGGTTTCAGTCGATCAGGCGCAATTGTGAGCGTTTATTATCGACCTTTGGCTCAACACGGACCGACCCGCCCTGCGGGGGCCGTCTCGCTGGCCGGGCAAGACCTGTGGTTTACGCATGCCGAGGCCCTGACGCGAAGCGATGGTCCCGAAATAGTGGCGGTTGCCGACATTCCTGCGGCCAGCCTGGACCGTCTGACCCGACCGCGCAGTCCCATCGCGGGGCCGGACATGGCGCGGCCTCAGATCATGGGGATACTCAACGCGACGCCTGACAGTTTTTCGGATGGCGGCCTGCATAACTCGGTCGAAAACGCCTGTGCTGCGGCGTCGGACATGGTCGCGCATGGGGCCAGCATTCTGGATATCGGCGGGGAATCCACCCGGCCCGGAGCTGATTTTGTGCCCGATACGGAAGAAATTGCCCGCACTCAGCCGCTGATTAAAGCGATCCGTGCGGGAACGGACGCGCTGATCTCAATCGACACGCGCAAGGCCAGCGTTGCCCAAGCGGCGGTCGAGGCAGGGGCCGGTCTGGTGAACGACGTTTCGGGCTTCACCTTCGATCCGGACCTTGCCCCGTACTGCGCGCAGAAAGGCGTGCCGGTCTGTGTAATGCATATGCAGGGCGATCCGGCCACGATGCAGGACAACCCGCAATACGATGACGTTCTGCTGGATGTATACGACTTTCTGGAAGCGCAAATTGCCCACCTTGAAGCTCTGGGCCTGAAGCGAGACCAGATCGTGGTTGATCCGGGCATCGGCTTTGGCAAGACCGAGGCGCATAACCTGACCCTGCTGCGTAACCTCAGCCTGTTTCACGGCCTCGGCTGCCCGATCCTGCTGGGCGTGTCGCGCAAGGGGTTCATCGGCCAGATCGGGCAGGAGCCGCGCAAAACGGCCCGCGCGCCGGGATCAATCGCAGTTGCGCTGGCCGGATTGTCCCAGGGCGTACAGATCATCCGGGTCCATGACGTTGCCGAAACCGCTCAGGCCTTGCGTCTGTGGGCCGCTGTCCGGTAATCCGGTCGCAAGAAATTTTCACGGAGTGACAGATATGCGCAAGCTGTTCGGAACCGACGGGGTGCGGGGCACGGCCAACACGCATCCGATGACCGCCGAGATGGCCCTGCGCATCGGCGCTGCCGTGGGGCGGTATTTCCGCCGCGACGCGACCGGCGTGCACCGTGTGGTGATCGGCAAGGACACGCGCCTGTCCGGGTATATGCTGGAGAACGCTCTGACGGCGGGGCTGACCTCGACCGGGATGAATGTGCTGTTGCTGGGGCCGGTGCCGACCCCGGCGGTTGGGCTTATGACTCGGTCGATGCGGGCGGACCTTGGCGTGATGATCTCGGCCAGTCACAATCCGGCCGAAGATAACGGGATCAAGTTCTTTGGACCCGATGGGTTCAAACTGTCGGATCAGGCCGAGGCTGAGATCGAGAAGCTGATCGAAGAGGGGGTCAAGCCCGCTCAGGCGCAAAACATAGGACGCGCGCGCCGTGTCGACGATGCGCGGTTCCGGTATGGCGAGCGGGTCAAATCCTCGCTGCCGCGCGAGTTGCGGCTGGACGGTCTCAAGGTGGTGATCGATTGCGCCAACGGCGCGGCGCACCGCACCGCGCCCGAGGTTCTGTGGGAATTGGGCGCCGAGGTCATTCCCGTTGGCGTTGCGCCTAACGGTAAGAATATCAACCAGAATTGCGGCTCGACCAAACCCCGGATGGCTGCCGAAACCGTGGTTGCGCATGGTGCGGATGTTGGCATCTGCCTTGACGGTGATGCAGACCGGGTGGTCGTGATTGATGAAACCGGGCAGGTGGCTGACGGCGATCAGTTGATGGCCTTGCTGGCGACCGCCTGGGCAAGATCGGGCCAGCTTAAGGGCGGGGCACTTGTTGCAACGGTCATGTCCAATCTCGGGCTGGAACGGCATCTTGGTGCGCGCGGGTTGCAGTTGGAACGCACCGCCGTCGGAGACCGCTATGTCGTCGAGCGGATGCGCGAAGGCGGGTTCAACCTTGGCGGCGAACAATCCGGTCACATCGTGATGAGCGACTATGCGACAACCGGGGACGGGCTTATGGCCGGGCTGCATTTCCTGGCCGAGATGGTCCTGTCCGAACGCAAGGCGTCAGAACTGTCCATGCAATTCGAAACCGTGCCGCAGCTGCTGAAGAACGTGCGCTTCAGCGCCGGGCGGCTTCCGCTGGAAAGCAAAAGCGTGCAGGCCGCCATTGCCGAGGCCGAAGCGCGCCTGAATGGGCAGGGCCGGTTGCTGATCCGTAAATCGGGGACTGAGCCGCTGATCCGCGTGATGGCGGAATGCGAAGATGACGGGTTGCTGGCGCAGGTCGTCGACAGCATCGTGGCCGAGGTCGAAGCCGCCGCAGGTTAACTGCCGAACAGGGCCTTGCGCAAGCTGAACCACTGGCTGATGGCCATGCCGGTCAGGATCAGGGCAAGGGCGATGTAAAAGCGCAGGGGCAGGGCCTCGGACAGGATCCATGCGCCGAAGATCATCGACCAGATCGGAACCTGATAGTTCACCAGCGTCAGGAATACCGATCCGGCGCTGCGGGTGACAGACACGCGCAACAAGGTGGCAAAGGCGGTTGGTACCAATCCCAGAACAATCAATGCAATCGTGGGGCGGGGGCCCTGCCACGTTGGCAGGCCCTCGGTCATCAGCATGATCGGAAGCAGGATCACCGCACCGACCACAAGCGTCAAAGCCGCCAGCACCAAAGGGTCCACCGGCGGGCAGCGCCGGGTCATGACCGAAGAGCTGGCGTAGCACAACGCCGCCGTGATGCAGGCCAGTTGCGCCAGCGGCTCGGCCCCCTGTCCCAGTTGCGCAAGGCCGGGTCCGATCAAAACCAGCGCTCCTGAAAACCCAAGGCATACACCAAGAAGACGGCGCAGGTTCAGTGGCTCGTCCGAGAAGAAATGCGCCAGCGGCAGCACCATCAGAGGAATTGCCGCCATGGACAATCCGGCAAAGGCGGAAGGTACGAATTGCTGGCCCCAACTGAGCAGCATGAAGGGTACGGCGGTGGACAGAACGCCGATCAGGACAACCGATGTGCCCAAGGCGGGCGTCAGAACCGGCATTTTGCGACCCGTCGCCCACATCAGCGCCAACAGGGTCACGGCCCCCAGCGTTGTCCGCGAGGTTGCCACGGTTATCGGGCCGTAACCTTCCAGTGCCATTGCGACGACCATGAACGTGGCGCCCCAAATCAGGCCCAGCGTAAAAACACCGCTCCAATCCTGTTTTGTCGGTTGCTGAACCATTGTGCGTCCTGTGGGTTGGTGGGAATGGTCAATCCCGCCAGCGGGTTATGAGCCGGTAGCAAGCCGGGTGCAAATGAAAAAGGGCGACCGCATCGGCCGCCCTTACCTTGGCATTCGCCGAACTTAGTTCTTTTCTTTGTCGACCATCTTGCCGGCCGAGATCCAGGGCATCATGGCGCGCAACTTGGCACCTGTTTCCTCGATCATGTGCTCGTCATTGGCGCGGCGCGACGCTTTGATGGTCGGCTGGCCCACGGCGTTTTCCAGCATGAAGTCACGAACGAATTTACCCTGCTGGATGTCGTTCAGAACCTCTTTCATACGCGCTTTGGTCTCGTCATACTTCAGGATGCGCGGGCCGGTGACGTACTGGCCGTACTCAGCCGTGTTCGAGATCGAGTAATCCATGTTGGCAATGCCGCCTTCATAGATCAGGTCGACGATCAGTTTCACCTCGTGCAGACACTCGAAATAGGCCATCTCGGGTGCGTAACCGGCTTCGACCAGAGTTTCGAAACCGCAGCGGATCAGTTCGACCAGACCGCCGCACAGAACGGCCTGCTCGCCGAACAGGTCGGTTTCGCATTCCTCGCGGAAGTTGGTTTCGATGATGCCCGAACGGCCGCCACCGATGGCCGAGCAGTAGGACAGGCCGATTTCCAGCGCCTTGCCGGTTTCATCCTTGTCGACGGCCACAAGGCAGGGCACGCCGCCGCCTTTGGTGTATTCGCCGCGAACGGTGTGGCCGGGGCCTTTGGGGGCCATCATGATGACATCGACGCCTTCTTTCGGCTCGATCAGGCCGAAATGCACGTTCAGGCCGTGGGCAAACGCGATGGCTGCGCCCGGCTTGATGTTGTCGTGGACGTATTTCTTATAGGTTTCGGCCTGCAGTTCATCGGGCATGGTGAACATGATCAGGTCGCACCATGCGGCGGCCTCGGCGATGCCCATGACCTGCAGACCTTCGGCTTCGGCTTTCTTGGCAGAAGCCGAGCCTTCGCGCAGCGCGACGACAAGGTTCTTCGCACCCGAGTCGCGCAGGTTCAGCGCATGGGCGTGGCCCTGGCTGCCGTAGCCCAGGATGGCCACTTTTTTGTCTTTGATCAGGTTGATGTCGCAATCGCGATCGTAATAGACGCGCATGTTGTCGGTCCTTTCGGTTTTGATTGCAGCGGTTCTATCCCGAGGTTTGGGTATTGGCGATAGGGTTGGGATTGAGTATTTGGAAAAAAGATGAAGAATAATTCTTCGAATAACGAGAAAACGAAAAAATCATGCTTGACGATACGGACCGGCGCATTCTGCGCCAATTCCAGGCCGAACCCAGCCTGACAATCGCAGAACTGGCCGAGCGCTGCCGGGTCAGCCAGGGGGTCTACTGGCGCCGCGTCGAAAAGATGCAGGCCGCTGGTGTCATTGCGGGCCAAGAGATCGTCATCGACTGGGCCGCGATGGGCTATGCCGTCGAGGTTTCGCTGCGGGTGACGTTGGACAAGACCTATGCGCGCGCCTTCGACGATTTCACGGCCGCCGCGCGAGAGGTGCCCGAAGTGATCGAGATTCAGACTTTTCTGGGCCGTGTGGACGTGCGCCTGTCTGTCCTGGCAAAGGGTATGAGCCATTACCAGCAGGTCTACCGCGACAGGATTCTGACCCTGCCTCATATCGCGGACATCGAGGCGCTGATGCATATCGCGCATGTCAAACAGGATGAGGCGCTGCCGATATGATCGAACTGGATGAAACGGATCGCCAGATTCTGCGGTCGCTCGTGCAGGATGCCACGCAAAGCGCGGGTGCGCTGGGACGCAAACTGGGCTTGTCGCAACCTGCGACATGGCGGCGGATTCGCAGGCTGGAGGAGACGGGCGTGATCAAGGGGCGGCGTCTGCGGCTGAATGCCGAGGCGCTGGGGTTCGGCGTGACCGTGTTTCTGGGCGTAAAACTGGCGCGCAAGGGGCAAGTCAGCCTGGAAGATTTCGAACGCGCCGTCAGCGCCATCCCCGAGGTTCAGACGGTTGAGCATGTGCTGGGGCTTTACGACTACCGCCTGCGGGTCGTTGCGCGGGATCTGTCGGATTTCGAACGCGTGCTGAGGCGAAGGATCATGACGCTGCCGGGGGCCGGCGACGTAGAGGCAAACGTTTTGCTGAGCGAAGAGCGCCTGCCGGGGCCAATCGGCTGATTGACCTCAGTATCTGGTCCGGATGCAATAGCCCGGATGATGGGTCATGCGGGCGAAGGTGATCGGCACGCTTTCTTTCCAAGTGGTCCGTTCCAGCTGAATCATGGACGCTCCGGTCGTGGTTCCCATGAACTCGGCAATGCGGCCATCGGCGGAAATGGCGCAGAACGCGATCTCGGCATCCGAAAAGGGGGCGGCATTCAACAGCCATTCATGCGGCCCGCTTTCGCTGAGATCGGCCTGTTCCACATCGGGGACAGCCTGGATGTTGATCCAACGTTCCTCGAGCAGAAAGGGGCGGTTATCGGCGTAATGCATGCAGACCACATGCAGCACCCTCGCATCGGGCGACACGCCAAGTTGCGAGGCCAGCCAGCCGGGGCTTGTGACCACCTGACGTTCCACCAGCGCATAGCGATAGGTAGCATTTTGGCTCTCGACCATCTGGCGGGTCAGCGAGAATTCCAGCTTCGCGTGTTTGCTGGGCTCTTTCTTGACCCGCGTGCCGCTTTTACGTTTACGCTCGACAAAGCCTTGTTCGGCCAATTCCCGCAGGGCGCGGTTCACCGTTGCGCGTGCGCAATTGAATTCTTCGGCTAGCTGTGTCTCGGTGGGTAATAACGAGCCTTGTGGCCAAACCCGGCTTTCAATTCTTCGTTTAACTTCGTCACGAACATACTGGAAACTGATCCGCTTTTGCGCAGTCACGGGTACAAAAGCCCTTTCATGTAAAAAGTGTGCTTATCTGTGCAGAAGCACGTCAAAGTGTAAAGAGGTATGACACTATATGGCGTCATATCTTGTGTTTTCAGCGGTATGTGGGGCGAAATTATGTCAAATACGTGAGTTGCCGCGAGGTCAACTCAACCTGAAATTTCATACTTTACCAATCCGCGCGAAGAGGCCAAGACTCCGGGAAACAGATCGAAAGGACAGACCATGCCCGCATTGCTGGATTCCATCGACCCAAACGGCCTTGAAGAATTCTCGGTCGTGTTCACGGATCGCTCGCTTAACCATATGTCCGCCAGCTTTCAGCAGGTGATGCGCGACATCTCGGGCATGTTGCGGCAGGTCTATAATGCCGATGGGGTTGCCATCATTCCCGGCGGCGGCACCTATGGGATGGAGGCTGTCGCCCGGCAGTTTGCGCGCGACGCCAATGTTCTGGTCGTGCGCAACGGATGGTTTTCCTATCGCTGGAGCCAGATCATCGAAAACGGCGCGCTGACCGCATCGGCCACCGTTCTGAAAGCCCGCGAAACCGGCAATTCCAGCCCGTCGCCTTTTGCCCCTGCGCCGATTGAAGAGGTTGTTGCAACCATTCGCGACCAACGCCCGGATGTGGTCTTTGCGCCGCATGTGGAAACTTCGGCGGGTGTCATCCTGCCGGATGACTACATCAAAGCCATGGCCGCGGCTGCGCATGAGGTCGGAGCGCTGATGGTGTTGGACTGCATCGCCTCGGGCTGCGTCTGGATCGACATGAAGGCAATCGGTGTCGACGTGTTGATTTCGGCCCCGCAGAAAGGCTGGAGCGCTTCGCCCTGTGCCGGTCTTGTCATGCTGTCCGAAAACGCCGAGGCGCGGTTGCAGCAGACAACATCCGACAGCTTCGCCATCGACCTGAAGAAATGGCGGCAGATCATGCAAGCCTATGAGAACGGCGGCCATGCCTATCACGCGACGATGCCGACGGACGCGTTGCGGGCATTCCGCGATACGATGGCTGAAACGCAGGAATACGGGTTCGAGAAGCTGCGCGAGGCGCAATGGGCGCTCGGCAACGGTGTTCGCGCAATGTTGAAGGACAAGGGCGTCGTCTCGGTCGCGGCAGACGGGTTTGGCGCGCCGGGGGTGGTGGTCAGCTATACCTCGGACCCCGAAGTGCAGAACGGCAAGAAATTCGCCGCCCTGGGCATGCAGATCGCCGCCGGGGTGCCCCTGCAATGTGACGAGCCCGACGGGTTCAGCACATTCCGTCTGGGCCTGTTCGGGTTGGACAAGCTGTATGACGTGGACGGCACGATTGGGCGGCTCAGGCGGGTGCTGGATCAGGTGCTGTGACCAACGGGCATCACTCAGCGCACGCCGAGGCCCATCTGCATCAGCGTCTTGCGCACGGGCGGCAGGGAATAGAGCGCACTCAGCCCCATCGCTCGCGCATCGCGCAACGGGCGCGCTTCGATCATCGAGGCGCGGTTCAGCAAGTCGATCCCTTTGACTCGCAACTCGATCTCGGTATGGCGGGCCTTGTGATAGGCATCCAGCATTTGCGCATCGCCCAACCCCTCGGGCCGGGCCTGTGCCAAATCCAGCAGGCAGCGCAGATCACCCAGGGACATGTTCAGCCCCTGCGCACCGATGGGCGGCACCACATGCGCGGCCTCGGCCATCAGGGCAATACGCTCGCCGGACAAGCGTTCTGCCGACTGGCTGATGATCGGCCAGATCGTGCGGCGCGAGGCCAGTTTCAGCGGCCCGAACAAGGCGCAGGACCGTTCGGTCATCGCGGCCTCGAAAGCCTCGGGTTCCAAATTCAGCAGCTCAACCGCGCGGGGGCCGCGTTCCATCCAGACGATGGCCGAAGATGGTTGGCCCTGCCAGTCGGGCAGAGGGACCAGCGTGAAGGGGCCGCCTGACCGGTGAATCTCGGTCGAGACGTTTTCATGCGCGATAGGATGCGTGACCGCAAAGGCCAGCGCCTTTTGCCCATAGCGCGTCGTGTGCACGTTGATCCCGGCAGCCTCGCGCATTGGGGAGTTGCGCCCATCGGCGGCCACCACCAGCTTGCAGCGTAAGCGGCTGCCATCGCTCAGGCCCACGCGCGCCTCATTGGTGCGGGTGAACAGGTTGATCGTGCCGGTACCGGGGCGGAAATCGACATTGGGCAGTTCGGCCAGCCGCGCCACCATCTCGCGCCGCAGCAGCCAGTTGGGCAGGTTCCAGCCAAAGGGCTGGTCCGAGATGTCCGATGCGTTGAAATCGCGCACCACGCGCGGTTCGGGCACGTCGCCACCGGCATCCACGATGCGCATGATTTGCAGCGGGGCTGCGTGGGCGTCCAGCCGGTCCCACAGCCCGCATTGTTCCAACAACCCGTGCGCAGGCTGCAGAAACGCCGTGGTCCGCAGGTCGGACCCATCGACGTCACGTTCGGTGATCGGCGGGGTCGGGTCGACGCACACAACGTCGAACCCGGCTGCTCCGAACACCGCCGCAGCGGTCAGGCCGGCGATTCCGCCGCCGGAAATCAGGATGTCGCAGCTGTCAGTCATGGCGTTTCCCATCGTTTTGGGCGGACCCTAATGCGGTTCCGTCCGACGTGCCAAGTGACATCCTGTCCCGTGTCTCAGCCGCGCGAGATCAGGATGAGGATCAGGAACATCACCGGCACCATCATCAGGGCGGGGATGTAAAGACCCGGCAGGCCGAACAACAGGGCGGAACAGCCCCACATGCTGAAAATCGCAAGGGCGGTATATCCCAGATCCTCGGGCTCGCCATCGGCCACATCGCGGGCCATCCAGCCAAACAGGGGGATTGCAAATAGCAGGCGTTGCCAAATCGGCGGGTGCCGAAGGCTTTCGATCGCGGTCATGGGGGTCTCCGTTCTGTTCGTCGCAACAGGCGATATAGGGCGCATGCTGCACGCGCAAAATGTTCAGAACGTCGCAGTGTGACAGCCTATCGCAGGCGGGACAGAAAAGCGGTCAGATCGTCGGTGTGGTGGTGGATATGATCGGCCTGATGCGGCTCGGGCGCGACATGCACCGTGCGCATGCCCATTTCGTGCGGGGCGGCCAGATTGCGGGGGTCATCCTCGAACATGGCGGCGGTTTTTGCCTGGATGCCGTCTTTCGCAAAGATCGCCTCGAACGCGGCTTTGGTTGGTTTGGGGCGGTATCCGGCGTGCTCGATGCCGTAGATCGCGTCGAACAGGCCCGACAGTCCGCGCGCCTCCAGCACTCGTTCCGCGTAGGGCGCGCTGCCGTTGGTATAGACGATCCGGCGGCCGGGCAGGGACCGGATGTGATCGGCCAGTTCGGCGTCGGGGTCCATGTGGCTCATGTCCACCTGATGCACGGCGTGCAGATAAGGGTCGGGGTCCAGATCATGCTCGGCCATCAGGCCGGCCAGCGTGGTGCCATATTCGCGCCAATAGTGGGAACGCAGCCGATCCGCCTCGGCCCGGTCGACGCCGATGGCCTGAACCACGTAATCCGTCATCAGCACCTCGATCTGATCGAACAGGCGCATGTGGGGCGGGTAGAGCGTGTTGTCCAGATCGAACACCCATTGGGTGACGTGGCTGAAGGCGGGTTTGACCATGATCCGGGTTTAGGACGCGGCGGACCGGTTTTCAATGGCCCACTTGATTGCAGCCCCTCGTGACGGATAGACATGTCCGGACGAGGAGACATATTACCCCATGCCCCAATCCCGACAGTCCAACAAGGACGCCTATAGCCTGATACTCGAAGCCATCGATGTGGGCGTCTACAAACCCGGCGATCGTCTGGTCGAAAGCGAGCTGGCCGAGCGGTTTGGCGTATCCCGGACTCCGATCCGCGAAGCGCTGCAGCGGCTGGAAACGCAGTCCTTGCTGGAGCGGGACGGAAGGTCGCTGATCGTGGCGTCCCTGGACCACAATCAGATGGCTGAACTTTATGTCGTGCGGCGCGAGCTTGAGGGGCTGGCCGCAAGTCTGGCCGCAAAACACGCCACCGAGGAAGAAATCAAAGTGCTGCAGGACATGGTGGCCGCCGATGACGCGCTGGTCGACGATCCAACGGCGTTGTCGCGGGCCAACCGGCGGTTTCACGAACAGATCCATCTGGCCTCGCACAACCGTTATCTGGTGCAGCAGCTTGACCTTGTGCACCGCACGATGGCGCTGATGGCGACGACCTCGCTGGCCGTACAGGGGCGCGGAGAGATTGCGCAAAGCGAGCATAAGGGCATTGTCGAAGCCATCGCCGCCCGCGACGAAGAAGGGGCGGCGCGCGCGTTGAAAGACCATATCTCGATCGCGTTCATGACCCGTCTGAAACAGGATGCTGTCCGCCGCGAAGGCTAGGGGTCAATGGGTTGGCTGGTCCTCGCCAGCCTGCCCGTGTTGGGTCTTGTCCCAGAAGAACGGTTTGACGGCCAGTTCCCACAGCGCCTTGTAGGCCGCGACCACGCCAAGCGGGTAATACAGGTCCATCGTCGGGACCCATGGCAGCAGAAAGCGCCGCTCGCGCGCGGATACGGCCAAAACGCCGATTGCGGCGTTCAGCCCCTCAGCCCCCAGAAAAAGCCAGATGAGGCTGGTTTGCATCTGGGGCGAGATGACCTGCAGCAAAGGGTTGTGCAGCCCCAGCGCGGTCAGCCAGAACATCCAAAGCACCGGGGCCAGCAGAAACTGGCCAATTGTGCCCAGAAAAAACGCCTGCACCCCGCAGAATTTCCACCAGCCAAGGTCCCTGCACAGCCGCGCAGGATCGCGCATGTGAACTAGATAGGTGACCATGAACCCCTTGAGCCAGCGCGAGCGTTGCTTGACCCAGGGCCAGGCGCGGAAATTGGCCTCTTCATAGGTTGCGGTCCCGACCATCTCGGTCCGGTATCCCACGCGGCTGAGGCGCACGCCCAGATCCGCGTCCTCGGTGACGTTATGTGCGTCCCAGCCGCCAAGCTCCAGCAGCTTGTCGCGGCGGAAGAAAAACGTCGTCCCGCCAAGGGGAACGACCAGACCCAGACGGGCGATGCCCGGAAGGATGATACGGAACCAGCTGTTGTATTCGATGGTGAAGCAGCGGGACCGCCAGTTGGTGCGGGGGTTGTAGTAATCCAGTACGCCTTGCAGGCAGACGACCTCAGGCGGGGCCTGCATGAAATGTTGCACAACGCGTTCGATCTGATCCGGTTGCGGGGCATCTTCGGCATCCCAGACGCCCAGAATATCCCCTCGGCAGAAATCCAGCGCATAGTTCATCGCGCGGAGCTTGGTGGTTAGCCCGTTCAGTTCCGGCACCTCGACCGTGCGAATCCAGTTGGGCAGGTCGACATTGGCCAGCGCGGTTCGGGTGACCTGGTCTTCCTGCTCGAGCACAAGGATGACGTCGAGCAGGGCTTTGGGATATGTGAGTCGCTGAAGCCGTCGGATCAGGGCGCCTGCGATCTCTCGTTCCTTGTAAAGCGGCACCATGATCGAGACGCGGGGCTGCTGCAGTGGGAGGGGGGTGGTGTTTTCCGGCCTTTTGAAAAACAGAAAAGCAAAAGCGCCCGAGATGCGCAAAAAAACAAAGAGGATCAGCGTGGTGACGGCCACAAAGACCAGTAAGGCCAGGCCGATCTTTGGCGCCGCTGAAAGAAGTGCCAACAGCCCGATCAAGCCTAACACAGGCCCGACGCGTGATCGCGCAGACCATGTGCGGCAGCTTTGCGCCTCGTCCACGCGTGTTTCAGCCGCCTGCGCCAGCGGTTGGGAAAAGAGATGCGCAATCGCCCGATCGATCTGGTCCGGCGCGGCCAGAACCGGAATAACGACATAGCCGCAGTCCTGCATCTCGGCCTTAACAGTCGAAAAGCTGTCGGGCCGGGCGGTTGCGATCAGAACCAGAGGTCCGACGCGCATCCATGGAATGACATTATGCTGCAGCCAGAACCCGACCGGCCTCAGATCGCACAGTTCGGGCGATGGTGGGACCTGCTCCAGATCCGCGACCTGCCAGCCGGTCTGTTCGGAAAGCGCGTTCAGAACGTCCTGTCGGCTGACCCGACCTTCGCCAACAAGGATTTCCCCCAGCGGTGCTTTTTGCCGCGACTGCAGTTTTAGCGCGTGATCCAGTTGATCCGGCGAAACCAGCCCTGACTCGAGCAGGCAGGTTCCAAGGGGTTTCCGGTGTCCCGGCGGCTGCACCGGCGCGGCGGACGTAAAATTCTGTAAATTCAGTTCCACCATAAAGAAAACCCTGACGCACTGATCTGGCGTCAGGGTTGATCCATCAAGGTTAACAGCGGGTTAACTTCGACCCGGCAGGGATCAGGCTTGTGCCTTTTTCGCGGCCATAGCGCTGGCAAACCGCTCGAACAGGTAGAAGCTGTCCTGCGGGCCGGGCGATGCTTCGGGGTGGTACTGCACCGAATAGACCGGGCGGTCGGTCATGCGGATACCGCAGTTTGACCCGTCGAACAGCGACCGGTGGGTTTCAACAACGCCATCGGGCAGTGTCTGGGCATCCACAGCAAAGCCATGGTTCATCGAGGTGATCTCGACCTTGCCGGTTTCCATATCCTTGACGGGGTGGTTCGCACCGTGGTGGCCGTGGTTCATCTTGACGGTCTGGCCGCCAAGGGCCAGCGCAAGCATCTGATGGCCAAGGCAAATTCCGAAGACGGGCAGATCGGTCGTGTCCAGAACCTGTTTGATCATCGGCACCGCGTATTCGCCGGTCGCAGCCGGGTCGCCGGGGCCGTTGGATAGGAAAACACCGTCGGGTTCATGCGCCAGAACTTCGGCTGCCGTCGCCGTTGCGGGCAGGACAGTCACGTCACATCCGGCCGAGGCCAGACAGCGCAGGATGTTGCGCTTGGCCCCGAAATCCACCGCAACAACCTTGTGCACAGGCGCTTCCTGCCGCGTGTAGCCATCGGGCCAGGCCCAGCGCATTTCGTCCCAGCGATAGCTTTGGGCGCAGGTGACATCCTTGGCCAGATCCATGCCTTCCAGCCCGGCAAAGCCACGAGCGGCGGCGATCAGGGCGGCGATATCGAAATTCCCCTCCGGATCATGCGCCAGCGCGACATGAGGCGCGCCCTGCTGGCGAATGGCGCGGGTCAGGCGGCGGGTGTCGACACCGCCGATGGCGATGCGCCCACGGCGGGCCAACCAGCCCTTGAGTTCTTCCGTAGAACGCCAGTTCGACGGCTCGGTCGGGTCCCATTTGACGACCATGCCTGCGGCCACCGGATCGCCGGTTTCATCGTCTTCCGGGTTCACGCCGACATTGCCGATATGCGGGAAGGTAAAGGTCACGATCTGCCCCGCGTAGGAGGGATCGGTCATGATCTCCTGATAGCCGGTCATCGCGGTATTGAAGCACAGTTCGGCCACGGTCTGGCCGGTTGCGCCGAAGCCAATGCCATAAAACAGCGTTCCATCGGCCAATGCCAGACATGCGGTGGGCTTGGACGGGGCGTTCTGGGCCATGGCGCGACTCTCCTGCAAGGTAAACCGGCGCATACCTAAGGGGGTTGAGGCCTTGGGTCAAGCCTGATCAAAATTTGTGCTATTGTTACTTTTCAACAGGTTAACAGCTTTCGCCCCCTGTTGTGCCCGCCTTTTTGTTTCGATATGGTCGGGGTTCCTTTGCCATGGGGATGGACAGACCATATGGATATGCGATCACGGGTGAATGCCGCCCTGAAGCAAGCAATGAAAGACAAAGAGGCCGAGCGCCTGTCGACGCTGCGGCTGATCAATGCCGCGATCAAGGACAAGGATATCGCCGCGCGCGCCTCGGACAATGAAGAGGTCAAAGGCTGCGGCGACGCCGAGGTTCTTGAAATCCTTGGAAAAATGACCAAGCAGCGCAAGGAAAGCGCGCGCGCCTATGAAGAGGGGGGGCGGCTGGATCTGGCCGAGCGTGAACTGCGCGAGGTTGAGGTGATCGAGGAATTCCTGCCCAAGCAATTGGATGAAGATGAAGTCGCCAAGGCGATTCAGACCGCCATCACAGCGACCGGCGCGGGCTCGATCCGCGATATGGGCAAGGTCATGGGCGAGTTGAAAACGCGCTATACCGGCCAGATGGATTTCGGCAAGGTCGGGCCGATGGTCAAGGACCACCTCTGCGCGGCTTCAAACGGCTAAAGCGACTGCGCGGCAGGGTCGTGCAGTTTCTGAACCAGGTCGTCATACAGGGTGATGCGCTCATCCTCGGACAGAAACGCGCCAATCTCGACCTCGCGCCCGTCTCCGATCAGGGTGACGTAATGCGGAACGGGTCCGCCTTTTTCGTGCATCTCGGGCCGCGCCCAATAGCGGTTGCAGGACCATTCCTGTTGCTGCCGTCCCGGAGTGTGGTGGACCAGATGCGCCTGCGTGCCGCTGAGCGTCAGCACCTCGAATTCACTGCGGGCGCGATAGTTGGTCTGGATGGCCAGCCACAGGCCCAGAACCGTCAGCAGCAGGAAGGGCAGCAGCCCCCACAGGATCACCGATCCCAGTACCGCCAGCAGGGGGATCAGGCCGAACAGAAACACCGACAGGATCACAATCATCGCCCCGCGTTTGGGCAGCGAGTTGTGTGGCCACAGGCGCAGCTGCTGTTCGGTGTCCGAGGTCTGATTCCATCGATAGGGCATGACGAAAATCTAGCGCAATGACCCTGCGTGTCGAAGTGCAAATGATCAGATGACGTGGCCGACGCGCGCCCAGGACAGGGCATCGTCCAACCGGTCGTCGCCCCAGAAAACCTCTCCGCGCACAACAAGGCTGGGTGCGCCGAATACGCCCAGTTTTGTGGCCTGATCGGTTTCAGCCTCCAGCGCAGAGACGGCTTCAGGACCACGGGCCCGGGCCAGGGTCAGGCGCGGGTCTTGTTGACACCGCAGCAGAGCCTCGGACAGAGCGCTTTCGCTGCCCGCCTCGGTGCCTTCTTCAAACCAGATGCGATAGAGGTTCTGCGTGAATGCCTTGCCCCAGCCATCCGGCATGCCCATCAGCGCCACCTGATTGGCCAGCGCCAGATCGGTGATCGGGTAGGGCGCGGGCAGTTTGGCGTGGATGTGGTATTTGGCAGCGCGACGCTCGATATCGCGCCACATATAGGCGGATTTGACCGGTTTGCCTGCAAAGGGCACGTTTTGCTGTTCAGACATCACGGTGCGCACGTTAAAGGGGCGCCACTGTACCGTTGCATCGTTTTCAGCGCACCAGTCATCCAGCCGCATGATCGTCAGGAAGCTGTAGGTGCTGCCGATGGAATACCAAAAGTCGATTTCGGGCATCTGAACACTCCGGTTTGCCGGATGGTTTGCCCGAACCAGAATAGCCTATTTTTGGCATTCTGGCGACTTGCCCGCTTTTTCAACGCCCGAACCAGCGCTTTTGGCAAAGAAAAACCCCGCCAATTAGGGCGGGGTTTTCCGGGATTTCCGGCGGGATCAGTGCGCGTGGCCCTTGTCCCAGTCTTCCTGCTTGGGCAGCTGCTCGAACGTGTGTTCAGGCGGCGGGGTGGGCAGGGTCCATTCCAGCGTATCCGCGTATTCGTTCCAGGGGTTCGAACGTGTCTCTTTCGCGCCGCGGAACAGGGCGTAGAACACGATGCCGAAGAACAGCAGGAACGAGGCGAAGGACACGAAGGCACCGATCGACGAAACAAAGTTCCACTGGGCGAACGCCTCGGGGTAGTCGATATAGCGGCGCGGCATGCCCTGACGGCCCAGGAAGTGCTGCGGGAAGAAGGTCAGGTTGGCACCGATGAAGAACATCCAGAAGTGGACCTTGCCCCAGAACTCGGAATACTGGCGGCCCGTCATCTTCGAGAAGTAGAAGTAGACCCCGGCAAAGATCGCGAATACGGCACCCAGGCTCATCACGTAGTGGAAGTGCGCCACCACGTAGTAGGTGTCGTGATAGGCGCGGTCGATACCCGCCTGCGACAGAACAACACCGGTCACACCGCCAACGGTGAACAGGAACAGGAAACCGAAGGCGAACAGCATCGGCGTCTTGAACTCGATGGAGCCGCCCCACATGGTCGCGATCCACGAGAACACCTTAACGCCCGTTGGAACCGCAATGACCATCGTGGCCAGCATGAAGTACGCCTGCTGACGCAGCGACATGCCAACGGTGTACATGTGGTGCGCCCATACGACGAAACCCAGCACACCGATCGCGATGATCGCCCAGACCATCGGCAGGTAACCGAAGATCGGTTTGCGCGAGAAGGTGGCGATCACGTGGCTGATGATGCCGAAACCGGGCAGGATCACGATGTACACTTCCGGGTGGCCGAAGAACCACAGGATGTGCTGATACAGGATCGGATCGCCGCCACCGGCCGGATCAAAGAAGGTGAAACCGAAGTTCCGGTCCATCAGCAGCATGGTGATCGCACCCGCCAGAACCGGCAGGGACAGAAGAATCAGCCATGAAGTGACGAAGATCGACCAGCTGAACAGCGGCACCTTGAACAGCGTCATGCCCGGGGCACGCATGTTCAGGAAGGTGGTGATCATGTTGATCGCGCCGAGGATCGAGGAGGCGCCCGATACGTGCACGGCGAAGATCGCAAGGTCCATGGACATGCCACCCTCGGTCGTCGACAGCGGCGGGTAGAGAACCCAACCCACGCCCGAGCCGAGCTGATCGTTGCCGCCCGGAGACAGCAGCGACGCGACGCCCAGCGAGGTACCGGCCACATACAGCCAGAAGGACAGGTTGTTCATCCGCGGGAACGCCATATCCGGCGCGCCGATCTGCAACGGCATGAAATAGTTGCCAAATCCGCCGAAAAGCGCCGGGATGACCACGAAGAACATCATCAGAACACCGTGGTAGGTGATCATCACGTTCCACAGGTGACCGTTCGGGGTACACGGGTCGGCCATGAACCCTTCGAGGCACATGTACTGAACACCGGGGTGCATCAGTTCGAGCCGCATGTAGACGGTCATCGCCACCGAGATGAACCCGGCGATGGCCGAGAAGATCAGGTAGAGAATCCCGATGTCCTTGTGGTTGGTCGACATGAACCAGCGCGTGAAAAAGCTGCGCTGGTCTTCATGATCGTGACCATGAATGGCTGCGTCTGCCATTATAGGTGCCTCCTGTTGCAACTACACCGCGCAGCCAGACCTCTCCGGCGCGCGGGATTCCTGCTGGTTTTAGAATGCGTAGGGGCGACCTTCAATGGTCGAGTTTGATCTGGATCAAGATTAATTGTCGCGGGCAGGGGGCTGCCGCGCGATTTCCGGGCCTTGATCCAGCCCTATCTGGCTATTCCGGCCCTGAATTCAAGAGGGGCAATGCCGACATCCGCCTTGACCCCCGCAAGGCCGCGCCGCAGAACTGGTCCGAACACCCGAAATCCGGAGATCACCTATGGCCGCCTACGACCCCGAGAACATCTTCGCCAAGATCCTGCGCGGAGAAATCCCGTCGACCCGCATCTACGAGGATGACGACACGCTGGCCTTCATGGACATAATGCCGCGCACCGATGGCCATCTGCTGGTGATCCCCAAAACGCCCTGCCGCAACGTGCTGGACGCGACGCCCGAACAGCTTTCTGCCGTCATGGCGACCGTCCAAAAACTGGCGAGGGCCGCGAAAGAGGCGTTCGGTGCCGACGGCATAACCATCCAGCAGTTCAACGAAGCCGCCGGCGGGCAAGAGGTGTTTCACCTGCACTTCCACGTTCTGCCACGTCACGAGGGCGTTTCGATGCGTCCGCCGGGCAATATGGGGGATTTCGACCTGATCGCGGAACATGCCGAAAAGATCAAAGCGGCTTTGGCGTGACCCCGGAATGAGAATTGCCGTTCCGATTTTGGGTCGGAACGGCAGACTCGTACCAAACACTATACGGATTTCTCGGGGGCAGGCCCCGGTCCACCGGTTAACATACCACTCACTCAAGATTGGCAATTTCATATTAAGAGATTTGCGCCGCTCTGTATTCAACCAACGCGCGTTTTGGTTAAAATTGGTCGAAAACCTGCGGGGATGCCGGTCAATTGTTATCGTGACGGGAAACAGACAATCTCAGCGCGCAGAATTGTTGTTGCCCTGAATATCTCAATGCGATTCGAGTCGGTCGGGATCAGGCATCGGCGTGCTCGAAGACCTCGGCAAAGGTTTTCTGCAGAGCGGCGTCAAGATCCGCCATGGTAACCGGCAACCCCAGATCTACCAGAGAGGTCACGCCGTATTCACTGATCCCGCAGGGGACGATCCCGGTGAAATGGTCCAGATCCGGTTCCACATTGACCGATATTCCGTGGAAGCTGACCCATTTGCGCAGGCGCAGCCCGATGGCGGCGATCTTGTCTTCGGCTGGTTTGCCGCTGATCGTCCTGGGCTTATCGTCCCGGCGCACCCAGACGCCCACGCGCCCGTCGCGGATTTCTCCATTCACATTGAACTCACCTAGCGCCGCGATGACCCAGTTTTCCAACTGCTTGACGAACCGGCGTACATCGCGCCCGCGTTTGTTCAGGTTCAGCATGACATAGGCAACTCGCTGGCCGGGGCCGTGATAGGTGTATTCGCCTCCGCGCTGGCTTTCATAGACGGGAAACCGGTCGGGGTCTGTCAGGTCTTCGATCTTGGCCGAGGTCCCGGCCGTATATAGCGGCGGATGTTCCAGTAGCCAGACGCATTCATCGGCCTCACCCGCCGCGATTGCGGCAACGCGCGCCTCCATAAAGGCGACCGCATCTTCATAGCTGGTCAGACCGTCGGTGATTTTCCATTCCATGGGGGCCTCATACCGTGCGGGGCCGGCGGGGGAAAGAGGTCAGGCGGCCTCGGTTTGGCAGCGCTGCAGGACCTGGCTGTAGGTCTCGGTCCTCTGCGCTCCGGTCAGCAGGTATTTCCCGGCAAAGACCATTGACGGCACGCCCGAGATCCCCCGGCTGGTCCAGAACTGCTGTTTCTCACGCACCGGAGCAGCGTGTTGCCCCGAGTCCAACGCCACCCGCGCTGCGTCCGGGTCCAGCCCTGCGGCTTCCACGGCGGTCAGCAGAACCTCGGGGTCCGAGACATCCTGCTGCTCGGTGAAATAAGCGTCGAACAGCGCCAGCTTCAAGGGATGTTGCTGGCCTTGCGTTTCCGCCCAATCCAGCATTTGGTGCGCCGAAAAAGTGTTCACGATCCGACTTTCATCATTGAAATTGAAGGTAAACCCCAGTTCTGCGCCCAATGCTGTCAGCCGGTCACGGGCTTGCTGGCTTTGCGCTGCGGTCGAGCCGTATTTTTCGGCAATATGCTCGCGCAGGTTCTGCCCTTCGGGCGGCATGTTCGGGTTCAAAGCAAAGGGATGCCACCTGAGCCGCGCCAGCTGGCCCTGTTCCTGCAGGGCCAGATCAAGCTGCCGGAACCCGACGATGCACCAGGGGCAAACGACGTCGGATACGATGTCGATCTGGATGGCGGGACGGGGGTCGGGTGTGGACATTCGTTGTTCCTGTCAGATGAGCGCGTCTTGGATATGCCCCAAAATATGAACGCAGGCCGGGAATTTAAACCACTGTGTTTTTGCCTCTTCACATCACCTGCGCCAGCGTCTATACGCGCCTCTACCAAGCCAATGGCAGTGCGGTCGTGGCGGAATTGGTAGACGCGCAGCGTTGAGGTCGCTGTGGGGTAACACCCGTGGAAGTTCGAGTCTTCTCGACCGCACCAGAACTTACTTGATCAGTTGGTTTTGGGTCATATAAATAAGGGCAATCAGCATTTTCTGAGTGTGTCGCATAACGCAAACAACACACACGGACAGCACACAATGGCCTTTGAAATGACCGTCAAGTACGTAGACCAAATCAGTGACACTCAATGGCGTTTCCGCAGAAGGTGGCCCAAGAGGGTTCGAGAAATTCTTGGAGAGAACGCTTACCAGAAGCACATTAAGGCCCGCGACGGGGCGGCTTTTCAGCGCGAGTACCAGTTTCACCTGAGGAATTTTGACACGATTGTTGAGGATACCCTAAGGCGGCACCCTGAAGTTGACACTAGGTCGGCCACTCAGAAGTTCATCGACGCCCAGCGCCTAGCAGAGCAATACATGGAAGGTGTCCAAGGGTTGGACCCCGAAGATAGCTGGACCCGTGGCGTAGTAGGGCACGGTCTGGCTGCCCGTGGAGAGGCCCCTGAAGTTGTCGCTGCTGTTCTGAACCCTAATCGGGAAGCCCCGAAGCCGACGCTGGCTGAGATGCGGGACACCTACGCCAAGGACAAGGGGCTGGCCGATGATCGGAAGGCGATGGTAAGAATTGACCGCACCTTCGGTCGGCTGAGCGATGCCTTGGGAAAGTCTTTGGAAGATGTGACGATAGAGAGTATCGACCGCCAGACCGCGCGCAGTTTCATGGACCATCTGCTGGGTCTCAAGAAAGCCAATGGACAACCTCTGGCCCTCAAGTCGTGTCAGCGTGAGGTGATCATAGTGGCCGCTGCCTACAACCATGCCGTCAGGGAATTGGAAATACCTTCAGAGCGAAACCATTTCGAGCGCCTGCCGTGGCCTAAAGAACAAGTTAGCTCACTTGATAAGAACGTCCCGCTACCAGACAGCGTTGCCGATGCCGTACAGACGACCCTAGAGGGCGGCAGGAGCAAAGACCTTCCTGATATGTGGCGAGTGCTGAAAGGTACTGGAATGCGACTAGGTGAAGCCTGTGGTCTGCGCATTAGCGACGTTGACCTTACCGGGGAAACCCCATCTATCCTGATCACCCCAAACGAAATCAACGGCATCAAGAACAGCAACAGTGACAGATACGTTCCAATAGCCTCAGACAGCCTCAGGGAATCCCTCAGGGCGCGTGTAGAGGGGCGCAAGGGAGACCAGCCTCTGTTCCCATCTTATGGCCGTGACGGCGGCCCTACGGCTGCCTCTGCGGCATTGATGAAGGCGGTCAGAAAGAACACTGACGACAAGCGCATGAAGGTCCACGGGCTGCGCCACAGGGCAAGCGATAAGCTGAGAGATGCCGGGGCACCTGTAGAGGTCCGTCACGGGTATTTAGGGCATTCCGCTCAATCGGTTGCCGAGAATACCTATGGTGGACGTGAGGCGCGGCTTAGAGAGTTCGCTAGGTGGGGCGTGAAGGCTGGGCTTTAGTTTGCTTGCCTTCGTGAGGAAATCTCAGGGGGTCGCATTTGGGCGGCCCTTTTGCACGCGCTAAAATTTTAGTGGTTCCAGCAGCCTTGAAGTTAGACTCTATTGAGAACTCTCCATTGCATTTCTCAAGATCACAGCCGTTTGCGTGTGGTTTTTCTGCTCCGAAAAAGACAGAGCAGACGAACCCGAGGGTGTTTCAAGGTGAGGGCTTGCCCCGCCTTCGAGAAGGACCACCACGGTATCTTCATAGCCGCTCTCAGCAGCTAGCATAAGTGCTGTAACCCCATCTTCTCGTTGCAAGTCTGGATCAGCCCCACTCGCTAGCAATAGTTCAGCGCTTCTTGTGTTTCCCTCTTGTGCGGCGTGCATCAGAGCTGTCATTTCCAGTTCGTCTTTAAGCCCGGTCGTTGCACCTCTGTTGAGTAACAGTTCTACAACGTCATCATGTCCTCGTTGTGCGGCGATCAGCAAAGCGTTGATCCCAATCTCGGTTGCGACGTCCGGGTCCGCTCCGAAGTCTAACAGCGCCTCTACGGTATTGCTGTGGCCCTTAAGCGAGCCAAGCATAAGTGCAGTCAAACCGTTCTGTAGTCGCAACTCATGGTTTGCCCCTTTCTGTAAGAGGGCTTTGACTACCTCCGGGTAGCCGTTTTGGGCTGATAACATAAGAGCCGACGCCCCGTTGTGGCCTATTATGTTTGGGTCTGCGCCTTTTTCTAGGAGAAGTGCTACGACCTCTTGTCGGCCATCACCAGCAGCCAAAATAAGTGAGGTTTGCCCTTTCAAAGCAGTTTGATTTACATTTGCGCCGCTGTTTATCAACGCTTCTACAGCGGCAAGCTTGCCAAGTTCCGCAGCAACCATCAGCGCGGTAGCACCGTCCGCGCCAGCTAGGTTTGGGTCTGCTCCAAAATCCAATAACGCTGCCACGGTTTCAGCGCTTGAAAGAGAGGCAAGTAATATCGCAGTTTTGCCTTCCTTATCTTGTAGATTAAGCGTCGCGCCTTTTCGGAGTAACGCAGTTACGATGTCCGGCCTTCCAATTTCAGAGGCAACCATCATTGCTGTTGCGCCGTCAGGACCCATTAAGTCAGGGGATGCGTCATTCGCTAGAAGCACTTCAACAACACTCAAATGTCCATTTCTGGCCGCAAGCATTAGGGGAGAGATGCCTTGCCTATCTTGAAGATCGGGACTTGCTCCATTCGCAATTAGTTCGACAACTACGTCTTGCTTCCCGCTTTGCGCCGCGAGTGCAAGCGCTGTACCACCGTCGTCTCTTTGATTGTTTGCTTCCGCACCAAACGCCAGAAGGGTTGTGACCGCTTCCAAGTGACCATTTTCGGCGGCATACATAAGCGCTGTAACACCAGTATCTCTCCCGAGATCAACTGTAGCGCCACCTTCCAGAAGAAGCTGAAGAGTTTCAACGTGACCGATTTCGGCCGCGTACATTAAAGCCGCTAGTCCGTTCTTTGGTTTCTGTAAGTCGGGGCGCGCACCTCTTCCTAAGAGTTCCTTGACAATCTCGGCGTTCCCGAATTTCGATGCGAACATTAAAGGTGTTGAGCCAGTCGCACCCTGCCAATTCACATCAGCTCCACTTTCGATCAGGTCGATAAGTACCTGCCGATCGTCTTTGTGTGCCGCTTTCAGCAGGCCATCACCAAAGTAATAGTCATCAAGCGATGCAATAGCCGCACAGTAGTGCTTTGGGTCGAGCGAATCTGTATTGAGGCCCATGTAGTCAAGTAGGTCTGGAACTTTGTCTGGGTCGCATGTTGGAGCTTTCGCCATCACTTTCCCAGCAAAGGGCAGAACAAGCGTCGCCGATATCAGCGCGACTAGAAGGCGACGAACGGTATCCGGCAATGTCAACAAAAATCCCCCAGTGGATTGCTGTTGCGATGGGTTCACGTTGTATGAAATTAACCGCATAAGACTGCCTCCCAAGGGCGAGAGTACTCTATTTGGTCGCTTGTATGTAGTATTGGGATTGTCAACGAAGAGATGGCCGAACGGTGAACCTCGCTAAGCAGCAAGTGCTATCTCAAAGCTGTACGGAGAGATGAACTCTCCTGCCGGTCAATTTTGGCTATAAAAATAAGGGGCTTTAGGCCAACTTCCCGTTAGACAAAAGATTTAGTACAGTCCCCTCTTAAGAGGCACCATCAGGGGACACTCAAGGGTCGCATTCGCTCCGAAAGACCAATTGAGGATTGATGATAGCTTGCCATCACTTCCTGATGATACTTCATCATCATGTTCGCAAGAACAGGTAAGTCTGCACCTTAGGGTTAGCATCTGATAGGACACCTGAATTATTCAGGCATACCATCAGGTGACCTTAAGCTTATGAGCTACAGGGTGGGTGCGAAGTAGCAAATTCATTGGCCGCGACCGGTTTTGACACCAGTGCGTGCTACCGACTAGCTCGCGCAACTTTGCCGCCGTTCGTCTTGTGGCAATTGAGGCCGCTTGACGGGTGTATGACACATCACACCTGAGCCTGCAGCTACCCGACGCGCAGATGGATTTGCAGGCGGGCAAACCAGCGTACCTTCAGCAGACACCTAAGCCACCACCTCAGGCACCCATCAGGTCCCCGTAATATAACACCTTTCAGTATCACGTTTAGTGATCGACCTGCGACCTTTCGTTAGTCATCGTGAAGTCACGCCATCAGGTATCGCGCAGTGGACGGTGTAGGTGCACCTTCAAGCCATGACGACGGGGGTGGCTTGAGGGCTGACGCTATGCGAACAAAGCAGTAGTCCGGTGAAGGCCGGGTCAATGCAGCGGCTCCCCTCACGTGTCGCCTGAAAAGCGCGAAACGGGTCGACAGATTGCAGCGGCGCGCGCTTGTCGCTAACGCGAAGAGTGCCCAAACTCGACAAAGAAGGCGCTGCTCGCCACACTAAACGACTTGCTTGCTCAGGTGCTCGCTCCGACTTACCCTAAGAGGTATTCAGTAGACGGGGTCGGATCAAACTTGTCGGAATCAGATATCAATTTTCCAGACTCAAGCGCAAAAATTGCAAAGGGCTTGGCGTTAGACACCGGTCTCTCTCTGGCCAGTTTGATTGGAATTCCCGTTTTTTCGATTGTCACGTACGCATTCATGTACGACCACGCATGGGGAACGGCAATCCAGCGCGGTTTGATGTATATGCTATGGAGTATCATGTTGGTTGCGGTCTGTTTTTCGCTAGTGAAGGTTTGGAACACTGTGAAGCCGATCCACGAAACGGTAGACTCGGCCCTGACCGATTTTCGCAATTCCCGAAACCGAAAGGCCAAGCTGATTTCAAGTGTAAATTCGCTTGCACAACGACTTTCAGACGAAGAATTTTCGACTCACCAAGGAATTGCGCAGACCGCACGAGAGGCAGCAGTGGAAATCTCACGCGGCAAGTCAGCTACGATAGTCCTTGCCAACCTTGCCGCGCAATTCCCTACGCTGAACAGTTCGTCTTCGTTCCAACATGCTCAACAAAACGCTGCACACCTAGAAGAACAGATTGATGCGGATCTTAGGCGGGTTAATCGACTAATTTCTGCCTACAATGAAATTGTCACTACCTTCCCGACCCTCCTGGCCGCAAGGCCGATGGGATTTGTTCGCCGCGACTATTTGTCGGACGAAGATATTATTCCGAGTTAAGAGACGAAGCGACCACAGTCGCCCGGGATTTGCGATAGATCTGGCGCGGTAGCTTAAGGTGACCCGTGAGGGACCGGGTGAAACCTTGGTTGATGTTGGCCGTTACAGGTTGACCTTCACGAACCACAAGAAGTTTGAGGCAGGGCGTTCTTCTGCTCCGCATTTTCCCGGTTAACTGAGGTGGAGGCTTAAAGTGCCTCTCTGGTGGCGTGAGGGATGCCTTGGGTACGGGCTTCAAGCAATAAGCGTACGAACTGGTCAGACTATATTCCACCGGATTGCAATGTTGGCTAAGTGGACAAAGCTGCGATTAGCAAGCGCCGCCTGCTCAGCAGCGAATTGCTCGTACTACTCGTGAGCCTTGCGCTGTTCTTGCTCTTGCAACGTTATGATCGAGCCCAAAGGTGGCACTGGGTTATATGAAGACGTTCCCTTGCAATGCGGGTAATCACGGCATCCCCAGAATAGCTGTCCTTTTGCGCTGCGCCGAAGAGCCATTTTAACTTCACATCTGTTGCAGTCAGGATGAGCGGATATGAATGCGGAGCAAAACTCCTTGTCTTTTTCCCAACCCTTGGGGAGGCATGCCGTCAGACCTCCTTCCCGGTTCAAGTCATTACCTGAAAGTGCTCGCACAAATTCCTTTTGTTTCAGGCTTTCCTTCAGGCGCATCCTTAGCTGTTGCCTCAAGCTGGTCTTTGGTGATCAAACCAGCGGCCAGAGCGGCCTCAACAGACGTGCGGCTTGCCGGATTGCCCGGTTCAACTTCGACGGTTCGAACGCCGCCATCGGTACGGATGGATGCAGTGACGTTGATGGGGGTTTCTTGCCCAGCAATAAATTCTCCGGCGTCGGGAACACCACTGTCCATGAGGACGCCATTGGTGACACCTTGAGTGTCCATTGCGGCGGCGGCTTGTTCGAGGCTCATGCCTTCATAGGGATTCATTGTCTTTCTATCCTTTTCAGGTGTTGGCTTCCGCCCGCGCTTTCTTTCGGGCGATGCGGTTGAAGTTCTGGCGTTTGCGCTTTTCGACGGTGTGCTTGATCTGTTCGACTTGCTCGGCAGCGATCTTGCCAGCCGCAAGTTCTGCGTTCAGGCGTTCCTCTAGGGACGGCCCAGAGTTGGGGGCTTTCATGCCTGCGAAGTGTCCCTTGGCGTTGCCGTAGAAGGTCCCGAGAATGACGACGCCATCAACGAAGCGCTGGGTCCACAAGACCTGACCGAACTGCTGGGCGAAGAGAACTCAGAGATTGTGAACTCGCTGATCGACAGCATGGGCGAAGAGGCGACGGGCGACATCCTTGGTCAAGCCATTGCAGACGACAACACCATTGACGTTGACGCCATCCGAGAAGCGTTAGGCGAAGGTGCCACTGATGAGGCAGTTGAAGATGCCGTTAACGACATGGCCGACGTGATTGAAGATGGTCTGGACTACCTGACCGAGCAAGTCGCCGCCGCTGGCATGGACCCTGACATGGTGGCCCAAGTCATCGCCAGTGACCCCGAACTTCTGGCCGAAGGTAAAGCTGCCTTTGGCGAATTTCTGACCGATGGGTCGATGAGGGCGTCTGATGCCCGCGTTGAGATCGAAGCCGTGGCTCACCGAATGGCTGAGTTTGACGGTTCCGAGACCGACGCCAAAGTGGCGGCTCTGGACTACGTTGAAGCCAAAGCCAACCTCGACATTGCTGAGCGCGTAAAGACCGCAGCCCGCGATGAGTTCAACCGTTCTTACCTTGTCCTGTTGCGGGCAGGGGTTCCCCAATTCGAAGGATAATCCAATGAGCTTACCCCTCATCTTACCCGCCCTTAAGGCTGCGATTGGATTGGCAGCGCCGATCACGAAGGTCAACTGGTTCGTGTGCCGTGTTTAAGGTAGACCTGTCCTGCTAGACCAAAAGTCGGAGCATAGAATGGGAAAGAACCTACGGAAGGATCGTAAGGAGCTATATCTTGGCTCTGCGAGTTACTTCTCTGGGCATCATGAGTACACTAGGTGGGTAGTGACCATAGATTTCGCAGAGCAGGATTGGGCTGAACTCGAAGAATCTGGGAGCTTACTTGGCTATGGTCCGGAGGAGTACTTCAAGGAAAGGCTGAAGCACGCTGTGAGGCCGAAGGCCAACATTGCGGTAATTCGAAACGCCTCAGATAGAAGAAGAATGTACGACGGTTATCAGGAGTTTTGGTTGCCATTCGTTCGGTACCTGATTTTTGCTCAAGTTTCCGTAATTTTTGGCGGTTTGGCAATTGAGTACGTTCTAGGCACGGTGAGTAAGTTCAAGCTTTTTTACTGGCTTTACGTGTTTTCTCTCTTTCTTGCTATTTGGGCTTGGGTCGCACACAAAACGGCTCTCATTTTTCAAGGTGAAAATCCAATGCTGGAGAATGATCGTTCGCTTCGTTTTCAGGCTGCGGTTGCACGTAGCGCAGAGTATTCGATGTGGGCTTCTTTTTTGGTCTTCGGCGGAACACTATTGTTACGGGTATTCTTGGGTGTTCTGTCGTGGATGTCGGCCTTAGAACTGTAGTTCAGCTTTTGGAAGGCAGCACGCCAACGTCAATTGGCAAGTTTTCTTCGGGTGGATTTTGGACGTCAGTTTGATTTCTTCTGAGTTGTCACTGATCAGAAATCTGAGTCCCGGAGCCGCAGCTTGAATCTAATGCAAGTGGGTTTGCTTGAACAAGCGAAGCCCATAGCGTTTTTGTTGAATGTCTGGACGACAAAGCCAAGGCCGCTTGACAGGTGGCGCAACACACAATAGCCCTTAGGACAGCACACATTTGGGGAAACCTGAAGGCTGCCCTAGGGCGTTTCGTCCATAAAAATAAGGAGTCATGGGCGCTAGTTCGATTGTTCTAGATGCTTCTCGACCGCACCAAACACTCCAACAAGACTACTGAATTAGCGGGTCACACCCTGTTAAGGACGGTGGTGTATCCGTCGGGCTATGCCCTGCCGCAAATCGTCTTGCCCGGTCTTTCTTCGCGCGCCGCAGCCGGTCGGGTTCGAGAAGCCGCAGATGCAGGTCAGGCGCGGTGTGGTCGCTTGCAAAGCGTTGTTGGGACACATAACAAAGTCGGGCGTTCGGCGAACCTGAAAGAAACAGGCGAAAAACGCAGCAAACGGCTACAGGTGCAATCTGATGAGACTTGTCATTTCCACGATGAAAGACGAAGGGCCGTTTATTCTTGAGTGGATCGCCTATTACCTATCCATCGGGTTCACGCATTTCATTGTAAGCTCGAACGATTGCGCGGACGGTACCGACAAAGTCCTCAAACGGTGCGATGAACTGGGGTTTCTTGCACATATCGACAACCCGGGGCCCTGGAAGTTTGGTCCTCAGGCGTCTGCTTATTCACACGCCATGGATCATCCCTGGTACAAAGAGGCTGAGTGGATTCTGGTCTGCGATGTCGATGAGTTCTTTGACATCCGCATTGGCGGCGGGACATTGGATGACCTGTTCCGCGTTTTGCCGCATGCGGATGGGTTTGCAGCGATTTGGCAGCTATTCGGCCATAATGGCATCGTCGATTTCGAAGATCGGTTTGTGACCGAGCAGTTCACCCGCGCGGGTGCACTGGGGGCGGTAAGCCCGCATAATCTGCGCGCTTTCAAATCGTTGTTCCGCAACATTGGCGCGTACCGTGAGATCAGTACGCATAGGCCCCGAGGCCCGGTTGGCGACAAAGCCGAAAAGTTTTTTTGGGTGGACGGAGATGGCGACCCCTTGCCGCCAGCGTTGCGCAGGCGGGGTTGGGCCTATTCAACCACGGGTGCCGCGTTTGGACAGTCCTTGTTCCGCATGAACCACTATGCTGTCAGATCAATCGAGAGTTACCTGATGAAGCGGCTACGAGGGGACGTGAACACCACGGCTTTTCATCCAAAGATGGAGGCATCTGGTCAGGCTTATTGGAATCTGCACTGCCACAATGATGTTGAGGAAACATCCATCCTTTCGAAGTTTGATCGGCTTCGCACTGCCTATGAGAAGTTGTATTCAGATGCCGTTTTGAAAGAGTTGCACGATCAGGCCGTGGCCCACCACAAGACACGGATCGCAACCATCCGAGAGAAGGATGTGGCAAAGAGTTTCATTAGGAAAAACAAGAAATTCCGCAGCGGTAAGAATGTGAAGGCGCTGGATTTAGGTGTAATGGAAGAGGCGGACCTTTCTTTTCATCCCGAAACCTACAAAGACCCCGAGGTCACATTTGCGCAGGTGGCCAAGTGGACGCGCTTGGGCAAGATGTCGAAAATCGAAAACTCCAAGCCGAACAATTTCCCCTGGTTTGTCCGGCTGGATTCCCTGGAAACTGCGCTGGAATATGAAGAGGCCGCAGCGCTGCACGACAGAATTACGGATGCCAAGCAGGTGTCCCTTCCGTTTGATCCGAAGGACCCCGCGCTTCTGCCCTCGGCATCGCCAGAGATCGACAGAACCAGGGAACAGCGGCAAAGCTTTCTGAAATCGATCAGCGGCAAGAAGAACTGGGTTCTGATCGGGCATGTGGAGCCCGAACTGGTCGATGAAATACTGGCGCTGGATGCGGTGTCCCAACTGACGGTCATTGCCCCCTGGGGACTGTCATGGGACAGCTTCAACTGCGCCGATGCCACCAAAGACCCCGAATTGCAGGCGCTCGACCGGTCGTTCTACGCTTTTCTCGAGTATTTTCGGCAACCCATCCTTGACGGGCGGCTGCGGGTCTACCGGGCGTTGCCCCCATTGATGCTGAAACTGTTCGAGGACGAATCCGTCGGCGTGGTCATCATTCGCGGTGTCCGGGCCGAGCGTGTCATGACCCAGCTACTCCGGCGGATCGACCGTGTTCTGGCCCCCGGCGGCAGTATCGCGTTTACCTCTTACCGCAGGGGGAAGGGGTCGTATTCGGGTATGTCCGCAGCGATAAACAGTTTTCTGGGGGGCAACGCGGCCCGGTACCGTGTCACCAGCCTGCAGCCACCGTGGCTTGGCATCGACAAGTTACCTCCACTTAACACTGAAGATACATAGTTTCTGGCTCTTGCGTCTTGGGCATGGTAGCCCTTCATCAAGCAACAAAACGGGTTGGAACAAAGCCCGCCACCACAGCGAGGTCGAGATGTCAGACGAATCCAAGGTCATCGGTGCGATGCCCGGAAGCCAGAAGAAGCCAAAGGCGGCGAAGGCGACCAAGCGGAAGAACTCGAAAGATGCCATTCGTCGGACCTTTCTCTCGCGCCTGCCCAAAGGCGGTGTCGCGGTTGAGATCGGGGTCTGGCAGGGAGAGTTCTCGCCGACCATTCTGAAGCTTCTGGAACCCAGCCAGCTTTTCCTGATCGACCCTTGGAAACATATCGGTGAGGAATCGCACACAACCGCGTTTGTCGGGCGGACCGAAGACGAAAAGATGGAGGCGATTTTCCAGAAAGTCGTCAAATCTTTCGAGAAAGAGATTGATGAGGGCAAAGTCGGCATCATCCGCGATTTTTCGGTTCCGGCGCTGCAGTTGTTCGAGGATGAGAGTATCTCATTCGCTTACGTGGATGGCGATCACTCCTACGAAGGCGTATCTGCCGATCTTGCGGCGCTGTTTCCCAAGATCAAGCCGGGCGGGATCATGGCCTTTGACGATTACCACCGGCGCGGCTGGTGGGGCGATGGCGTGATCCGTGCGGTGAACGAGTTTCTGGGGCTTCACCCCCGCGAACTGCGCATCCGTGCAATCGCGGGCGCGCAGATCGCGATTGAAAAGATCGTTCCGCAGGACGACAGCAAGCAATAAGACCACAAGGTATCGGGTAGCGGCGATGGGCAAATCTGAAAAAGTCCTGATCACGTCCATGAAGAACGAAGGGCCCTATATCCTGGAATGGGTGGCCCACCACACGGTGCTTGGCTTCGACAAGATCATCGTATTCACCAATGATTGTTCGGATGGGACAAACCAGATCCTCAGACGCCTGCAGCATTTGGGGCATGTGGAGTTTCACAGGAACCGGGTCGGTGTCGGGGGAATTCACCGGTCCGCTTTGCGGCAGGCGCGCCGTCTTCCCGTTGTGAAAGAGGCGCAGTGGATTTACGTCGGGGATGCAGACGAGTTTTTGAATATTCACGTCGGCAACAACAGGGTCGACGACCTGATCGAAGCTACGCCGGATGTGGATGTCATATCCATCCCGTGGAAGCTGTTTTCGAACAATGGTCGCCACGTGCTGCGGGATTCCCCGATCACCCGGCAATTCACCGACAGTGAAATGGATTTCGAAGATGGCGGGGCCGGGCGGCGGTTCGTCAAGTCGATGTTCCGGCAGGGGGAATACTACACGCGCTACGGGCTGCATAACCCGCACCCCAAGCCTGACCTGCAGGCCGGTATCTTCCGTTCCGTACCGGGCGGCCACGCGAAAGAGCCTGCGCCGTTCGGAAACCACGTGGCGCCCCCATTCGGGTTTGAGGTGGCACAGATCAACCATTACGCCGTCCGGTCAACGCAAGCCTATCTGGCTAAGCGCAGCCGGGGGCGGGCCAACCATTCCGCGCAGACTTTGGGAACCGAATACTGGGATCGCTGGAACCGGGGCGGTGCTGAAGACACCTCGGTCCTCAGGTACAAGGATAAGGTCGACGCGCTGGTGGAGGAATTCAAGGCTGATCCAAAGCTTAAACGGCTCCATAAACGGGCCTTCCGCTGGCACAAGGATCTGATCGGCCAGCTTCTGGAACTGCCGGACTACCACGATCTTTACGAAAAGCTCATCGACAAACCGGCTGTGAAATTCGTCGCCCGGGATCGCGATACTCACGAACGGCTTGCCAAGGTCGCGGTGCCTGCCTCGGATGAAAAGCGCCCTGAAACCTGACCGATAAGCCCCCGGAGTTGCGTTAATGGGTGTCGACAACAATCTTCCGACAATTGGAATGCTCTGGCTGGAGGGGCCGCTGAGCTTCCTTGAACAGATGTGCCTGCTGTCCTTCACGGCCAACGGGCACAGGGTGGTGCTGTTCCACTATGGCGAGGTCGAGAACGTCCCCGAAGGTATCGAACTGGTGTCGGCGAACGAGATTCACGAGCCGAAGCAGTTCATCATGAACAATCAGTTCCAAACACCTGTGCCGCAATCTGACATTTTCAGGCTGCAGCTTATGAAAAAGACGGATTTCCTGTGGTGCGATACCGATGTGCTTTCGCTGGCCCCAATTCCGAAAGCGGATCATGTTTTCGGATATTTCAGCAAATACTCGATCTGCAACGCGGTCATGCGGCTGCCAACCGATAGCCCTACCTTAAAGGCCTACACCGAATACAGTCTGGACCCGTTCCCGATCCGCCCTTGGGTTGAAGGTGCCGAAAGGGCAGAGCTTGAGCGCCAGAAGGCAGCTGGGGAATTGCCACACGCGTCCGAGCAGGCGCACAGCGTCTATGGCCCCGAGGTCATGACGTGGTACCTGAAGCATTTCGATGAGATCTCGCATGCCAGCCCGATCCCGGTGTTTTATCCCCTGCCGTTCCGCCAGACCGGGCAGGCCAACGATATTCATGCGCGTGAGTTCCGCGAAACCTACCTGACCGACGAAACGCTTGCTATCCACCTGTGGGGGCGTCGGATGCGTTGGTGGATTGCCAGGGGCATCAAGCGGTATTCGTTTCTGGATCGCAGGCTGCGCGCGCTGGGCATCCGCCCGGCCAACGCGCCGCTGCCACCGAGCAAGAAAAAGGCCGCCCGGAACAAGATCAGGTTTCCCGACGACCTTCCCCCGTTGCGCATCAGCCGGGAAGAGATCAGCCGGGCCACGAATGGCATCGTGTCCGAGGCTCAGGTCGCCAGTTCCGAAGACTCTCTTCGATACGCGCAAGAGCAGCTTGACGGGATTATGGAAGACAACTTGTTCGGTGTGAACAACACGCCGCGTCAGGGGCTTCTGCGCGGCTGGGATCATTACAAAAACCATGCCGCTAGGCTGAATGCCCTGTCGATGTCGCTGTCACGTTTTGCGAATAGTCATGGCTATCTACCGGATTTGACCAAGCCAAAGACGCTGACGGAAAAGCTGTTGGTCACGAAGCTGTTCGGCGAGATGCCGGAGCGCTCGGCGGCTGACAAACTGTCTGCCGACAGCTTCGTGCCCGAGGGTGCCCGGCACCTGTTGACCCCGGTGCAACGATATTGGGACTCGCCGTCGCCCGTGTTGCCTTCGCAACTCGAGCTTAACCCGGGTCGGTACTGGCTGAAACTCAACAACGGGCAGGGGAAGAACTTGCGCCTGACCTGGCCGTTGGACGAGGCTCAGCGCGACTTTGCCAGCCAAACGCTTTCGATATGGGCCAGAAAGCGTATTCCGCACGGCTTTTGGGCGGCAGAGTGGTGGTATTCCACAATAGAAACCCGGTTCTTTCTGGAAGAGGACCTGACCGCAGATGGTCAGGACATCATCGACTGGAAGTTCTGGGTGATTGCCGGGCGGGTTCACCTTGTGCAGGTCGACCGGGATCGCTCGCGCGGGCATGTGCAGATGATCCACGACCGGGATTTCAAATACATTCCGAAAGAACTGTATTTCCCGACCAGCGCGGAAACCGAGCCCCGCCCCGAACGATATGACGACATGGTGCAGATCGCCGAAGCCATAGGACAGCGCGTCGAGTTTGCGCGGGTGGACCTTTATGCCAAGGGTGACCGGATTTATCTGGGCGAGATCACGCTATGCCCCTTTGGCGGCAAGCAAAAAATGCGCACGCCGGGATTGGATGAGGAATTGGGACAGCGCTGGGTCGGAACGCGGCTGTTTCCCAACTGAACCACCGGTCATGTGCCGCGCGGGTCACTCGACCGCAACCTCCCGCCGCAGTTTGCCCGTGGTTTTGTCAAAGATCAGAATGCGGTTGTCATCCGTCACCACCGCATACCAGTTGTTGCCTATCGTCAGCGCCTGCGCCCGTGCACCGTCCGGCAGTTCGATCTGATCGGGCAGGGTGGGGGTGCGGTCCGAAAGCCGGATGACAATCAGCGCGAATGTCACTAGAACCCCGCCAATCATCACCGCGGTCAGTAACATGACCATGCGCCGCAACAGCCGAAGTTGCGGTGTTTCCTGCGGTTCCTGGGGTTCGGAAGGGACAGTCATGAGCACCCGCCAGATTGAGTTTCAGATCGCGGCCGCTCCGCCGCCCCGCCTTGATAAGGCGCTTTCGCGGGATGTGCCAGCCGGGGAAAACCTGTCGCGCACCCGTTTGGTTCGGTTGATCGAAGACGGCGCGGTTCTTGTAAACGGGGCGCAGGCGCGGGACCCGAAATTCAAGGTGGCCGAGGGCGCTGTGGTCGTGATCACCGTGGCCGATGCGGAAGAAAGCCATATCGGCCCCGAAGATATCCCGTTGCAGGTTGTCTATGAAGACGACGATCTGATCGTGCTCAACAAACCGGCGGGAATGGTCGTGCACCCGGCACCCGGCTCACCCAATGGGACGCTGGTAAACGCGCTGTTGCATCATTGTGGCGATGACCTGTCCGGGGTCGGCGGGGTCAAACGCCCCGGCATTGTGCATCGGATCGACAAGGAAACCTCGGGCCTGCTGGTCGTTGCCAAATCCGACGCCGCGCATCACGGGCTGGCGGCCCAGTTCGAGGCGCACAGCGTCGAACGCTACTACCGCGCCATCTGTTACGGCGTGCCGGATGCAAACGACCCGCGTTTGCGGGGGGTAAAGGGCGTCAGTTTCGAGCCCGGAAACATCATGCGCCTGACCACGCAACTGGCGCGGCACAAGACCGATCGTCAGAGGCAGGCGGTTCTGTTTCACGGCGGTCGCCACGCTGTCACGCGTGCGCGGGTGGTTGAAACATTTGGCGCACCCGCTGGTCTGGCGCTGATCGAATGCTGGCTGGAAACCGGGCGCACGCATCAAATCCGGGTCCATATGGCGCATGCGGGGCATGGGCTGGTCGGCGACCCGGTCTATGGCGGCAAGCGCAAATTGTCGGCCAAGGCGTTCAGCCCGGCTGCAATGGATGCTGTGCGCGCTTTCCCGCGTCAGGCGCTGCATGCCGCCGTTTTGGGCTTTGAGCACCCGGTAACGGGCGAAAACCTGCGGTTTGAGGCTGATTTGCCGGAAGATATGCAAAACCTGATTGTAGGGCTACGCGATCCGCTGACATAATCAGCAAAGTCTTGTGAGTAAGCGTTTCTTATCTTTTCTTTACCAAGGTTTAATTTCAAACTGTTAACAGCACCTCTTGAACGGACAGGGTTCCTTACCCATATCCTATGTTAAAGACTTAAACATTTGTCGGAGGGACATCATATATGGCAAACTACGCAAATCTCCCCGCACCGACGCCCGAGGGCGGCCTGAACCGCTATATGCAGGAAATTCGCAAGTTTCCCCTGCTGGAGCCGGAAGAAGAATACATGCTGGCCAAGCGCTGGGTCGAAAAGCAAGACACCGAGGCGGCGCATAAAATGGTCACCTCGCACCTGCGTCTGGCGGCCAAGATCGCCATGGGCTATCGCGGCTACGGTCTGCCGCAGGCCGAGGTGATCTCGGAAGCCAATGTGGGCTTGATGCAGGCGGTCAAACGGTTTGACCCGGAAAAGGGGTTCCGTCTGGCGACCTACGCGATGTGGTGGATTCGTGCCTCGATCCAGGAATATATCCTGCGGTCGTGGTCTTTGGTGAAGCTGGGCACGACCTCGGCGCAAAAGAAGCTGTTTTTTAACCTGCGCAAGGCCAAGGCCCGCATCGGCGCTTTGGAAGAGGGCGACCTGCGCCCGGAAAACGTCAAACAGATCGCCAACGACTTGGGTGTGACCGAAGAGGAAGTGATCAGCATGAACCGCCGGATGTCCGGTGGCGATGCCTCGCTGAACGCCACGGTCGGGTCCGAGGGCGAAGGCACAATGCAATGGCAGGATTGGCTGGAAGACGAAGATGCCGATCAGGCCGGTGACTATGAAGCGCGTGATGAGCTTGAGGCGCGGCGTGAGTTGCTGGCAGCCGCTTTGGATGTGCTGAATGACCGGGAAAAGGACATTCTGACCCAACGCCGCCTGATGGATCAGCCCGTCACGCTGGAAGAGCTCAGCACGCAGTATAACGTCAGCCGCGAACGTATTCGCCAGATCGAGGTTCGCGCTTTCGAGAAGCTGCAGAAAAAGATGCGTGAGCTTGCCCGCGAGAAGGGCATGCTGGGCGCTGTCTGACAAGGCAACGATCAGCCCGCTGTTTCGGCGGGCTGATCACTTTGCCAGCGACCAAATTTCCCAAATAATCCAAGCCCCGGAAAAGACTGACTTCGCTCCGGTTGCCTGATAGACAGGTCGGGCTGGTGAAGCCCTTTGAGCGCAAAGGGCTTCTGCGTTTGGATCACGGAGGGGATGATGCATAAACCGGTTCGCTTTGGTGTTTTGGGTGCCGCCAAATTTGCGCGGCAACATATGGCTCCGGCCATACATGCTGCGGGTGGGGCGGAACTGGCCGGTCTGGCGACCTCGGACCGGTCAAAGGCCGAGCCCTTTCTGGACTTCTGCCCCGGTTTGCAGGTCTATGACCGCTATGACGCCCTGCTGGCCGACCCGGAGATCGAGGCGGTCTATATCCCTCTGCCAAATCACCTGCATGTGGAATGGAGCCTGAAGGCGCTGGAGGCCGGCAAGCACGTTCTGTGCGAAAAGCCGATGACGATGCGGGTGGATGAGTTTGACGCCTTGATCGCCAAACGGGACCAGACCGGCCTGCTGGCAGCCGAGGCCTACATGATCGTGCACCACCCCCAGTGGCAACTGGCGCGCAAGCTGATCGCCGACGGGGCCATCGGCAAGCTGGCGCATGTGACGGGCGCTTTCAGTTTCGACAACCGGCAGGACACGACGAACATCCGAAACCGGGCCGAGACGGGCGGCGGGGGGCTGCGCGACATCGGCGTCTATGTCATCGGCGGCGTGCGGTTCGCGACAGGGCAAGAGCCGGCTTCGGTCCAATCGGCGATCCGCTGGCAGGATGACATAGACGTTTTCACCGAAATTCGCGCGCAGTTCCCCGATTTCACTTACTCAGCCTATGTCTCGATCCGCATGCATCCGCATCAGGAGATGGTGTTCCACGGCGAAGGCGGTGTGATCCGCCTGACCGCGCCTTTCAACGCGCGTGTCTTTGGCGAGGCGCGGGTGGAACTGCACCGTCCGGGGTTGGAACTGCAGGTCATGCGTTTTCCGGGGGACGACCACTATAAGCTGCAGGTCGAAGCCTTTTGCCGCTCGGTGCGCGAGGGCGTCGATTATCCGTGCCCGCTGGAATTCACACGCGGGACTCAGGACATGATTGATCGCGTGTTCGACGGGGCGGTTTCGCTGTAACTTGCCCGATCCCGCGCGACCTGTGTATCCTGTCCATCTCGGAAGCAGGAGGTGACTCATGGCCGGTGGTTGGGCGCGTGATGGCGCGGTAAGCGAACAGATCGAGGCGTCGATTTCGGACGAACTGGCGCGAATGCAGGCGCAAAAGCGGCCCGTTGGCGAAAGCCTGACCCACTGTGCGGAATGCGAGGAACCCATTCCCGAAAAACGCCGCAAGGCCCTGCCGGGGGTGAAGCTGTGCCTGGACTGCCAGCAGGACCGTGATGGCGCGTTCAAAGCGCGCGCCGGCATCAATCGGCGCGGATCGAAGGACAGTCAGCTGAAATAACCCGGGGAGGGGAGGCTTTGTGACCCACGATCCTGCAAAACGCACGCCGCTTTTGCAAAACGGACTGGTCCTTGGATTTGCAGCCGCTTTTCTGTGGGGGACCCACTCTGTCATCGTGCGGTATCTGACCGGTGATCTGGGCGGAATGCAGATTGCCGTGACGCGCCTTTTCATTGCGGCTTTGGCAATCTTCTGCATGCTGCGCGCGATGCGCGCGCCGGTCTCTGTTCAGTTTCGGGACGTCAATTTCCGCCTCGCGGTTTTGGCGACCGTTGTGAATTATGTGCTGTTTCATGTCGGGCTGGAACATACCGGTGCCGCCAACGCGATGGTGCTGGAAAACACGGCCCCGTTCTTCGTTCTCCTGTTCCTCTATTTCTTTGCGGACACACCCGTCAGACGGATCGAGGTGCTGGCAACCGTGCTGGCTATCTTCGGTGTTTTTCTGACCGTTTTCAGAGACTTCCAGGGCGGAGGTGAACCGCTCTTCGGCGACCTTATGGAGATCGGCGCAGGGTTCAGCTGGGCCGCGTTCCTGATCGCCAGCAGCCGGGCGATGAAGGCCTCGCAAACGACGGCTGAGCGGCTGAACTTTCTGTTCGGCATATTCGTCTGCTCTGGCGTGTTGCTGGTGCCTCTGGCGTTGTTTTCCTTGCAGATGCCGACAGCCAACGACGTGGTGTTCCTGTTGCTTCTGGGGATCCTGCCGACCGCGCTGGCCTATTACCTTTGGTACGAAGCTGCCGCGCTCGTCTCGACCCTGACCGCGACCCTGATGTTCGCGGCGTCGGTGGTGTTCACCTTTATCAACTCGGCGCTGTTTCTGGGGGCCGCAATCACGCCGATTGCGGCCTTGGGGGCTGCATTGATCGTGGCCGCCGTGTTCCTGACGACCACAAGCCAGAAGTGATCAGCCCTCCATCGCTTCCAATTCGTCAATAAAGCCCGAGATCATCGACAGGCCCTTGTCCCAGAATTTGGGATCGCTGGCGTCCAGCCCGAACGGGGCCAGCAGTTCCTTGTGATGCTTGGACCCACCGGCGCGCAGCATGTCGAAATACTTGTCCTCGAACCCGTCCGCGCCGCTTTCGTAAACGGAATAAAGCGCGTTCACGAGGCCATCGCCAAAGGCATAGGCGTAGACATAGAAGGGCGAGTGGACGAAGTGGGGGATATAGGCCCAGAACGTCTCGTATCCGTCCATGAATTCAAATGCGGGGCCAAGGCTTTCGGCCTGAACGCTCATCCACAATGCGTTGATGTCATCGGGGGTCAATTCGCCCTCGCGCCGGGCGGCGTGGAGCTTGCACTCGAAGTCATAGAACGCGATCTGGCGGACGACTGTGTTGATCATATCCTCGACCTTGCCGGCCAGCAGAACCTTGCGCTGTTCAGGCGTTTCGGCCTTATCCAGCATCTTGCGGAAGGTCAGCATTTCGCCAAAAACCGACGCAGTCTCGGCCAGCGTTAGCGGGGTCGACGACAGCATCTCACCCTGACCGGCGGCCAGAACCTGATGCACGCCATGGCCCAGCTCATGCGCCAGAGTCATCACGTCGCGCGGTTTGCCCAGATAGTTGAGCATGACATAGGGGTGAACATCGGTGACGGTCGGATGCGCAAACGCGCCCGGAGCCTTGCCGGGCTTCACGGCGGCGTCGATCCAACCTTTGGTGAAGAAAGGCGTCGCGATTTCGCCCATACGCGGGTCGAAGGCATTATAGGCGTCCATCACCGTTTTCTCGGCCTCGGACCAATTGACGACGCGGGTGTCTTCCATCGGCAGGGGCGCGTTGCGGTCCCAGACCTGCATCACGTCCAGACCCAGCCATTTGCGTTTCAAATCATAGTAGCGATGGCTCAGCTTGGGGTAGGCGGCGACAACGGCTTCGCGCAGGGCCTCGACCACTTCGGGTTCGACATCGTTTGATAGGTGGCGACCGGTTTGCGCTGTCGGCATGTTGCGCCAGCGGTCGACGATTTCCTTTTCCTTGGCCTGCGTGTTGTGGACGCGGGCAAAGGTTTTGACGTTGTCCTGAAATACGCTGGCCAGTTCCCGCGCGGCAGCTTCGCGCTTGCTGCGATCCTGTTCGGTCAGCAGGTTCAGCGTGCCCTCGATGTTCAGTTCCTGATCGTCAACGGAAAAGGTCAGCCCGGCGATGGTTTCATCGAACAGGCGTTCCCAGGCATCCCCGACAACGCCGAGGTCGTGTAGGAATTTCTCCAACTCGTCAGACAGTTGGTAAGGTTTCATCGCCCGGATACGGCGGAAAACAGGCTCGTAGCGGGCGAGGTCCGCATTTGCATCGAAATGCGCCTTTAGCGCGTTGTCGTCGATCCGGTTGATCTCGAGCGTGAAGAACACCAGCGGCGTGGTGAAGATGGTGATCTTTTCCTGCATGTCGGACAGGAACTTCGCGCGTTCCGCATCCGTGGTCAGTTGGTAGTAGCGCAGACCGGCAAAGGACATGATCCGCCCGGCGATGGCGTTGATCTTTTCGTTGCGCTGAACGCAGGTCAGCAAGCCCTGGGCGTCCAGATCGGCCAGCTTGCCTTCGTAATCCGCCGCGAACGAGGCGCATTCGCCTTCCAGCCAGTCCAGATCGCGCGAAATCTCGGGCGCCTCTTCCGAGGTGTAGAGATCACTCAGATCCCATTCCGGCAGGTTGCCCAGATTGTCGGCACCGCCGCCAGCGTTTGCATCACGGACGGGAAAGGGAAGGTCGCGCATGGATCACCTTTGTAAGATTGTTTGGCAAACATCTAGGGCTGGCGCGCCCGGATCACAAGCGGCCAGACCCTATCGCGACGATCAACGCGACAGGGCAGGCTCGGGCGCGCCGTTGGATTGGCTGGCCAGAAAATGCGCCGCCAACTGGTCAAGCACCGGTCCGCGGACGTCCGGGGCCTCCATCAGCACCTCATGCTCGCCATCGGGAATCTCGATCAGTTTGCCCGTGGGCCAGCTGGCCATGCGCGCCCGGATCGCCTTGCGGTCGACGATCTGTTCGTGACTGCCCATGAAGGTCAGGCACGGGGTGTCCGGTGCCGGCTGTTCGATCAGCCAGGCGCATTCATCCAGGGATTCACGCAGCCACCGGTTCGACGGCGCGCCAAGCGCCAGTTCGGGGTGGGCGGTCAGTTGATCCTGCATCATCTTGTACATGGCGGGATCGCGTGTCAGGACGTTTCCGTCAAAGGGCTGCGACAGGACATAGCTTTCCAACGTCGTCGTCGGAGGCGTCCATTGCCCCATCCCAAGCGCGGTGCCCCAATAGGCCGTGACCCGGCTGAGCGGCTTCATGATCGGGGTAAAGAAAATACCCCACATCGGGCCGGTAAAGGCGCAGGCCGCGAAGCATTTGTGTTCGATCACAGCCCGCAGACCGATTGCACCGCCCATCGAGTGGCCGATAACATACCAGGGCTGGGGCAAATCAAGTGTGGTGGCCAGATCAAGCACCGCCTGAACATCCCGCTGATAGTCGGGGAAGTGATCTACATGGCCGATGCGCGGATCATCCAGCAGCCGGTCCGCCATACCCTGTCCGCGCCAGTCCACGGCCAGCATTGCAAAGCCGCGTTTTACGAATTCGCCCGCCGTGCTGCCGTATTTCTCGACATATTCCGTACGGCCGGGAAACAGCATCACCGTGCCGTTCGCAGTGCCCTGCGGCAACCAATGGCCCACGCGAATGCGCTTGCCGTCCGAGGTGCGCAGCCAATGCGCCGCGCCCCCGGCAGGTCCACCGGCCACGGCTTCGAACAAGGGGGCCGGCGACAAGTCCATCAGGCCAGCACCGAGGCGAGCTTCATGGCGATTCCCATGTCTCCGTCCACGCTCAGCTTGCCGGACATGAACGCGCCGGTTGGGTTCATCTCACCGCTCAGGATCTGTTCGAACGTGTCCGCGTCGGCGCTCAGGGTCACGTCGGCCTCG
Organism: Ruegeria sp. AK4; assembly: GCF_056541025.1. NCBI lineage: Bacteria > Pseudomonadati > Pseudomonadota > Alphaproteobacteria > Rhodobacterales > Roseobacteraceae > Ruegeria > Ruegeria sp. AK4. Next base: position 439,719 of record NZ_JBQFXS010000001.1, read on the forward strand.
TCATCACTGACGCGCGCGCCGTCGGCATCCAGCACGATGTTGCCCAGATCGGTAATGGCAAACCGGGCCGAGGCGTCGAACGCGCCGCTTTCGAGTTTTTCGTTCAGCGCGGCGGCTGCCTTTTCAAGAGTCACGCTCATGGTCTTCCTCACTTTTGTTTCGTGCGTCGTGAATGGACATCCTCTGTCTCGACGCTAAAGTGATGCTTGTTATGAGCATTGCAAGCATCAATCTCAAAGGTATCGTTGCGGCAACCGCAGTCCTAGTCATGTTTTCCACCAGTTGCATCGCGCAAGAGGCGGATTCCCGGGATGAGGGCGTGCTTTTGCAGCAATTGCAAGAATCGACGCCGGAACAGGCCATTGGGATTGAACGGCAGCTAAAGGCTTTGTGGTCGCAGTCGGGCTCGGCCTCGGCGGATTTGCTGCTGGAACGCGGGCGCGAGGCGATGGAAGACGGCGATATGGACGCGGCGCTGGATCACTTTACGGCGCTGACGGACCATGCGCCTGATTTTGCCGAAGGCTGGCATGCGCGGGCCTCGGTCTTTTTCGGGATCGAACGGTTTGGGATGGCCGCCGCCGATCTGGAATACGCGCTGACCCTGAACCCGAACAATTTCGAGGCGATCTACGGCCTGGGCCTGATTTTCGAAATTCTGGACAAGCCCAAGCAGGCGTATAACGCCTATGAGCGCGCGCTGGCTATACATCCCCACTATGAAGAAGTAACCAATGCCGTGAATCGACTGAAGCCTCAGGTCGAGGGCGCTGCGCTCTAAGATCCGGGGCAGGGGGCAAAGGTGAGCGGGTCATCCCGAATCGTGGCCGTACTTGGCCCGACAAACACAGGAAAAACCCATTACGCGATCGAGCGGATGCTGGGCTATCGGACCGGAGTCATCGGTCTGCCGCTGCGTCTGCTGGCGCGCGAGGTCTATGACAAGATCGTCGCCATCCGTGGTCCGTCCGTTGTGGCGCTGGTCACAGGCGAAGAACGGATTGTGCCGCCCCGCACCCAGTATTGGGTCTGCACGGTCGAGGCGATGCCCGAAGGCATGGGCGCGGATTTCGTGGCGGTGGATGAAATCCAGCTCTGTGCCGATCCCGAACGGGGCCATGTGTTCACCGACCGTCTGCTGCGTATGCGCGGCACGCATGAGACGCTGTTTCTGGGTTCTGACACGATGCGCGGTTCGATTGCCGCACTGGTGCCCGAGGCGCAGTTTGTCCGGCGCGAGCGGATGTCGCAGCTGGTGTATTCCGGTTCGAAAAAGATCAGCCGGATGCCTGCGCGCAGCGCCATCGTCGGGTTCTCGGTGGATAATGTCTATGCGATTGCCGAGTTGCTGCGCCGTCAAAAGGGCGGGGCGGCGGTGGTCATGGGCGCGCTCAGCCCGCGCACGCGCAACGCGCAGGTGGATCTTTATCAGAATGGTGAGGTGGATTATCTGGTCGCCACCGATGCCATCGGCATGGGCCTGAACCTGGACGTGAACCATGTGGCGTTTTCGTCCCTGACCAAATTCGACGGTCGGCGGATGCGTCCCTTGGCCCCGAACGAACTGGCCCAGATCGCGGGCCGTGCAGGTCGTGGCATGTCCGACGGCACCTTTGGCGTGACGGGCGAGGCCCCTCCGCTGGACGAAGGCGTGGCACAGGCGATCATGGACAGCCGATTCACGCCGATGAAAAAGCTTAACTGGCGGAATGCTGCCCTTAGGTTCGGCTCGGTTGACGCGCTGATCGACTCGCTCGAGGTCAGCCCGAATGACGAACATCTGATCAAGGCGCGGCCCGCCGATGACCTGAACGCGCTGAAATCGCTCTCGCAAGTGACCGAGGTGGCGGCCCGCGCTAGCGATGGTCAATCGGTCCGTTTGCTTTGGGATGTGTGCCGTATTCCCGACTTTCGCGGCATCAGCCACGCCGAACACGAAAGTTTGCTCGAAGTTATCTACGGCCACCTCCACGAACGAGGTGCAATCCCCGACGACTTCATGGCGCGGCAAATCCGCCGGATCGACCGAACAGACGGGGATATTGATGCGCTCTCCAAACGACTGGCATATATTCGCACCTGGACATATGTTGCGCAGCGAAATGGCTGGGTACGTGACGAATCCCATTGGCGCGAGGAAACGCGCACTGTAGAAGACAGGCTGTCGGACGCGTTGCATGACCGTCTGACCAAACGATTTGTGGACCGGCGCACGTCCGTTTTGCTGCGCCGGCTCAAACAGAAGGAGGCCCTTTTGGCCGAAGTAAATGACAAGGGTGAAGTGACCGTCGAAGGTGAATTCGTCGGTCGTCTGGAAGGGTTCCGGTTCATTCCGGACAAAGCCGCGCAGGGGACCGAGGCGAAAGCCTTGAAATCGGCCTCTTTGCAGGCACTCGCACCGCAATTCCATCTGCGTGCCGACCGCTTCTACAACGCGCCCGATACCGAAATTGATTTCACCGATCAGGGTGGCCTGATGTGGGGCGAATATGCCGTTGGTAAGCTGGTTGCAGGGGCTGAACCTCTGAAACCGGTGGTCGAGGTGTTTGTGGACGAGGCCGCAGGCCCGGACGTTGAACAGAAAGTGCAGCGCCGGTTGCAGCATTTCATCGACCGCAAAGTGGCCGCGCTGTTCGAGCCGCTGCTGAACCTGTCACGCGACGAAGAACTGACCGGTCTGGCCAAAGGTTTCGCCTTCCGCATGGTCGAAGCGTTGGGCGTGCTGCCCCGCGCGCAGGTCGCGCAAGAGGTCAAGGATCTGGATCAGGACGCCCGCGGTGCGCTGCGCAAGCACGGCATCCGGTTCGGCCAGTTCACCATCTTCATGCCGCTGCTGCTGAAACCCGCGCCGACGCGCCTGCGTCTGGTTCTGTGGGCGCTGTCCAGCGGGCTACAGGAATTCCCCGAAGCGCCGCCTCCGGGTCTGGTCACTGTGCCGGTCGCCAAGGACGCGCCCAAAGGCTACGACACCATGTGCGGTTACCGCGACGCCGGTGAGCGTTCGATCCGGATCGACATGCTGGAACGTCTGGCCGACATGCTGCGGTCCGAAGACAGCCGGGGCGGGTTCGAAGCCAAGGCGGATATGCTCTCGATCACCGGTATGACGCTGGAACAGTTCGCCGACCTGATGCAGGGGCTGGGCTACAAAGCCGAGCGCGGTGAGCGGGAGAAGGTCAAACCTGCTCCGGCAGAGCAACCTGCGGAAGAAGCGCCCGCGCAACCTGTCGCCGAAGAAACCCCGGCACCCGAAGCAACAAGCGAAGAGGTCGCCGCACCCGCCGAGGCGTCAGCCGAGGCACCTGCAGAGGATCAAGCTGCGGAACCGACATCCGACGAGCCCGAGGTCGAAGTGTTCTTCACCTTCACCTGGGGTCGCCAGCGCCAGCAGAACCGTGGCCCGCGCCGCGAGCAGGGGCCAGGCAAGGGCAAGCCGCGCGGCAAACCTCAGGGCAAGCCGCAGGGCAAGAAGGGCGGCAAGCCGCAGGGCGGCAAATCCTTCTCGTCCCGGCCTCCGAAAAAGGAAAAGGCCATCGACCCCGACAACCCCTTCGCAGCCGCGCTGATGGGGTTGAAAGACGGCAGCTAAGCGCCAATGGCAGAGCCCAAGCTGCGGATCGACAAATGGCTGTGGCAGGCGCGGTTCTTCAAGACCCGCAGCCTGTCCGCCAAACAGGTCAGCGGCGGCCATGTGCGCCTGAACGGAAACCGGGTTCTGAAACCGGCCCAGTCGGTTGTTCCCGGTGATGTTCTGACCTTCCCGCAGGGGCGGATCGTGCGCGTTGTCCGCATCGAAGCGCTGGGTGAACGGCGCGGTCCTGCGCCCGAGGCGCAAATGCTGTATACGGATCTGACCGAAAAGCAGGAAGCAAAGCCCAAAAATCCGGGTTTTGAGGGAAAAGGTCGCCCGACCAAGAAAGATCGGCGTGCGATTGATCTTTCTCGCAGGTCCGACGGCTGATCTTGGCTTGAAGAGAGCGCCATACTGAATTAGCTAGTCGCTCAAACCGCAAACGGGAATTCGACCATGACCTACGTTGTCACCGAGAACTGCATTGGCTGCAAATACACCGACTGTGTCGAAGTGTGCCCGGTGGACTGTTTCTATGAAGGCGAGAACACGCTGGTCATTCACCCTGACGAATGCATCGACTGTGGCGTCTGCGAACCCGAATGCCCTGCCGACGCAATTCGCCCCGACACCGAGCCAGGGATGGACCAATGGGTCGAGTTCAACCGGAAATACTCGGAAATGTGGCCGGTGATCGTCACCAAGAAAGATCCTCTGCCCGAGGCCGAGGAGCGCGATGGTGAAGAAGGCAAGATGGAAAAGTATTTCTCGGAAGCGCCGGGCGAGGGCGGCTAAGCGATTCGCGCCCGAAAATCGGCATGAAATTGGCGCAATACATGACCAACATGTTGAAAACGCGCAATATTCACCTGTCCGCGAAAGTGCGAACTTTCGGGTGTCGTATTTTTGTGATATAAACACTCCCACATGATGACCGATATTGGGATGCACTCCGTAAGTATGCTCACTTTGGAGTTCTGAATTTGTGACAATACCACCGCCTGACGGGGCTGAAAAAGTCCCCGCACGTGGTGTTTTTGTCGCCTGCGTTCCAAACTGTAACCAAGGATAAAACTGAATGACAAAGTCGAAAAAGCTTGAGTTCCGCCCGAACGACTATGTTGTCTACCCCGCTCATGGCGTGGGTCAGATCATCTCGATCGAAGAACAGGATGTCGCGGGGTTCACACTTGAGCTGTTCGTCATCTCATTTGAGAAAGACAAGATGACCCTGCGCGTGCCGACCAACAAGGTGACCGAAAGCGGCCTGCGTTCGCTCAGCTCGCCGGACGTGATCAGCCAGGCGATGAAGACGCTGAAGGGCAAGGCCAAGGTAAAGCGCGCCATGTGGTCGCGCCGGGCGCAGGAGTATGAACAAAAGATCAACTCGGGCGACCTGATCTCGATCGCCGAAGTGGTCCGCGACCTGCACCGCACCGACGACCAGCGCGAGCAGAGCTATTCCGAGCGTCAGCTTTATGAAGCCGCGCTCGAGCGTCTGACCCGCGAAGTGGCCGCCGTGTCCGGCGCAGGCGAGATTTCGGCTGCCAAGCAGGTGGATGAGGTTCTGACCTCGCGCGCAGCCTAAAACCGAGCAAATTGTATCAAGGGCCGTCTCTTTCGGGGCGGCCCTTTTTCGTGGCTTGGTGAAACCCGCATTTGGCGCTAATTTTCCTGTAGCCAGAGGCGGATACATGTCCAGGATAAAGCAAACCGTTAAGTTTCTGTACATCGCGCATGAGCCGGTTTCGGTCTGGTTCCGCTATGGATTGATCCTGTTTGATGCGGTGTCGATCGTGTTTTTCGTCGCCACGGCGAATATTCCGCATGGCCCGGGGATCACCCTTGCCAGCCTGTGTATCGGGGCCTTGATTCTGCTGGATTTCTCGGCCCGGGTGTGGATTGCGAAAGACCGCTGGAAGCTGTTGCGGCAGATTTACACGATTGCCGATATCGTGGTGATTGCCTCACTCATCCTCGATCCGTTTCTGACCGGCAATCTTGCCTTCCTGCGTATCCTGCGCGCCCTGCGCCTGATCCATTCCTACCATCTGCTCAGGGACCTGCGGCGGGACAGCAGCTTTTTCCGAACGCATGAAGACGCCGTAATCGCAGCAATCAATCTATTGGTGTTTGTCTTTGCAACCTCGACGGCGGTTTTAGTGTTCTTCGTCCCGGAAGACAGCCAAACGCCTTATATCGACGCGTTGTACTTCACGATGGCAACGCTGACGACGACGGGGTTCGGAGACATAACTCTGGCATCCCCGGCGGGTAAGCTGTTTTCCGTCTTCATAATGGTGGTCGGCGTCGCCCTGTTCGTGCGGTTGGCGCAGGCGGTGTTCATGCCGCAAAAGGTGCGTCACAAATGCCCAAGCTGCGGGTTGTACCGGCACGACCCCGACGCGGTGCATTGCAAGCATTGCGGATGCACCTTGCGGATTGAAACGGGCGGGGCGTCCTAAATCTGGGCGCTGATGGCGAGCAGAAAGGCGATCTCGGCTAGTTGCTGCGCGGCGCCGAGGATGTCCCCGGTCTGGCCGCCGATTTTCCTCCGCGCGACCCAGGCAAGTAGGCCAACTGCCACAGCAGCGGCCAGGACGGCTTTCAACGCAAGGATTCCGCAAAGAGCGAAGGTGACCAATACGGCCAATCCCAGTGATACGCCAACCGGTATCGAGCCGGGGATGCCGACCGAATGGCTGAGGCCCGAATTGCGGGCATTCGGCAACGACGCCATCAAAACCGGCATCAGGGCCCGCGAAAACACGCAAGCTGCCAGAACCGCCCAGATTGGTCCGTTTGCCAATACCGCCGTAATGGCGGAAACGCGAAGAAGCTGCGAGATCAGCAGGGCAAGTACGCCATATGTTCCGATATGGCTGTCCTTCATGATCTCAAGCCGGCGTTCGCGCGTGAAACCGCCCCAAAGACCATCGAATGTGTCGGCCAGCCCGTCCTCATGCATCGCGCCGGTTGTTGCGATCAGAACGGCAACCACCAGAACCGCAGCCGCAAAGGGCGATACATAGACACCGGCCAGCCAGCCAATCAGGCAGGCCGGCCCGCCCACGACCAGGCCAACCACCGGAAAAGCCCAGACCGCCTGCGCCTGCCGGGCGAATACACCATCAGGCAACCGGGGCAGGGGCAGGCGGGTCAGCAGGACCAGCGCCAGCGGGATGTCCCACGCGGAAAAGGGTCTGGTGTCGTTTTTATGCACTCCCGCGCCTTTCGGGGTCTTGTCGGTTTGGTTGCTTCGGTTAAACACACAGGACCACTCTGATGCAATGAGGCTTTGGATGCTGCCCGAACTTAATGATTTGAAGACTTTCCGTGACGCGCTGACAACCGCTCCGGGCCCTGATGAAGCTGCGCTGAGCGGGGCGGCGGACCGAAACAGGCAGTTGACCAAACCTCCGGGCGCGTTGGGGCGGCTTGAGGATCTGGCGATCTGGTACGCCGGTTGGCGCGGGGATGCGCGGCCACAGATCACCGCGCCACAGGTCATCGTGTTTGCGGGCAATCATGGCGTTACGGCTCAGGGCGTTTCCGCCTTTCCGCCCGAGGTTACGGTGCAGATGGTGATGAACTTTCAACATAGCGGGGCGGCGATCAACCAACTGGCCAAGGCGGCGGGCGCGAAGATGGACGTGCACGCGCTGGATCTGGACCGGCCGACCGCCGACTTCACTCAGGCCTCGGCGATGAGCGAAGAGGAGTTGCTGGACGCCCTGCGCACAGGCTGGCGGGCCGTCGACCCGCAGTCAGACCTGTTGGTGGTGGGCGAGATGGGCATCGGCAACACGACCCCCGCCGCCGCGATTGCCTGCGCGTTGTTCGGCGGTGAGGCCGCAGACTGGACAGGACGCGGCACCGGCGTCGACGATGCGGGGCTGGCCAACAAGACCCGCGTCGTGGCCGAAGGTGTGGCGCTGCACGGCGGGTCTGACGACGGGCTGGACATCCTGCGCTGCCTTGGCGGGCGCGAGATTGCAGCGATGGCGGGGGCCATTGCCGCTGCGCGTGTCCTGCGCATCCCCGTCATTTTGGATGGATTCATATGCTCGGCGGCGGCGGCCTGCCTTGCGCAGGTATCCGAGAGTGCGCTGGATCACGCCATAGCGGGCCACCAAAGCGCCGAAGGGGCCCATGGTGCGGTTCTGGCCCGGTTGGGCAAGGACCCTCTGCTGAATCTGGGCCTGCGCCTTGGTGAAGGCTCGGGCGGGGCGCTGGCCATCAACATTCTGAAAAGCGCGGTTGCCTGCCATTCGGGCATGGCCACCTTTGCCGAGGCAGGTGTGTCTGACGGCTGATTGCCGACCCTGACCGGAGCAAGTGCGCCGGTCAGGCCGATTTCTTGGCGTGTTCCTCGGCCAGTTCAAGCAGCGCCGTTTCCAGATCTTTTTCCAGCCGCCGTGCGCGGTCGATGTATTTCTTGTTCTCGGCGGTTGGCAGGCCCGGAACCCAAAGCTCGGCCAGTTCGCGAACCGAGGCCCGGTCGTGATGGTAAAAGGTCTGCTCGGCCTGAGCGGCCTCGTATTCGCTGAGCCCTATGTTTTCCAGCACATAGCGGCCAGCCCGCAGTGAACTGTCAAACATCTCGCGCACAATGTCGTTCGCGCCGGCCTGATACAGCTCGTACACATGCGTCCGGTCATGGGCGCGCGCGATGATATGCAGGTCGCGCCGCTGACGCCGCGCATAGCTGACCAGCCGCGTGACTTGTGTCCGATCATCCATGGCGGCCACAAGAACTGACGCCTTTTCAAACCCCGCCGCGCGCAGCAGTTCGGGCCGAGTGGGATCGCCAAGGAACCCTTTGACGCCAAAACGGCGCATCAACTGGATGGTCTCGATATCGTGGTCCAGAACGATTGTCTTGAACCCGCTGGCGCGTACCAGGCGGTTGACGATCTGACCGAACCGCCCGATCCCGGCGATGATCACAGGGCCTTTTTCGTCGATCTCGTCCGGTTCCATTTCCGTGGTCACCTCACCGATTTTGCGCGAAAGCAGATCGAAGAGAATGAACAGCAACGGGGTTATCAGCATCGTCAACGCGATGATCATCAACAGTTTTTGGGCCAGATCCGGCGGGATAACATTCTGTTGTCTGGAAAACGCCAAAAGTACGAAACCGAACTCACCCGCTTGTGCCAGCCCGAGTGTGAACAGCCAGTGATCGCGCCCGCGCAGCTTGAATGCTTTGCCGACCAGAAACAGGATGATCCCCTTGGCCAGTATGACCAGCAGCGCCAGCCCGATCAGGTCAAACGGGTCATTGAAGAAATACGCGACGTTGATCCCGGCCCCGACGGTGATGAAAAACAGCCCCAGGAACAGCCCTTTGAAGGGTTCAAGGTCACTTTCCATCTCATGCCTGAATTCCGAGTTCGCCAGAACGACACCGGCCAGAAACGCACCCAGCGCGGGCGACAGCCCCACCAGCGTCATCAGGAATGAGATGCCGACGACGATCATCAGGGCCAGCGCCGTGTACATCTCGCGCAGGCGGGTCGAGTGAATGAACCTGAACAATGGCCGGGTCAGGTAGATACCTGCCAGAATGACAAATGCCACCGCAGCAAGGGTTATCAGTGTCACCGCCCAGCCCGGCAACCCTTCGACCAGGGACAGGCTGTGATGGGCCGCGCCGTGATGATCGTCACCGGCACCACGGTCGATTGACCCATCCGCCAGAATATGCGGCATCGCAGGCAGCGCGAGCAACGGCAGGAACGCCAATATCGGAATGACCGCTATGTCCTGCGTCAACAGGACCGAGAAGGTCGCGCGCCCGCCATTGGTCTGCATCAGCCCCTTTTCAGACAGCGTTTGCAGCACGATCGCGGTCGAGGACAGCGATAACGTCAGCCCGACCGCCAACGCGACGGACCACGGGTGGTTGGCATACATCGCCACGCCGGCGATGACGGCAGTGGACAGGGCGACCTGCAGACCGCCAAGGCCCAGCAACCTGTCGCGCATGTCCCACAAGGCGCGCGGCTCAAGCTCCAGTCCGATCAGGAACAGCATCATCACGACGCCAAACTCGGCAACGTGCTGCAATTCCTCGGTTTCGGCACCCACCAGCCCCAGAACCGGCCCGATGATGATACCGGCAGCCAGATATCCCAGAACCGACCCCAGCCCCAGACGCGCCGAAAGGGGTACGGCGATCACGGCGGCGGCCAGATAGATCGAAGCCTGATAAAGGAACTCGTCCATATTTTTCCTCTTGCACCGGTCAGGTTGGCAGGGGGGCGTCTCGTTTTAGCTGGTCCATCACGATCTGGCTCTGGACCCGTGCAACGGCAGGATGCGGCAGGATCACCTGATGAAGCAAGCTGTTGAGGGCGGAAAGATCATCGCAATAGACATGCAGCAGGTAATCTGCCTCTCCGGTCATCGTCCAGGCGCTGGTGATTTCCGGGCGGGTATCGACCATGCGGGCGAAACTGGCCGATTGCTCGGGGCCGTGGGTGCCCAGATGGACCTGAATGAACCCCTGCACGTGCAGCCCCAGTTTCAACGGATCAAGCCGCGCGGCATAGCCGGTGATGTAGCCTTCGGCCTCAAGCCTTTGCCGCCGTCGCCCGGCCTGACTGGGTGACAGGTTCAGCATCTCACCCAACTGATGCGCCGTCAGGTGGGCATCCTTCTGCAAGGCGGAAAGAAGATGCGTGTCTGTGGCGTCAAGCATATGCGGCGTATTCCCGTATTTCTAATTATGTGTGCGAGATTTGCGCGTCTGAACATAGTTTACAGGAAAACAATGCGCAGAAAAAGCGTGGGATAAGGCGTAATTTAGAATCAGCAAAGAATTTCCTGTTTGAAAGGAGGCACCCATGGGCCCTTTCCCGCATAATGCACCGAAATCTGTCATCAGTGACGAAAACCCCGCCGGAACGGACGGCTTTGAATTTGTCGAGTTCGCACATCCCGAACCGCAGGAACTGCGCGACCTGTTCGCCAAGATGGGGTTCGAACTGGTGGCGCATCACAAACAGAATCCTGCTGTCGAACTTTGGCAGCAGGGCGATGTCACCTATATCCTGAACGCCAACCCGGACAGCTTCGCCGACAAGTTCGTGGCCGAACACGGCCCCTGCGCCCCGTCGATGGGATGGCGTGTCGTCGATGCGCAAAAGGCTTATGAGCATGCCGTGTCGAAAGGGGCCGAGCCCTATGACGCGGTCGATAAAACAATGGACGTTCCTGCAATCAAGGGTATCGGTGGATCGCTGATCTATTTCATCGATCAGTACTACGACACGTCGCCCTATAATCACGAGTTCAACTGGATCAAACAGTCCAAACCACGGGGTGAGGGGTTCTATTACCTCGATCACCTGACCCACAATGTCTACAAGGGCAACATGGACAAATGGTTCGGGTTTTACGGCGACCTGTTCAACTTCCGTGAAATCCGCTTTTTCGACATTCAGGGCAAGTTCACCGGGCTTTTCAGCCGCGCGCTGACCTCGCCCTGCGGTCGCATTCGCATTCCGATCAACGAAGATCGCGGTGAGACAGGCCAGATTGTGTCCTACCTGAAGAAGTACAAGGGTGAAGGCATCCAGCACATCGCGGTCGGAAGCGAGGATATCTATGCCTCGACCGACGCGATTGCCGAAAAGGGCCTGAAATTCATGCCGGGGCCCAATCAGGCCTATTACGACATGTCCACGACGCGCGTGACCGACCATGAAGAGCCGCTGGACCGGATGATGAAGCACGGCATCCTGATCGACGGCGAAGGCGTCGTGGATGGCGGCGAGACACGGATTCTGCTGCAGATTTTCTCGAAAACCGTAATTGGCCCTATCTTCTTCGAGTTCATTCAGCGCAAAGGCGATGATGGGTTCGGCGAGGGGAACTTTCAGGCCCTGTTTGAATCCATCGAACGGGAACAGATCGAATCCGGCGAGATTTCGGCGGCCTGAAATTGTTACTTCAGCGCGCAGACCAGTTCTGCGCGCCTTTTTTTGTTGGGCACGAAATGCTCAGCTACGCGGCATGGACAGGGTCAGGTTGCGGCCCTTTTTCTGATACCGCAATTCGCTGTCGCTGATGGCGATGACCTTGCCGCCATCCAGACGATCCCCGATTTTCAGCTTTTTGTACCGCCCGCTGGGCAGGCGCACCAATGCGCGCCGGTTGGCCGGGGTGCCGTAGACGCCGATCAGGTTCAGCCTGCGCAGGTTAAGCGCGTTGTCGATTGTCGCCTGACGGGCAACGGACGCAGCAGACGGTATCTTGGGCGCCACCGCTCTGGCTTGGAACGATCCGGCCTCGTCCGAGCTTTGGTTGACTGCCGCCGTCGAGCCCAGATTGGCCGTGTTTGCGCTGGCCGGTGCAGCCGCCGCCACGACACGGGCCGGGCGGAGTTTGGGGCGCGGGACCCGGACAACAGCCAAGGCCGTGGGGGTTTCATCCACCTGCTGCTTAACCTGCAGCGACTCAGGGCGCAGTTTGGGGCGCACACCTGCGAGTTCTTCCAGCGAGCGACCGCCCAGTTGCTGGCGTTCGAACTGCTCAATCAGATCGCCGGGACGACCCTTCGGGCGCAGACCTGCCAATCGCTGATCAGCCTCGTCGATCACCGGTTCTTCCTCGAACCGAACGGGCGGTTCCGGCGGCACCGAGGAGGGGCGACCTGCATAAACCATGACGCCATCGGGGTTCAGGGTGCCTTCGGAGGTTGGCGGCACCAGCCCGCGTTCATCCAGATCAAAATCTCCGTCTGCGGATTGAGGCAGAGCGATCTGAACAAACGGTAAATCCGTGTCAAAGCTTTCGACCGGGGGCAGGGCAATGGCGTCACTCGACAGGTCTGGTTTGTTGACCGAGGCCAGATAGTAATCGTCATCCTCTACCGGAACCGGCAACTCCAAGGCGGCTGGAGGCGTGATGTTCACCGCAGTCGCCGGGGCGAATTCCGTCTGAGGGTCCGTCTGGACCGACTCCACCGGCGTCGGAGGAATTTTCAAGGCCTCCAGAATCGCCGCGTCGGTTGAGGAGAGTTCCGGTTGCTCCTCAGGCTCCGGCAAAGATGCGGTTTCTGTGCCGGTTTCATCCGGCTGTTCGGGCACGGCAGGCTGAGGTTCGGAATTGTCTGCGATATCAGTTTGTTCTGTGTCTGTCTTAACCTCTGGCTGCACCACTTCAACGGGGGCCGAGGCGACCTCGGTTTCTTCGTCGTCAGACGCAAACAACGTCCAGACCGACAGCAAAACCCCGGCCAGTATTGCCGCCGCAATTGCGGGTAAAACCAAGCGTCCGGCCTTGGGTTCCGCCGCCGCAAAAACCGTTTGAAACGGTGCGCTGGACGGTTCTACCGAGCGGAACGTGTCAGGGTCCGCGCTTTCGGCAATGGCGTGAACGGGCGGTTCGGGTTCGGCAGGTGGCGGAGCAACTTCCGGTTCTGCAGGTTCAAGCGGTTCCTCTTCTGAGGTGGTTTCGACCTCGTGAGGGGACTCTTTCTCTGGCGTCGTATCAAGCTCGGCAAGCGGCTCGTCCTCGGGCGTCGTTTCAACCGCGACAGGCGGCTCATCCTCTGGCGTCGCTTCGATCACGTGCGGGGGGCCATCTGAGCCAAAACAGGGCTCTTGCGGGAAGTCCTCTTGACCCGGATCAGCGCTGAACAGGACCGGGATGAACCCGTGCTCGGCAGCAAAGGTTTGCGCCTCATCCAGTGTCTGGCGCGCTACTGCCGCGATGTGGATCGTGGTGCCTTCGGTCGCGGTGTCAAAGGACAGTTCCGACAGGTCGTAGGGCGTGGCCGAGGCCAGCGCGTCATAGACTTTTTGCTCGCTTTCCTCGGGGCTTAACCCATTTGTTTCAACCGACAAGTAGCGTATTTGATCCTCGGGGATCACGACCTTGCAACTCAGGTCATTTTCCAGCGCAAAAGCCTGATCGCGCAAGCTGCGAATCCGGTCCGACAGGTCGGGCGCGTCCAGCGGGACTGTGCCGATCTGATACCAATCGTCATCCGATTGGTGGTGCAGCGATATTCCGGCAGAAGAAAATGACAGCGCAAAGGCAGGTTTCATAATCCGGAGGAACCATAATTGTCAGCATCAATGCAAACGGCATTGCGTTCGCAGACCGACAATAAAGCAGGAACCCGCCGAGGGAAAGAAAAAGCCAATCTTCCCCCTTGTTCCACATACCCCCGCAAACCCATGTTGAGGCAGAACAACTCGGAGAGAGAACCTTGAAGACACTCGCTTTTCTGGCCGCAATGATGGCCGCGACCACCGCCGGGATGGCCCATGCGGAAGAACGTCGCATCACCGTTGATGCCACCGGAACCGTAGAGATTGCGCCCGATATGGCAACAATCACCCTGGGCGTCACCAACGAAAACGCTGAGGCATCTCAGGCCATGCAGGCTACATCTGACGCCGTCAGCCAGGTGCTGGCGCGGCTGCAGGAGATGGGCGTCGAAGAGCGCGATATCCAAACCCGCGACCTGTCCCTGTCGCCGATCTGGTCAGGTCGCAACAGCCAGACCGGAGAGCAGCCCGAGATCACCGGTTTTGCTGCCTCGAACCGCGTGTTCGTGCGGGTGCGCGATCTGGACAAGCTGGGGCAGATCATGGATGCGGTCATTCAGGACGGCGCGAATAATTTTGGCGGTCTGACCTTTGGCGTACAGGACCCCAAACCGCTCGAGGCGCAGGCCCGCGCAAAAGCAGTGGGCGAGGCCACGGCCAAGGCCGAGCAACTGGCGCAGGCCGCCGGGATCACTCTTGGGCCGGTCCAGTCGATTTCCGAACATTCGGGCGGGGTTCGCCCGATGCTCGAGATGCGCGCGATGAGCATGGCCGATTCCGGTGGCGTTCCGGTCGCGGGGGGCGAGGTTTCGGTATCCGTCAGCGTCTCGATGGAGTTCGGAATTTCCGAATAATCCTAACCCTTTGCACGGGCCATCAGCGGTTGGCGCTGTTGGCCCGTTTCGTCGAAGTTGTCCGGGGACAGCCAGGTTTCGAACGCCTCGCGAATACGCGGCCAGTCGCTGTCGATGATGGCGTACCACGCCGTATCCCGATTACGCCCCTTATAGTGGGTTGCCTGCCGGAAAATTCCTTCGAAGGTAAAGCCCAGCCGCTCCGCCGCGCTGCACGAAGGCGCATTCAGGGCGTCGCATTTCCACTCGTAGCGGCGATAGCCCAACTCATCGAAAACCCGCCGCATCATCAGATACATCACCTCGGTCGATTGCGGCTTGCGCTGCAACAGGGGTGAGAAGTGGATATGACCAACCTCGATCGCGCCCGCGACGGGTTCGATCCGCAGGTATGAGGCCATGCCGACCGGCACCTCATCCGCATCCAGCACCGTATGAAACATCGGGTCGGCATCCATGCAATTGGCGCGCGCCCAGTCCTCGAATGCGGGTTCCGCGTCGAAGGGGCCGTAGGGCAGGTAGGTCCAGTTACGCCCATCGGTGTCGTTGGCAAACGCCCGGAACAACCCGGGCGCATGGCGGTTCACGTCCAAAGGCACGACCGAGCAATACTGCCCCTGCATCGGCGTATAAGGCGGCGCAGGGCGGGGAAACTCGCCCTGAACCGGCAGGCCGATGGGCTGGCCCAGCTCGTTTGTGTCGTGCTGTGTCATCGTCAGGCGCTGGCTTTGCTGAGCGCCTGATCCAAGTCGGCGATCAGGTCGTCGGCGTCCTCGATCCCGATGGACAAGCGAACCACGTTGGGGCTGGCGCCTGCGGCCTCTTGCTGTTCGGGTGTCAGCTGCCGGTGGGTCGTGGATGCCGAGTGGATGATCAGTGATCGCGCGTCGCCCAGATTGGCTACATGGCTGAAGATTTCCAAAGCGTTGACCAGCTTGATGCAGGCGTCATAACCACCCTTGACCGCAAAGGTGAACAGCGCGCCCGCGCCGCGCGGGTACTGTGCCTTGACCCTGTCGTGGTAAGGCGATGAGGGCAGACCCGCATAGGTCACGTATTCCACACGGTCGTCAGCCTCGAGCCAGGCGGCGATCTTCTGGGCGTTCTCGACATGCCGCTCCATCCGCAGCGACAGGGTTTCGATCCCCAACAGCGTGTAATGCGCTGCCTGCGGGTTCATCGTCATGCCGAGGTCGCGCAGGCCGATGGCGATGCTGTGGAAGGTGAAGGCCAGCGGGCCGAATGTCTCGTGGAATTTCAGGCCGTGATAGGCGGGTTCCGGTTCGCTGAGCGAGGGGAACTTGCCATTCGCCGACCAGTCGAACTTGCCCGAATCCACGATGCAGCCACCGGTGACAGTGCCGTTGCCGGTCAGGTACTTGGTGGTCGAATGCACCACCAGCGTTGCGCCATGTTCGATCGGGCGGCACAGGTATGGCGTGGCCGAGGTGTTATCGACGATCAGCGGAACGCCCGCGCCATCGGCCACATCCGCCAAAGCGCGGATATCGGTCACATAGCCGCCGGGGTTGGCGATGGATTCACAGAACACCGCGCGGGTGTTTTCGTCGATGGCGGCTTTGACAGCGTCCAGATCGTCGGTGTCCACGAACTTGGCCGACCAGCCAAAGCGCTTGATGGTCTGGCTGAACTGCGTGACCGTGCCGCCATATAGACGTGTCGAGGCGATCACGTTGCAGCCCGGCCCCATCAGCGGGAACAGCGCCATGATCTGCGCTGCATGGCCCGAGGAACAGCAAACCGCGCCAACGCCACCTTCCAGCGTGGCAACACGTTCCTGCAGAACGGCCACCGTAGGGTTGGTCAGGCGGGAATAGATGAACCCAACCTCTTGCAGGTTGAACAGGGCTGCCGCGTGGTCCGCATCGCGGAACACATAGGCCGTTGTCTGGTAAATCGGTGTCTGGCGCGCACCGGTCGCCGGGTCGGGGCGGGCGCCTGCATGAATTTGCAGCGTGTCAAAACCATAGGTGGGGCCGTCAGACATCTTGAAAATCTCCTGTTGGAATTTGTCTTTAGTGACTGTCTAGGCGATTGCCCGTGTCCGCACAACGATCCTGTCAGCGCATCCACAACCCGTTGCGCTTGATCGTATTGCGAATGACCTGCTCGCGCTGGGGCAGGTTGTCCTGATCGAACAGATTGCGGATTTTCGCGCCCTTGCCCTGAATGACCAGTTTTTTCAGCGGGTCGTAGTTTTTCAGGACTTTCTTGACCTTGTTGGGCGTGGCGACGGTTTCCAGAACCTTGATCACATGATCGCTTTCGCGGGCGTAAAGCAGGGGAAACAGCCGGTAGTGGCAGCTGACGGTGCCATCCAGCAGCCCGTCGGGCAGAGCATCCCGCCCGCCCCCGAAAGAGTGGATCACCAGCGGAAGCGCAACCTGATCCAGCCAGGGGTCGAGGTTTTGTCCTGTCAGTTCCGGAATGTCTTCGTCGCGGATGGCGCGGGCGTATTCAAGGAAACGCTCACCGAACAGACGGGGGCATTTGTAGAAGAAATAGCCTGCGTTGAAGTACAAATACCGCCGCCAGTAGTCTTGCGGCTGTCCGGCATCCAGCGAGCTTTCGAAATCCAGCCCAAAGCGCTGGTAAAGCGCGCGCCAGATCCCTTCATAGCCCGGACCGTAAAGCGTGGGTCTGGGCCATGTCCCTTCAACCCGCAGCGACGCGCCGGGGCGGTTGAAATCAAACGGGACGCTGTTCAGGTCTCCGGTGATCAGCGTGTCGGTGTCGAAGAAGACAAAGGGCTCACCCTCGGGCAGGGCAAGCAGGGCCTCGATCTTGTTGCCGTTGGGATAGCTGTCGCCGAACACATGCGTGTCGAATGGCAGGATCTCGGCTCCCAACTGTCTCAGCGCCTTCAACACATCCTCATCCTGGATGCTGGGGTTCTGCTGCCAGCGCGGGCCGGGGTTCGGCGTTGCGACAAACAGCTTCCCGTCGAAATCCGGCGAAGAATGGCGCAGCGAGGCGGCGAACAGAACCGCCTCATACTGCAGGCGGTTGTTTTGCCCGACGATGACGACGTTGAATTTCTGCGAAGGTGCCTGCATTTTGCCTGTCCCTGTGGGCGTCTTTATCTTGCGCTCTTAGTTCGGGATTACAGGAAGCCGCGTAGGGCGTCAAAAGCCTGTCTTTTGAATCTGAAGGGGCAGGGCAGACAGGACACAGCGGCATTTGCATCAAAATCGGGCAAAACCGACTGGGAATGCACGTGATCGGGTCGGATTCCTCATTTTTTGACCAATTGGCAAATTTTACCAATTGATAAAAATTTCAGATGTGGCAAGCTGGAGCCATAACAAACATATCTACAGGGAGTAGAGTGATGGCACAGGGCCAGATGGCACCCGGGATCGTTTCCGGGCGGCTTTCCAGCGATGAGCTGACCTCGAATTTCACCGATCTGCATCCGCCACTGGCCCCGCATGAGGCCGCCGTGGCCGCCGATCGCTGCTATTTCTGCTATGACGCGCCATGCGTGACGGCCTGTCCGACGGATATCGATATTCCGCTGTTCATTCGCCAGATACAGGCCGGGCAGCCGCAATCGGCAGGGCGCACGATCCTTGAACAGAACATTCTGGGCGGCATGTGCGCCCGCGTATGTCCGACCGAGACACTGTGTGAAGAGGCCTGCGTGCGCGAAGCGGCCGAGGGCAAACCGGTTGAGATCGGACGCCTGCAACGCTTTGCAACCGACGACATCATGGCTTCCGGCGCGCATCCGTTCAGCCGCGCGACGTCGACCGGCAAGACCGTGGCGGTGGTTGGGGCGGGGCCTGCGGGGCTGGCCTGCGCGCACCGTTTGGCGATGCTGGGCCATGACGTGGTGATCCACGAAAGCAGGCCCAAGCCGGGCGGTCTGAACGAATACGGGATCGCCGCCTATAAGTCGACCAACGACTTTGCGCAGGCCGAGGTGGACTGGCTTCTCAAGATCGGCGGCATCGCGGTTGAGACCGGATCGATGCTGGGCGAAACCATCTCGCTGGACGGCCTCTTGGAAAATTACGATGCGGTCTTCCTGTCGATCGGTCTGGCCGGTGTGAACGCACTGCGCGCAGGTGGTGTCGACAAGGATGGTGTGCGTCCTGCGGTCGATTTCATCTCGGACGTGCGGCAGGCCAGTGATCTTGCCGATCTGCCGGTCGGTCGGAATGTGGTTGTCATTGGCGGCGGCATGACAGCGGTGGATGCGGCTGTGAAGTCCAAGCTGCTGGGGGCCGAGCATGTGACCATCGCCTATCGCCGGGATCGTGACGCGATGGGGGCCAGCCGGTATGAACAGGATCTTGCAGCGTCGCACGGGGTTCGGATCATGACCAACGTGCAACCCGTGGCCGTTCACGGAAACGGCGCTGCGGCAGAGATCGAGTTGGAATACACTTCCAGCCGGGATGGGCAACTGACAGGCACCGGAGAAATGATCCGCCTGCCTGCGGATCAGGTGCTCAAGGCCATCGGCCAGACACTGGATGGCGCGCCCGAGGGGTTGACGCTGGACGGCAACAAGATCGCTGTCACCGGGGCAGGCCGAACCTCGATGACAGGTGTTTGGGCGGGCGGAGACTGCGCTGCCGGTGGCGAGGACTTGACCGTGACTGCCGTGGCCGAAGGCCGGGACGCGGCAATGGACATCCACGCAGCACTGGTTTCGTGATAGGGTGGGGTATTCACCCCATTCCTTTCGCTGCCGAGGTTTTCTCATGTCCCAGATCGAACAAGCTGTTGCACAACACTACACGACCGGCGCTTTGACCGAACGCGTCCGCGCGGCGCTTGAGGCAAGCGGGATCGACCCGGATGCGGCCACCGTCGCCGATCTGAAGGCCGGGGATGAGTTCCACACGGGCGGCGTTCTGGCGACCGACAACCTGTTCGCGCAACTGTCGCCGACCCATGCGACACGGGTGCTGGATGTCGGGTGCGGGATAGGCGGCACCTCGCGTTACATCGTGGACCGGTTTGACTCGACGGTGACGGGGGTCGATCTGACGCCGGAATTTGTCGAGACAGCGACCGCGCTCAGCGATCTGGTTGGTCATTCCGGGAAGACCAGCTTTCATGTCGGCAGCGCCTTGGACATGCCGGTACCGGATGCCGGGTTTGACCTTGCGGTCATGTTGCATGTGGGCATGAACATCGAAGACAAGGCCGGGCTGTTTGCCGAAGTCTCGCGCGCCTTGGCCACAGGCGGGACCTTTGCCCTGTTCGATGTCATGGGCGGAGAGGCTGCCGAACCATTGGCTTTCCCCCTGCCGTGGTCGACCTTGGCCGAAACGTCCTTTGTGGATGCGCCGCAGGTTTACAAGGATGCGGCGGCGGCGGCGGGTCTGGACCTGACCACCGAAACGGACCGCACCCAGTTTGCGCTGGAGTTTTTCGAGGAAGTCTTTGCCAAGATCGCCGAAACCGGCCCGGCCCCGCTGGGCATCCATCTGATGATGGGCGAGACGGCCCCTGAGAAGTTCCAAAACTACGTCGAAAACCTCAAGGCCGGGCGCATTCGCCCGACAGAAATGATATTCAGAAAAACCGGCTGAGGAGCCGGGAAGGAGTACCCATGGCTGACCTGACGACTGACTTTCTGGGAATTTCCAGCCCCAATCCCTATTGGCTGGCATCCGCACCCCCGACCGACAAGGAATACAACGTGCGCCGCGCGTTCGAGGCCGGGTGGGGCGGTGTCGTCTGGAAAACGCTGGGGGCCGAGGGTCCGCCGGTCGTCAACGTCAATGGCCCGCGTTACGGCGCAATTTACGGCGCGGATCGGCGGCTGTTGGGCCTCAACAACATCGAACTGATCACAGACCGGCCATTGGAGGTGAACCTTGAAGAAATGGCGCGGGTCAAGGCCGACTACCCGGATCGCGCGCTGATCGCGTCGCTCATGGTTCCGTGCGAGGAGGAGGCGTGGAAAGCCATCCTGCCCCGCGTGGCCGAAACCGGCGCGGACGGGATCGAACTGAACTTCGGCTGCCCCCACGGGATGAGCGAGCGGGGCATGGGCTCTGCCGTGGGTCAGGTGCCGGAATATATCGAGATGGTCACGCGCTGGTGCAAGAAACACTATGACCGTCCGGTGATCGTCAAGCTGACGCCGAACATCACCGATATCCGCAAACCCGCCGAGGCCGCGCGGAATGGCGGTGCCGATGCGGTGTCGCTGATCAACACGATCAACTCGATCACCAGCGTCGATCTGGACACGTTCAGCCCCGAACCCTCGATCGACGGCAAGGGTAGCCACGGCGGCTATTGCGGCCCGGCGGTAAAGCCGATTGCACTGTCGATGGTGTCCGAAATCGCTCGGGCCGAGGCGACGCACGGCTTGCCGATCTCGGGCATCGGCGGCGTTACGACCTGGCGCGATGCGGCAGAGTTCATGTCGCTCGGCTGTGGCACGGTGCAGGTCTGCACGGCGGCGATGACCTATGGTTTCAAGATCATTGATGAACTGACCGCTGGTCTGTCCGAGTGGATGGACGAAAAGGGCTATTCGAACGTCTCGGAAATTGTCGGGCGGGCGGTCCCGAACGTGACCGACTGGCAATATCTGAACCTGAACTATGTCGCCAAGGCCAAGATCGACCAGGATCAGTGTATCAAATGCGGTCGATGCTATGCGGCGTGTGAAGACACCAGCCATCAGGCGATTTCCATGTCACCCGACCGGGTGTTCGAGGTGATTGATGAGGAATGCGTCGCGTGTAACCTCTGCGTTGATGTCTGCCCAGTCGAAGGGTGCATTTCGATGGTGCCAATGGCCGCTGGTGAGGTCGATCCGCGCACCGGTAATGTTGTGCAGGAAGAATACGCCAACTGGACGACGCACCCGAACAACCCGATGGCAAAGGCCGCCGAGTAGGGGAAACGGGCATATCGGCAACCCGCGTTCGGCGTTAAGCTGCCGCTGACGGACATGATCAAAGGAGAGCGTCATGCCAGCGGCACCAGCGGGCCGGAACAAGGGCGGCAACCGGGTTTCCAAACTGGACCGGGACCAGTCGAAAAAGAACGTTGCTTTGTCAAAGGCAAAGCAGCGCGACGCCATGGCCGCCAAGAACTTCATACAGCATCAGAAGCAGATCAAGAAGGATCGCGACGACATTCTGAAGTTGAAGAAATCCATCGAAGGCATGCTGGCCAAGCTCAAGGAAGACCGCGCGCTGGATCGCCAGTTCATGGGGCAGGTCATCAAAAAGGTCAAAGCGCTTCAGAACTTTGACCAATACGTGAAGGCATCCGCTCAGCAGCACACGGCTGGGGTTCAGCAACCCAAGATGTATACGGCAATCGTCAAGGATGCAGGGAAAGTGCCCAAGGTCAACACGGTCAAAACGATGGGTGATTTTACGATTCTGCTGGCAATGGCGATTGTTATTCTGAACCGTATTCTGGCGCTGAAACCCAACAAATAATCACTGGCTAGGGCGTCAGCAATTTTCGATAAAGCGTGTCGATAAACGGTCCGGCCCCATCATAGGGGTCTTCGTCCCCCAGAATAGACCGCACCTGCACATCGAAATCGGCGTAGTGCTGGGTCAGCGCCCAAATCGAAAAGATCAGGTGATGCGGGTGGAGCCGGGCGATTTTCCCCTGATCCATCCAGCGGGTCAGGATTTCGGCCTTTTTGTCCACAAGTTCTTTCAGATCATTGGACAGCGCCTCGTGAATGCGTGGCGCGCCCTGAACCAGTTCATTTGCAAACAGACGGCTTTCGCGCGGTAACTCTCGGCTCATCTGCAGCTTGCGGTGGATGTAGGACAGGATCTCGTGCATCGGGTCACCGTCCGCGTCGAGATCGTGCAGGGGGGCCAGCCAGACCTCGAGCAAACCGGACAGAAGGGCGGTGTGAATCGCCTCTTTCGACGGGAAATAATAGAGCAGGTTGGGTTTGCTCAGACCGGCCTCGGCGGCGATCTGATCCACGGTCGCCCCACGAAACCCATGCGCCGAAAACACGTTCAGCGCGGCCTCGAGAATCGCGGCGCGGTTCTTTTTCTGGATACGGGTCGGTGCGCGGTCTTTTGGCATGTTTCCTGCGTGTTTCTTTTTCCGTCAACCGGGTGCGAAATATGCCGAAAAATCCGGCGGTGCCTCGCAATTTCTTGACTGATCCCGAACCCGTGATAGCGTGAGTTTGACCAGATGGTCAAATCAAGACACCAAAAGCGAGCCAAATCGCAAGCGACAGGGATAAAGACTATGGCAGCTCCGGCGCAGAATCTCAGGATCAATGGCGACAGGTTGTGGGACAGCCTGATGGAGATGGCCAAGATCGGGCCGGGTGTTGCGGGCGGTAACAACCGTCAGACCCTGACCGATGAGGATGCCGAAGGACGTGCCCTGTTCCAGGCCTGGTGCGAGGAGGCCGGGTGTTCGATGGGTCTGGACCAGATGGGCAATATGTTTGCGCGACGCGAAGGAACAGACCCCGAGGCGTTGCCAGTTTATGTCGGCTCGCATCTGGATACACAGCCCACCGGCGGCAAGTATGACGGTGTGCTGGGGGTGCTTGGCGGGTTGGAGATCATCCGCACCCTGAATGATCTGGGTATCAAGACCAAACATCCGATTGTGGCGACCAACTGGACCAATGAAGAGGGTACGCGTTACGCGCCCGCAATGCTGTCTTCGGGCGTTTTTGCCGGGATGCACACGCAGGATTGGGCCTATGACCGCGAAGATGCCGAGGGCAAGAAATTCGGCGATGAATTGCAGCGTATCGGATGGCGCGGCGACGAAGAGGTCGGCGCGCGCAATATGCATGCGTTCTTTGAATTGCACATCGAACAGGGGCCGATTCTGGAGGCCGAAGGGAAAGATATCGGCGTTGTCACCCATGGACAGGGCCTGAGTTGGACGCAGGTCACCGTGACCGGGAAAGACGCGCATACGGGATCGACCCCGATGCCAATGCGCAAAAATGCCGGTCTGGCGATGGCGCGTATTCTTGAGAAGGTGGATGAGATTGCATGGTCCCACGCCCCTTATGCCGTTGGCGCGGCGGGGCATATCGAAGTGTTCCCGAACTCGCGCAACGTGATCCCCGGCAAGGCGGTGTTCACGGTCGATTTCCGCTCGCCCGATTTGGAGGTGATCACGGATATGGAAGGCCGCTTGCGGGTAGCCGCCGAGAAAATAGTGGCGGACATGGGCCTGCAGATCGAGTTCGAGAAGGTCGGCGGTTTCGATCCGGTGAAATTCGACGACGGCTGTGTGGCCGCGGTGCGCGATGCGGCGAACCGGCTGGGGTATTCGCATCGCGACATCATCTCGGGCGCGGGGCATGATGCCTGTTGGATCAACCGGGTAGCTCCGACCGCGATGGTCATGTGCCCCTGCGTGGATGGGTTGAGTCACAATGAGGCGGAAGAGATCAGCAAGGACTGGGCCGCGGCCGGGGCGGATGTTCTGTTTCACGCGGTCGTTGAGACGGCGGAGGTCGTGGAGTAGGAGATGGATGTCGATAAGATACTTGCAGCGGCGGTTTCTTTTTCGAATTTCTTCACAATTCGTTTGATTTGTGGATTTCTCGCCGTACTAATTGTATTTCCGGTTTTCGGAATGGAGTTTGACTCCGCCAGCACATATTTAAGTAATCTTCCTTTGCTTGATGCGGCGCTTGAATCCTACACTAACACGATCACTGCACTGGGCATCGACGATGTCGCAATATACCTAATTTTTTTCGTCTTCATTACTCTTCTTCATCTAAACTACGTCTTTAGCCTATCCATCGGAAAAGTAATTCCTCCCAGCTTTAACTTTCAAAGCCTTGAAAATCTGGAATTTCTGATTTGGACGGATGTGTCGCGATTGATTTCTGAGCGGGGCGGAGACGAAGAAGCTCGAAAAACTCTGACGAAAAAACTTGCTGGGGCGGTTGATGGTATCGGAAATGAAACGAGTAACTTGTACTCTAAATCTCTAAGTCAATCAGTTGAGTTTTATCGGTTAACCAAGTTCTTTTTCTTCGCTTTAATCATCATTACATTTTTTACTTATGCGTTTCCGAGTAACCCTCTTCTTAAAGGAAGGGCCGTTCCAGTATTGTTTTTGGCGTTCATCGGCACGCTTATTTTAGGTCTTCGATACTACCTGATTTCCAGAAACGCGCATACGCAGGTCGTGTCCAATATTAGAAGAAGGGTTGAGCATGTTCTTCGCGGCGAAGCCGACGAAGTGTTTGCACAGAAAATGGATGGCGCTATCGCGAGCTATTACGCCCGTTTCTCCGCCAAAATCGATTGGAATCTCCCAGGTGTTGGTTCTGCACGTGTTTTGGTGGAGCCGTTGCTGGAAAAACGAAAGCTAAAAAACAACAGAAATGTCCGAGAGGAACAGGAAAAATGAGCACTGTGATCAAGAACGGAACCGTTGTGACCGCTGATCTGACCTACAAGGCGGATGTGAATGTCGAGGGCGGGGTTATCACCGAAATCGGGCCCGATCTGCGCGGTGACACAGAGTTGGACGCGACCGGCTGCTACGTGATGCCGGGTGGCATTGATCCGCATACGCATCTGGAGATGCCGTTTATGGGGACCTATTCCAGTGACGATTTTGAAAGTGGGACGCGGGCCGCGCTGGCGGGCGGCACGACGATGGTTGTCGATTTTGCGTTGCCCAATCCGGGGGAAAGCCTGCTGGATGCATTGAAGCGCTGGGACAACAAATCAACCCGGGCCAATTGCGATTACTCGTTCCACATGGCCGTGACCTGGTGGGGAGAGCAGGTGTTCGATGACATCAAGACGGTGATCGAGACGCGCGGGATCAACACGTTCAAGCATTTCATGGCCTATAAGGGCGCTTTGATGGTGAATGATGATGAGTTGTTCGCCTCGTTCAAACGTTTGGCCGAGTTGGGTGGCACTGCGATGGTTCATGCCGAGAATGGCGATGTGGTGGCTGAGCTGAGTGCTAAATTGCTGGCCGAGGGCAATACGGGCCCCGAGGCGCATGCCTATTCCCGCCCCCCGCAGGTGGAGGGCGAGGCCACGAACCGGGCGATCATGATTGCGGATATGGCTGGCGTGCCGCTCTATGTGGTGCATACCTCCTGCGAAGAGGCGCATGAGGCTATTCGGCGTGCCAAGATGCAGGGTAAGCGGGTGTGGGGCGAGCCTCTGATCCAGCACTTGACCCTGGATGAAGGCGAGTATTTCCATCACGATTGGGAGCACGCGGCGCGGCGGGTCATGAGCCCTCCGTTCCGGAACAAGCAGCATCAGGACAGTTTGTGGAATGGTCTGCAATCGGGGACGTTGAGCGTTGTGGCGACGGATCACTGCGCCTTTACGACCGAGCAGAAACGCTATGGCTTGGGTGATTTCACCAAGATTCCGAACGGCACCGGGGGGCTTGAGGACCGGATGCCGATGCTCTGGACTTATGGCGTGAACACCGGGCGGTTGACGCCGAACGAGTTCGTGGCGGTGACTTCAACGAACATCGCCAAGATATTGAATTGCTATCCGAAAAAGGGCGCGGTTCTGGTCGGTGCGGACGCTGATCTGGTGGTTTGGGACCCCGACAAGGCCAAGGTGATCTCGGCCGAGACGCAGCAGTCTTCCATCGACTACAACGTGTTTGAAGGCAAAGAGGTGCGCGGGCTGCCCCGCTTCACGCTGACTCGTGGCGCAGTGGCGGTGCATGATGGCGAGATCAGGACGCAGGAAGGGCATGGAAAGTTCGTGGCGCGTGAGGCCAATACGCATGTGCACAAGGCTTTGAGTACGTGGAAAGAGTTGACTGCGCCGAGACCGGTTGAGCGGACGGGTATTCCGGCGACGGGGGTGTAATCTGATGAGGCGTATGCAGAGGTAACGGCGATGAAGGTTGGGAATACCATCAAGCTGAAGGGCTACATCACGCAAGCACATTTTCTTGCCAAGAAGTCCGGCCCGCAGTTGGAACGATTGCTCGGCTTCAAGGCAGGGCGGCTTGGCCTCGGTTGGGCTTTGCTTCATCTGAGCAAGCTGCCCGGCGTCGACGATTTTCAGTTCCGTGGATATTCGCAGATGTCCGGTGGTGTCAGCATGGGACACCTGAAGAATCCTTTGGACAAACGTACAGCGGAACAGAAACTGAAGGATGACCATTTCGATGTCGTGAAGCTCAAGGAAATGATCATCAAGAACACTTTTTCTGTGTCCGGCTCAAAGCGCCTTGTGAAGGTGATTCCAAACAGAAAACCCAGTGGAAACAAGGACTACCCGCCGGGATCAGGAATACCGCAATGGGAGCTTGTCCGTCCGCTTCAGTTCAAGGTCGCAGCCGTCATTCTGCCGGACGGTACAAAATGGCAAAAGAAGGATGGATAATTCAGTGTCGTGCCACGTGAAATCGGGACAGCGGGATCATCACCTGCAATGAGTAGTGCCGTAATCAAAGCAAGCAACCTTGACCTCACCTTCCAGACCAATGACGGCCCGGTCCATGCCCTCAAGGACGTCAATCTGACCGTCAACAAGGGCGATTTCGTCAGTTTCATCGGGCCTTCGGGCTGTGGCAAGACCACGTTCCTGCGTTGTATTGCGGCGCTGGAAACGCCGACCGGGGGGAGCCTGACCGTCAACGGAATGACCCCAGATGAGGCGCGGCGGAACAGGGCCTATGGCTATGTGTTTCAGGCGGCGGGGCTGTACCCGTGGCGCACCATTGCCAAGAACATCAAGCTACCGCTTGAGATCATGGGGTATTCTTCCTCAGATCAAGAAGAACGGGTGAAGAACGTTCTGGAACTCGTTGATCTTGAAGGGTTCGGCGGGAAATTCCCATGGCAGTTGTCCGGTGGCATGCAGCAGCGGGCCAGCATTGCACGGGCGCTGGCGTTCGACGCAGACATTCTGCTGATGGACGAACCCTTTGGGGCCTTGGACGAGATCGTGCGGGATCACCTGAACGAACAGCTTCTGGCGCTTTGGGCGCGGACAGGTAAGACCATCGGGTTCGTGACACACTCGATCCCCGAGGCGGTGTATCTGAGTACCAAGATCGTGGTGATGAGCCCGCGTCCGGGGCGGATTACGGATGTGATCGACAGCCCTCTGCCGAAAGAACGGCCATTGGACATCCGCGATACGCCCGAGTTCATCGAAGTCGCGCATCGCGTCCGCGAGGGGCTGCGCGCCGGGCATGGGGAAGAGGTGTGATGGCGGCAGGCGACCTCAGACGGGCAAGGGTGGAGGACGTTCCGGCGTGCGCTCGGGTCATTTCGACCTGGATGAACCGGACAGACTGGATGCCCGAGGAACTGGCGCAGGACCAACTGGCGGCGTTGATCGCCGAGGCCTTCCCCGACCGCGAGATATGGGTGCTGGGCGATCCGGTGGATTGCTATATGTCCGTCGATCCCAAGGAAAACAAAGTCGGGGCGCTTTATTGCCTGCGCACCGGTGAGGGCCTTGGCAAGCGTCTGCTGGACAAAGCCAAGGAGGGGCGCGATTTCCTGTGGCTCACCACGCATGAGCCGAACAGGGCCGCGCAAAGATTCTATCGGCGCGAAGGGTTCGTCGCCACCGGCACCGAGGCTCCGGTTCCGCCCGAAACCCTGCCCGTAATCCGAATGGAGTGGCGCGCATGAAACAGGTCTATGCTGTTGGTCTGGTCGTCCTGGCCATTTTGGCCGCTTGGTACATCGCCTGTATTCCGATGAACATCGACAGCGCCCTGAACCAGGCCGAGCGCGCGGGTGAGGAGGTCGATCCGCCGACCATGAAAGCGCGGACGCTGGAATACGATATCATTCTGGTCTGGAACAACAGCTTCGCCATCCCCGAAACGTGGGAGCAGGATCGCCCAAGGCTGCCCGCGCCACATGATGTGGCCATTGAGCTGTGGCAATCCACGGTGAACAAGAAAGTGACCTCGAAACGGTCGCTTGTGTATCACGGCTGGGTCACGCTCAGCGCGACGATGCTGGGGTTTGTGATCGGGACAGGGCTGGGCATTCTTCTGGCCGTTGGGATCGTGCACAGCAGGGTCATGGACCTTTCCGTCATGCCCTGGGCCATCGTCAGCCAGACCATTCCGATCATTGCGCTGGCACCGATGATCATCGTGGTACTGTATTCCATCGGGGTGCAGGGTCTTGTTCCGAAAGCGATCATTTCGGCCTATCTCAGTTTCTTCCCGGTGGTCGTGGGCATGGTCAAAGGGCTGCGCAGCCCCGATGCGATGCAGCTTGATCTTCTGCGCACCTACAGCGCCAGCCGGTCTCAGGCATTCTGGAAGCTGCGTTTGCCTGCGTCGATGCCCTACTTGTTCACCTCGCTCAAAATCGGGATTGCCGCGTCTTTGGTCGGCGCGATTGTCGGAGAGCTGCCAACCGGCGCGGTGGCCGGTCTGGGCGCGCGCCTGCTGGCGGGCAGCTACTATGGCCAGACGGTGCAAATCTGGTCAGCCCTGTTCGCGGCGGCCATTCTGGCGGCCAGTCTTGTCGGTCTGCTGGGGCTGTGTGAGCGGACGGTGCTTAAGCGGATGGGGATGGCGCAATGATCTTTGTCCTGTTCGCGATCCTGCTTTGGGTATTGGGCTGGTGGCTGAACAGCCGCCTTGCCAGCGGACCGCAGGCAGATACTAGGATGGTCCGGCTTCTTGCCCCGCTGATCTTTGGCCTGACGATCATAGCGGTGTGGGAGTTGCTGGTGCGGGGGCTTGAGGTGCCCCTTGTCATCCTGCCCGCGCCGTCGGTCATCGCTGTTCGGTTCGCGGACAGCCTGCCGATCCTGTGGGCGGATTTCGTGCAGACCATCATAAAGGGCGCGCTCAGCGGGTATCTGCTTGGCTGCGGCGCGGCCTTTCTGATGGCGATTGCCGTGGACCGCTGGGAATTCCTGCGCCTCGGCCTGTTGCCGGTCGGGAATTTCGTCGCGGCCCTGCCCATTGTCGGGACCGCGCCCATTCTGGTGATGTGGTTCGGGTTCGACTGGCACTCGAAAGCCGCCGTGGTGGTTGTGATGGTGTTCTTCCCGATGCTCGTGAACACGGTCGCCGGATTGCGTGAGGCGACAGCGATGCAGCGCGATCTGATGGAGACTTACGCCGCCACCTATTGGCAGAGCTTCTTTAAACTGCGTTTGCCTGCGGCGATGCCGTTTATCTTCAACGGATTGAAGATTTGTACCACTCTGGCCCTGATCGGCGCTATCGTGGCCGAGTTCTTTGGCTCGCCCATCGTTGGCATGGGCTTTCGGATTTCGACCAGCGTGGGGCAGTTGGCGCTGGATATGGTCTGGGCGCAGATCGTCGTGGCCGCGTTGGCTGGCACGGCGTTTTACGGGGCGGTGGCGATGATCGAAAAGACGGTGACATTCTGGCACCCGTCGCAGCGAGGATAAAATTCAGAAGATCCCGAAAACGGGACAAAAATAGCAACTAGGAGAAGTGAAGATGAATAAATTACTCAGCGGGGCGGTCGCAGCCTTTGGCCTGGCGGCCAGTTCGGTTCTGGCGGCAGATGAGGTGACACTGCAGTTGAAATGGGTCGGTCAGGCGCAGTTTGCAGGGTATTTTGTGGCCGAAGCCAAGGGATTCTACGACGAAGAAGGGCTGGACGTGACAATCAAACCCGGCGGCCCCGACATCGCGCCCGAGCAGGTCATCGCCGGGGGTGGTGCGGATGTCATCACCACATGGATGGCCGCCGGTCTGGCGGCGCGGGAGCGCGGGGTGCCGCTGGTCAACATCGCGCAGCCCTTCAAAACCGGCGGGTTGCAGGTGAACTGCCTGAAATCGACCGGCGTTGAATCGCCCGAGGATTTTCCGGGGCGCACAATGGGGGTCTGGTTCTTTGGCAACGAATACCCGTTCTATGCCTGGATGGCGTCTTTGGGGATCGAAACCGATGGCGCGGATGAAAACGGGGTCACGGTTCTGAAACAGGCGTTTTCGGCCGATCCGCTGATTCAGGGGCAGGCGGATTGCATTTCGACCATGACCTACAACGAATACCGGCAGATTTTGCAGGCGGGAATTGCGCCGGAAGAACTGGTGACGTTCAACTACCTGCAGATGGGTTTCGGCATGTTGGAAGACGGCCTGTATGTGCTGGAAGAAAACCTGCAGGATCCGGAGTTCGCTGACAAAATGGTCCGATTCGTTCGCGCCTCGATGAAAGGTTGGCAATACGCCGCCGAGCATCAGGAAGAGGCGGCTGAAATCGTGCTGGAATTTGACGAGACGGGCGCGCAGGAACTGGATCATCAGGTCTATATGATGGGTGAAGTTGCCAAGCTGATCGCGGGGTCCAACGGCACTCTGGACCCGGCCGACTATGATCAGACAGTTCAGACGCTTCTGTCTGCCGTTTCGACTGAAAACCCGGCAATCACCACACAGCCAGAGGGCGCGTGGACGCATCAAATCACCGATGCTGCGTTGAACTGATCCAGGCGATCATATGCACTGGCATTGGCGCGGTCCCGTTTGGGGCCGCGTTTCTTGTTTCTGATGTCGGATTTGTGTCTGTACTTGGCAGCCAAATGGCCTAGTATTTTCCTGTAAAACAACGCTTTTTGATACCATTCGGCGTGAAACAGGAAGATTATGCAGGGATTTGCATCAGAATTCAGTGGCGCCCTCTCTCTGATCCTTGACGGGGATGCAGAGTTGTGGGGGATTGTGCTGTTGTCCCTGCGGGTTTCGGTGTTCGCGGTGCTAATTTCGGCGCTGATCGGCATGCCGGTTGGTGCCGCTTTGGCGGTCGCGCGGTTTCCCGGGCGTCGGATGCTGATCGTGCTGATGAACGCGCTGATGGGGTTCCCTCCGGTCGTTGTCGGCCTGCTGGTTTATCTGATGCTGTCGCGATCCGGGCCTTTGGGGGTTCTGGAACTGCTCTATACGCCCACCGCGATGATCATCGCGCAGGTGGTGCTGGTCACGCCCATCGTCGCGGCGCTGACCCGGCAGGTGGTCGAAATGCTGGCCGAGGAGTATTCGGAACAGCTGCGTTCGCTGGGCGTGTCCCGGTTGGCGTCGGTTCCGGTGCTTTTGTGGGACGCGCGGCTGGCGCTGGTCACGGCGTTGCTGGCGGGGTTTGGGCGCGCCATTGCCGAGGTCGGCGCGGTGATCATCGTCGGCGGCAATATCAACCACGTAACGCGGGTGATGACCACGACCATCGCGCTTGAGACCTCGAAGGGCAATCTGGCGCTGGCGCTGGCATTGGGCGCGATCCTGATCGGTATCGCCATCGCCGTGAACGCGATGGTCAGCGCGCTGAGCCTGCGGGCCGAGCAGGAGGGGTTGCGCCATGCGTGATCTGGTCTGCGAAGCAGCCAATTGTCTGCAGGTCAGGCGTCTGCGGATTCGGCGCAAGGGCAAGGCGCTGCTGGATGTGCCCAGTCTGACACTGGACGGGCCGGGGCCAACCCTGATCCTTGGGCCGAACGGCGCGGGCAAAAGCCTGTTGCTGCGGTGCCTGCACGGGCTCATTACGCCGGATGAAGGGCAGGTTGTGCAGGGGGACGTTCCCCTGAACGCCGATCACAAGGCCCGGCAGGCCATGGTGTTCCAGCAACCGGTATTGCTGCGCCGGTCGGTGGCAAGCAATCTGGACTTTGTGCTGAAACGGCAGCGGTTGAACCGCGCCACGCGCAAAGCGCGGATTGCCGAGTTGCTGGCTGAGGGTGGGCTGGAGGACAAGTCTCGCCAAGCCGCGCGATCCTTGTCGGGTGGTGAGGCGCAAAGGCTGGCAATCCTGCGTGCGCTTGCCCTGAACCCCGAGACGCTGTTCCTTGACGAGCCCACCAGCGCGCTGGACCCCAGTGCCACGCAGATGATCGAACGGATGATCCTGCGCGCCTCGGCCCGCGGGGTGCGGATCGTGATGGTGACCCATGACATCGGACAGGCGCGGCGGCTGGCAGCGGATGTGGTCATGATGCATGGCGGGCATGTCGTGGAACACGGTCCGGCCAAACAGGTGCTGGACGTCCCCACAGCCGAGGCATCGCGCCGCTATCTGGCAGGCGGGCTGGTGACCTGACAAACCAAACGGAGAGTTGGATGTTGCGAAATCTCATTCGGGCGGCGTTGATAACGCTTGGGTTAACAGCTGCCCCGGCGGTGGCGGAAGAGCCCTTTATCGTGGTGCAATCCACGACCTCGACCCAGAATTCAGGCCTGTTTGATTTCATCCTGCCGGGGTTCGAGGCGGAGACGGGAATTGACGTCCGTGTCGTCGCGGTCGGCACAGGTCAGGCGATCCGAAATGCGATCAACGGGGACGGGGACGTTCTGCTTGTGCATGCCAAGCCTGCGGAAGAGCAGTTCGTGGCAGATGGCTGGGGCGTCGAGCGCAAAGACCTGATGTACAACGATTTCATTCTTGTCGGTCCGAAATCCGACCCCGCCGGAATTAAGGGCGGTGACGATATTCTGGCGGCCTTTGCGGCGATCGAGGCATCCGAGGCCCCATTTGTTTCGCGCGGAGACGACAGCGGAACCCACAAGGCCGAGATGGGCCATTGGGCTGCGACCGGCCTTGATCCGACCGGGGTCTCGGGCACTTGGTATCGGGAAACCGGCTCGGGCATGGGGGCGACGCTGAATGTTGCCAGTGGCATGGGGGCCTATACGCTGACCGACCGGGCGACCTGGCTGTCCTTTGGGAACAGGGGCAATCTTGGGGTTCTGGTCGAGGGTGATCCGCGTTTGTTCAACCAATATGGCGTAATTCTGGTGAACCCGGAAAAGCATCCCCGCGTGCGGACCAATGCCGGGCGGCGGTTTATCGACTGGCTGACGGGGCCGGACGGGCAGGCAGCCATTGAGGCCTATAAGCTGGACGGGCAACAGGTGTTCTTTCCGAATGCGCGGTGAATTGGCCTGCGGCCAATGCCTTCGGCGAGAGTATTTGGGAAAAGATGAAGCGCGTCAGCCGCTGGCACCGTTGTGATGAACCTGCCCGAGGTTTGACAGGTTGTACCCGCCGAATTCGGCTGCCCGCCTAGCGAAGGGTTCCGACCGCATGAAGGTCAGAAGCTTCTGCATCGGTGTGTCGAAATAGGCGCGCCGCCAGATGGCGAGGTCCAGCCGTTCGGAATGGGTTGGTGTGAAGCCGAGGTTGTACAGCCCGGCCAGCGCGCCTAGCCCAAAGCCCACTTCGGCTTTGGAATCGTGCAGGGCGATTGCAAGCTCTTCTTCGGTGCGCGCGCAGGTGGGCAGGGTGTCGAGGTCGTCTCGTGCCAGGCCATGCGCCATGAGCTGTGCATCGAACAGGCGCTGGCTGGCGGCGCTGTTTTGGCGAAGGATCACGTGGCGGCCTTTGAGGTCGCCGAACCCCGCGATGTCCGAAACGCCGGGGGCCAGAAGCAAACCACGCTCTCGTTGCGCGATTTCATACAGGACAACCGGGGCCTCACCCAGCGCGTCGCGCAGAGCGCCTGTATTGAACCCGTCCTCTTCGTGGATATGCAGCGCCGCGGCCTGTGCGCTGCGGTCGGCGAGGCGGCTTAGACCGTCGAAGGAGCCGTCATAATATGTGGCAAGGCCCGAGCCGCTTTCCCGCAGTGCCCAGTCGAGCAGGGGATCGTGGCTGCCGGCAACAATCGGGGGCAGGGGCGGTTCTGCCACCTGCGGGCCCGAGCGTGAGGCGTTGAGCCAGGCAATGACCTCGGCCCGCGGGAACAGCAGTTTACCCATGGCGCGGACGCAGGGAACCTCGCCTGACGAGGCGAGATCATAGGCCTTGCGCTCACCAATGCGCAGCAGGTCGGCCAGTTCGCGGGTGGTCAGGTATTCGGACATTCAATCCAGACGCACGGCTGAACCCGCCCCCGCATCCGCCGCGCTGAACCCGATCTGATCCAGCGCATAGGGCGCGGCAACTGTGATGACGACCATCGCGGCGACGGCGGCGAGAAAGGCTTTCATAATCTCCTCCGGTTCAGTTCTGGTCGGCCGTTGCGCGGCGCAGAAAGGCGATCAGATCGGTTCTGTCCTGCGCTTGCGCTATGCGTTGCATCGGCATCTTCGATCCCGGAATGTAGTGGTCGGGCCCTTCGTCGAAAAGGGCATTTATCGTCTCTTCATTCCAAATGATATCAGAGTCTTGCAGCGTATCCGAGTATAAATACCCCGGCAGCGTTCCGGCGGGGCGACCAAAGATGCCGTGCAGGGTCGGCCCGGCGCGTCGTTCACCGTCGGGTGTCAGGCTGTGGCAGATCGAACATTTCCGGGCGAACTGACGTTCGCCGTTCTCCATCTCATCGGGGTCTTTAAGGAATGCCGGTTCCGACGCTGCCATCTTTTCCGCATCGGACAGGGCGCTGACAGGCCAGCTGTACATTGCTTCGTCAATGCCGCCCGCATGGATGTTGCTGCCGTCGGTCGAGAATGCCAGCGCCCAGACAGGCCCGCGCAGCGTGGCGCGGAAATCCTGAGAGATGCGCCATTCAGCCGTGTCGATCACCATGATATACCCTTCGCCGTCCCCGACAGCCAGCAGGCTGCGATCCGGGCTGAGGGCCAGCGCAAGGATCGGGCGGCGGCCCAGGGTGAAATCGCGCTCTTCCCCGGTTGTCAGGTCCAGAATTCGCGTCACGCCATCAACGGCGCCGTAGCCGATCCAGTTGTCCTGCGGGTTCAACACCAGTTCGTTGATGCCGAACCCATGTTCGACCAGTCGGGTTTTTTCCTCGCCGCTCGCTACATGCCAGATGCGCAGTGACCCATCCATGCCCGCCGAGTAGAGCTGCGTTCCATCCGGTGAAAACACCACGGAATTCACGCCGCTGCCGGTGGGGCCAATTATCATGGGTTGGGAACCGTCCACAGGCCAGAGGCCAATAGTCCCGTCCCAGCTTGCTGTTGCGATGTGGGTTTTTGATGCGGCCAGACTGACGATCTTGCCCTGATGCCGCCCAACGATCTCGCCACCCGGCCAGCGGCGCAACGTGAAATCGTCACCCGCCGAATAAACGGCGGTTCCGTTGAACGCGACCGAGTTGACTGCGGCCTCGTGCCCCTCCAGCCATTCCGGCACCTGTTCGGTCCACAGGCCCACCGAATTGTCGAAGCTTGCGGTGGCGATACGCCCGTCCGGCGCGGTCGCGATCCCCATGATCGGCCCGCCATGACCCTTGAGCGTAAAGAACTCGGCCCCTGCAGGCAGGGGCAAAAGGGCCAGCGCCAGCGCCAGTCCCCGCATCTATTCGGCGGGCGAGGCCGCCCCTTTGCTGGCCTCTTTGTCCTGAACGTCTTCCAGCCACAGCGAGTGATGCTCGCGCGCCCATTGCTCTTCGACTTCACCGGTGCCCATGGCGTCAAACGCGCCCTCCATCCCGACCGAGCCGAGGTAGATATGCGCGATGATGATGGCGATGAAGACATAGGCGACCATCACGTGCCAGACCTGTGCATATTGCATTTCTTCCTGCGGCGACATCTGCACGGGCAGGTTCAGGCCCAGCATCTGCGGCAGGCCGGTTGCATTGGCGATCTGGAAGGTCTTGGCAAACATCGGCAGCTCGAACGGGAACAGCAGCGACAGGCCCGACAGGCTGATTGATATGCCCAGAAGGATGCAGGCCCAAAAGATGACCTTCTGTCCCGCGTTGAATTTTCTGGCGGGCGGGTGGCTGCCTTTGGTGAAGAGACCGCCGCCAGCGGCCAGCCATCTGAGGTCGGTCCGGTTCGGGATGTTATGGGCGATCCAGTTCACCGTGACGATGATCAGCCCCAGCATGAAGGCCCAGGCCAGATTGTTGTGCAGCCATTTGCAGGCCTGCGCGATGGTCGCGAACCCTTCTTTGCCGAACACAGGGATCAGAAAATCGCGGCCATAAAGCGTGAGCAGCCCGGTGATACCAAGAACCAGAAAGGACCCGGCGAAAAGCCAGTGGCCGAACCGCTCGAAGCTGTTGAACCGCGTCACCGTCCGGCCGGTTTTCTCGCCATCAATCCTGATCTTTCCTCGGATCAGGAAGAACAGCACGATGATGGCAATCATGCCGCCCAGAATATACGTTCCGTATTCGCGCAGCGGGCCGGTGCGGAAGTTCAGCCACCACATGCCGCCATCCTGTATCAGCACACTGTCAGCCGGTCCGCGCGACGAAACAGTGACATCTGCCGAGCCATATCGAAGCGCGCGATACACATCGCTGTCCGAGGCGACACCGCGCGTGCCGAACTGGCCAAGCAGGCCTTCCACATTACCCTGACCGGTGTTTTCGGAACGGAACGTGTTATCGACCTGCTCGCCGCGTTGCCGGGCGAGGATATCCTCTAGCGTCGTTGCCCCGCCGGTCTCGGCACGGTCCGGTGCGGAGGATGTGTCATCCGCCGTTTGGGCCAAGGTGGCTTGAGCAACCCCCAAGGCAAGCAGAAATGCGATGAGTAAGCGGAACATCTGAACCTCGGTCAAAATTCCCTGTCAGGCGACCCACGGATGCGGGTCGCCTGTTTGGTTCACACAGACGGTTTCTTAGCCGTCTTTCTGGTCGTAGGCCGTGCCCCAACCCCAGGCGCCCGAACCGAAACCGCGCGCCACGACGCGTTCGCGGTAAACGGCGGACACAACGTCGCCGTCTCCAGCAAGCAGGGCCTTGGTGGAACACATCTCGGCGCAGATGGGCAGTTTGCCCTCGGCGATCCGGTTGCGACCGTATTTGGCGAACTCTGCGGTCGAGTGCGTCTCCTCGGGGCCGCCGGCGCAGAAGGTACATTTGTCCATCTTGCCACGCGATCCGAAATTGCCCGCCTGCGGGTATTGCGGCGCGCCGAACGGGCACGCGTAGAAGCAATAGCCGCAACCGATGCACAGGTCCTTGGAATGCAGGACGACCCCTTCTTCGTTCTGATAGAAGCAGTCGACCGGGCACACCGCCATGCAGGGCGCATCCGAGCAATGCATACAGGCCACCGAGATCGAGCGTTCGCCCGGGTTGCCGTCATTGATCGTCACCACCCTGCGGCGGTTGATGCCCCAGGGCACCTCGTGCTCGTTCTTGCACGCGGTCACGCAGGCGTTGCATTCGATGCAGCGTTCAGCGTCGCAGAGAAACTTTGCTCTAGCCATTATCGTCCTCCTTACGCTGCCCAGATTTTGCAGAGAGTCGCTTTGGTCTCTTGCATCTGGGTCACTGAATCATAGCCATAGGTCTGGGCGGTGTTGGTACTTTCACCCAGCACATAGGGGTCGGCCCCGGCGGGGTATTTGTGCCGCTGGTCCTCGCCCTGGAAATGGCCGCCAAAGTGGAACGGCATGAAGGCAACGCCGGCACCGACCCTGTTGGTCAGCATCGCCATCACCTTGACCTTGCCGCCCTCGGGACCTTCGACCCAGACCTGCGATCCGTCGCGAATACCAAGGTTGTTGGCGTCGCGCGGATTGATCTCGACGAACATGTCCTGCTGCAGCTCGGCCAGCCACGGGTTCGACCGTGTCTCATCCCCGCCGCCTTCATATTCGACCAGACGACCTGACGTTAGGATTATCGGGTAATCCTTTGAAAAGTCGTTCTTCTGGATCGAAGCATAAAGGGTGGGCAGGCGATAGGCCTGACGGTCTTCATAGGTCGGATAGTCCTCGACCAGATCGCGCCGGTTTGTGTAAAGCGGCTCGCGATGCAGTGGGATCGGATCCGGGAAGGTCCAGACAACCGCGCGGGCTTTGGCGTTCCCGAAGGGCGCACAGCCATGCTCGATCGCGACCCGCTGGATGCCGCCGGACAGGTCGGTTTTCCAGTTGGTCTCTGGTCCCGCAACGGCGTCGATGGCTGCGCGTTCCTCAGCCGTCAGATCACCGTCCCAGCCAAGATCCATCAGCATTTGCATCGTGAATTCAGGGTATCCATCCTGAATTTCCGATCCAACGCTATAGACGCCTTCGGCCAGCAGATTGTCGCCATCGCGTTCCACGCCAAAGCGCGCGCGGAAGGTCAGGCCACCTTCGGCCACCGGTTTGGACATGTCATAGAGGTTCGGTGTCCCCGTATGACCCATCTCCGGTGTTCCCCAGCAGGGCCACGGCAGACCGTAATATTCGCCGTCGTTGGGTCCACCAATGGCTTGCAGCGTGGTCCTGTCGAACGTGTGCTGGTTGGCCATATGGCTTTTCAAACGCTCTGGCGACTGACCGGTATATCCGATGGTCCAGAGACCCGCGTTGAACTCACGTGTGATGCTTTCAACATTGGGGGTTTCCGGATCGTCCATCTCGATATTGCGGAACAACCGATCCGCCCAGCCAAACTTGTTGGCGAACTTGGCCATGATGACCTCGTCCGGCAGGCTTTCGAACAGTGGTTCTACCACTTTGTCGCGCCATTGTAGCGACCGGTTCGACGCCGTGACCGAGCCACGGGTTTCGAACTGCGTACAGGCGGGCAGCAGGTAGACGCCATCAGTACGGTCATGCAGAACGGCGGAAACGGTGGGATACGGGTCGATCACGACCAGCATGTCCAGCTTTTCCATCGCCGTCTTCATTTCCGTCATCCGGGTCTGAGAGTTGGGCGCGTGGCCCCACAGAACCATGGCGCGGACGTTGTTGTCCTGATCCATGTTGGCCGGGTCTTCCAGAACACCGTCGATCCAGCGGGACACCGGGATGCCGCGTTCGTTCTGAAGCGGTTTGTCCTTGCCGTCCTTGTCCTTGATCGTTGCGAACTGACCGGCGAGCCATTCGGGTTCCTCACCCCAGACACGCGCCCAGTGACCCCACGCACCCTTCGACAGGCCATAGTAGCCGGGCAGGGTGTGGGACAGAACGCCAAGGTCCGTCGCGCCCTGCACGTTGTCATGGCCGCGGAAGATGTTGGTGCCACCCCCCGAAGTGCCCATATTGCCAAGCGCCAGCTGCAACACGCAATAGGCACGGGTGTTGTTGTTACCATTGGTGTGCTGCGTCCCACCCATGCACCATATCACGGTGCCCGGGCGGTTGTTGGCCATGGTCCGCGCAACGCGCTTAAGCTGCGAGCCGGGAGTGCCGGTGACGCGCTCGACCTCATCCGGGTTCCACTTGGCAACTTCTTCACGGATCTGGTCCATGCCCCAGACACGGGTGCGGATGAACTCTTTGTCCTCCCAGCCGTTGTCGAAGATGTGCCACAGGATACCCCAGATCAAAGCGACGTCCGTGCCGGGGCGGAACCGCACATATTCATCCGCATGCGCCGCCGTGCGCGTAAAGCGCGGGTCGCAGACGATAAGCGGGGCGTTGTTCTGCTCTTTCGCGCGCAGAACGTGCAGCAGCGAGACGGGGTGCGCCTCGGCCGGGTTGCCGCCGATGATGAAGATGGCCCGCGAGTTGTGGATGTCGTTATACGAATTGGTCATGGCGCCGTAGCCCCATGTATTCGCAACGCCCGCAACGGTGGTCGAGTGGCAGATACGCGCCTGATGGTCCACGTTGTTCGTGCCCCAATATGCGGCGAACTTGCGGAACAGATAGGCCTGTTCGTTGTTGTGTTTCGCAGAACCCAGCCAGTACACGCTGTCCGGCCCGGATTCTTCGCGGATGTTCATCATGCCGTCGCCGATCTCGTTGATCGCCTCTTCCCAGCTGATGCGCTTCCACTCGCCGCCTTCCTTTTTCATCGGATATTTCAGGCGGCGTTCGCCATGGGCATGCTCGCGGACCGAGGCCCCCTTGGCGCAGTGTGCCCCCAGATTGAACGGGCTGTCCCAACCGGGTTCCTGCCCGATCCAGACGCCGTTCTGCACTTCGGCGACGACGGTACAGCCGACCGAGCAATGGGTGCATACGGATTTGATGTTTTCGACGGCCTGATTGGCCGCTGTCTGGGCGCTGGCAGGCGTCACGGTTCCACCCGTGGCGCTGATTGCGGCAAGGCCGCCGATCGTCAGGCCCGAGCCACGCAGAAATGCGCGGCGATCGACGGTTTTTTCGCCGACCTGGGACAGGATACTTGTCCGCTGGGGGCGTTTCGCAACCCCGTTGGTCTTTTTCCTAAGCATTGGTTTCCTCCCTTGCGCGCCGTGTAAGCCACGGCTGGCTTGGTACTCTTGGTGCCGACGTCAGGGCCAATCGCAACCGTCAGTCGGGGGGAAAGCGTCCGGTTAGAGCCGGGTGCTTTCATCGTGGCTCAAAAGCGCGTGCTTTCGATGTAGGCGCGGGTATGCGCGGTGTCCTGCATCCGGGTTTCATCCGTTGGCAGCTCGGCTGCTTCGGCTTTTCCGGTCAGGCTGGCGGCGGCAACGGCAGCGGGCGCTGCGGTTCCGGCCAGTTTCAGGAAGTCGCGGCGGGTTGCGCCTTCTTCCTTGGTCTTGCTCATGGGAGTCCTCCTTTCCCATTTGCGACATAGCGCCGATTTCGGCGCTGGCGAGTGGCAGCCTAGGCTGCCGTCATTCGGAAGGCCTCACGCTCGATCTCCATGAAGGTCCGGCCAGCGGTGCCGACCGAGGCATAGAGAACCGAGTTTTCAGCGGCTTCCAAATCCGAATAGAAATGCACGGCCCACGGGCCGATATGCTTGTTCCAGAACGCTTTTTGATCGTCCAGCGAGGCTGGCGTGCCAAACCGGCCGACGATCATGCCCGCCATCATCTCCATCAGCGAGGCGATGTTGTCTTCGGGTTCGAACACGTTCTGCGCGCGGGTAATGCCCCGTGACGCCATATCGTTGCGCAACTGCGCCAAGGGCTTTTCGTTCAGGAATCCGGTCAGGTAGAAACTGGCATATGGCAGCAACTCGCCCCGCCCCAGACCGATGAACAGCGCGTTGAACTCGCGCTCGGCGGCGGCGGGTTTGGTGACTTTGGCCACCCGCGCCATGGCTTGTATGGCTTGCCCAAGATCGGTGTCGTCACCGCTCAGGCCCGAGACCTGATCCAACAGCATCTGATCCGGCGGGGCTGACAGTATCAGACCCAGAAAGTTGTAGAAATCCGCGCGCAGGCGATCCTCGGCCGAGACATCCATCTGTTGCGCTTCGCTTGCGGTCATTGCGTTATCCTTCGAACTCGAATGTCATGCGACGCGGGGCGGGCGGCAGGTCCGCATCTTCGGTGTCATCGACCTGCGCCACATCGACCGGAACGGGGGTGTCCTGCGGTTCTTCGTCGGCGATCATAGGCTCGGGGGCTGCGTCTTCTTCCTCTTCGCCAATGTCCTCATCCGCGGCCAGAGCTTCGACATGCGCCAGCATGCCTTTGCCGACCTGATAGGCGGTCTGAAGGTTTTCGATCACGCAGGCCGCGTCGGTATAGTCCTCGCCGTAATCCACCAGCCCATCGACATTGGCCAGCACCGGGTTCAGCCGCCACAACCGCCGCAGCGCGCGGCGGCGCAGCCGGTCGGGTACCGCTTTGGCCATGAAACCTGATACGTCATCGCCGGGTTGCAGGTCGTCCGGGTCGGGAAGGTTGAACTCGGCCAGTATCTCGGCGTCAGACTTTTCTTCCAGTTCGGCGCGCTGATCTGCGAGGGCCTGTTCCTCCACGGCGGTCCGTTCGGCCTGGTCTTCAGCCTGCACCGCCGCCTTGCGACGGGACCAGAAATCGCGCGCTTCGGTCAATGCACGGCCCTCCGAGGTGCGCGATACACGTCCGAGGTCTGCCGGATACGCGCATCCCCCTTACCGTCCTCGACCAGATCGGTGCGTTTCTTGTCGCGGCGGCGTTTGACGAAAACCTCGTCCTGGTGATGCTGCAGGGTGAAATCGCGAACCCAGGCGATCAGCCCTTCGGTCATCGGTATCTTTTCGACGATCTCTTCGCCCGTATCGGCATAATCCTGACCCTCGTAAGGTGAGGCCGTGATCAGAACCGCCGTCAGGGGATGGTCGCCGCTGGGCTCGTTGCGCATCACAAGGTAGACCGAGGGCTGCCCGTCCGACAGGTTGGCCATATACGCCTCGGTCTCATCCGACCAGAGTTTCAGGGGCAGGGTGGCGGCGTGGTATTCAACCGCGTCGCCTTCGCGGCGCAGTTCAACCCAGTCCGCCGGACCTGCGCCGGGAAGGGCTGCAACGGCGCGCCAGTTCCACTTCGCCCACCGGGTCACCCCGGGGGTTTTGCGCACGATGACGCCAACCGGCATCTCTGTCTGGTTTGCGGCCTTGGCCACGTACTCCTCCCCGGAAGGCTCTCCCCTGCCTTCCCCAAGGTCTACTATGGTACACAAAACTGTCACCTGCCAAGCCTGTATTGATCGGAAACGGGGCTCATCACCGTTTGTTTATGCTGTTAACGACGCGGACGAACCGTGAGACAGCAACTCTGTCCTTTTTTTGCGGGTTTACATTGCCTCCGCCCCGCTGCGGCCTAAAGTGGTGGGGATGTTGGGGAGGAATTTGCATGAAACTACTGCTCTGTGATTGCGCAGGGTCGCAAGCCGTGGGCGCCGACGGGATCGCTGCAGCTTGCGATGTTGAATGTTCCAAGGTGCATACCGCGCTCTGCACCAAAGAACTGGGCGCTGCGGCAGAGCATTTGAAGGATGGCGGCGCGGCGCTGATAGCCTGCGGGCAGGAACAGGCGGTGTTTCGGGATTTGGCCGAGGATATGGGCGTTGAGACGCCGGGCTTTGTCGATCTGCGCGACCGGGCGGGCTGGTCCGATCAGGGCCGGAACGCCACCGCCAAGATGGCGGCGCTGACCGCCGAGGCGATGGTGCCGCAGCCCGTCACCTCAAGCGTGGATGTCATAAGCGAGGGCACGTGTTTCATCGTCGGAGCGGGCGAGGTCGCTTTCCCATTGGCCGAACGCTTGTCGGAAACGCTGGCCGTGACGGTGCTGGTGACGGACAAGGCGCAGCCGGTCTCGCGCGCGTTCGATGCCATTCGCGGGCGGGTGAAATCCCTGAACGGTGCGCTGGGTGGCTTTTCCCTGAAACTGGATGCGCTGCAACAGCTCGAACCCGGCGGGCGCGGAGAATTCAGGTGGTCGGAACCGCGCGACGGCGCGCGCTCGGCCTGCGATATCGTCATCGATCTGGCCGGAAGATCGCCGTTCGTTCAGGCCCCCGCCAAGCGCGAGGGGTATTTGCGCGCCGATCCGAAAGACACCGTTACGATTGAACGGCTGGCCTTTGACGCGGCGCAGCTTGTGGGCACTTTCGAAAAGCCGCTTTACGTGAGGTTGGAGGAAACCCTGTGCGCGCATTCCCGCGCCGAACAGGTGGCCTGCACGAACTGTCTGGATATCTGTCCGACAGGGGCGATAACGCCCGCGGGTGAGCATGTCACCATCGATCCGATGATCTGCGCTGGTTGCGGTGAATGTTCTGCCCTGTGCCCCTCGACCGCGATCACATACGAAGACCCGCCGGTTTCGGCCCTTCTGTCCCGGCTCCATATTCTGGCGCGCACTTATCGTCGCGCCGGGGGCACTGCGCCCCGACTGTTGGTGCATGATGCCTTCGGGGCCGAGATGATCCGGCTTTCCGCCCGCTTTGGGCGGGGCGTGCCTGCGGATGTCATTCCATTGGAGCTATCCGTGATTTCCGGGTTCGGCCATGCCGAGATGCTGGCCGCGCTGGCGCATGGCTTTGCGCGAGTCGATATCCTGCTGGC
Source organism: Ruegeria sp. AK4 (assembly GCF_056541025.1). NCBI lineage: Bacteria > Pseudomonadati > Pseudomonadota > Alphaproteobacteria > Rhodobacterales > Roseobacteraceae > Ruegeria > Ruegeria sp. AK4. Next base: position 483,736 of record NZ_JBQFXS010000001.1, read on the forward strand.
CCCGACAACCGAGCGGGATGCGCTGAAATCGGAACTTGCTTTGGCGCAGGCAATCGCGCCCAAGGCCGGGTTGGGGCTGATTGATCAGAGCGATCCCGACGCCTTGTCCGATCTTCTGTATTCACAGGAAGTTTCCGCGCCTTTGGCCGATCCGGTTCTGCCACTGGGCAACCGCAGGCAGATCGCCCGCCTTGCGGCGCAGTCGCTGAACCCGGGCCTCGATACGCCTTTGCCCCTGCCGGAAAACGCGCCGTATGGGGCGGTTGCCGTGGACACCGACGCCTGCACCCTTTGTCTCAGCTGTGTGTCGCTCTGCCCCTCTGGCGCGCTGATCGACAACCCGGACAAACCGCAACTGAACTTCCAGCAAGATGCCTGCCTGCAATGCGGCCTGTGTCGCGGCATCTGCCCCGAAAACGCGATCACGCTGGTTCCGCAGCTTGACCTGAGCGACGCGGCTTTGTCCCAACAAGTTCTGAACGAGGAAGAACCCTTTGCCTGCGTCGAATGCGGCGCGTTGTTCGGGGTGAAATCCACGGTCGAGCGCATTATGGACAAGCTGTCGGGCACGCATCCGATGTTTGCCACCTCGGACAAGGCGCGGATGATCCAGATGTGCGACAATTGCCGGGTGAACGCGCAGTTCCAGCAGAAGGACAACCCGTTCCAGTCAAACCCGAAGCCGCGTGTTGTGACCACGGATGACTATTTCTCAAAACGGAAGGATCACTGATGCTTCAGCGGCGCGCCAAGGTCGGCTGCGTTGATGACCGAGACGAAGGCGAGGATCGCCTCGAGATCGTCCAGCGTCATTTCGACCGGAACTATGGGCGAGGGGCGCGTGGGGTCGAAAGGCGGCGTCACCCCGTCGATTTGCGTGAAGGCGGGGTGGGGGTTGAGGGCAAAGAAAGCCTCGAACCGTTCGGACCAGTCGGGCAGGGATCGCAGCACGGCGAAAGACGGGGTCGAGCCAAGACCGTTCATCCGGTTCTTCGGCCCAATGACATGGCAGCGCCCGCAATGGGTCATCGACAGTTCTTCGCCCAGCACCGTGTCGCCGTCCACGGCGGAGTCATCAACCGCTGCCGCGATTTCGAACGTGGCGCTGAACGGGGCACCGTCAGGTGGGGCGAAGCTTTCGACCGTGCGTTTGCCGATGTCAGACAACAGCCAGTCGCGGAACCGGGTCTGGCGGGCGTTCTCTTCGGTTTGCAGGAAGAAAACCGTATCGCCTCGGGCAAAAACCGGCTCACCCGGCGGGGTGGTTGTCAAGGTCATGACACCGGTTTCGTCCGCAATCACGCGTATCCCGGTCTTGAGTGAGAAGCGCGGAAGAATATGTTGCAACAGGCCCGTGTCTGATACCTCGGCCGGGGCGGCAAGGCCAATGGCCTCCTGCGACCAAGAGGGGGTGGCGGTGAGCGTCAGGCTCAGGCACAAGAGGACAACGCGCATGCCGCAGCCTAACGGCGCAGTGCGGGATGCGTCAAATGAACAGAATGAGACGGAGACACATGCAATGAATGGCAGCCACGCGGTTGGGCAAATCAATGAGGCAAAGGCATGACTGTCCGTGACGCGGTTCTTGCGAACCTGAAAAAGATCACCGACCCGGTTTCCGGTCAGGACATTGTCAGCGCCGGTGTCGTACGCGCGCTGAACGTCGAAGGCGACACCGTGCGGTTCGTGCTGGAGATCGATCCGAAACACGCCGAGAAGATGGAACCGGTGCGCGAGACCGCTGAAAAGGCGGCACAGATGGTGGATGGGGTCGCCAAGGTTTCGGCCATGTTGACCGCGCATTCAGACAAGGCCCCGCCGGATTTGAAGCCCAAGCCGAAGCCCTCGCAAACCGGGCCGCAGGCGGTGCCGGGGGTGGACCGGATCATTGCGGTTGCCTCGGGCAAGGGGGGCGTGGGTAAGTCTACGGTTTCGGCCAACCTCGCCTGTGCGCTGGCGGCTGAGGGTCGCCGCGTGGGTCTGCTGGACGCGGATGTTTATGGCCCGTCGCAACCCCGCATGCTGGGCGTCTCGGGCCGACCGGCCAGCCCCGATGGAAAGACTATTCTGCCGCTGCGCAATCACGGTGTCACCATGATGTCGATGGGGCTGATGACCAATGAAGGGCAGGCCGTTGTCTGGCGCGGGCCGATGCTGATGGGCGCGCTGCAACAGATGATGAGCCAGGTGCAATGGGGGGCGCTGGACGTGCTGATCGTCGACCTGCCGCCGGGCACCGGCGATGTGCAATTGACGCTGAGCCAGAAGTTTCAGGTGGACGGCGCAATCGTTGTCTCCACCCCGCAGGATGTGGCGCTGATCGATGCCCGCAAGGGGATCGACATGTTCAACCAGCTCAAGACCCCCATCGTCGGGATGATCGAGAACATGTCCACCCATATCTGTTCGAATTGCGGGCACGAGGAGCATGTGTTCGGCCACGGCGGCGTCGCGTCCGAGGCCGAGGCCATGGGCGTGCCATTGCTGGGTGAAATCCCGCTGCATCTGGACATCCGCGTTGCGGCGGACGGGGGCGCACCCATTGTGGTCAGCAAGCCGGACAGCCCGCAGGCCGAGGCCTTCCGAAAAATCGCGCGGGACATGATCGCCAAAGGCAAAGCATGACCGAGCCGGTCTTTCCCCCGCTGCTGTCAGGGCAACCCGTAAAGGGTGGGGAAGACCCGTTTGAACGCGCGCAGGCCGTGGCAACGCTTGGTTGCGATGCAGGAACGGTGATCTACAACATTCAGGCCGACCGCCTGCGCGTCGCCATCGTGTTCGCGCCCGAGGTTGCGTTGCAAGACGCAATGGCGATGCTGCCGCTCTGCGCCGTGGGCTTTCAGAACGCGCTGGGGGCGCTGGCCCCGCCCGAAGTCGCCGTGCATCTGGGCTGGGACGGGCTGATTTGCGTGAACGGTGCCAAATGCGGTTCGTTTCACGTGGCCGCTTCGACCCATGCGCCCGGGGATCAGCCCGATTGGCTGGTTGTCGGATGGGAACTGGCCTTGCTGCAAACCAGCGACGCGCCGGGGGAAACGCCTGACGTGACCGCGCTCTATGATGAGGGATGCGCCGACGTTTCGCCAACCCAGTTGGTCGAAAGCTGGTCGCGCCACATGCTGACATGGCTCAACCGGTGGCAAGAGGACGGCAACGCGCCGCTGCACGCCGAATGGATGGGTCTGCTGCGCGGGGTCGGAGAACCGGTGGACGGCGGAGTATTCCTTGGCACAGACGAACGCTTTGGCATGCTGATCCGCGACGGCGCGGACACCCATCTGCGCCCGTTGACGCAATTGTTGGAGACCGCCTGATGAAACTGGCCCGTGCAATCCATTTCGACGAAAGCGACATGAACGTCTTTCATTCTCCGGCGCGTACCGGCGAATGGTGCATCTCGGGCGGATTCGAGTTTTCGAACTGGGGTGAGGGCGATCTTGAAGGCAAAGCACGTCAGGCTTTTGCCAATGGATGGCTGGGGTTAGAAACCTTTGGCCGCGTGACATTTGTTGCCGTGACGCAGATCGAACCTGCGGAACGGGATCAGGTCGCGCGCAATCTGGCGGAACATTTCGTGCAACTCTACGGCGCGCCTTCCCTTGAGGCCGCGCTGGACGTGGCCCAAGCCGAAATCGATCATATGTCAGAGCTATGCGAAGAGCATGGGCCCAACACACTGCTGACCGTCGCCCGCGAGTTGTCTGATGCAGGGGTGCACGAAGCATTTCGTGTCATCACCCCGCAAGAGGCCGAGCTTGAGGCTCTGGCCGTGCATGGGTCGCTGGACGAATGAGCCCGGCTTAGTCACCGGATAAGCAGGGAATTACTAGTACGCCAGCAGTTTCGGATGCGGCTCCAACTGCATCGGGGTCACTTCGGTGCAGTTCGGATCAAGGCTGTAACCCAACTGCTCAAAATCAATTCGGAACACGCGGGCGACAAGATCGATCGTCTCGTCGTCGTAATGCTGCAGGTAACTACCACGCTTCGATTTGTTCAGATGCGGCAGTTCAGCGTTGATCCCAAGATGCCGCGTGATCTCTGAAAAGCTGTCCGAGACCGTTTCGACACGCCCGATTTTCTGAACGAGATTGCGCCCTTCATCATCCACAAGATAACGCACCTGCCAGCTTTCCGGGTGATCGGGGTCGTAGGTCTTTAGAATGTAATCCCGAAAACTCAGCCCCTGCACCTTTTCATGGTCATGATGTTGCGGCGCCTGTTGCATGTAATAGAAAAACGAAACCATCAAATCGTATGGGTTTCGCACAAAGCTGAAGCTTTTCATCGACCAGTAACGATCTCCGAAATAGGCAAGATATTCAGCCGCCGTGGCGTGGTTTGGCAGAGGTTGGAACTGCGTGATCTCATAGATTTTCCGGCCCGAGACACGTTTCGAAATGCTGTTTACAAAGCGCTGCACCCTGTTCTCGCGGTCGAAATCGTGCCGCAGGCAATAGGTGACCGAGCTTCCGGCGGTCTTCGGGATGTGCACGAAGACAAAGTTCTTTTTGCTGCTGATCATCTTCTCTCCGAGCGCACTGCCTGTGGTGATTGCGGGCCGGATAGCAATTTAGCAGGCCACTCACCATAGATGAAGAGAAACGAGTATTCAGATGTTGTCGAGAAACTTCCCGAACTGACCGCGCTTGAAAATAAGGCCCTGACCGGGGCGGTGCATGACCGTTTCCACGTGACCGATCAGGATCAGATGATCCCCGGCCTCGTACCGGGCATGCAGGCGGCAATCGAACCGGGCCAGGCAATTGGCCAGACGCGGGCCGCCTGACGTGTCTGCGGCCCAGTCGGCATGCGAGAAATCGGCCCCGTCGCGGGCGAATTTCAGCGCCTGATCCTGCTGTTCCTGCGCCATGACATGGATGGAGTAGTGCTGGCAGTCGCTGAACGCGTCGAAGCGGTTCGACTCTTTGGCCAGACACCACAGCACCAGCGGCGGGTCCAGCGACACGGACGCGAAAGAGTTCACGGTGATTGCCCGTGGCCCCAGTGCAGTCTCCGTGGTGATGACGGTTACACCCGTGCCATAACAGCCCAATGCCTCGCGAAAGGCATTTCTTTGATCGGGGCTGGGGGTAAAGGTCTTCTCGGTCATCGCGCTTGTTCCTTGGCCGCGCATCAGGTGCCACGGCCCGCCGGATTTGTCCATCGAAAGCTGACTTTGACCCGCATATTACGGCAGGTCAGTTCAGGTCCTCGAGCAGACGGCCGTGTTTGCGCGTCTCGACGATGACGGCCCCGAACGTGTTCATACCCCGGGCCTGCAGCATCGGCAGCATCTTGACCAGCGCCTCGGCGGTTGCAACGGCGTCCCCCAAGGCGGTGTGGCGCAGCGCTTCGGGGATTTCGATGTCCAGCCGTTCGCATAGCGCGTCCAGCGTGTGGGTGTCGCTGGCCCCGAACAGGACCGCCGACAGCAGGACGGTGTCCAGGATCGGGTGATCCCATTCGACATTCATTCGTTTTGCATGGCGGCGCAGAAAGGCCATGTCGAACGGCGCATTATGGGCCACGATCACCGCATCACGGGCAAACTGGTGAAAGAGCCGTCCGGCTTCGGAAATATCCGGCGCGCCCTGAACCATGTGGTCGCTGACCTTGTGAACCCGGGTCGAGGCGGGCGGAATCGGAATGCCGGGATTGACCAGCGTGTCGATGCGCTCACCCTCGACGATCCGCCCTTTCAGAACCCGAACCGCGCCGATCTGAACGATTTCGTCCTTGTGGGGCAGCAGGCCGGTCGTTTCGGTGTCAAAGACCACAAAGCACAGATCGGACAGGGACAGGCTTTCAAATTCGCCTTCCGTGTTCGAGGTGAGCAGGTCGAAATCATAGACCAGCGGGCGCTCGGCATCGGGTGAGATCTGGACGGCGCTGTCGTCGAAGATCAGCATATAGCCGGGCGCGTCGCCCAGCGGCTTCATCCGGGCCGAATAGGTCTGATTTCCATCGATGCTGCGCAACGTGCAGGTCACGTCCAGACCTGTTTTCGTCAGCTTCGCATAGGCGCCTTCCAGATGCGTCGGGTCGAGGTATTCAAAAAGCGAGGCGTTTAGCCGGGGATGGGCGATCTGGGCCAGAACCTCGGCCGCCTGCGCGTCATATAGAACGATCTTATGCGTCGGTCCCGCCAGCAGCATGGCGACGGGAATTTCGGTCAACAGCGCCGTAAGCCGCTGTTTTTCCGCAGCGAGATTTGCGGTTTCGGCGGCAATGACCTCGGCGATGTTCATTGTTTTGTCGGACAATTGATCGGCAAGCCCGGCGGCGGCTGGCGCAAGATCGCCAAGGTACTTTGCCGCGTCCAGATCCATGTCGGTACTGACGCCCGCGTGCGCCCGCGCGCGCAACTCGGCGGACAGGCGCTCGATCGGTTTGGCGACATTGTCGTCGAACAGCAGCCAAATCCCGGCGATCATGGCGAGAAACCCAAACGCGATCAGGATTTCGGCGAAGATGAATGAGTCCAACAGGTCCGGATCGTTGGACCGTGCATAGCTGATCCAAAGCGCAACCGAACTGACGGCCAGCCCGCCCACGGCCAGAAGGCAGAAGAACAGAAAGACACGAAGGCGCAGGCTCAGCTTGGTCAGCATGATCAGACTCCGCAGGTTGCCTCGATAATCGGGTCACCTGAACCGGGGGCGATCCAGTCTGCATTCAGCACGCGCCCGTCGTCGCCGAACTCGACCCCGTCAGCCAGACTGGCGCGGCGGTTTTCGGCGCAGTTGACGGCGACCGGCAGTTTGGACACCGGAGCCCAGCGTCCGAAGAAATACAGATCGACAAGGCGCTGGTCCGGGACCTCGTCATTCTTGCGCACCGATACCGTATCGATGGCCGCGAACCGGTCGACAAAGGGCACTGCGTAAGTCCACGGGCGATAGAACGCGCGGCTTTCAACCTCTTCGACAATCTCAAGACTGCCGGGCAGGGTGCCGCGCGTGCGGTCATACCAGGAATATTCGCTGGCGATGGTCATGCCGATCATCCCCAACCCGGCGGCGACAGGGGCCGCCCAACGGGGCAAGCGCCCACCCGACAACTTGTTCAGCACCATCACGACGCCCGCAAAGGCAAAGCCCGCAAAAATCGTGCCGATCAATTCCAGAAACATGTGTCTCTCCGTTCTTCCGGCTTGTCAGCCTTTTATTCTTGGGCCGGGATCAGCCCAGCATTCCTTTGCCATGACCCACTGCGGACTGCATGGTTTTGACCACCACAAACGCATCCCGAAGATGGCTTCGCTCAAAATCCGAAAGGTTCGAGGGCGGCAGGTAATTGTCTGGTGTGTCGCCGGATTTTACCAGCCCGACCTGATGCTCCAGCCGCGTTTCGGCGATCAGGTCGTAGGCGTCCAGCAAATCCCGTGCGCCCGAGGGGCTAAGCACGCCAGCGCCTTCACCGGCTTTCAGGCGGGCGCGGGTGTTGGCCTCGGGCAGTTGGCCCTGCAAGCTGTAGATGCGCGCCAGATCGACCACCGGGACAACGCCGTTGTGTTTCAGGTCCAGCGTGTTGCGATGCTCGCCCGAGCGGATGGTCGCAAACCCCCGCAACAGGCCCAAAGGCGGTGTGTGTTTCAGCGAGTTCGAGATCATATGCGCGACAAAGATCGAATTCGCGCTGGCGGCCCTCAGCGTTTCCGATTGCAGGTCGGCGAACAAGTCAAACGCTCCGCCGATCGGGCGCAGGTCGAACATGACCGAGGCTAGCATCTGCGCCTCGGGGTTGGGTTTGGCGATCCAGCCGCTGAAATACTCGCGCCAGACCCGCACCGGCTGGCACCAGCGCGGATTGGTCGCCATCATATCGCCGGGACAGTAGAAATATCCGCAAACGTCCAGCCCGTCCGACACGAATTTCGCAAGCGCTGCGAAATAGGGCATGTCGGCCTCGGTCACGCTGTCATCCAGCATCAGGCAATTGTCCTGATCGGACACACCCGTCTGTTCCTGCCGGCCTTGCGAGCCGCAGGCCAGCCACAGGTAAGGGACGGGCGGGGGGCCAAGCTTTTCTTCGGCCAGAGCCAGCAATCGCCGCGTGACCGTATCCGCAACATCGGTGATCAGCCGGGTGACGATTTCATGCCGGTTGCCGCTGGCCACAAGCTGAACCAGAAGCTGAGGGATCTCGGCCGTGACCTGTGCCATATCCTGGGCCGCATTTGCCTGCGCAATCTGGCGCACCAGTTCGGCCGAGTTCACGGCCTGATAATGGGTCAGGTCCGTTTGGGTCACGATACCGACCAGTTGCCCGCCTTCGCAGATCGGGATGTGGCCGATCCCGCGCTCCATCATCACGTGCAGCACGTCCGACCCGATATCAGAGGGGGACAGCGTGACCGGATCGGGCGTCATGATCGCCGAGACAGGCGTATCCGGTGCCATCGCATCCGCCACGTATTTGCCCGAGATATCCCGCAAGGTCGCAATGCCCAGCAGCTTGGCTTCATCGCTGACACACAGCGAAGATATCCGCTTGTCGCGCATGATCTGTGCAGCATCCCGAACCGGCGTGCCGGGGGGACAGGTGGCCGGGTTCCGGGCCATCAGCACGTCGATGGCGCTGGTGGCAAGGCTTTGGGGGCCGGTGCGCCCGCCGCGTGTCCGGTTGAAAAACTTTGAGACGACATCATGCCCGTCGATCAGCTCTCGCACCAGATCAGGGGGCAGGACGATCAGGACCGAAGGCGAGTTCGCCCGCGCCTTGGTCGAGGCTTTGCCGCCCTTCAAAAGCCCGCGTTCGCCAAATGAATTGCGCAGACCCAGATGAGATACAACCTCGCCATTCTCATCGGTGATTTCGACCTGTCCTTCGTAGATCACGAAAACGCCGGGCAGAGTGTGGCCCAGATCGTAGACGCTGCTGTCTTCGTCCACCTCCCACACCTCGATCTGCTTGGCGATGTCGTCAAGAACCGTGTCCGGCAGGGCGTCATAGGGGTGTACGGATTTCAGAAACCGGGTGATCTGATCATGGGACAGGGGCATTATTTGTCTCCGGTTGTCTGATTGAAAAATCCCGCCCGGTGATATGCCGGGCGGGACAAGTAAGTCGAAAGACGCGGCATATGGAAGTTAACCATATGCCGCATCATGCTCATTTATTCTGAGCTGCGCCAGCACCACGGGGAATGCGAACGCTTTCGACCAGATCCTTGATCTCCTGCGGAGTTTCTTTGGTCATGCCTGCAACAACGTAGGCAGTCGCAAAGTTGATCATCGCACCGATTGCACCGAACGAGGTCGACTTGATCGGACCCAGCAGCGGATCAGCATCGGTGAACGAGTTGGTGCCCGGAATGAACAGCCAGCCCTTGTGCAGGAAGATGTAGACCAGGGTCACGACCAGACCTGCCAGCATACCTGCAACCGCGCCGGTGTTGTTGATGCGGGTCGAGAAGATCCCCATCATCAGCGCCGGGAAGATCGAGGCAGCCGCCAGACCGAACGCCAAGGCCACCGTCTGCGCCGCGAAGCCCGGAGGATTCAGACCCAGATAGGTTGCCACGACGATGGCCACGGCCATTGCAATCCGCGCCGCCAGCAGTTCACCCTTTTCAGAGATCGACGGGTTGATCGCACCTTTGACAAGGTCGTGGGACACCGCCGACGAGATCGCCAGCAACAGACCCGCAGCGGTCGACAGAGCAGCCGCAAGACCACCGGCAGCGACCAGACCGATCACCCAACCCGGCAGGTTGGCGATTTCGGGGTTGGCCAGAACCAGAATGTCACGGTTGAACTTGGTCAGCTCGTTTCCGACCCAGCCTTTTTCTTCCGCGATGACAGTCATGGCTTCGGACTTGTCGTTGTAGTACTGGATTTTGCCGTCGCCGTTCTTGTCTTCCCAATCCAGAAGACCGGTTTTCTGCCAGGTTTTCATCCAGTCATAACGCGGATCGGTGTCGATTTCCTCGACCGAGACAGCGCCACCTTCGATGCCACCATTGGGCCACATCATGTCGGTGATGTTCAGACGGGCCATTGCGCCAACCGCGGGTGCGGTCAGGTACAGCAGCGCGATGAAGACCAGCGTCCAGCCGGCGGACCAGCGGGCGTCAGACACTTTCGGCACGGTGAAGAAGCGCATGATCACGTGCGGCAAACCGGCGGTACCGATCATCAGCGACAGCGTGAACAGCACCATGTTCAGCGTGTTCGAGTGGTGCGCCGTGTAGTCGGCAAAGCCCAGCTCGGTCACGATCGCATCCAGCTTGGTCAGCAGGGGCTCACCGCTGGCGGTGTCACCAAACAGACCCAGCGCCGGAATCGGCGTGCCGGTCAGCTGCAGCGAGATGAAGATCGCCGGGATGGTGTAGGCGGTGATCAGCACGCAGTACTGAGCGACCTGCGTATAGGTCACGCCTTTCATCCCGCCGAACACCGCGTAAGCAAACACGACGCAGGCACCGATCAGCAGACCGGAGGTGTTCGACACCTCGAGGAAGCGGCCAAAGGCCACGCCCACGCCGGTCATCTGACCGATCACGTAGGTCACCGACGCAACGATCAGACAGACCACGGCCACAACACGTGCGGTCTGGCTGTAGAAACGGTCGCCGATGAACTCGGATACGGTGTATTTACCGAACTTACGCAGGTAGGGCGCAAGCAGAAGAGCCAGCAGCACGTAGCCACCGGTCCAACCCATCAGGAAGGTCGAGTTGTCATAGCCGGTAAAGGCAATCAGGCCCGCCATCGAGATGAACGAGGCCGCGGACATCCAGTCCGCCGCTGTCGCCATACCGTTGGTGACCGGGTGAACGCCGCGACCGGCGGCGTAGAATTCCGATGTGGACCCCGCCCGGGCCCAGATCGCGATGCCGATGTATAGCGCGAAGGATGCGCCAACAAACAGCAGGTTGATGGTAAACTGATCCATTGTCCCCGCTCTCCCTTACTCTTCGTCCACGCCGAACTCGGCGTCCAGCTTGTTCATGCGCCAGGCGTAGTTGAAGATCAGCACCAGAAAGACCAGGATCGATCCCTGCTGAGCGAACCAAAAGCCCAGATCGGTTCCGCCGACGGAGATGCCCGACAGCAGCGGACGCAGCAGAATGCCGAATCCAAATGACACCAGCGCCCAGATCGCGAGGCTGATGTAGATGAGACGCAGGTTGGCCTGCCAATAGCCCTTGTCGGCCTCGGCAGTCTGCGCGGAGTTTGTTGATTGATCCGCCATTGCGGGGTCCTCCTTCGCTTCCTCGTTGGGCGGCCCGTTGCCCAACTCCTCCAGTGCGTTGGGCCGCTTCTCACTTGTGCCGGATACCAGATGGCATCAGGCAAGACTTCCCGGTTCCGCCAAGGCGGGTCCTTGAAGTATTCTGATTTAGGATCAAAGCCTTACGGCCTCTCTCCTCCCCTTAACTCATCGCGTCGCCGACGATTGCCTCAAGATCGCTGGCGATGTCTTCGATTTTGCCCATGGCGTCCGTGCGCTGCAGGACACCATGCGTTTCGTAATACGTGATCAGCGGCGCGGTTTGCGCGTGATAGGCCTGCAGGCGCGAAGCCACGGTTTCCGCGTTGTCATCAGCCCGGCGCTTGAACTCGGTATGGCCGCACTTGTCGCATTCGCCTTCGACGGCGGGCTGCTTGAACGTGTCGTGATAGCCTTCACCGCAACCGGCGCAGGTGTAGCGGCCCGAGATTCGGATCACCATCTCGGCATCCTCAACCTCGAGGCTGATGGCGGCGCTGATCTTCTGGTCGTTTTCCGACAGCAAGCCGTCCAGCGCCTCGGCCTGAACTGTGGTGCGCGGGAAGCCGTCCAGAATGACGCCCTTGGCGCAATCCGGTTCCGCCATGCGGTCGCGCAGGATGGCAATGACGATCTCGTCGCTGACCAGATCGCCGGCTTCCATGACAGCCTTGGCGGCTTTCCCCGCCTCGGTCCCGGCGGCGACTGCCGCGCGCAACAGATCACCGGTGCTGAGTTGCACAAGCCCGAATTTGTCCTCAAGCATACGGGCCTGCGTTCCCTTCCCGGCACCCGGAGGGCCGAGAAGGATAAGAACGGCGGGTGTGGTGATCGTGTCAGCGTCCATCACATCCTCACTTGTTCGCGCGGTTTTCGATCAGGTCTTCGACCACCGACGGATCGGCCAGCGTTGACGTGTCACCCAAGCTGCCAAAGTCGTTCTCGGCAATCTTGCGCAGGATACGGCGCATGATCTTGCCGGACCGCGTTTTCGGCAGGCCGGGGGCCCACTGGATCACATCCGGGCTGGCAATCGGGCCGATTTCTGTCCGGACCCAGGTGCGCAACTCTTTCAGCAACTCATCCGACGGCTCGCGGTCATTCATCAAAGTGACATAGCAGTAGATGCCTTGTCCTTTGATTTCATGCGGATAGCCGACCACGGCGGCCTCGGCCACGGCGGCATGCGCAACCAGCGCGCTTTCGACCTCGGCCGTGCCCATACGGTGACCCGAAACGTTGATCACGTCATCGACACGTCCGGTGATCCAGTAATCGCCATCCTCATCGCGGCGGCATCCGTCACCGGTGAAGTAGTAGCCTTTGTAGTCCGAGAAATAGGTCTTCTCGAACCGCTCGTGATCGCCCCAGACGGTGCGCATCTGGCCGGGCCAGCTGTCCTTGATGCACAGCACGCCCTCGACCCCGTTGCCCTCGATCTCGACCCCCGATTGCGGGTCCAGAACCACCGGTTCGATGCCAAAGAACGGTTTCATGGCCGAGCCGGGCTTCAGCGCGTGGGCCCCGGCCAGTGGAGTCATCAGATGCCCGCCGGTCTCGGTCTGCCACCAGGTATCAACAATCGGGCAGCGCCCGCCGCCGATGACGTTGTAATACCAGTTCCAGGCTTCGGGGTTGATCGGTTCGCCCACGGTGCCCAGAATCTTCAGATCGCTCAGATCGTGCTTTTCGACCCATTCGTCGCCCTGACCCATCAGCGCGCGGATCGCGGTGGGGGCGGTGTAGAACTGGTTGACCTTGTGCTTGGCGCAGACCTCCCAGAAGCGGCCGGCATCCGGATAGGTCGGCACGCCTTCGAACATCAGCGTGGTCGCGCCATTGGCCAGCGGGCCATAGACGATATAGCTGTGCCCGGTGACCCAGCCCACATCCGCCGTACACCAATAGATATCGCCGTCATGGTAATCGAAGCTGATCTGATGCGTCATCGACGCATAGACCAGATAGCCGCCGGTGGTGTGGACCACGCCCTTGGGCTGGCCGGTCGAGCCGGAGGTATAGAGGATGAACAGAGGGTCTTCAGCACCCATCTCGGCAGGGGCGCAGTAATCGTCCGCCTCAAGGGCCATCTCGTTATAGTCATAGTCGCGCCCGTCGATCCACGTGGTCTGACCACCGGTGCGCTTGACGACCAGACATTTGACGGTGTCCTTGCAGTGCAGCAGGGCGGCATCGGCGTTGGATTTCAACGGCGTTTTGCGGCCACCGCGCGGGGCCTCATCGGCGGTGATCACGACCTTGGCGTCGCACCCGTTGATCCGGGCGGAGAGCGCGTCCGGAGAGAACCCAGCAAAAACGATCGAATGAATCGCGCCGATCCGCGCGCAGGCCAGCATGGCATAGGCGGCCTCGGGGATCATCGGCAGATAGATCACAACCCGGTCGCCCTTGCGCACGCCCATCGATTCCAGAATGTTGGCCATCCGGCAGGTGCGGCGGTGCAACTCGGCATAGGTGATGTGCTGTGCCGGGTCGTTCGGATCGTCCGGCTCCCAGATGATCGCCGTCTGATCACCGCGTTTCTCTAGATGGCGGTCCAGGCAGTTGGCCGACACGTTCAGCGTACCATCGGCATACCAGTTGATTTTGACGGAACCGAAATCGTAATTCGTGTCCTTGACCGTCGAGAAGGGCTTGATCCAGTCGATACGCTTGCCTTGCTCACCCCAGAATGCGTCCGGATCATCGATCGAGGCGGCATACATCTCGGTGTATTTCGCGGCATCTATATGTGCACGCGCAACAGTTTCTGCGGATGGCGGATATGTCTTGGCATCTGCCTGGGCAGCGGTGGTCATATGAGGCTCCTCCCTCTAGGACTGGATTGCTTTGGATCGTTTTTCGCCGGGTGTTCCGGCGAAGTCGATCCTTTTCCTCCCCATGCTGAATATTACCGTGCTTTGAAAATAAATAAATAAATTGCGGTAATATCAGGATTAGTTTGTAAATAAGTTTCTGAAATCGGCGTATTTTTGTAAACGTTCTGCGTAAAATCAGAAAAGTAACTTATTAAACAACAGGGTAAGTGTAACATCTGCCAAGACGAAATCTCGCCCCTGTCTGGCTTCGCCTCCCTGCACATCCGGGCGCTGATGGGCGTGCGGTCTTTGGTTCGGCCCAAACGCCTGCTTTGGCTGTCTGCTGCTTGGGGTTGGCACAAAGCTATGTTGGCGCTAGCTTCGTTCCAAGCGCTCCGAAACAGGGGCGCACCAACGGGAGAGATCACTATGAAAAGAATGTTGAGCGGCGCTGCCGTCGCCGCCTTGGGCGTTGCCTTCGTCACCGAAGCCGCAGCCACCGAATGGAATGCGTCCGTGTGGGGCAAACGCCGCGCCTTTACCGAGCATGTGGAAAAACTGGCCGAGCTTGTCAGCGAAAAAACCGGCGGAGACTTCACCATCAACGTCAGCTACGGCGGTCTGTCGAAACCGCGTGAGAATCTGGACGGGATCGAGATTGGCGCGTTCGAGATGGCCCAGTTCTGCGCCGGGTATCACCGGGACAAGAATCGCGCGATCACCGTTCTTGAACTGCCGTTTCTGGGCGTGAACAACCTGGACGAAGAGGTGGCCGTCAGCCACGCCGTCTATGACCATCCCGCGGTCAAGGATGAGATGGCGCAGTGGAATGCGCGCATCATCATGACCTCGCCCATGCCGCAGTACAACATTGTAGGCACCGGTGAGCCGCGCGACGAGCTTTCGGAATTTGACGGTATGCGTGTCCGCGCCACCGGCGGTCTTGGAAAGGCCTTTGAAGCGGTCGGCGGAGTGCCGACATCCGTTCCCGCGACCGAGGCGTTTAATGCAATGGAATCCGGTGTGGTCGACACGGTCGCCTTTGCCCAGCACGCGCATCTGTCCTTTGGCACCATCAACGAGGCTGACTGGTGGACGGCAAACCTGAACCCCGGCACCGTGAACTGCCCGGTTGTGGTAAACATCGACGCCTACGAGGCGCTGTCGCCCGAACATCGCGAGGCACTGGACAGTTCCATCGACGAAGCCATCGATCACTACCTTGCCAACTATGGCGGGCTGCTCGAACAGTGGGACAGCGTGCTTGAAGAAAAGGGCGTTCAGAAGGTCGAGATTGACGATGTGGTGATCGAGGAATTCCGCAAGACCGCAGCCGATCCGATCCGTGAGCAGTGGATTGCGGATATGTCCGCTCAGGGTCTGCCGGCGCAGGATCTCTACGATCTGGTCCAGGCGACGCTGCAACAACAGCGCGGTGGCAACTGATTGCTGTGACCGGGTGCCTGCAAGGGCACCCGCTTTTTTCTGAACATAAGGGAAATGCGGCATGGCAGGACAAGCCACCGTGCTGGAGGATGGCAGCCGCCTCAGCCAGTTGGACCAGCGTTTGCTGGGGTTGGAACGGTTTCTGGCACTGATCAGCGGCCTGGCGGTGTTCAGCCTTATGGTGCTGGCGGTGGTGTCCGTCAGCGGGCGCAACGCCTTCAACGCGCCGTTACCGGGCTATGTCGACTGGATCGAACAGGCGATGCCGCTGATCGCGTTTCTGGGCATCGCTTACGTTCAGCGGGACGGCGGGCATATCCGCATGGACATCGTAATCTCCCGCCTGCACGGGCGGGCGCTGTGGCTGTTCGAGCTGATCTCAGTCATTCTGATCCTTGTGCTGATGCTGGCGCTGGTCTGGGGCAGCTGGTCGCATTTCGACCGATCCTTCGATTTCGGCGCACCGCTGTGGAGCAGGGATAGCTCTATCGACATCGGCATTCCCTTGTGGCCCGCCAAACTGTTGGCCCCGGTCGCGTTTTCCGTTCTGTGCCTGCGGTTGGTTCTGCAGGTGTGGGGCTATGGGCGGGCGCTGGTTCTTGGGCTTGAGGCCCCGGTTGCGGTTCCCCTGATACAGGACGCCGCAGCGCAGGCAGCGGCCGAGGCCGAGCAGTTCGAAGGGCAGGACTAGGCCATGGACACGATTGAAATCGGCCTGTGGGTGACGGGCGGTCTGCTGGTTCTGGTCGTTACCGGCATGAGGGTGGCCTTTGCGGCGGGTCTGGCGGGCCTGTTCGGGCTGGTTTGGATTTTCTGGGCCAAGTTTGGCTACGACCCCGACCGGTTCGGCAAGGCCCTGACTGTTGCGGTGAAAACGGCGGGGCAGGTGCCCCATTCCAAGGTCGCCGCACACACGCTCAGCCTGATCCCCACCTTCATCCTGATCGGCTATCTGGCCTATTACGCCGGCCTGACCCGTGCCTTGTTCGAGGCCGCCAAGCGCTGGATCGCCTGGGTTCCCGGAGGATTGGCGGTGTCCACCGTCTTTGCAACCGCCGGGTTTGCAGCGGTATCGGGCGCCTCGGTGGCGACCTCGGCCGTTTTTGCACGCATCGCCATCCCCGAAATGTTAAGCGTCGGTTACAACAAGCGCTTTGCGGCGGGCGTTGTGGCGGCCGGGGGCACGTTGGCCTCGCTGATCCCACCATCGGCGATCCTTGTGATCTACGCCATCATCGTCGAACAGGATGTGGGCAAACTGCTGCTGGCCGGGTTCATTCCCGGCGCATTCTCGGCGCTGGTCTACGGCCTATTGATCGTCGGCATCGCGGTAGTGTTCAAATCCGTCGGCCCGCCGGTGACCGGGTTCAACTGGAAGCAACGCTTCGCCGCGCTGCCCGGTGCGATCCCGATTGTCGCGGTGATCCTGATCATCATCTGCTTCGTCTACAACCCGTTCGGCGACAAAGCCTGGGGCACACCAACCGAAGGCGGCGCTATCGGCGCGTTCATCGTCTTCTGTTTCGCCCTGTTCCACGGCATGCGCTGGCCCGAGTTCAAATCCGCGCTGCTGGAAACCGCGAAGCTGACCGCCATGATCTTCTCGATCATCTGGGGCGTCCTGATCTACGTGCGCTTTCTGGGCTTCGCGGACCTGCCCGGCGCGTTTTCGGACTGGATCACATCGCTAGAAATGTCGCCGATGCTGATCCTGATCTGCATCCTTCTGGCCTATGCGGTGCTGGGTATGTTCATGGACGCCATCGGCATGCTGCTGCTGACTTTGCCCGTGGTCTACCCGGCGGTGATGGCCTTGAACGGAGGCGAAACCGTCAGCGCCGCAGACAGCGCGTTCGGCATGTCCGGCCCCATGTGCGCGATCTGGTTTGGGATACTGGTGGTGAAAATGGCCGAGTTCTGCCTGATCACGCCGCCCATCGGCCTGAACTGCTTTGTCGTCGCCGGGGTGCGCCCGGACCTGAGTGTTCAGGATGTGTTCAAAGGCGTCACCCCGTTCTTCATCGCAGATGCAGTCACGATTGCGCTGCTTGTCGCGTTTCCGGGGATTGTGCTCTATCTGCCGTCCTTGGCAGGTTAGTGCGAAGGTTTTTGCGAGGCTCTGCCTCGCGCTCCGGGATATTTGGGGCCAGATGAATAAAGGATCCCATGCTTCATCTGGCTAAAAATATCCCGGGGGAGGCGCCCGCAGGGCGACGGGGGCAGCGCCCCCATTCGTGCGCCTTATCCGGCCCGCATCAACATACCATATAGATCGCGCGGATCATCAGGGTCGGCCAGCATGTCGAGGGGTTCGAAGAAATCCGTACCCTCAATGGCGCGCTTTATGAAGCGCAGGGCCGAGAAATCCTCGATGGCAAAGCCAACACTGTCGAACAGGGTAATCTGCCGGTCATCCGTTCTGCCCTTGGCTTGTCCGGTCATGACCTGCCACATCTCGGTGACCGGGTGATCAGCCTCAAGCGCCTGAATCTCGCCTTCGACACGGGTCTGTTCGGGATATTCGACAAAAATCTCGGAACGCAGCAGGATGTCGCGGTGCAGTTCGGTCTTGCCCGGGCAGTCGCCGCCGATTGCGTTGATGTGGACACCGGGGCCGACCATGTTGTCGGTCAGGATGGTGGCGTATTTCTTGTCGGCGGTGCAGGTTGTGATGATCTGCGCGCCTTCGATAGCGTCCTCGGGCGTTTTGCACGCGATAACCGTCAACCCTTTACCCTGTAGGTTCGCCGCGCATTTGGCGGTGGCATTCGGGTCGGTGTCATAAAGGCGCACCGTGTCGATCCCGCACATCGCTTTGAAGGCAAGGCACTGGAACTCGGACTGCGCGCCGTTGCCGATCATCGCCATTGTGGTGGCCGATTTCGGAGCCAGGTAGCTGCCGACCAGGGCCGAGGTCGCCGCTGTGCGCAGCGCCGTCAGCATTGTCATCTCGGTCAGCAACGTGGGGTAGCCGGTGTAAACGTCTGCCAGCAGGCCAAAGGCGGTCACGGTTTGCAGCCCTTCGGACGTGTTCTTGGGGTGGCCGTTCACGTATTTGAACCCATAGGCCTCACCATCCGATGTTGGCATCAGTTCGATGACGCCGTGGGGCGAGTGGGCCGGGATACGTGGGGTTTTGTCGAAACTCTCCCACCGTTTAAAATCGGCTTCGATCTGCGCGGCGATCCGGGTGATCATCTGCTCGAGACCGATATGGTGAACCAGCCGCATCATGTTGTCGACGGACACAAAGGGCACGAGGGCTTTGTCAGAAGGTAGGGTCATCAGAAACTCCGGGTCGGGCGATCGAAGATGCGGCGGCCAAGCAGGGACGCGGCCAGATCGACCATCAGTTTTGCGGTGCGGCCGCGCTCGTCTAGGAACGGGTTCAGTTCGACCAGATCGAGCGAGCAAACCAGCCCGCTTTCGTGCAAAAGCTCCATCACCAGATGCGCTTCGCGTTCGGTTGCTCCGCCGGGAACGGTGGTGCCGACAGCAGGTGCGATGGCGGGGTCGAGGAAATCGACATCCAGCGAGACATGCAGGATACCGTTTTCTGTCCTGACACGCTCCAGAAACGCCATTAAAGGGGCTTTGATGCCGTGTTCATCAATGCTGCGCATGTCTGCCAGCATCGCGTGATCATGCTCAAGCCGGGCGCGTTCGGCGGGGTCGACAGACCGCAGCCCGATCATGCCCACCTGATTGGTCGGGACTGTCGCGGGCAGGGGCGGGAAAGCGCCAAACCCGGGTTGCCCGGTGAAATAGGCAACCGGCGTTCCGTGCAGGTTGCCGCTGCCGGTGCTGTCCGGCGTGTGGAAATCGCTGTGGGCATCGAGCCAGAGAACGAAGAGAGGGCGATTCAGCCGACCCGCATGCGCGGCCATGCCAGCGACTGTGCCCATCGACAGGGCGTGATCCCCGCCCATGAAGATCGGCAGGCTTTGTCCCGCGACCTCCTGCGCCGTCTGGCTCAGTGCCTGCGTCCAGCCCACGCAAGCGGGCAGGGCAAACAGGTGCGGGTGATCCGGGGTGTCTGTCAGTTGGGGGCGCACATCGCCATAGTCGGTGACTGTGTGGCCCAGATCGGTCAGTGCTTGCTGAAGCCCGGCCACGCGATAGGCGTCAGGGCCCATGCGGCACCCCTGACGCCGTTTGCCAGCGTCCATCGGCGCGCCGACGAGTGTTATGTTCTTGGTGTCCATATGCTGATTTAGCCTGACGTTATGCCTTGCCGGAAGGCCACAAATTGTTCAAAAGGAAACCCAACGATCCAAAATGGAAATTGGTTGTGGACGATTTGGATAACAGGCTGCTCAGCGCGCTGCATCGGGATGCCCGTGCCTCTCTGTCCGAGCTTGCCGAGACGCTCGGCGTCACCCGCACGACGGTTCGCAGCCGGTTGCAGCGGCTAAAGGACTCGGGGGAGATTGTAGGCTTTACCGTTCTGACCCGCCGCGACGTGGCGCAAAGCCCGGTGCGCGGGCTTATGATGCTTGAGATTGAGGGGCGCGGGACCGAACGGACCATGGCGCGGATCGCCGCAATGCCGCAGGTGCGGGCAGTACATTCAACCAACGGCACCTGGGATCTGATCGCCGAGATCGGGACGGAAACGCTGGCCGAACTCGATGAGGTTCTGTTTCAGATCCGCCGCATGGACGGGATCACCCGGTCCGAGACGAACCTGCTGCTGTCCACGCGCAAGGGACGGCTTTAGCTCACAGCGGTCAGGCCACCGCGTAGTGCTTTGAGTTGCAACAAGATTGTGTCAATGTCAGCGGGCAGGCATCGCCGGTGTATCCGGTTCAGACAACAGGGACCTTCACAATGACCAGTCACGAGCAAGGCAGAGAACCCCGCGCCGTGCAATGGGCCGAGAAGGTCACGGCCACGCTTGAAAAACCCTGGGTCCGGATCGCGATTCCCGTGCTGATCACGCTGATCGCGTTGATCGTTCTGCATGAACTCTCGGGTCACGTTAAATGGTCGGATGTGCAGATGGACATCCGGAACACGTCCTGGACGCTGATGTTTTTCGCCCTGTGCTGGACGGCGTTCAGCTTTTTGTCGCTTTCAATGTACGATGTCTTCTCGGTCAAAAGCGTGGCCGATGGCCAGGTTCCCTTGCCGGTGGCGGGAATGGCGGGGGCCTGCGGATACGCAGTATCAAACTGTCTGGGCTTTTCCTACATCACGGGGACGGCGATCCGGTATCGAATCTATGCCTCGCTGGGCCTTGACCTTGGGCGCGTGGCCGGGGTGATCGCAACCTCGTGGATCGCGTTCTGGACCGGATTGGTTCTGACGCTGGGAATGCTGCTGACTTTTCACCCTGATGGCGTGTCCAAGGTTGTCCCGATCAGCGAAACGACGGAAACGATTATCGGGCTTTGCCTTCTGGCCCTGCTTATCGCCGTGTTTGTCTGGCTGTCCAAGGGCGGGCGCAAGCTGTCCTTTGCGGGCGTCGGGTTCAACCTGCCAAGCAGCAAACTGGCGGGGCTGCTGACGCTGGCCGCCTTGGGCGACCTGTTTGGCGCGTCCATGACGCTGTACATCCTGCTGCCTGACGATCTGGGTGTCGGCTTTCCGTTCTTCTTCACCGTCTACGTAGCGGCCATCGCGGTCGGTATCCTGAGCCACGCCCCGGGCGGGATTGGCGCGTTCGAGGCCACTCTGATCGCCGGTCTCGGCGCGTCCGGCCGGTCGGATGTCATTGCCGCTTTGGTGCTGTACAGGGTTGTCTACACCTTCCTGCCGTTTGGAATTGCCACCTTGTCCATCGCCGTTGCCTCGGCCCTGACGCAACGCCATCGGATCGGGGGGGCGGCAACGTGGGTGTATCGGGTTGTCCGCCCGATCGTGCCAATGGTCGCTGCCGGTGTGGCTGCTGTGGCGGGCGTAATCCTTCTGGTCTCGGGTGCGTTGCCGTCGAACAGCCAAAGCCTGGGCGTATTGCGAGAGTTTCTGCCCCTGTCCTTTGTCGAGGCATCGCATTTGCTGGGCAGCGCGGTGGGAGTGCTGTTGCTGCTGGTCTCACGCGGGTTGTTCCGCAAGCTTTACCGGGCGTGGGTTGTTGCGATGTTGTTGATGGTGGCAGGGTTTGTGGCCTCGCTCACCAAGGGGCTGGATACGCATGAGGCGGTCGGTATTCTGGCAACGATTGGTTTGCTGGCGACGTTCCGGGGGGCGTTCTATCGCGTCAGCGGCGCGTCGATCTTCCGGCTGAACATTCCATGGCTGGTCAGCGTTGTGGCGCTGCTGGCGGTGATCTTCTGGATCGGCCTGTTTGCCTATTCCCATGTGGAATACCAGAACGCGCTTTGGTGGGAATTCGCATGGAACGGTGACGCTTCGCGGTTCCTGCGCTCCAGCCTCGTGGTGGCGGTGATCCTTGGAGTGGTCGCAGTGAACTCGCTGTTCGGGCGCGAGATCCCCACGCCGGTCCGCACCGAGATTCCCGAAGTTGTCGAGCGCCTTGTGATGGAATCCGAGGATACTGAATCGCAAATCTCACTGACCGGAGACAAGCAGTTCCTGATCTCGCCGGACGAAACCGCGTTCATCGCTTATGCCGACACGGGCAACGCCATCATATCGAAAGGCGAACCGGTCGGGGATGAGACCGCAGGGAAACAACTGATCTGGCAAATGCGCGAGATGGCGGATCGTGAAGGCAAGCTTTGTGCCTTCTACAGCGTCTCGACCAAGTACCTGCCGACCTTTCTGGACCTTGGCCTGTCGATCCTGAAAATTGGTGAGGTCGCGCGTGTCCCGCTCGAAGGCTTCTCGCTGGACGGAAAGTCGCGCAAACGGTTCCGTCAGGCCAAGAACCGGGCCGAGCGCGAGGGTTATGTTTTCGAGATCATCCCGAAGGAAAACCTGGCCCCGGTGCTGCCGGAATTGCGCCAGATTTCAGACGATTGGCTGGCGCGCAAGGCGGGCGAAGAGAAAGGCTTTGCGCTGGGTGGCTTCGATGACGACTACCTGTCTTATTTCGATCATGCCGTCCTGCGGAATGAGGAAGGCAAGATCATGGCCTTTGCCAACCTGTTTCAGGGCGGCAACAAGTCCGAACTATCGCTGGATTTGATGCGCTACGAACCCGACAGCCCCAGCTTTGTGATGGACGCGCTGTTTGCCGAGATGATGGTGTGGGGGTCCGAGCAGGGGTTCCACTGGTTCTCGCTTGGGGCCGCGCCGTTTTCAGGGATCGAAAACCGGCAATTGGCCTCGCTCTGGAACCGGATCGGCGGGTTTGTCTATGAACATGGCGAGCAGTTCTATCATTTCGAGGGTCTGCGCTCGTTCAAGCAAAAATTCGAACCGGAATGGAGCCCGAACTATCTGGCCAGCCCCGGTGGGTTTGCGGCCCCGCGCATTTTGTACGAGGTGAATATCCTGATCTCGGGCGGGCTGCGCGGGCTGACGAAGTAACCTTCAGTTCAGGCTGGCACGTGCTGGGGTTTCCTGCAGCAGGTCGCCCCAATCGGTGCGATACGCCATCTCGGCCAGTACGGTTTCGGGCAGGAACTCCTGATTTTGCCGAATCTGCCAGCCGCCGCCGAGACCCTTGTAGACCGCGACCAGATTGCTGGACACCTGCTGCCGTGCTTCGATCAGGTTGGCTTGGGACTGCAGCAACGCCGTCTGCGTGTTCAGAATCCGCGAATAGCTGGCGATGCCGTCGGTGTACTGGCTGATGGCGATATCAGCGGCCTTGCGCGAGGCCTCGACGCTTTGCTGATAGAACCCGACCTGCTTGCGCGCCTGCGCATAGGCGACCATGGCGCTTTCAACCTCGGAATAGGCGGTCAGAACGGTGTTCTGGTAATTCGCGATCAACTCCTGATAGGCCGCGTCCTGCGCGCGGACGTTGTTCTTGATCCGGCCATAGTTCAGCACGTTCCAGACGACGCCCGCGCTGGCCAGCCCGGTGTTGCTGTTGGAACTGAACAGATCGCGCCCGCCCGAGGCCTGCAATCCGATCGAGCCCGACAGAATGAACTGCGGGTAGAGATCGGCCATCGCAATGCCAACCTGCGCCGATTGCGTGGCTGCCGCGAGTTCCGCGGCACGCACATCCGGGCGGCGCCGCAGCAGTTCGGCCGGAACGCCAACCGCGACATTGGACCGCGCAGACGGAATACGGCCCGAGTTACCAAGCTGGCTGGTCATGCGCGACGGCGTCGTGCCCAGCAGAACGGCCAAAGCGTTCTTTGTCTGCTGCAGATCGCTTTCCAGTTCCGGCACCAGCGCCTTGGTGTTGTTGAGCAGCGCCTTGGATTCCTGCACGTCCAACTCGGTCGTGACGCCGTTGTCGAAACGCAACTGGGTCAGGTCTGCCGATTGCTGTTGCAGGGCGATGTTTTCACGCGCCACGGCCAGCGATTCCTGCAGGGCGCGGATATTCACATAAAGCGCCGCCACATCCCCGGTCAGCGTCACCAGCGCGTCGTCGTAATTGGCCACCTGCAGCGCCAGATTTGACCGCGCCGCCTGAACCCCGCGCCGCTGCGCACCCCACACATCCAACTCCCACTGCGCGTCGAACCCGACCTGTGAGGTCGAGAACTCGGTATCCAGCGGGATGATGCGGTTGATGTCCGAGATCGGTCCAAGGTTTTCGCTGATCTGACGACGCTCAAGCGATCCGCCGATGGCCTGCGATTGCGGGTACAACTCGCCGAACGCGATGCCAAGCTGCGCGCGGGCCTGCAGCACGCGAGCTCCGGCAACCTGCAGCGTCAGGTTCTGGGCATAAGCCTCGGCGATCAGCCTGTTCAGGGTCGGGTCGTTAAACGTCTCCCACCATTTCACCACCGGCGCGCTGCGCGAGGTCAGCCCGCTGCTCTGGCTGGCTTGGGGCGAGTTGGTTTCGATCCACTGTTTCACGACCGGAGAGTTCGGGCGCACGAAATCCGGCCCGACAGGGGTGCAGGCCGCCAGCACGGCGGCGCACAGGGCTGTTCCCATCAATCTGCGAAAGGATGTGGCCCGTGTCATGATGTGCGTCCTCAAATATCCAGCGGTCGGATGAAGTTGGCGAAAGAGTAGAGACGGATGTTGATCCGCCGCAGAAACTCGAAACTTTTGCCCTGACCGGTATAAATCGCCACGGCGGCGTGACCACCGGCGGGAAAGGTATGGCCTTCGGGCAGGTCGACGGTGATCTGAACCGCGATCCGGCCCGGCAGTTTCGGCAGTTCGAAACCGGGCAGACGGCCCGAGGGCAGGTACTGGCCCTGACGCGTGGCCCACCAGATCGCCTCGACCTTGCCAGGCAGAATCTCTCCGGGATAGAGGTCCAGCGCGACTTCGACATCCTGACCCGGTTTGACGAATTTCAGGTTCTGCTGGCGGAAGGTGGCCAGAATGTAGGGGTTATCCTCGGTGACAAAGCTGGCGATGGCACCAAGGCGGATATCCCCGACAACAAGCCCGGGGCGGGCCTGTTGCGAGACGATCATGCCGTTTTCGGGGGCATAGATCGTTGTGTTGTCCAGAAAATACTGCGCTTCGGCCAGTTGCGCCTGCGCTTGCAGAACGCCGGTGTTAACCCCGTCGATCTGCGATTCCAGCGCCAGTTCCGATTTGTGCAGGTTGGCTTCGGCCTGCTTGACCGATGCCTGGTCTTCGGCGACCTGCTCGTTCCAGCGATCCAACTCGTCCTGCCGTGCGCCGCCGGCAGGTACAAGGTTTTCGTACCGCGCCTGCTCGGTCAGCGCATAGGCCAATTGCGCGTTGGCCCGTTCGACGGCCTCGGTCTTGGCGATCACGTCCTGCTCCAGAATTTTGGCATTCTGTTCCGCCGCAACCAGCTGAGCCTCGGCGTTATCGACCGCCAGCGAAAACACCGTATCGTCAAAGCGGTACAGCGGATCGCCCTTGGTGACCTTTGTGTTGGGTTCGACCAGAACCTCGGCCAGGATGGTCGGCTGCGTCAGCTTCGGCACGATCTGAATGGTCGAGCGCACCACGTGGCTGTCGACCGAGAAGGGCTGGAAGAACCGCAGGGCGACCAGAAAAATCAACAGCAGATGCGCGCCCACCCAGAAGGACACGATCCCCCACATGATGTTGAATTTCAGCCATTGAGCCTTGAAGAAAATGAACCAGACAAAGATGAGATAGAAAAGGGTAATGCCAAGGGCGACGAACATAGTGAGTTGATTCCTTTGGCCTTAGCTCTTCTGCGTCTCGTCTGACGCCTGGTATTCTTCTTTGACCGTGCCGCCCAAACGCTCGATATCCTTGCGGATAGCGTCTTTTTCCTCGTCCGGGCCGCGGCGGATGTCGACGGTCACGCCGTCATGGAAGGCCCACATAAAGGCGTGGACCCATGGAACAACGGCCAGAAAGCCCATCCAGCCCATGATTTTGACCGCTTCGGCATGTGGGTGATTACGCTTGATCGCGATCCGTCCGGGCAAGCCCATGAGGAACAGGAACAGCGCCATCACCGCCGCCAGAAGCAGGATCAATGCAACGAATGTCAGATAGTCGTAGTAGCCGAGTGGCTGCCCCAGTAGTCCCATGCTCGCGCCTCCTTGCGGGAAGGTTGCCCCATCCTCAGATGTTGGTCCCACCTCGTCAATCTATTTGTAGACGGTTGCGGGATTTGCGCAAATTGTGATCCGGATCGGTGGGGATTGTGCGGCCAAAGTAAAGGGGTCAGGGGCTGATTTGAACGGCGGTGTTCCAGTCTGCACAGGCCCGGTTCAGACGGTCTGGCAGCGCCTGGTCCGTAAAAAACACGTCCACGTCGCTGAGCGAGGCGATCCGGGCGGGGGCCGAGCGCTGGAACTTCGAATGATCGGCGACAAGGAAAGTCTGCCGCGCCTGGGCGATGATCGTCTGGCTGACCAGAACCTCCTGAAAATCGAAATCCAGCAGGTCGCCGTCGGTGTCCAGCGCAGAACAGCCGATAACTGCATAGTCGAATTTGAATTGGTTGATGGTTGAAACGGTCAGATTACCGATCAGCCCGCCGTCCGAGCGGCGCAGGATCCCTCCGGCGACAACAATCTCGCAGTCGGGGTTTTCGACCAGAATATTGGCGACGTTCATATTGTTGGTCACCACCATCAGGTTCTTATGGGCCAGCATCTGCCGCGCGACGGCTTCGGTCGAGGTGCCGATATTCATGAAAACCGACGCGCCATCGGGAATCGCGGCGGCGCAGGCGCTGGCAATCCCGGCTTTGGCGTCTTCGTTCAGGGCGCGGCGGTCCTCGTAGCCGATATTCGACACGCCGGACCGCAACACCGCGCCGCCGTGAACCCGGTCCAGCTTGCCCATATCCGACAGCTCGGACAGGTCGCGGCGGATGGTCTGAACCGTGACATCGAACCGAGCGGCCAGATCATCGACCGCAACGCGGCCGTTCTGTTTTGCGATCTCCAGAATGTCGGACTGGCGAAAGGAGAGGGACATTGTGGCTCCGATTCTCTGCTGTGTATTCGTTTTTGTTCCTTTTTGAGGGTATTGCAAGGAATTGATCCAATAGGGGTGCACCAGTTACTTGATCTGTTGCACATCTTATGGGTGCATACGCGCAAGAACGAAAAAAAACGAATAAAAGAATTGACGAACCGAGCGTCCAGCAGGTTAATGCGCGCGAGTTTCGAAGCTTGGGGAATCATCCGGAAATGGATCAACAGGACAATCAGATCACCGATCTGTTCATCATCGGCGGCGGGATCAACGGATGTGGCATCGCGCGCGATGCCGCCGGGCGCGGCTTGTCGGTGACGCTGGCCGAGATGAACGATCTGGCGTCGGCCACGTCCTCGGCCTCGACCAAGCTGTTTCATGGCGGGCTGCGGTATCTTGAGTTCTTCGAGGTCCGTCTGGTCCGCGAGGCGCTGATCGAGCGGGAAACCCTGCTGCGCGCCATGCCGCATATCAGTTGGCCGATGCGGTTCGTTCTGCCCTATCACCCAGACATGCGGTTTGATGCGGAAACGCCGACCTCGAAACTGTTAAGCACGGTCATGCCCTGGATGCGCGGGCGGCGTCCGGCGTGGCTGATCCGGCTAGGGTTGTTCCTGTACGATAACCTTGGTGGTCGGAAGATTTTGCCGGGAACCTCGTCCTTGAACCTGCGTACCGCCCCCGAAGGCGCACCGCTGCAGGACAAGTTCGAAACGGCCTATGAATACTCCGACTGCTGGGTTGAGGATTCGCGGCTGGTCGTGCTGAACGCCCGAGATGCCGAGGCGCGTGGGGCGGAAATTCTGGTGCGGACCGAGGTGATCCGGGCTGAACGTGTCGATGACCTGTGGCAGATCACACTCACGGACCGAAACAGTGGCGAGACCCGCGAGGTCAAGGCGCGGATGCTTGTAAATGCCGGCGGGCCGTGGGTTGGCGACATCATTCAAAGCAAGATCCACGTGAACTCGCGCGAGGGGGTTCGTCTGGTCCGGGGCAGCCATATCGTGACGCGTAAGCTCTACGACCACGACAAATGCTACTTCTTTCAGGGCGAGGATGGGCGCATCATCTTTGCCATCCCGTATGAGCAGGATTTCACCCTGATTGGCACCACGGATCAGGATCATTCCGACCCTTCAATCCCGCCAATCTGTACCGAGGCCGAACAGGATTACCTTTGTGCCTTTGCGACGAAATATTTCGCTAAACCCGTGACGCGAGACGACATTGTCTGGACCTATTCGGGTGTGCGTCCGCTCTATGATGACGGGGCCAGCAGCGCGACGGCTGCGACGCGGGACTATACGCTGAAAGTGGACGCACAAGGCGGGGCGCCGGTGCTAAACGTCTTTGGCGGCAAGATCACCACCTACCGTCGGTTGGCCGAGAGTGCTTTGGAAAAAGTGGCCGGGCATTTCCCAGACCTGCCCGGACCATGGACCGCGGGCGTGGCATTGCCGGGAGGGGATTTCCCGGTGGATGGTGTGCAAAAGCTGATCGACCACCTGATGGCGGACTATCCGTTCCTGGATAAACGATGGGCAGCGCGATTGGTGCGCGCCTACGGGACCGAGGCGCGTTCGGTTCTGGGCGATGCAAAGGAAGCCGCTGATTTGGGCGAGGATTTCGGGGCCACTCTGACCGCTCGCGAAGTGGCTTGGCTGATGGACAAGGAATTCGCGCGTAGGGCCGAAGATGTGGTCTGGCGGCGCAACAAACTGGGCCTGCGTCTGGATAAGGCCCAGATCGATCGATTGCAGACGTGGATGGAACAGCGCTTGCAATTGGAACAGGTTGCCTAAGAAAAAAGCCCCGCGTTTCGGCGGGGCTTTCTGTTTCGAGTATCGCCAACCTCACGTGGCGCCTTCGGACGTATCCGGGCCTTTCCTGTTGGTGCCCTTGATCCACTCGCGCAGGCCCTGCATCAGCGCATAAAGCACTGGTACAAGGATCACACCAATCAGCGTCGCCGCCAGCATGCCGCCAAACACGGCAACACCGATGGCTTTCTGGCTGGCCGCGCCCGCGCCGCTTGCGGCCAGCAGCGGTACAACGCCCAAGAGGAAGGATAGGGCGGTCATCATCACCGCGCGGAAACGCTGAAAGGCGGCCTCGGCAGCGGCGTCTTTGATCGACAGGCCCTTGGCGCGTTGCTCCATCGCGAATTCGACAATCAGGATGCCGTTCTTGGAGGCAAGCCCCACAAGCATGATCATCCCGATCTGCGTATAAAGGTTGATGTCACTGCCCACGATGGCCACAGCCGCCACCGCGCCGAACAAGGCAACTGTCACCGACAGCAGGATCGCCACCGGCATCGACCAGCTTTCATATTGGCCGACAAGGAACAGGTAGCCGAACAGGATCGCCAGCCCGAGGATCACGATGACCAGACCGCCCGCCGCCAACTGCTGCTGCGCAGTCCCGGTCCATTCGAACGCATAGCCGGGGGGCAGGGCGGTTGCGGATTCCTCGGTCATCACGGTGATCGCGTCGCCGCTGGAAAGACCCGGAGCCGGAACCGCCGTGACTGTCGCCGACCGGAACAGGTTGTGGCGTTTCAGCAGGACGGGGCCCAGAACATTCTCGACATCGATCAGGGTGCCCAGCGGCACCATCTCACCCTTGGTCGAGCGGACATAGAGGTTCGAGATGTCCTCGACATTATCACGGTACGAGCCATCGGCCTGAATCATCACGCGGTAGACGCGCCCGAACAGGTTGAAGTCGTTCACGTAATAGGACCCAAGCTGTGCCTGCATGGTCTGGAAAATCTCGGCCACCGACACCTGCAGGGTCTTGGCCTTTTCCCGATCCAGATCGACAAACAATTGGGGCACGTTGGCCCGGAAGGTCGTGTAGGCCTGACCGATCTCGGGCCTCTGGTTCGCCGCGTAGACAAACGAGCCGACGGCTGAGGCGAGATCCTGCGGTGATCCACCGCCGGTCTGCTGAACCTCCATTTCCACACCGGCTGACATGCCCAGACCCTGAATGGGCGGCGGGTTGAAGGCCACGATGGAAGCCGCCGATTCACCATTGGCAATAGCAAGTACTTTGCCCAGGATGGCATTGGCGCTCAGGTCATCCTCTTGCCGTTCCCCCCAATTGGTGAGGTTCACAAAGATCGCAGCCCCGTTTGTCGTGGTCCCGTTCAACAGCGAATAGCCGTTGACTAGAACGGTGCTGGCAACGCCCGGTATCTGTTGGATCTGCTCGTCGACGCGGGCGGAAATCGTTTCGGTCCGTTCCAGGGTGGCCGCGTCGGGCAGCTGAATGTCCACGAACAGATAGCCGTTATCCTCAAGCGGGATAAAGCCGCTTGAGGTGTTGGACATGATCGTGCCCGTTCCCATCGCCAGCGCCACGATCATACCCAGCGCAATGACCGGCAGGATCAGCAGCTTGCGCACGATCGAGACATAGCCGTTGCGCACCGTTCCGATGAAACCTTCAAACAGTGCCAGAACCCCTTTGGGCGGACCGCTTCGTGGCCGCAGCACCAACCCGCACAGGGCCGGGGACAGGGTAAGCGCGTTGATGGATGAGATCACAACCGCCGTTGAGATTGTCACGGCAAACTGAGAATAGAGCCGCCCGGAAATGCCGGGCATGAACGTCACCGGCACGAACACGGCCAGCAGAACCAGCGTGGTTGCAATGACCGGGCCGGTGATCTGACCCATCGCCTTGCGGGTCGCCTCGGCCGGGTCAAGCCCTTCATCCGCGATGATCCGCTCGACGTTTTCGACCACAACGATGGCGTCATCCACAACGATCCCGATGGCCAGAACCAGCGCGAACAGCGAGATCGTGTTGAGCGACATGCCAAAGGCCAAAAGGAACGCAAATGTCCCGATCAGCGAGACCGGGATCGCCACCGCAGGAATGATCGTCGCCCGCCAACTGCCAAGGAAGACGAACACGACCGAGATCACCAGAATGAAGGTCAGGATCAGGGTCGAAACCACATCGTTCAGGGATTGCTCGACGAAGTCCGTGGTGTTGAAGGGCACCTGGTATTCTACATCCGTGGGGAAGGACCGGGACAGACGCTCAAGCTCGGCCTCGACCCGATCCGATACCGCAAGCGCGTTTGCGCCGGGGGCCTGATAGATGCCGATCACCGTGGCCGGAACGCTTTGGAAATAGCCCGAGGCCGAATAGAACTGCGCCCCAAGCTCGACCCGCGCGATGTCTTTCACACGTACGATTGCACCCGCTTCGCCGGTGCGGATGACGATATCGCCGAACTCGGAGGCCGAAGTCAGGCGGCCTTTGGTCTTGATCGTGTATTGAAAGGTCTGCCCTTCGGGTACCGGGGGGGCACCAATCGATCCCGCCGACACTTCGATATTCTGTTCCCGAATGGCGTTGATCACGTCGCCCGGCGTGATCGACAGGGCGGCCATCTTGTCCGGGTCCATCCAGATGCGCATCGCGTATTCCAGATTGGTCAGAACATCCGCTTTACCAACCCCCTGAACCCGCGCCAGCGCGTCTTTCAGGTTGATCGACGCATAGTTGGACAGGAAAACGCTGTCATACGTGCCGTTAGGCGAAGTCAGCGTCACCAGCAGCAGCATGTTCGTCGATGCCTTTTGCGTGACCACGCCCGAAGACGTCACCTCGGTCGGCAGCGAAGACATGGCCTGCGCCACGCGGTTCTGCACGTTGACCGAGGCGATGTCGGGGTCGGTGCCGACCTCGAAGGTGATGTTCAGCGAATACGAGCCGTTATCCGACGAGGTGGACGTCATGTAGATCATGTCGTCCACACCGTTCACCTGCGCCTCGATCGGGGCGGCGACGGTGTTTTCCACGGTCTCGGCATTTGCACCGGTATAGGTGGTGGTCACGCTGACCACCGGCGGCGTGATGTCCGGGAACTGGGCGACCGGCAGAACCAGATAGCCGATGCCGCCCATGATCGTCAGGACAAGCGAGATGACAAGCGCCAGCTTGGGCCGGCTGATGAACAGGGCAGAGAACATCCGTTATTCTCCCGGCTGCTCGGACGCGACGACCGCGTCCACGGCAACACCGGGGCGGACGCGCTGCAGGCCCTCGACAATCACGCTTTCACCTTCCCGCAACCCTTCCGTCACGATGATGGCCGAGTCGACCGTGTCTCCGGTGGTGATATAGCGCTGCTCAACCATTTGCTTGTCGTTCACGACCAGAACGAACTCGCCACGCTGATCGCGCTGCAGTGCTGCTTGTGGGACCAGCACCTCTAGCGTAGGTTCAAGGGCCTCGATCTGCACGTTCAGGAACGCGCCGTCGATGATCAGCCGGTCGGTATTGTCGAACTCTGCCCGGACAGTGATGGCCCCTGTCAGAGGGTCGATCCGGTTGTCGACAAACACGATCTCACCGGTTTCGTCCAACTCGGTTCCGTTGGGCAGCGTCACGTGCACATTGGGGCTTTTGTCGCTTTCGGCCAGCGTGCTGGCATTCTCTCCAACCTGTTGAAGAACTGATGTAAATTGCTTTTCGTTCAGCGAGAAATTCACATAGATCGGCGCTTCGCTGACCAGATTGACCAAAGGCGGGTTTGTCGGGCCGACAACATCCCCCACGCTGGTCGTCACGCGCCCGATGCGACCAGTGAAGGGGGCGCTGATTTTGGTGTAGCTCAGGTCCAGCTGGGCTTGCTGGATGGCGGCATTGGCGGCCTTTACCTCGGCTTCGGCCACCAGTTCGTTCGCGCGGGCGATGTCGCGTTCGGATTCCGGGGTGGCCTCGCGTTTGAACAGTTCTTCCTTTCGGGCCAGATCCACCTTGGCCAGTTCCAGATTGGCCTCGGCCCGGTCCAGGTCGGCTTTGCGGGCTTCCAGCGTGGCCTCGTACAGGTCCGGCTCGATGGTAAACAGCAGATCGCCCTCGTTCACCAACGCGCCATCTTCGACCTCCTGACTGTCAAGGAAACCGCTGACGCGGGCGACGATATCGACCTTGTCGATAGCCTCGGCGCGGCCAATGAAGACGGCCTCGGCGGTGATTTCCTGAGTATAAGCGGCTGCGATTGACACTTTCGGAGGCGGCGCGTCGCTTTGGTCCTGCGCCAAGGCATTATGTGCTAGCCCCAGACATGCCACCATGGCAATCGCCCCGGCGGGTCCGGCTGTGCGGAAAATTGATTTCATCAGTGCAAGGGACATGGCGCGTGCCTCATTCGGACTAAGGATTAAGCGACGGGGCAGGCGGATTGCGCCGGCGAGTCGATTGAATTCCCGGTCAGGATGGCGGTTTTGCGATCATATCTCAAGCTTCTTGAATACGATGCGCGAATGGCCCGCGCGGGA
Source organism: Ruegeria sp. AK4 (assembly GCF_056541025.1). Classification (NCBI taxonomy): domain Bacteria; kingdom Pseudomonadati; phylum Pseudomonadota; class Alphaproteobacteria; order Rhodobacterales; family Roseobacteraceae; genus Ruegeria; species Ruegeria sp. AK4. Next base: position 516,968 of record NZ_JBQFXS010000001.1, read on the forward strand.
ATTTTCGCCATAGGTCGGCAGACTTAGGCAGGACGATTGGCGCTGACACCTGTCCGTTCGCGGGTTGAACATGAAAAAGCGGAGGCCCGGCGGCCTCCGCTTTCCATACCCGTCTTGGGGAGTGCTTAGCTGCGCGCTCCCGCGAAGCGTGTCTGCCAGTCTTCGCGCTGTTCGTCGGTGATCTTGGCGAACAGAACATCCGGCACCGAAAACGCGTGCCCGGCGGGCAGGGCGTTCAGCGCGGCCTCGACATCGTCGGGCCAGCTTGTGTCCAGCGTATTCATCGCGCTCAGCATCCGGGCTGAGGTTTCGGGAATGAACGGCGCGCTGAGCACGGCATAAAGCCGGATCAGGTTCAGACCCAGACGCACCTGTGCAGCGGCCTGTTCGGGGTCTTCCTTAAAGGTCGACCACGGCGCGGCAGACTGCAGGTATTCGTTGCCCGCAACCCAAATGGCCCGCAACTCCTGTGCGGATTTGCGAACTTCCATTGCCTCCATATGCCCTTCATAAGCGCGGACGCGCTGGGTGAGTTCTTCGATCAATGCCTGTTCGCGTTCGCCATAGCTGCCGCCTTGGGGCACGGCCTCGCCGAACTTGGAACGGCAGAACTTGGTGATCCGGCTGACGAAGTTGCCCAGAACATCCGCCAAATCCTTGTTCACCGATTGCTGGAAGTTCTCCCATGTGAACTCGCTGTCGCTGCTTTCGGGCGCATGGCTCAGCAGCCACCAGCGCCAGTAATCGGCGGGCAGGATATCCAGCGCCTGATCCATGAACACGCCGCGGCCCTGGCTGGTCGAGAACTGGCCGCCGTCATAATTCAGGTAGTTGAAGGATTTCAGGTGATCGACCATCTTCCACGGCTCGCCCGAGCCCAGAATAGTGGCCGGGAAAGACAGAGTGTGGAAGGGCACGTTGTCCTTGCCCATGAACTGTACGTAACGCACATCGTCGGCACCCTTGTCGGTGCGCCACCAGCGCTCCCAATCCGCATCTGTCTTGCCGGTGGCATCGGCCCATTCCTTGGCGCAGGCGATGTATTCGATGGGGGCGTCGAACCAGACATAGAACACCTTGCCCTCCATCCCCGGCCAGTCCTGATCGCCTTTCTTGACCGGAACCCCCCAGTCCAGATCGCGGGTGATGCCGCGGTCTTGCAGGCCGTCGCCATCGTGCAGCCACTTCTTGGCAATCGATGTGGTCAGGATCGGCCAGTCCGTCTTGCTGTCGATCCACGCATCCAGTTGATCCTTCATCGCCGACTGGCGCAGATACAGGTGCTTGGTCTCGCGCACTTCCAGATCGGTCGAGCCGGAAATCGCGCTGCGCGGCTCGATCAAATCGGTCGGGTCCAGCTGCTTGGTGCAGTTTTCACACTGGTCGCCGCGCGCCCGCTCATAGCCGCAATTGGGGCAGGTGCCCTCGATATAGCGGTCGGGCAGGAAGCGGCCATCGGCGTTGGAATAGACCTGCTTCTCGCTGACCTCGCGGATCAGGCCGGCTTCATCCAGCTTGCCCGCGAAATGCTGGGTCAGGTGCCGGTTCTGCGCGCTGGAGGAACGGCCGAAATGATCAAAGCTCAGCCCAAAGCGCTGCGCGATATCGGCCTGTACCGCGTACATATCGGCGCAATACTCAGCCACCGGCTTGCCCGCCTTGGCTGCGGCCAGTTCCGCCGGGGTGCCGTGTTCATCGGTGGCGCACAGGAACATGACCTCATTCCCCCGGCCACGCTGATAGCGCGCGTACAGATCGGCGGGCAATTGCGAGCCGATCAGGTTGCCGAGGTGCTTGATCCCGTTGATGTAAGGGATTGCCGAGGTGATGAGAATCCGAGCCATGTTCCGTATCCGCGTGTCTGTCTGCGCGCCCGTCTACATGAAGTGACGGGGCAGCAAAAGCCCGGCTTTTGGCAAGGGGCTATTTTTCAGACCTTTAATCCTCGCCCGACCGTTTCAGAAGCCGCCCGATCGTGAAGGAAGTGCGCGGCGCATAGACGTAGTTGGTCCGCGCATCCGGCGTCGGGCGCGACCGCATCCGGGCGAGGCCAAACAGGATCAGCCCCAGATGACCAACAGCCACAAACGCAAACAGAGCGCCTGGACCAAACTGCTGTATCAATGTGGATGAGACATAGGGCGAGGCAATCGCCCCCAGCGCGTACCAGAACATCAACGCGGCGGCCAGTTCGACACGTTGTTCGGTGGTGGCAAAGTCATTGGCGTGGGCCGATGAGACCGAAAAGATCGGAAAGGTGGTCAAGCCAAAGAACCCGGCGGCCAGCATCACGCCCAAGGTGCCCGACCCGCTGGCTGCCATGGTGATTCCACAGCTCAGCACGGCAGCAGCGGACAGCCAGATCAGAACCCATCGACGGTCATATTTGTCCGCCAGCCATCCCAATGGGTACTGCGCCAGCGCGCCGCCCAGAACGAATGAGGCAAGGAAAAACGCGATCTGATCGACGCCCAGCCCGACCTCTTGCCCGTAGATGGGACCGACCATCCGGAAAGACGCGGAACTGAGCGCCGCAACGATCACTCCGGCGACGGCCAGCGGTGAACTGGTCCAGGCCAGTTTGGGCCGCAGCCGGGGCGCATCCGGTGTGGCAGGCTGGCTGGCGCGGGTCAGAGTCAGCGGCAGCAATGAGGCGCAGCACAGGATCGCCAGCAAGTTATAGGACACGTATGAGGCGGGCGGCAGCACCGCGATGATCAGCTGCGCGCAGAGCGAAGCCCCCATATCCGCGATACGATAGGTGCCCATGGCGCGTCCGCGCGTCTCATTTGTGACCTTGGCGTTCAGCCAGGCCTCGATCACCGTGTAACTCCCGGCGACACAGGTGCCCGAGGCGATGCGCAAAGCGGCCCAGATATAGGGGTTTTCGGTCAACGTATGCCCCAGCAGGCCCATCGCCCCCAAAGCGGTGCAGACCGCAAAGGCGCGGGAATGGCCGACGGTGCCCATCAGCCGTGGGGCCCACCAGCACCCGATAAAAAACCCAAGGAAATGCGCCGAACCCAGCATACCGATCTGCTCGGTCGAGAAGTCCAGCGTCAGGCCCGAAATTGCGTCCAGCGGCCCCACACCCCCGGTCGAAAGCTGCAGCAAAATGACGGAAAGAAAAAGGGCGGCAAAGGAAATGATCGTGCGCATAGGGTCAGAGTGACGATATCGCCGCGCGGTGCACGCGACTATTCGACTTTATCTGGTCGTTTTTCGTCAATCGCGGCCTAACCCGCCAAAAGGATTTCAGCGTGGATGTCCAGACCGACTGTCTCGCGCACCAGATCGTCATAGCCCGAGGCCCCAAAGTCGTGCCGGTTCAGCGCGCCGGTCAGTCTTATGCTCAACTGATCCAGATCGTCGGCGGCGGTTCCCGGTGGGCGGTACAGGCTGGCGTCGAGCGTGATTGGCCGTGTCACGCCGCGATCCGTCAGATCGCCGGTGATCCGGGCCCCGTCCGAAATCCGCCCTCCGGGGCCCAGTTGCACATCGGTTGAGGCAAAGCGGATTGTCGGATGGCTTTCCGCGTCCAGCACCGTCTGGCCGAGCATCGGCGCCCGGGCAAAGGGCAACTTGGTTTGCGCGTTGCGGACGTCCAGAACCACTTCGACCTGACTGTTTTGCAGGCGGCGGGTGTCGATCCGGATGTCCGCCGACCGGACCGGCATGTACCCGGTCTGAGGGATGCCGGACAGAACAAAGGTAAAGCCAACCTTCGTGCCATCGGTCGAAAGGACATAAGGTTTCACCGCCGCCTTAGCAGGGCCGGACAGGGGAAGCGCGGCGAGGCCTGCCATGATGGTGCGCCTGTTCAGTGGGCTCATGCGAGAACCTCCTGCCTTTTGGGGCGCGACCGTTTCAGCAGGGTCAGAACGATGGCGATGTTCAGGCCGTTCCAGAGGATGCCGTTCACGAAGGCCAGTTGGTAGCTGCCGGTGATGTCGTAGATCCAACCGGACATCCAGCCGCCCAGAGCCATGCCGAGAATGGTCATCATCATGACAAAACCCACCCGCGCGCCGGCCTCTCGCGGTGGCATGTATTCCCGAACCACAAGGGCATAGCTGGGTACGATACCGCCCTGCGCCAGGCCGAACAGCAGGCTGATGATGTAAAGCGGCACCATCCCGTCATAGGGCAGGAACAGAAACAGGGCGATGCATTGCAGGATCGACCCGATCAGAAGCGTCAGGACACCTCCCAGACGGTCCGCGACAAGACCCGAGATGATACGGCTGACCACGCCGCCCAGCAGCATCAGCGACAGCATCTCGGCTCCGACCGCCGGACCGTATCCCAGCCCCACGCAATACGACACGATATGAACCTGCGGCATCGACATTGCAACGCAGCAGCCGATCCCCGCAAGTCCAAGGATGTACTGAAGTGCGCGGGGCGAAATCCCGACGCTGCGCGCGTTGATCTGTGCGGTTGCGGCGGCGGTGCTGTGCGCCTCGGCCGGGACCTGACGGCGCAGCAGCAAGGACAGGGGGATGACGACGATCAATGTCAGCGCGGCCAGTGTCAGATAGACCTGCTGCCAGCCGTCGCGCGCCAGAATGTCCGACAACATCGTGGGCCAGATCGCCCCGGACAGGTAGTTGCCGCTGGCCACCAGCGCCACGGCAATCCCGCGTCGGCGCAGGAACCAGTGCGAGATGTCGGCGATCAGGGGGGCGAAACCCACTGCTGTTCCCAGACCCAACAGCAGATGTGCCGCAGACAGCAAGGCGATGTTCGGGGCCAGCGTGGCCAGCAGGTAGCTGACAGCGATCAGGATCGCGGCACCGATCAGGGCCCTGGTCACGCCCAGCCGGTCCACCAGTTGCCCCAGCCACATGTTGCCCAGCGCGAAGCCGATCATGGCGAGGGTGTACGGCATCGAGACCTCGGCGCGTCCGGCGTCAAACTCGGCCTCGACCGCAGGCATCACCACGATCACCGCCCATATGCCCGCATTTGCCACCGTTGCGATGGCGAGCGTGATCAGAAGGCGTAGCCAGGAATAGCGGCTGTCATGGATCGGATGGCTCATGCGGTGACGCTAGGGTGAGGGTGGGGCGTTGGCCAGTCACTTCTTACGTGATCGGGCGTAGGGATCAGGCCAAAACATCCTCGGCCCCGGCCCGTTGCAGGTTCAGCCCGGCGCGCGGTCTGGTCTGGGTGGCGTGCCATGTGACCGGAGGCAGGGCGCGGGCGCGGCGGCGGGTCAGGGTCCATTGGCGCGCCTCGGCCCGATGGGCGGCGGCCATGTGCCAGCGCGTCTCAACCCCCTGCGCGCCGCCATCGCCGGGGGTCAGCAGCAACCCCAGCGGAGGCCGCCGCATCGCGCCGCCCTGTTCGGCGGCAAGATGCATCCGGCGCACCGGCGTCAGCCCGGGTGGGCCGGGCAGGTCGCCAATGATCAACGGGATCGCCCCGCTGCGCAGCGCTTCTTCCATGCACCACAGCAGGTCTTCGGCGCGGGTGGGGCGGACAAAGATAAACCGGGCCGGATCGGCAAAGGGCATCATCCCGTCAGGGTTCAACTGGCCGGGCTCCCACGCGGGGGAAATCCACAGAACCGGCCCCTGCGCCTGACTGGCCAGCCACATCGCAAAGCTGCGCCGGGCAGGGCCGCAGGCCTCGTGCACGCGGCCCAGTTGCAGGGTGATCCCGTTATGAAGCGTCACCCCCGGCGCGGCGCGCGCGGGCTTTTGACCAAGAAGCTGAGCAGACATGGCCCAACGCTATCATGTTCTCATTTTGTTCTCAAGTCGCGACCGCGCTTAGCGGGACAAAATCAAACGGCCATCGGCGAACTGAACATTGGAAAACCGGTGCAGGTAATCCATGCCCAGCAGAGATTTGTCGAGCTCACCTTCGTTGATCCAGGCCGAAACGCCGGTGTCCCGGATCGGGCCCAATGCAAGACTGTCCAAGCGTACCGGCGCCGTGCGTACAATGCCGTTTGCCGTCGAGGCGCGGCCGATATAGTTCAACTGGTCGGGGTCGATCCCGACGCGCTCGGCGTCCTGCGCGCTCAGCACGATCTGGCTGGCACCGGTGTCGACCAGAAAGGTGATCGGCTCTCCGTTCACCAGTAGGGGCAGATAATAATGCCCGTCAAAGGCGCGCGGAACCTCGATGGTGTTTCCCGTCACCGCCATCTGAGGCGTGGTGCTAACGGTCGAGCGGATATCGTCCCACAGCCCCACGACCGCGATCACACCGATGAAGATGAACACCCAGGCCAGAACCTGCTGCAGGGTCTTGCCCAGCGATTGCCGGTTGTGGGTGAAGAACCACATCAGCAGCACCGCACCCAGCACAACCAGATAGGTCAAACGCCCGATTTCATAACCATCCAAACCGTCACCCGGAAAAAGCTCTCATGCCCCGATATGGGACTTCACGACGCAAAACCAAAGGCCTTGAGGCCATCCAGAATGAACTGAACCGACAGCGCGGCCAGCAGCATGCCCAAAAGGCGCGTCAGCACGTTCAGCCCGGTCTTGCCCAGCAGCCGCGCCACCGCGCCCGAGGTCAGGTAGGTCACGAAAACCATCGCCACAACGATCAGCATCATGCCGATGACGATGGCCAGCCCTTCGATCCCCGGCGTCTGCCCGGCCAGCAGGATCATCGTGGCAATCGCGCCCGGACCGGCAATCAGCGGTATGCCAAGGGGGAAGACCGACGGGTCAGGGTGCTCTTCCTCTTCGGCGCTGTTTTCGCGCCGCTTGGTGCGACGCTCGAACAGCATGTCGAGCGCTGTCAAAAACAGCAGCACGCCACCTGCGACGCGGAATGCCTCCATCGAGATGCCGATGAAGCTGAGCACTGCCTCGCCGAAGGCGGCGAACATGGCGAGAATCCCGGCGGCAGTCAGACAGGCGCGGATCGCGATCACGCGGCGCATCTGCCGGTCCATGCCTTGAGTCAGCGCCACAAAGATCGGCGCCTGTGCCGGAGGGTCGATCACCACCACCAGCGTGGTGAACGAGGTTATCAGGAAGGCGGTGTCGTTCATGCAGCGCTCTCTGCTTGTTCCAGCCGTTCGGCTGCGGCGACCCACAGCGCCTCGGCCTTTTGCATCGCCTCGGTTACTTCGGCGAATTTGCGGTTCCAGGTTTCCAGATCGTTGATCTTTTCGTCTTCGTACAGCGTCGGGTCCGCCAGTTTGGCCGAGAGTTTCTCGTGCATATCCATCAGCTTTTCGATCCGGTCCTCGCATTTGCGCAGATCGGCACGCAGTGCCAGCATCGCGTCGCGCGACGGGCGCTTGGGCCTGGCTGATGGTTTTGCCTTGACCGGTTTGTCGCGCGCCAGCAGCAGGGACCGGTAGGCTTCCAGATCACCGTCAAAGGGTTTCACAGTGCCGTCCGAGACCAGCCACAGCCGATCTGCGACCAGCGACAGCAGATGCATGTCGTGGCTGACCAGAACAACCGCGCCGGAATAGGCGGTCAGCGCCTCGACCAGCGCCTCGCGGCTTTCGATGTCCAGATGGTTTGTGGGTTCGTCGAGGATCAGCATATGCGGGGCGTCGATGGTGGCAATCAGCAGCGACAGGCGCGCTTTCTGACCTCCCGAAAGGCGGCCCACAACGGTTTCCGCCTGATCCGCGTTCAACCCGAACCCGGCCAGACGCGAGCGCCATTTGCCCGGTGCCTCTTCCGGGCGCAGGCGGCGCAGATGGTCTAACGGCGTTTCGTCCACATAAAGCTCATCCACCTGATGCTGCGCAAAATATCCGATGCGCAGCTTGTTGCTGCAGGTCATTTTGCCCGCCATCAGTGGCAACCGGTCCGAGAGCAGCTTGGAAAGCGTCGATTTGCCCTGACCGTTCTTGCCCAGCAGGGCGATGCGGTCGTCCTGATCGATGCGCAGGTTCAGGCGGCGCAGCACCTCGGTCTCACCATACCCGGTCACGCCGCCTTCGATCTGGATGATCGGAGGGGACAGTTCCTCGGGCTTGGGGAACGAGAACGCACGCAAAGCGGCTTCTTGCGGGGTTGAGACCAGTTGGATGCGTTCGATCATCTTCAGGCGCGACTGGGCCTGAACGGCCTTCGACGCCTTGTAGCGGAACCGATCCACATAGCTTTGCAGATGCGCGATGCGGGCCTTGGCTTTGGCGTTCTCGGACTCGGCTTGCGCCAAACGCTCGGCGCGGCGTTCGGCGAACTTGTCGTACGGCACCGCGTAATACGTGAGTTTGCGATCTTCCAGGTGCAGGATCGACCCCACCGCGCGGTTCAGCAACCCGCGATCATGGCTGATGATAATGACCGTATGCGGGTATTTCGCCAAATAGCTTTCCAGCCACAGCGCGCCTTCGAGGTCCAGATAGTTGGTCGGCTCGTCCAGCAGCAACAGATCGGGCTGGGCGAACAGCACCGCCGCCAGCGCCACGCGCATCCGCCAGCCGCCCGAGAAATCGGAGCAGGGTTTCACCTGATCGTCGTCATCAAAGCCCAACCCTTTGAGGATCGAGGCCGCCCGCGCCTCGGCCGACCAGGCGTCGATATCGGCCAGCCGGGTCTGGATTTCGGCGATCCGTGCGGGGTCGGTGGCGCTGTCAGCCTCGGTCATGAGCGCGCTGCGCTCGGTATCGGCGGCCAGAACGGTGTTGATCAGCGAGACATCGGACGACGGCACCTCTTGAGCGACTCCGCCAATCCGCGCACGTTTCGGGACCGAGATATTGCCTGATTCCAGCGCCAGTTCCCCCCGGATCAGGCGGAACAGGGTCGTCTTGCCAGTTCCGTTGCGGCCAACCAAACCAACCTTGTGGCCATCAGGAATGGTCGCGCTGGCCCCGTCGAACAAGGGGCGGCCTTCAACGGCATAAGTGATGTCTTCGATCCGTAGCATGCGCCGCTCTTAGCAGAGGGTTGATGCCGCCGCCAGCGGCTTGGCATGTTCAAGCGCCGGGTGATGTGATAGCGCTGATCCGGTTGGATTTCAGACGGTTTTGACCCATGCGCGCGGCCCGGACGCCCCCATCTTTGGCAACATTGATTTTTGCAACGGCGCTGTCGGTGCTGTCGCTGAACATGTTCCTGCCATCGCTGGCGCGGATGGCCGAGGATTTTCAGGTCGATTACGCGCTGGTAAATCTGTCCATCGCCGCCTATCTGGCCGTGTCCGCCGTACTGCAGTTGATCCTCGGGCCTCTGTCCGACCGTTTTGGGCGCAGGCCCATCCTGCTGATCGGGATGGGGATATTCGCCTTCGCCTCGCTGGGCTGTGTGCTGGCCGAGTCAATCTGGGTCTTCCTCGGGTTCCGGCTGCTGCAGGCGGCGGTGGTGGCCGGGCCGGTGCTGTCGAGCGCGTCGATCCGCGACAGGTACCCGCCGAATGAGGCCGCCAGCAAGCTGGGCTATGTCGCGATGGCAATGGCGCTGGCTCCGATGCTGGGGCCGATGCTGGGCGGGGCGCTGGACATGTTGTTCGGCTGGCGCGCCGGGTTTGTGCTGTATCTGGTCTTTGGGGCAGGGATGTTTGCTCTGCTTTGGATGGATATGGGCGAGACGAACGTAAACCGATCTTCGACCTTTGCCGCGCAGCTTGGCGAATATCCGCATCTGTTCCGCGCCCGCAGGTTCTGGGGATACGCGCTGTGCGCCGCCTTTTCGATTGGAGCTTTCTTCAGCTTCATAACCGGCGCGCCGCTGGTGGCTGCGGCTTGGTTTGACCTGAGCCCCGCGATGCTGGGTCTGGGCATCGGGATCATCACCGGCGGCTTCATGGTCGGCAACTTCATCACCGGGCGCATCGCGGCACGCACCCAATTGTCGACGATGATCCTGATCGGGCGGATCGTGGCCTCGACCGGGCCGTTCTGCGGATTGCTGTTGTTTCTGGCGGATATGGGCTCGGTCTGGGTGTTCTTCGGGTCGGCCATCTGTGTGGGCTTCGGAAATGGCCTGACCAACGCCAATGCCTCGGCAGGTGTGATGTCGGTGCGCCCGAAGCTGGCGGGCAGCGCGGCGGGGCTGTCAGGCGCTATGATCGTGGCCCTGGGGGCGGTTCTGACCACGATGACCGGGGCGCTGGTCAACCCGCAGAACGGGCCATATCTGGTGTTGGGCATGATGTGCGCCAGCAGTTTCGTGGGCCTTCTGGCGATCCTCTATGTGCGCTGGGTCGATCTGCACGACCCGTTGCCCGACACGATCTGAGCGTCACGCCACATAGTGCTTTTCATAATGCAAATACCATGCTAGGCGGCGCGCGATGGATTTCGGCGCGCTCCCGCGCCACATTGTAAGGAGAGGCCGATATGGCACTGGAACGCACATTCTCGATCATCAAACCCGATGCAACCCGCCGCAACCTGACTGGCAAAATCAACGCCAAGTTCGAAGAGGCTGGCCTGCGCATCGTGGCGCAAAAGCGCATCCATATGACCAAAGCTCAGGCAGGCAAGTTCTATGACGTGCATGCCGAGCGTCCGTTCTATGACGAACTGTGCGAATTCATGTCGTCGGCTCCGGTCGTTGTGCAGGTTCTGGAAGGCGAAGGCGCCATTGCCAAGAACCGCGAAGTCATGGGTGCAACCAACCCCGCAGACGCGGCCCCCGGCACCATCCGCGCAGAGTTCGCTGAATCGGTCGGCGAAAACTCGGTCCACGGTTCCGATGCGCCCGAGACCGCAGCGGTTGAGATCGCCTATTTCTTCTCGGGCATCGAACTGGTCGGCTAATCCGTCTTTCGAATGAATGCTGGGGCCGTATCCCGCAGGGGATGCGGCCTTTTTCGTGCGCTCAGAGCGGTTCGATATCCTGCGGTGACACGCGCACCCCAATGGCATCAAGGTCCGAGATCATCTTGCTTTTCAGGGCCGGGCGCGTATTGGCCTTGATGGCGTCAAATCTTTGGCGCAGCGCCTTTTTCTCATCGCCTTTACAGTCGTTCCACGGACGTCCCTGCAGGCCCATCACCAGTACGTAGTAGCCGATGAAATGCGGTTTGGTTCCGGCCTGCAGCAGTCGGGCATAGGCCGCATCCGCGCCCAGTTCGCGCAGGTCCTGCGCCGAGTGGATCCCGGCGCGGGCACAGGCCTGTTCAAAGGCCGGGCCCAGATTTCGGATGGATGAGACAGGGTCAGTCATGCGTTTGTCTTAGCGGGCCGTCGACCGACTGTCATCCGCGCAGACGGTCCGACCTTGGTTAATTCAGCTTGCCGATGTGAGGGAATTGCGATTTCATGACATCACGCAGTCGAACGAGGTCCGGATTTTCAAGAACAGGGACGTCGGCGATTAGTGTGACAAACGCAATTCAAACACGCCGTTCGGGTTGGGTGACAAGACCCTCAAGGTGCGCAAGATCCGGGCGATTGAAGAGTTCAGAAGATCGCGGAAACTCTGGCGAGCGACTATCTTGAGGCTTCGGGGAAGGGCACGTCGTAATGCGAAAAACAGACGGGTTCTTTGTCATCCCGGGCGTGTTTGATGAGGCTGCTTTTGCAGAGTCGTTGACGAACATGTCTGTTCAGAAAGACGGGCAGACAGCGCCCCGGCCATGCCGGTTTCTGGATTGCCACGATCAGTCTTTGCGCAATGGCGGCAGAATTCTTATTGAAGCGGCTGGAACCCTGCAATTGCTGCAGGGCAACGGTCAGACGTGGTTTCAAAAGGCAAAGGGTGCCGGTCGCTTTGCGCAGGATTTACCCTCTGGCCCCGTGCGCGACGCGCTGAAGGGATTCCCGACCCTGCGCGCCCTGATGGTGATCGGTGCAGGCGAGGTCGAGGAAAGCGCCCTGTCCATTCTGGACGACCTGGAAAAGACACAGGTGCGCGGTAAGCTGCTGACGCTGAGGTCTGAAAGTGGTCAGGTCACCATCGTCAGAATTCAGAGGCTGAGAGGGTATGACCGCGCTTTTGCCGAGGTTCACAGCGCGCTCGAAGGGCTGACTGCTGGCAATGAAACGATCCAAGCGATGTTTCAGGGCCTTTTTCCGGGGATGGAGCCTTATCAGGCCAAACCCGAAATCCCATTGGGCAAAGACGAACCATCGATACAAGTCGCGACGGACATTATCTATACATATCTTGCGGTTGCGCGTCAGAATGAAAGCGGTGTGATTGCCGATATCGATACCGAGTTCCTGCATGACTACCGTGTGTCGTTGCGGCGCATCCGATCGGTCCTGAGCCTGTTCAAGGGGGTCTTCTCGGAACGCCAGACGGCTGAGTTGAAACGCGTCTTTTCCGATCTTATGGCCGTCACCGGCCGGACGCGCGATCTGGATGTGTATCTGCTGGAAAAGGATATGTATTTCAGCCTGATACCGCAAAATCTTCATGCCGGTGTGCAGATGATGTTCGACCGGTTTGAAAAAGAACGGGCACAGGAATTATCGCGCTTGTCCCGCCGGTTGCGCAGTGCAGCTTATGACGCGTCCATGGTCAAGCTCGCCGAGCTTTTCAACGACACCAGCAAGGTAGAGCCGGGGCCGAATGCAAACCGTGCAGCTTACGACTATGCCTGCGCCTTGATCTGGAAACGGTACCGCAAGGTCTGCAAACTGGCGCGCAGCATTTCCGAGGAGACTCCGGATCAGGCTGTGCACGACCTGCGGATCGACTGCAAGAAACTGCGCTATCTGATGGAGTTCTTTGCGCCGCTCTTCAATGCAAGTGATTTCAAAACCATCATCAAGCCATTGAAAAGGCTTCAGGATAACCTGGGCCTGTTCAACGATTATTCGGTCCAGCAAGAGGCGTTGCTGAATTTCGTCTCACAGCAAAGCAATGCCCGGGATCAGGTCGATGCGCAGCTTGGTCTGGCTGCAGGCGGGCTGATTGCGGTGCTGGATCAGCGCCAAAAAGCCGAACGGGCGCGCGTGATTGCGAATTTCCAGCAGTTTGACAGCGCCGACATTCGGCAGCTTTTCCGCAGCCTGTTTCACCAAAAAAGGAGCGATGGATGAAGATCATTGCCTGTTACAGCAACAAGGGCGGTGTTGGCAAAACCGCCACCTCGGTGAATTTGGCATATGCCTATGCTCAGGCGGGTCAACAGGTGCTGCTGTGCGATCTTGATCCGCAGGGGGCGTCGGGGTTCTACTTTCGGGTCAAGCCTTCGAAAAAGTTGACGGATGCCCGGTTTTTCGAGGATGTCAAACGTTTCACAAACGCGATCCGGGCCAGCGATTTCGAAGGGCTGGATGTGCTTCCGGCGAACCTGACCTTCCGCGATTTCGATGTGTTTCTGTCCCGGATGCGGAACAAGCGGTCGCGGCTGAAAAAGGCTCTGATCGCGGCGGGCAGCGATTACGACGTGATCATTCTGGACTGCCCGCCCAACTTCTCGACATTGTCCGAGAATATTTTCAAAGCCGCCGACGAAATCGTGGTGCCGGTCATTCCGACGACCCTGTCCGAGCGGACTTTCGATCAGTTGGTGAGTTTCTTCGCTGAGCACAAATTGCGCAAAAAGAAGCTACGTGCCTTTTTCTCGATGGTGCAAATGCGCAAGACGCTGCATCAGGAAACGATGGAGAAGATGCGCAAACTGTACCGCAAGCGTTTTCTGCAAACCTCGATACCGTTCGCGGCGGATATCGAAAAGATGGGCCAGCACCGCGCGCCGGTCAGCACCTATGCCCGGCGCAGCGCCGCCAGCGGGGCCTATCAGGCGCTGTTTGATGAACTTGAGAACGGAGTGATCTCGTCCAAATGAGCAAGGAAATTGAGCGCAAGTTTCTGGTGGCACGCCTGCCGGATCTGAAAGGCGCGGATAAGGCGGTGGTGCGTCAGGGCTATCTGACTGCGCCGGACGACTCGACTGAACTTCGCCTGCGCCAGAAGGGTGAGCGCTATTTTCTGACCCTCAAGGGCGGAGAAGGGTTGGTTCGGGTCGAACGTGAGACCGAGATTTCACAGGAGCAATTCCAAACGTTCTGGCCGGAAACCGAAAGCCGGCGGGTAGAAAAGGAACGGTTTACTAGTCAACTGCCGGATGGCCGGACGTTCGAGTTGGATGTCTTTCAGGGAAACCTCGCGCCGTTATGTCTGGTCGAGGTGGAATTCACCTCTGAACCCGAGGCGGTTGGGTTTCGGCCGCCGGAATGGTTCGGCGCAGATGTGACGTCGGATAAACGCTATAAAAACAAGACGATGGCGATCAAAGGTGTGCCCGCTTAGGGCTGATTGGCCAGCTTGATCGTCGTCTCAAGCCCCGGATCGCAGTTGCGCGCAGAAAACGCGCCGCCATGCATGCGTGATATGGCGGCCACGAGCGCAAGCCCAAGTCCCGCATTGCGCTCGGTCCGTGCCGGATCAAGGGTGACAAAGGGCATTTGCAGTTGCTGGAGGTCTTTTTCGGGCACGCCGGGGCCCCGGTCGCGGACGCTCAGGCGGGTGAATTCGCCGTCGCGCGCGATCGAGATCGTGATCGCCGTATCCTGCGGCGCATAGCGCATCGCATTTTCCAGCAGGTTTGAAAGCGCCTGCGACAACAAGGGGCGGTGGCCCTGGATCGGTTCGACTTGCCCCAAAACCTCGAGCTGGATGCCCTTGTCCGCCGCCACGGGGTCATAGAGTTCAACCGCATCGCTGACCAGTTGCTGCAAATCCACCTGTTCGAACTGCTCGCGCCCCAGACCGGCCTCGGCCCGTGAGATATCGGTGAGTTGCCCCAGAACCCGCAGAACATGGTCGATTTCGCCGGTTGCGCGGGCGATGTCGATCTCGCGGTCCAGATCACTTTTCCCCGGATCGGACAGGGCCTCGACCCGTTGCCGCAGACGTGAGAGGGGCGACCGCAAGTCATGGGCGATCGAGTTCGACGTGGTGCGCAGGTTGCTGATCAGTTCCTCGATCCGGTCGAGCATGTTATTCAGCGTTCCCGCGACTTGATCGAATTCATCCCCGGTTCCGCGCATAGGCATGCGCCGGGACAGGTCGCCAGAGACGATGTTCTCAGCGGTGCTGGCAATATCGGACAGCCGCGAGAAAACCAGACGGGTGAACAGCCAGCCTGTCAGAACGCTTAAAACCAGCGCAATTCCAAGGGCAAGCGCCACCGAGCGCAACAGGACACGGTCGAACTGTTGGCGTGCGACCGCGTCGCGCCCCACCAGCAAGCGTTCACCGCCGGGCAGGCGAATGGACGCGGCTGAGACGGGCACCAGCTGATCATTATCCGCGCGCCGCACGTCCAGTTCGACCCAGCCGCTGCCAGCGGTGATGTTGGTGGGCCAGCTTTTGAGGTTGCCGACCAGCGTGACGCCCAACCGGTCCGTCAGCAGATACATGGCATCCCGCTCGGACGCGGTCGGCAGCCGGCGTTCGATGGCTGCGATCAGGCCAATCAGCCCGCGTCGTTCGTATTCATCTGCCAGCCCGGTCAGTTCCGCCGACACGACCGATCGGGTTTCGGATTCAATGCTGCGATTGGCGGTCACATAGACCAAAGCCAGAACTGTCGCCGTCAGAAAGGTGCTGAGAACCATGCTGGCGACGACAAGCCGTGTGCGTGAATTGTTCAGGGAAAGCCGCAGGTTATCCATCAGACATCATGTAGCCTGCACCCCTTACGGTTTCAATCAACGGCATCTCTCCGCCCTCATCCAACTGACGGCGCAGCTTTGAGATATGAACGTCCACGACATTGGTGTTGGGGTCGAAATGGTAATCCCAGACCCCCTCTAACAGCATCGTGCGCGAGACGACGCGGTTTTTGCGGCGCAGGAAAAACTCGAGGATCTGAAACTCGCGTGGGGTCAGCGTAATCTCGCGCCCGTCGCGGGTGACTTTGCGCGTCAGCAAGTCCATCTCAAGGTCCTTGCAGGTAAGCGTCGGGGTCTCCTCGGATTCCTGCGGGCGACGCAACAAGGCCTCGATCCGGGCGTGCAGTTCCTGAAACGAGAACGGCTTCACCAGATAGTCATCAGCGCCGGACCGCAGGCCTTTGACCCGCTCATCCACCGCGCTCATCGCGGTCAGCATCAGGACCGGGGTTTTCAGGCCCGCCGCGCGCATGGACTTGATCAAAGAGAGCCCGTCCAGACCCGGCAGCATCCGGTCCAGCACAACCGCGTCGAACCCGCCATCGGTCGCGTGATACAGTCCTTCGCGGCCATCAGCGGCAACCTCGACAACGTAACCTTCTTCCCCAAACCCTTTGGCGATGAAGTCCCGAGTATCTTCGTCATCTTCAACGATCAGCAGGCGACGGCTCATGATGCGGGTTCCTTTCTACCGGGATTTAAACACAAAATTCATTCAAAGCACATGATTTACCAATGCTCTTGCCGGGTGCGGAGAACGCACCCGGCAACCCGGCGGATCGCGGACAAGTCAAACCGCCGGGGAGGCGCGCGCCAGATTTCCCCATCAAGTGGCGCGCGCGGGTCTTCGTTCAGGCGACTTCCACCGCAACAAAGATCTGGTTGCCGCCGCGATTGATCAGCACCAGGGCCGGATCGGTTTTCTCGCTGTCCAGTGCCGCCTTCAGCGCATCCGGCGTAAAGGTGTCCTGGTTGCCCAGTTTCACGATCACGTCGCCGCGTTGCAGGCCTGCCTTGGCGGCGGGGCTGTCGGGTTTCAGCTCGGTCACGACCACGCCATCGATGTTTTCACCAACACCCATCTCGGCGCGGGATGCGTCGGTCAGGGGGGCGACGGTGACGCCCAGGGACGTGCCCGAGACATTGCTGTCAACTGTGGTGTCAGCATCGGCCGAGGCCGTCTGATACTGACCGATCGTCAACTCAACCTGTTGCGGTTTGCCGTCGCGCAGCACGGTCAGGGTGCTGTTGGTGCCAACCTTGGTGGTGCCGACCAGCAAAGGCAGATCGCTGCTTGAATCGACATCCTCGTCGTTGAAGGTCAGGATCACGTCGCCCTGTTGCAGCACGCCATCTGCCGGGCTGCCCGAGACGACCTCGGCCACCAAAGCCCCTGCGGATTGGTCGATGCCCAATGCCGCGGCAAGTTCCGGGCTGACATTCTGGATCGAGACACCCAGCCAGCCGCGGCTGACCTGACCATCATCGCGCAGGTCTGCCGCGATATGTTCGACGATGTTCGATGTCACCGCAAAACCCAGCCCAACCGAGCCGCCGCTTGGCGAATAGATGGCCGAGTTCACACCGATCACTTCGCCTTCCATGTTGAACAGCGGTCCGCCCGAGTTACCCTTGTTGATGGCCGCATCGGTCTGGATGAATTCGGCATAGGGCCCCTGCGAGATGTTGCGGCCCTTGGCCGAAACGATGCCGGTGGTCACCGTCGAGTTCAGGCCAAACGGGTTGCCGATGGCCACGACATCCTCGCCCACGCGGATAACTTCGCTATCACCCATTTCAACAGCTTGCAGCGTTTCACCGGCGTCGATTTTCAGCACAGCGATATCGGTCAGCGGGTCGGTGCCGATCACTTCGGCTTCGAATGTGCGGTCGTCGTTCAGCCGGACGGTGATGGTCGAGGCATTGTCGACCACGTGGTGGTTGGTGACGATATAGCCAGCCTCATCCAGAACGAAGCCGGACCCAAGGCCCTGAGCCGGGCCGCGCTGGGGCATGTTGAACCCTTCCGGGCCGCCGAAGCGCTTGAAGAATTCCTGGAACGGGTGGCCTTCGAAATCGAAATTTTGTCCCTGTGCCGGTGCAGGTGCGGCGTCCTGCTCGGCGATAATGGTCACGACCGAAGGTGATACGCTTTCAACCAGATCGGCCAGCGCTTCATCCGCCATTGAGGGCAGGGCGGTCGTGGCCAGCATGGCGGCCCCTAACGCACCGACGCCGATCCAGTTGGATGTGCGCGGCAAAAGAAGCGGGGATTTACGGATGCTCATGTGTGTCTCCTGTATGTACCGCGCGATTACAGCCGCGCGTTGGAACAGCAGATGCCCGTCAAACCTGTGTCTTTGCTGACTGGTCCATTAAGAAATCTTAATTTCGCCACAAAGGCCCTGTCCTGTAGCGGCGGTGACGGCCGTGGATTCGTTCGTTTCGCCACAAATCCTGCATTCGAATCGGAGAATTGTTGCCGAAATCGGTGTCAAATTTTCAAAAACGTTGAATTAAATCAGTTTGGTTGACAAACGGGCTATCGCCTTGACCCAAACCCGGCAATTCACCTTTGGATTGTATGTCGTTTTGCGTATGTTAGGTGAGCCGCGAATAAACCATTTTATTTGTTTTCAATGCAGGCTAAAAGTTTGTGCATAACGACTGTTATCGTTGTGCGGCTAAAAATTGCACTCTCCTTAAAGTGGTGCAGCCTCCGGCAAGATGTTGCGCAAATGCCAAACACCTTTCGCCAAACTTAACCGTTTCCTCCAATTTTACGTTGTTTCGAGACTTCGGATCGGGGAGGATGAATTTGCCCAAGTAAGGGGGAGCCGAAGGCACTAGGGGGTGTCGACGGCTAGCTCAGTCTAAAAAGCGCTAGCGGCATGTTAACGAGGGGGTCTTGTTTCGGTTCAGCAGCGGATTGACCAGTACACCTGTGTGGTGATCTGGTTGCGTTTTTGGGATTGGTGAAAAGTGGTAGTCCTGTTTTGGGCAACCGGCCCGGTCGGAAACGACCGGGCCGTGTTCATTTACGGGGTGCGATCTGCGCGCCATGCTGCCCAATCCTCGGGCGTGTCGAGGTCCAACAGCGCATTCCGCCCGGGCAGGCGGTGCAGGTGTACTTTGTCCTTATGCGAACGCACGACGGCTTGCGCGCCATCATCGCCCTTCAACGCGGACAACTCGTCAAACAGGCTTCGGTCAAACAGGACGGGATGACCGGGTTTGCCGTCCTCGGTCGCGCCGCGCCAGATCAGGTGATCGGGGTGGTTTACTCTGGATTGCAGGACTGCGGCCAGATCTTGCGTGGTCAGATCCGGCAGGTCCGAAAGTGCCACCATCACCGCTGGGGCGTTTGGTAGAACATGCGCCAGCGCGCCGCGCAGGCTGGCGTTCATCCCTTCAGCGGCGTTGGGAATTGGAACTTTTTGCACGTCAAGATCATCGATGGCGTCATGTCTGGGGTGTGGGGCTGGGGGCAGGGCCACGATCACCGGGCCGACCGCACGCGCAGCAATCGCGATACGCCGGATCAGCGGCATGCCATCGACCTCTTGCATCAGCTTGTCTGTTCCGCCCATGCGGCGGGATTGGCCAGCGGCCAACAGGATGATCGGAATCCGGCTCATGCGGCCAACATGCCGTTGACCGCAGGGGAAGTCATCCCCTCATACGCGCGCCATCGGCGTCGAAAAGCGGGGTTGAAATCACGCGGGCCCTGCGCATCTGGCCGAGGATTTCGATCTTTACCTCCAGCCCGTCAACGGCGCGGTCGGTTGGCAGAAAGCCCATGGCGACGGATTTTCCGGCGAAATGGGAATACCCGCCTGACGTGCAGAACCCGACAACGGCCCCGTCCAGCCAGATCGGTTCGTATGCGTTAACGTCCGCGTCGTCCGCATCGACGTCGAAGGCGACCAGTTTACGGGACGCGCCGCCGGACCTTTCGGCCTCGGCTGCTGTGCGCCCGATGAAATCTGCGTTCTTCGAAAACGAGATGAACCGATCCAGCCCGGTTTCCGCCGCCGTGTAGTCGGGCGAGAATTCCCGCATCCACGATCCAAAGAACTTGTCCAGACGCAGTGACATCATGGCCCGCATGCCGAACGGGACCATGCCATGCGGTTCACCGGCCTGCCACAAGGTCCACCATAACTGCCGCTGGGCCATCGGATCACAGTAAATCTCGTAGCCCAGATCGCCGGTATAGCTGACCCGCTGAACGATGCAGTCGGTCGTGCCGACGGTCATCGGGCGCACGTCCAGAAACCGCAACGTCGAGACGTCGTCGCGCGTGCAGGCGCTCAGAACCTCGGCGGCTTTTGGCCCTGCGATCTGGAACCCGTTCAGCCGGTCCGAGATATTATCGACCGTCACACCGGGCTGGCCCAGCTGCTGGAACCAGCGCATGTGGAACGCCTGACTGCCGTACGAGGCGGTGAGTTGGAAGCATGTTTCGCTCAGGCATGAGACGGTGAAATCGCCGATCAGCTTGCCCTTGGGCGACAGCATCGGGGTCAGGGACACCCGGCCCGGCTGAGGGATGCGCCCGGCCATGATCCGGTCCAGCCAGTCGCGCGCGCCGGGTCCGGTGACGCGGTACTTGCCGAAATTGTGGACCTCATTGATCCCGACGCCCTGACGCACCGCCCGGACCTCGCGCCCTGTTGCCTCAAACGCGTCCGAGCGGCGGAAAGAGGGGGTTTCGTAACCCGGCTCGCCGTCTTGCGCGAAGTAGTTCGGCACTTCCAGCCCGTATTGCTGGCCCCAGACCGCGCCCAGATCGCTGAAGATGTCGTACATCGGCGTCGTGTGGTTAGGACGCGCGGCGGGCAGTTCCTCGTTTGGATAGGCAACGCTGAACCTTTTTTGGTAGTTCTCGATCACCTTGGGGCGGGTGTAGCCGGGGCTGATCCAGTCGCCGAACCGCGCCACATCCATGGCAAAGACATCCCGTTCCGGCTCGCCCTCGATCATCCACTGCGCCAGCGTCAGCCCGACGCCGCCACCCTGACTGAACCCGGCCATGACACCACAGGCGGACCAATAGTTCCGCACCCCTGGAACCGGCCCGACCAGAGGATTGCCATCGGGCGCAAAGGTAAACGGCCCGTGGATGACCGATTTCACCCCGGCTTCGGCCAGAACCGGGAAGCGGGAGTAGGCAAACTCGATACTGTCGGTGATCTTGTCGTAATTGTCGGGCAGCAATTCGTGCCCGAAGTCCCAAGGCGTTCCGTCGACCGCCCAGGGCTTGCAGGGCTGTTCGTAGAATCCGATGCACAACCCCCGACCTTCCTGCCGCAGATAGCTTTCCCCGGCAGGGTCCATCACATGCGGGTGCTCGCCGCCCGCGTCGATGATCGCCTCGATCTGCGGGATCGAGTCCGTCACAAGATACTGGTGCTCCATCGGGTGCAGGGGGAAGTAAATGCCCGCCATCGCGCCAACCTCACGCGCCCAAAGGCCGCCTGCGTTGACGATGTGTTCGGCGTGGATGGTGCCCTTGTCAGTGACCACATCCCATGTGCCATCGGGGCGTTGGTTGGTTTCCCGCACCATGCAGTGCGTTTCGATCGTCGCCCCGCCCATCCGCGCGGCCTTGGCATAGGCATGGGTGGTGCCGGACGGATCAAGATGGCCGTCCAGCGGATCGTAAAGCGCGCCGATGATGCCGTCGGTATTGGTGATCGGAGCAATCTTTTTGATCTCTTCCGGGCCGACGATTTCCGTTTCCAACCCCATGAACCGGTGTTTGGCACGTTCGGCCAGCAACATGTCGAACCGGTCCTGATTGTCGGCCAGCGTCACCCCTCCCACATGGTGCAAGCCGCAGGACATGCCGGTGATCTCTTCCAGTTCCTTGTACAGACGGATCGTATATCCCTGCAGCGCCGCCATATTGGTGTCGCCGTTCAGCGTGTGAAACCCGCCTGCCGCATGCCAAGTGGACCCGCTGGTCAGTTCGGACCGCTCTAACAGCATCACGTCGGACCAGCCGAGCTTTGTCAGATGGTAGAGGACGGAACAGCCAACGACACCACCACCAATGACCGCCACGCGGGTTTCGAGTTTCATGCAAGCCTCCGTCAGAATTTGTGCCAGTCTGATCGGCAGGGCCAGTGATGCAAGACGAAAACCGACAAAACATGTCGCTGGAAGCGGGTGCGCGGATCGCCCAACCCTAAAGCGGACGGATCTTCAGTCCGGTTATCCGGTTGCCTTCACGCGCAGTCACTTCGAACCGGAAGCCGTGGAAGGAAAACACTTGCCCGACCACCGGAATCATCTGAGCTTCGTGGATCACCAAACCGGCCAGCGTGTTGGCCTCTTCATCCGGCAGGGACCACTCCATCGCGCGGTTCACGTCGCGGATCGTCATCGCCCCTTCGACCAGATACTGGCCATCTTCGGTGCGCGTGACCGGAACCTCTTCTTCGATGTCGAACTCGTCGGCAATCTCACCCACGATCTCTTCCAGAATGTCCTCGAGCGTGATCAGGCCGCGCAGCGAGCCATATTCGTCAACGACCAGCGCAAAATGGCTGTGCATGCGCAGGAATTCCCGCATCTGATCGTCCAGAGTGGTGGTCTCGGGCACGAAATACGGATCATTCGCCACCTTCGAGATGTCGAAGGATTTCAGCTTGTCCGTATCCCCGTCAGCGCCGCCGACCTGCGCGTACATGGCGCGGAACAGGTCCTTTGCGTGTACGACGCCTACGATGTTCTCGGGTTCATCCCGGAATACGGGCAGGCGGGTATGGGGGCTTTCCAGACACTGCTTCAGAATATCTTCGGGCGGGGCATCGGCGTCGATCATCTCGATGTTCGAGCGGTGCAGCATGATCTCTTCAACCGCACGCTCGCCCAGATCGAGTGCGCCAAGGATGCGGTCGCGGTCTTCCTTTTCGACCACGCCCTCGGAATGGCCAAGCTGCAGGGCACCGGCGATTTCCTCGCGCACGGCTAGGATGTTGCTGTCGGGGTCGATCTTGACGCCGAACAGGCTCAGCACGCCGCGGACCAGCAAGCGCACTGCCGCGACGATGGGCGAGAAGACGGTGACGACAACGCCGATGATCGGCGCAACTGCGGATGCGGCCTTTTCCGAATTGGTGATCGCGTAGGTCTTGGGCAGAACCTCGGCAAAAACCAGAACCAGCAGGGTCATGACCAGCGTGGCCAGCGCAACACCGCTTTCGCCGAACAGCCGGGTGAACAGCGCCGTCGCCAACGAGGCGGCAAGGATGTTTACAAGGTTGTTGCCCAGCAGGACCGAGCCGATCAGCCTCTCGTTATCATCGGTGATCTCGAGCGCTTTTTTCGCTCCGCGCGAGCCCTTGTCGGCCTGCGCGCGCAGTTTCCCGCGCGAGGACGCGGTCAAAGCCGTTTCTGATCCCGAGAAAAAGCCCGACAGGACAAGCAAAAGCAGAATGGCGCCTGACGTAAGCCAGAATGCGCCGTCGATCAGAGAGGATGTGGGTTCCATCGGTCCTTGTTTGTTCGAGTACGTGCATCCGTTATGGGGATGCGGCCCCGCCGGATCAAGGGGTTAGCCCTTGTTGTCAGGGTCTTTCGCCAGCGGGTGATGCTCCAACACCAGTTCGGCCAGCCGCTCATCCAGAACATGCGTGTAGATTTCGGTGGTGGCGACATCGGCATGGCCAAGCAGGGTCTGTATCGATCGCAAGTCCGCGCCGTTGGCCAACAGATGCGTGGCAAAGGCGTGGCGCAGGGTGTGGGGGGTGACTTTTTCAGGGGAAACACCACCCTGAACCGCCAGTTCCTTGATCAGGTGAAAGAACATGTGCCGGGTCAAGTGTCCGGACTTCCCGCGTGACGGAAACAGGAACCGGGACCGTTGCCCGCCTTTTTCGACCACCTGATCCTCGGCCTCGTCGCGGGTTTTCAGCCAATCAGACAGCGCATCGCGGGCAGGTCGGGATAGGGGCACCATTCGTTCCTTGCCGCCTTTGCCCAGAACCAGCAGCATCCTCGGGTCGCCCCGCGCGGATGAGACCGGCAGCGACACAAGCTCGGTCACGCGCATGCCGGTGGCGTAGAGCAACTCCATCAGACAGGTGTTGCGCTCTCGATCCGCCGGGCTGCGCCCTGTTTCGCGGGCGGCGGCCAGCAGCCGGTCCACCTCGGGGACATCCAGCGTTTTGGGCAGCCGTTTCTGCCGACCGGGCCCTTTGATCTGAATGGCAGGGTTGGTTTCACGCCAGCCTTCTTCGAACGCGAACCGGTACAGTTGCTTGATCGCCGACAAGCGCCGCGCGCGGGTGGATCGGGACAAGCCCTGATCGTCGCAATCGATCAGATAGGCCTCGATCCGGTCCCGGTCGGCCTGTTCAAATCCGACATTGCGATGCTTCAACCACGCCGCAAAGTCCTTGAGGTCCCGCCCGTAGGCCAGCACCGTGTTGGTCGCCGCCCCTAGTTCGGCGGCCTGGGCCTGAAGGAAGGTGGATATCCACAGTTCTGGCGAAGCCGGGCCGGTCACAGGCGGCGGTCCTGCAGGATCAGCAGGTTCAACGCAGCGCGCCGGGCGGTGTCTTCCAGACCCACGCGCCTCAAGGTGGCGATGGCTGCCGTCAAGTCGACCAGATTGCCGCGCGCGCCGTGGGCGAACAGGTTCATGGTTTCCAAAATTGCCTCGCCCAGTTGCCCGTTGGTCAGCAGCGCATCTATGTCTGATGGCACCGGCGCAGCCCAGGCAAACCCTTCGGCAATCGCATCTGCCGTGGGTGAGGGCGAGGGCGAACGCGCGGGATCGCCCTGCGCCAGCGCTGTCAGGAACTGCGTTTCGACCGAGTCGTCGGGTGGCTCCAACGCGGCCTTCTCATAGAGGTCGGACAGCATCAAAACCTGCCAGCGCAGATTTTCCGCCGCTGGCATTGGGAGGGTAAGGTCGAACAGCGGCTCGGCAAACAGTTCGGCAAAGGCGACCTCGAGCCCGACGCTGCGCATCTGTTGCCAAACGTCGGGAAGGGTTTTGCCAATGGCCTCGGGGTTGCGGGTATTCAGCGCGCTCTCAAACCGCTGGACCGCTGCAACCCGATCCCAAACCGCGCCGGACGCCGCCGGGTCGCGTTCGGTGTATAGGCCAAGCAATTGGTTCGGCGTCAGCGCTCCGATCCGGGTCAGACGCTCAGCCGCTTCGATCTGGGCTTTCCAACCGGCCACATCGCGCAGGTCCGCGTTTGCGAACGCACGCGGCAGCGGGGCCGAGGGCAGGCGTTCCCCGATCGCTTCGAACAGGCGAAAGCTGAGCGGGTCGGGGTTGTCCGGTTGCGGCAAATAGGCCGCGTCTTCGAACAGTTCAGGGCTGAGGAACCGATCCAGCAAGTCCAGTTGCTCGGGCGGCAGAATGTCCAGCGCATGCGCCGCTTCCAGCGTCAGCGCGGCCGAGGCCCAATCCCCCCGGCGGGCCTTGCAGAAAATCTGCGCGGCGTAGTCATCCGACAGATGCGGCTGCGCGGTCAGGGCGGTGCAACTGCGGTCTTCATCGCCGGTCAGAAGCGTGGCATCGAACCAGCGCTGAAACCGATCTTGCGAATTCGTGGGACCAGCCAGTTGTACCAGCGACTGAACAGGGTCCGCCGCGCCAAGCTGCATCAGGCGGTCGAGGCGGCCCAGAAGCAAGGTTTCTTCGGCACCCGGGCCAGCGGGCGAGCGTGCCTCGGTCAGCAGCAGAGTAAACAGCAGGCGCTGCATGGCCGGGTTGTATTTGACGGGAACGCGCGCGATCAGTTCGGCCAGACGCTCGGGGTCGCTGCCCTGCCACAGATCCACGGGCAGGCCAGTCACCGACGAAGACACCAGCCCCAAAGGTTGCGACAGCGCTTCAAGCGGCGTGACCACAACGTCCGGCTGACCGCCATTCTGGGTCACCGGCGGTTCCAGCAGTACCGTCCCGGGCAGGTTTTCCGGCGGATTCGTCAGCCAGTCGATGGCCGACAGCGGCTCTTGCGCAAATGCCGGTCCGGCCACAAAGAGCGCCAGCAATGCGGGCTTAATCGACATCCAGCGTGACCGGTTCGCGGATTTCGCCCTGCGGAGCCGAAAAATCCGCGCCGAAAAACGGGCCGAGATAGGCATAGCCCACCAGCCCGATGAACCCCAGGCAAATGATATATATCAGGAACTTGATCAGACGGCCCATGGCGCCACGCTGCCTCAATTTTTGATTTTGACCAAGTTATAACTGGCATTTTTTCCAAGATCACGTCATTCACGGTTAAATGAGCGAAATAAAGCATAACACTCACTCAGCGGACACACGGCCGGGCTTTGATCTGCACAAAACCGTGGTTCTGGTGGGCATGATGGGCGCCGGGAAAACGGCGGTGGGCCGGGCACTGGCTGCGCGGCTGGGTGTGCCCTTCCTCGACAGCGATGCCGAGATCGAATCGGCGGCGAACATGACCATCCCCGAGATTTTCGAACGCGATGGCGAACCCTTTTTCCGCAGCAAGGAATCTCAGATCATCGGTCGGCTGCTGGATGAGGAAAAAGGCATCCTGTCCACCGGCGGTGGCGCGTTTCTGTCCGAGGAGAACAGGCGCATGATCACTCAGCGCGGGGCCTCGGTCTGGCTGCGGGCAGACCTGAATGTGCTGTGGAACCGGGTGCGCCACAAGGACACGCGCCCGTTGCTGCGCACGCCCGACCCCTATGCCACGCTCAAAGGCCTGTACGAAGCGCGCGTCCCGATCTATGCCGAGGCCGATCTGACGGTGCTGTCGGACGGGGAAGTCTCGATTGACAATATGGTAGAGCGGGTGCTGCAGGCCCTGACCGCGCGCCCTGACGTTTTGGAACGGAAGTAGATGCATCAGACCGTACATGTTGAGCTGGGCGAACGCTCGTATGACGTTGAAATCGGGCCCGATTTGCTGGCGCAGGCGGGCGCGCGGATCGCGCCTTTGCTGCATCGGCCAAAAGTTGCGGTTCTGACGGATGACAATGTGGCGCGGCTGCATCTGGACGCGCTGCGCGACGGCTTGGCGACCGCTGGCATTGAGATGACAGCACTGACTCTGCCCGCCGGTGAGGCCACCAAAAGCTGGCCGCATTTCGAACGCGCCGCCGAGTGGTTGCTGGCGGAAAAGATCGAGCGCCGCGATTTTGTGGTCGCTCTCGGCGGCGGCGTCATCGGGGACCTCGTGGGGTTTGCGGCTGCGGTGATGCGGCGCGGGGTGCGGTTTGTGCAGGTGCCGACATCTTTGCTGGCGCAGGTCGACAGTTCCGTGGGCGGCAAGACCGGCATCAATGCGCCGCAGGGCAAGAACCTGATCGGGGCGTTTCACCAGCCCTCTCTGGTTCTGGCGGATACATCCGTTTTGGGCACCCTGACCGCACGCGATTTTCTTGCGGGCTATGGCGAGGTTGTGAAATACGGCCTGTTGGGCGATGCCAAATTCTTTGAATGGCTTGAAACCAATGGCCCCATTCTGGCTTCGGGCGATATGGCCGCGCGTGTTCAGGCCGTAACCCGTTCGGTCCAGATGAAGGCCGACATCGTGGCGCGGGACGAAACCGAGCAGGGCGACCGGGCGCTGTTGAACTTGGGCCATACCTTCTGTCACGCGCTCGAGGCCGCGACGGGCTATTCCGACCGGCTGTTGCATGGCGAGGGCGTAGCCATCGGGTGCGCACTGGCGTTCGAGTTATCCTCGCGTCTGGGTCTGTGTTCGCAGGAAGACCCCAGCCGCGTGCGGGCGCATCTGCGGGCGATGGGGATGAAAACCGATCTGGCCGATATTCCCGGTGACCTGCCGGGGGCAGAGGCGCTTGTTGATCTGATGGCGCAGGACAAAAAAGTCGTTGACGGACAGCTGCGGTTCATTCTGGCGCGGGGGATCGGACAGGCCTTTGTGACTTCGGACGTGCCGCGGGATGCGGTTCTGTCGGTGCTGCAGGACGCTTTGGCAACGGCTTGATTGCCAAGCGTTTTAACGCCCCCGGATCACCATCAGCTCGCCGATATTCTCGCGCGTGATATACCCTACCATACGCCCCGTCCGGCTGAGAACGGCGATGGCCGGAGCGCCGTTGTGCAACCCTTTCAGAACGGTTTCCAACCCGGCGGTCAGGGCGACTTGCGGAATGTCTGTGACCATGATCGACGTCGCCGGGTCCGAGCGTGGATGATCCCCGGCCAACGCGGTAAACAGCCGGTCGCGGGTGACGAAACCAAGCAGGATACCCTCGGCGTCCAGAACCGGAAACTCGTGCTGGGTGGTGTGAATGACCGCCTGCGCCGCCGTGCTTAGCGAATCCTGCGGCGACAGGGCGTGAAACTCGGTGATCATGGCATCCCGCGCCAAAACGCGGCGCGCCACGGATCGCAGCGCAACATCCTGGCTTTCGGCATTGGCTGCGATGAACACGAAAACCGCGATCAGTACAAGGATCGGGTTGCCAGAGCTCAGCCCCAGAAACCCGAGCCCGACGGCGACGATCTGTCCGCCCAAGGCCGCAACGCGGGTGGCCTTGACGCGGTCCATCCGCAGGCACAGCAACGCCCGGAACACACGGCCCCCATCCATCGGGAAGGCGGGGATCATATTGAACGCGGCCAGCAGCAGGTTGATATAGGCCAGCCGGTTCAGAAACCCCGCATTGGGCGAGTCGATCTGGGTGATGGTTTCATAAGGCATGCCAGCGCCCAGAACGACCAGCACGAGCCATATGACGATATTGACGGCAGGTCCGGCCAGCGCCACCCAGACCTCCTGCATCGGTTTGTCGGGCATCCGCTCCAGCCGCGCCAGCCCGCCGATGGGCAGCAGGGTGATGTCGGGGGTCTTGATGCCATAGCGCCGCGCCATCAGCGCGTGGCCGAATTCATGTGCCACGACGCAGGCAAAAAGCAGAAGAACGAAAATCAGGTTTTCGACCGCTGCGGGCCAGCCGCCATTGTTATAGGCGGCAAACCCGATCCAGGCCAAAAGCAGGAAAAAGGTGACATGGACCCTCAGTTCGGACCCAAGCAGGCGGCCGAGTGAGAAGGACCATGTCATGTTGTGTCTCCGTTTCGGTTAGAACGGAATCTCGTCGTCGTCGATTCCGCCCGAGGCCGGCGCAGGCGCGCTGGACTGGCCGCCATAGGGGTCGCCATACCCGCTGCCGCCATGTCCGCCGCCATATCCGCCCGACTGGCCGCCGCCGCCTTCACCGCGCGCATCCAACATCACCAGAGTCGAGCCGAACCCTTGCAGAACGACCTCGGTCGAGTAGCGATCCTGACCGGATTGATCCTGCCACTTACGGGTCTGAAGCTGCCCTTCCAGATAAACCTTGGACCCTTTGCGCAAATATTGCTCGGCCACCCGAACCAGGCCTTCGTTGAAGATTGCGACGGTGTGCCATTCGGTGCGTTCCCGGCGCTCGCCCGTGTTGCGGTCTTTCCATGTCTCAGAGGTCGCAACGCGCAGGTTGCAGACTTTTCCACCGTTCTGGAATGTCCGGACCTCAGGATCGCGGCCAAGATTGCCCACCAGAATGACCTTGTTGACTGAGCCTGCCATATATTTCCCCGTTCTGTTCTACCTAGGATGCGCCGAATCTGGCGCTGTGTTTCAGAGTGACCCTATACGGCCTGCATCGTGGTTAAAACATGGTTGATAGCCACACCTGCGGGCTGATTTCTTAGGGTGGCCTTTACCAAGCTTTCATTTTTGTCTGGAATACCTATACTCCGACTGGTTTTGAACGGGCAGGATAGGCATTTATGCGATCTCTGGTAGTTGGTTTTACGGTTGCGTGTTTTGCGCTGGCAGTTGGCCCTGCGCAGGCGGAAACGCTGTCCTCGAAAAGCCGTAAGGACATTTTTCTGAAGCAGGCCAAAGTGTTGGACGGTCGCGCCGCGACGCAATACCGCGATTCCGCGCGGCTTAAGCCGAAGACATCGCAGAGCACGTTCAACAAGCGCTACACCGGAAAGTATCGGGGTGAGTATCTGGCACTGGCCCGCAACGCCGCGCGCCTGCACAGCGTGCCCGAAGATCTGTTTTTGCGCCTCGTTCAACAGGAAAGCGGCTGGAACCCGCATGCGAAATCCCACAAAGGGGCGTTGGGTCTGGCGCAGCTGATGCCGCAGACGGCCGAGTTGTTGGGCGTAAACCCGCATGACCCGAAGCAAAACCTTGAGGGTGGCGCCCGCTACCTGTCCTGGCAGTACCGGAAATTCAAATCCTGGAAGCTTGCGCTGGCCGCTTACAATGCAGGCCCCGAGGCTGTGGAACGGCATGGCGGTGTGCCACCATACAAGGAAACCCAGAACTATGTGCGGGTGATCTGGGGCGGCTGACGCTTAGCCTCATGGAATGAAAAAGGACCAGCGCAGCGCTGGTCCTTTTCGTTTCCGCTTCCGTTATTCGGCGGCGATTTTGATAACCGGCTCCATACGGGCAAGAACATCCTCGGCCAGGTGACATTTGACCTGATGCCCGTCCGCCAGCGTCTTGACCGGAGGCACGTCCGATTCACACCGACCATCCGGAACCTCGGACTTCCAGCGGCACCGCGTCTGGAACGGGCAACCGGGCGGAGGATTCATCGCCGACGGAATATCGCCTTCCAGAACGATATGTTCCTTTTCAATCGACGTATCCGCGATGGGCACCGCGCTCAGCAACGCCTCGGTATAGGGGTGGTAGGGCGGTGCGAATACCTGATCCGTCGACCCAAGCTCGACCACATGGCCCAGATACATCACCATCACCCGGTCGCTGAGGTAGCGGACAATCGACAGATCGTGACTGATGAACAGCAGCGTGGTCTTGTGTTCGCGCTGAATCTCCATCAGCAGGTCGGTGACGGCGGCCTGAACCGACACGTCCAACGCCGAGACCGGCTCATCCGCCACAACGATCCGCGCGTCCCCGGCAAAGGCACGGGCGATGCCGACGCGCTGTTTCTGCCCGCCCGACAACTGCCGTGGCATGCGGTCTGCAAAGGCACGAGGCAGCTTCACCAGATCCAGCAGTTCCAGCATCCGCTTCTTACGCTCGGCCTCGGAATTGCCGACGCCAAAGATTTCCAGCGCCCGGATGATCTGCCGGCCCACCGTCATCGACGGGTTCAGAGTGTCAAACGGGTTCTGGAACACCATCTGAACCTCGCCCACAGTCTTGGCATCGCGCTCTTCGATCGGCACGGCTTCGATGTTGCGGTTGTCCAGTAGGATTTGCCCGTCCGTGGCGGTTTCCAGACCCATCAGAACCTTGGCAAAGGTCGACTTGCCGCAGCCGGATTCACCGACGATGGCAAGGGTTTCGGATTCATGCGCCTCAAAACTCAATGTCTCGTTGGCTTTGACCACCTTCGTTGCGCCACCGCCGAACAGGGCGTTTGCGGCGACCTCATAGTATTTCTTGAGGTTGTCCATCTTCAGGACAGTGCGGCCAATTTCGGCTTTTTCTTTCTGCTCACCAACGGTGATCGGCGCGTTCCAGTCGATCTCTTTGAACTTCAGACACCGGGTGTGGTGACGGTCATTGCCGGGAACGGCTTCCATCAAAATGGCCTGTGCATCGCAGCGACCTTCCTCGAAATAGTCGCAGCGGGGGCCAAAGTTACACCCCGGCGGGCGTTCATGCGGCAGCGGGAAGTTCCCCGGAATCGCCACCAGAGGCCGTGCATTCTTGTCGGCACCAGGCAGGGGGATCGAGCGGAACAGCGCCTGCGTGTAGGGGTGCTGCATCTCGTCGAACACATCGTGGATCGAGCCGCGCTCGACCGCCTCGCCGGAATACATCACACAGAGCCGGTCGCAGGTTTCCAGAACCAGACCAAGGTTGTGCGAGATGAACAGCATCGAGGTGCCGTATTTCTTGCCCAGATCCTTGACCAGTTCGACCACCGCGGCCTCAACGGTCACGTCCAGCGCGGTCGTCGGTTCGTCCAGAATCAAAAGCGCCGGTTTCGACATCAGCGCCATCGCGATCACGATGCGTTGCTGCTGCCCGCCCGAAAGCTGGTGCGGGAACGAGTTCAGCATCCGCTCGGGGTCGGGCAGGCGCACATCTGTCACCACCTCCAGCGCGCGGGCGTATGCCTCTTCCTGTCCTACGCCCTCGTGGATCATCGGCACTTCCATCAGCTGCTTGCCGATCTTCATCGCCGGGTTCAGCGAGGCCATCGGCTCCTGATAGATCATCGCGATCTCGTTGCCACGAATGTCGCGCAGTTCCTCGGTCGTCATCTCGCTCAGATCGCGGCCCTTGAACTTGATCGTGCCACCCACGATGCGTCCGTTCTTGCCCAAATCCTGCATGACGCCCAGCGCCACCGTAGACTTGCCGCAACCGGATTCACCCACCAGCCCCACAGCCTCACCAGGCTGCACGCTGACAGAGAAATCCATCACGGCGGGAATTTCCCTCAGCCGGGTAAAGAATGAAATCGACAGCTTGTCGATCTCGAGAATTGGCCCGTCATAATCCGCCAGTTTGTTCATCTTGTTACTCCTCGCGAGAGTCCGGGGGATCCCCTTCATCTGGCTAAAAATATCTCGGGGGTCCGGGGGCAGAGCCCCCGGCCTTGATCACATCAGTCCTTCAGACTTTCTTCGCGCAGACCGTCCGCCAGCAGGTTCAGACCAAGAACCAGTGACAACAAGGCAAGCGCAGGCGGAAGGGCAGGGTGCAGGTAGATCGACAGAAGCTTGCGCCCCTCGTTGATCGTGGACCCCCAGTCCGGGCTTTCCGGCGGCAGACCCAGCCCGAAGAAACCCAAGGTTCCCAGCAGGATGGTCGTGTAGCCGATGCGCAGACAGAAATCGACGATCAGCGGGCCACGTGCGTTGGGCAGGATCTCCCACAGCATGATGTACCACGGGCCTTCGCCTCGGGTTTGCGCCGCAGCCACGTAGTCGCGGGTTTTGATGTCCAGCGCCAGACCCCTCACGATGCGGAACACCGTGGGTGAGTTCACGAACACCACCGAGACGAACACCACCAGAATACCGCCTGGAATGTCGAACAGATCCAGATAGGTCGGCAGTCCCCAGATGCTGTAGCTGTCGGTGTTGATGATGTAGCCCTTGGTCGAAATCAGCGACAGATAGAGCCACAGCGCCACGCCCAGAACCCCGATCAACAGCGGCGTCCGGAAGTTCGGCCGCGTGTAGTACCGCGAGTTCAGCAGGACGCCCAGGAAGATGATCGGGAACACGAACAGCACGGCCGCCATATAGTTCGGCACACCGGTCGCAACGATCTCGGGCGTCACCAGCAGGTAGAACAGCAGGATCACGGGGAAGGCCAGGATCAGGTTCGCCAGGAAGGACAGCAGCGTATCCAGCCGTCCGCCATAATAACCGGCGGGTAGGCCCAGCGTGATGCCGACCATGAACGCAAACATCGTCGCCAGTGGTGCGATCTGCACTACGATCCACGCGCCTTTGACCATGCGGCTAAAGACGTCGCGCGCCAGGTTGTCACCGCCCAGAAGATACCAGGCGTACTGACCCTCTTCCAGATTGGGCAGGGGCGTTCCCGGCACCTTGTTCTTCATGCCCGAGACCTGCGACAGCGAGTCATGTGTCACGATCAGGTCAAGCGCGCCGAAAATCCCGGTGAAAACCCAGAACATCACAAGGCCAAAACCGATCATGCCGATGGGACTGTCAAACAGTTTGCCATACAGGCCCAGCTTGCGTTTGAAAGCGATCGACATGGCATAAAGAATGATCAGCGACAGCCAAACCGGCAGGAACTGCTGGGAAATCGCGCCGATGATCCCGGCGCCGGTGCCCATCAGGATGCCAAGGACGATATAGGCAAGCGCGATCCCGACACTGGCAAGAAAGCTGTAGCGCAGCGCGAACTGTATCATGATCCGGGCGTTCGAGTTCGAGGTCAGCGTGCCATCCGGGTTGACCGTCATCTGATCCTCGGGCAGCACGATGCTGGCCAGCATCCAGACGACGATGGACAGCACCATCAGACTCAGCGCAAGCGCAAAGATCGGGTTGAGGAAGGCGATAGAGCCGGTCCAGGTAAGTGGTTCCATAATCTATCCCTCCTTAAGCGATGCGAATGCGCGGGTTGAGGTAGACATAGCCGATATCCGATATCAGCTGCGTCACCAGCACCACAAAGACCGACACGACCGAGATCGCCAGCAAGAGCTGGATGTCGTTATTGCCCGCCGCCTGAACCAGCGCCCAGCCGAACCCTTTGTAGTTGAACAGGGTTTCGACGATCACCACGCCGTTCAGCAGCCATGGGAACTGCAGCATGATGACGGTAAACGGCGCGATCAGCGCATTGCGCAGCGCGTGTTTCATGACGATGTTCGGGAAAGACACGCCTTTCAGACGCGCGGTGCGGATATATTGCGCCGTCATCACCTCGGTCATCGAGGCGCGGGTCATGCGGGCGATATAGCCCATCCCGTAAAGCGCGATGGTCAGCACCGGCAGAAAGAAGTTCTCGAATGTCGGGTTCTCCATCGCCTGTGTGGCGGTGCCCTTGAACCATTTCAATCCGACTGCGGATGAGGTGAAGATCGCGATGAAGATCACGCCCGAAACATAT
This sequence comes from Ruegeria sp. AK4, assembly GCF_056541025.1. Classification (NCBI taxonomy): domain Bacteria; kingdom Pseudomonadati; phylum Pseudomonadota; class Alphaproteobacteria; order Rhodobacterales; family Roseobacteraceae; genus Ruegeria; species Ruegeria sp. AK4. The sequence goes on from NZ_JBQFXS010000001.1 coordinate 551,051, forward strand.
TCTGGCGTCGCTGTCGTCGTGATCGCAAAGGTCGACAGCGTGCGGTCGGTGGCCGATCCTTCTTTCATCCCCGCCAGAATGCCTAGGATCAGGGCCGAGGGGACCATCAGCAACATCACCCAGAACATCAGCCGACCGGTCAGAGCCAGCCGGTTGCCGACAACGGTCGAGACTTCTTCTTTAAAGACCGTCGAATACCCCCAGTACCCCTGCAGGATACCGCAGAAACTCGGTGCCTCTTCGGCGGACTGTCCCGGCAGAATGCATCTGCCCTGAACGGTGCCGTCGTCATTCGTGTGCCGGTAGGACGGCAGAACGCCCAGCCATTCACCGTATTTTATCGGCACCGGCTGAAGATACCCGCCCTTCTCAAGGAAGCTGGCGACTTGCTCGTCCGACATGCGGAAGTTGCCTTGTGTTTTGGCTAGCTTTTCGAGGTTCGGGTAGAGGTTGGTCAGAAAGAAGACCAGGAATGTCAGACACAATGCTGTCAAAAGCATGATGCCGACGCGCCTTAGAATAAAAAGTCCCATGTTAGCCCCTGTTGGTCGGCCAGCGTGAATTCGTCATGGTTTCACGCGTCGCTGTTTTTATGTCGCCGTATGCAGGACGAAAGGGCCGCACCTGAATGGCGCGGCCCCTGTAACTTCGGCTTAGGAAACGAGGCCGAATTTATAAAGTTGCGGCAGGTCTGCGATATGTTTCTCGACACCGACCATATTGTCCCGGTGGTGGCGCATCGCGGTCCGCCAGTAAGGCTGGATGACAACGCCTTCTTCGATCATGATCGCCTGCAGCTTGGCCATGACTTCGCGGCGCTGATCCACATCCGAGATCGAGTTCGCCTGGGCCAGAAGCGTATCGAATTCCTCATTCGCGAAGCCGGATTCGTTCCACGCCACGCCTGACTTGTAGGCCAGCGCCAGAATCTGCGTGCCTAGCGGACGGTGGTTCCAGTTGGTCGAGGAATAGGGGTACTTGGTCCAGTCGTTCCAGAAAGTCGAGCCCGGCAGAACCGTGTGCTTGGCCTTGATGCCCGCGTCGTTCAGCTGAGCAACAACCGCGGCGGTGGTGTTCCGGCGCCAGTCATCGTCGATCGACTGTACTTCGTGTTCGAAGTCGCCCATACCCGCTTCGTCCATCAGCGCCTTGGCTGCAGCCGGATCGTAGGGAATACGGGTGATCGACGAGTCATACTCGGGGTGCATCGGGCCAACATGGCTGTTTTCGGCCGCGATACCATAGCCGGACATGCCAAGCTCAAGACAGACCGCGTTGTCGACCGCCATGGCAAGCGCCTGACGCACGCGTTTGTCGCCGTAGATCTTGTTGCCATCGGCGTCTTCGGCCAGCTGGTTCGGACGAATGACGATGGTAAAGCCCGACGGGATTTCCGAGCGGACGAGGCCGATGCCGTCAAAGATATCGACGAATTCGCCAACCGATTCCCAGTTCATGTCGATCTCTTCGGCCTCGTACGCGGCCAGGAAAGCTGCGGGGTCGGTGCCGTAGTCGATGAACTCGATCCGGTCGATATAGCCGCCTTTGCCGGCCTCATAGCCCCACCAGTCGAAACCTTCGTTGCGAACCAGTACGCCCTTAACGCCGACTTCGTGGCTTTCTGGGATCATGAAGCCCGTGCCGATCGGATTGTCCAGCATAGTGTCGGGATCATGGCTGCTGTGGACGATGGCACCCGGATAGTCGGCCATGCCGGGGATGATCGTGATGTCCGGCGCATTGCACTTCAGCTTCACGGTATGGCTATCGACAACGGTGATGGCACCATCCGCAGCTTTCTGGGTGCTTTCGTCAACCAGCGACGCCATGCGCGACGCCATCGAGTTGCCTTCAACCGACGAATCGCACCAACCGGTGATGTTGCGCGCCACGTCCTCAGCGGTGAAATCGTCGCCATTGTTCCACTTCACGCCTTTGCGGACGTTCAGCGTGTATTCGGTGGCGTCGTCATTGGCTTCCCAGCTTTCCAGCAGCATCGGCTTGAACGAACCGTCGTTGTTGTATTCGACAAGGTACTCCAGCCAACCTGCGGTGAAGGTCGCGATCTGGGTCCAGTCAAAGGTGCGCGGGTCTTTCAGGGCGCGCACTTCCATCTGATAGCGGATGGTGCCGCCACGCTGCGGTTCCGCCGCTGCGGCAGGCGTTTGCAGACCGATCATGCCATAGGCCGCCGGCACGGCCACACCCAGCGCGGTTACACGCGCCAGAAACTCGCGTCGGTTCAGATTGCCTTCGCGATACTCCTTCGCGTGCATTTCTGCAGCCCAATGAACCGGTGAGCCGGTCAAAGTCTGATTTTTCATTATTGTGTTTCTCCCTGTGAGGTCTTTGTTTTTGTCGTGAAGTTATTGATCTACCCGGCGTGGTGAGCGCCAAAGGGTAGGTCGATGGGTTTTCTTTTTTGGATTCTCAACATCCCCATGGCCATATTCGGCACCAGAATTCCCTATAGGTCAATGTTGGAAATCGACATTCACGGTCTAAAAGCGACATCCGGACGATGCGCTCGCCTTTGCTGGCAGAGCAACAGGGGCGCTGTCGGGGGGATTGAAACGGTGCCGACCGGGGAACAATCTGTCGTTTGCCGGGAAAACTGTCAGCCTAGCCCGCGGTCGCGCTTAGTTAACCCGCCGCCGAATCAACAGTGGGAAGTATCATTTTGAGAAATCGATGTGATTCCAGTTCTTCATCCGGGCGCGAAACCAGGTGCGCTGGCGCTTCGCGAATTGACGGGTTGAGATCGTGGCCCGCTCGCGCGCCTGTTCCAGCGTCATTTCCCGGTCCAGATAGGCCATGAGTTCCGGCACGCCTATCGCCTTGCAGGCAGGCAGAGACCGGTCATACCGGTCCCGCATCGCCGCCACCTCGTCCAGCGCGCCCATGTCGAGCATCAAATCAAAACGGCGCGTTATGCGGTTCAAAAGCCAGTCTTTTTCAACGTCAAAGACAATGGGAATCGTGTTTTCCAACCGCAGAACCGGCGGTGGCGTATCGGCCTGCCAGGATGCAAGGCTGCGGCCGGTGGCCTGCTGAACCTCCCAAGCGCGTTGGACGCGGGCGCGGTTGTCTGTGTCGATCCGGCCAAGCGTTTCCGCGTCCACGCCCGCGATCAATGCCTTGGTCGTCATCTGATCGGCGGTCGCGCGGGTTTCCTGCGGCGTAGCGGGGATTTCGGCCATGCCTTCGGTCAGGGCGGTGAAATACAGCCCCGTGCCGCCAACGATGATCGGTCGCTGATCCGCGCCCAACAGGGGGATCACTTCGCGCAGCCAATGACCGGTGGAATAGTCCTGATCATAGGCGACATGCCCATAGAGCCTGTGCGGCGCGCGTGCTTCTTCCTCGGGCGACGGGCGTGCAGAGATGATCCGCCAGCAGTCGTAAACCTGGCTGGCGTCGGCATTGACGATGACGCCTCCGAACCTGTCGGCAATCTCCAGCGCCAGCGCGGATTTCCCCGAGGCCGTCGGACCGGCGATCAGCACCGGCTTGTCCTGCGGGATCGGCGGAAGCCTGTCCCAAATATCCGCAGCCGGGCTATTGGTCATTCCGGGTTGCCTTATTCCTCAGTATCCGCATTGAACCTGCGGTGTTTTTGCTTCATTTTGCGCCGCAAATAAACCCGTGCCAGCCCGGAGCGCAACATGACCCTTTCCCAGCCCGTCGAAACCGCCGAACCCCCGAAAACCAAGTACAATCGTGTCATGTTGAAAATCTCGGGCGAGGCGTTGATGGGCGATCAGGGATTCGGCCTGCACCCACCGACCGTTCAGCGCATCGCGCAAGAGGTGAAGTCGGTTCACGATCTGGGCGTTGAGATTTGCATGGTCATTGGCGGCGGTAACATCTTTCGCGGCCTCAGCGGCTCGGCCCAGGGGATGGAGCGGACGACGGCGGACTATATGGGAATGCTGGCGACGGTCATGAATGCGCTTGGAATGCAGTCCGCGCTTGAGGAAATCGGAGTGTTCACCCGTGTCATCTCGGCCATCCGCATGGATGAAGTGTGCGAACCCTATATTCGCCGCCGCGCGGTGCGCCACCTCGAAAAGAAACGGGTTTGCATCTTTGCAGCCGGGACCGGCAACCCGTATTTCACCACCGATACCGCCGCGACCCTGCGCGCGAACGAAATGGCCTGTCAGGCGATCTTCATGGGTAAGAATGGTGTGGACGGCGTGTATGACAAAGACCCCAAGGTTCACGCCGACGCCGTGCGCTATGACACTGTTTCTTATGACGATGTTCTGGCCAAACGGTTGCGCGTCATGGATGCCTCGGCCATTGCGCTGGCGCGCGACAACAACCTTCCGCTGATTGTGTTCGGGCTGGATGAGCCGGGCGGGTTCCGGGGCATTCTGGCGGGCGAGGGCACATACACCAAAGTTCAGGGCTGAAGTCTTGTCGTATTCCTAACTCGGCCAGACCAGAAGACCCGCTGCAACGTCCGACATATCCGGCGCTGCCAGCAGGCATCTCTACAAGACGAATGAGGAGTGAGTGGCCATGAGCACTCTGGATATCGATTTCGTTCGGGCGCAATTCCCGGCCTTTTCCGAACCCGCTCTGCAGGAGCAGGCGTTTTTTGAAAACGCGGGTGGCTCGTATACCTGCAAGCCGGTAATAGACCGGCTGACCCGGTTCTACGTTCAGCGTAAAGTTCAACCCGATCACCCGTTTGAGGTCAGCCGTCTGGCGGGCGAAGAGATGGACGAGGCCCGCACCCGATTGGCCGCAATTCTGGGCGTCGATACGGATGAGCTGAGCTTTGGCCCGTCGACCACGCAAAACACCTATGTTCTGGCGCAGGCGTTCCGGCAGTGGCTGAGCCCCGGCGAGGCGATTGTGGTGACCAATCAGGATCACGAGGCCAATTCCGGACCTTGGCGGCGTTTGGCGGATGATGGCGTCGAGGTGCGGGAATGGCAGATCGACCCCGAGACCGGCTCTCTGAACCCGCAGGACCTTGAGGAATTGCTGGACGAAAAGGTGCGTCTGGTCTGTTTCCCGCATTGCTCGAACGTCGTGGGTGAGATCAATCCGGTGACCGAGATCACGGCAATCGCCCACGCGGCGGGCGCATTTGTCTGCGTCGATGGCGTGTCTTATGCGCCGCACGGGTTCCCGAACGTGGGCGATCTGGGGCCGGATATCTATCTGTTCTCGGCCTACAAAACTTATGGCCCGCATCAGGGCCTGATGGTCATCCGGCGCACAGTCGGAGAGTTGCTGCCAAACCAGGCGCATTACTTTAACGGCGATGTACTTTACAAAAGGTTCACCCCGGCAGGTCCGGACCACGCCCAGATCGCGGCAAGCGCCGGAATTGCGGATTACATCGAGGCTTTGAGCGCGCATCACGGCGGGCCAGAAAGCGGCGCAGCGGCGCAGGGGGCCTTTGTTCACGACTTGATGCGAATGCATGAGGTCGAGTTGCTGCAACCCGTGCTGGATGCTTTGAAGGACAGAAACGCTGTGCGTTTGATCGGTACATCAGATGCCACCCGGCGGGCTCCGACCGTTGCCGTTGCGCTTAGTTGTCCGGCAGAACCTGTCGCCGCCGAACTGGCAAAGCACAACATCATGGCCGGTGGCGGGGACTTCTACGCCGTGCGTCCGTTGCAGGCGATGGGGGTCGATCCGGCGCAGGGCGTGTTGCGGGTCAGCTTCACGCATTACACGGCAAAGCACGAGATTGATCAGCTTTTGGAAGCCCTTGATCGCGTTTTATGATCCGGGCCTTGACCTGCCTCGTAAACAGGAAAAAGGCGGGCAGTCATGGATACGCAACCTCCGGTCATACTGTGGTTTCGGCGCGATCTGCGTGTCTCGGATCACCCTGCATTGCAGGCGGCCGTGGAAACGGGCCGTCCGATCCTTCCGGTTTACATTCTGGACGAACTTGCTGAGCGGTTGGGCGCGGCCCCGAAATGGCGTCTGGGGCAGGGGCTGGGGGTCTTTTCTGCCGCGCTGAAACAACTGGGAAGCCGCCTGATCCTGCGCCGGGGCGAGGCCTTGCGCGAACTACAGCGTTTGGTGGCCGAGACGGGGGCGAAGGATGTCTACTGGACCCGCGCCTATGACCCGGACGCGATTGCGCGGGATACCAAGGTCAAATCTTCCCTGCCTGCCTCTGGAGTGAATGCGAAGTCATTCGCAGGGCACCTTTTGTTCGAACCGTGGACGGTTGCCACCAAAACCGGCCAACCCTTTCGCGTATTCACGCCGATGTGGCGGGCGGTGCAGGACCGGGACGTTCCGGCCCCAAATGCGCCCCCATCCCGGCTGAACGCGCCTGATGCATGGCTTGCGTCCGACAGGCTTGACGATTGGGCCATGGGGGCCGGAATGCAGCGCGGTGCGCAGGTTGTGCGCCCCTATGTTCAACCGGGTGAACACGCGGCTCATGAGCATCTGAACGCGTTCCTGACTAATGTCGGCCAGTATTCCGATAATCGGGACCGGCTGGACCTTGATGGCACGTCCAACTTGTCGGAATACCTGTCATTGGGGGAAATCGGGCCGCGCAGCGTCTGGCACTTCGTCCAGCGCGCCGCAATGATGGGCACGCCGGGGACCGGGGCGTTCCTGCGCCAACTTGTGTGGCGTGAGTTTGCGTATCACCTGATGTATCACACGCCGCATCTGCTGACCGGGAACTGGAAGCCGGACTGGGACGCGTTTCCATGGAATGAGGATGCCGGACACCAGCATGTCACAGCTTGGCGGCGGGCCCGAACCGGCATTCCCGTTGTCGACGCAGGTCTGCGCGAAATGTACGTCACGGGCCGGATGCACAACCGCGCCCGCATGATTGTGGCAAGTTATCTGACCAAGCACCTGATGACTCATTGGAAAATCGGAATGCAGTGGTTCGAGGACTGCCTGATCGACTGGGACCCGGCGGCCAATGCGATGGGTTGGCAATGGGTGGCCGGGTCCGGCCCGGATGCCTCACCCTTTTTTCGGATCTTCAACCCGCAGACTCAGCAAGAACGTTTCGACCCAAACGGGTCCTATCTGCGGCGCTGGATCGCTGAAGGGCGAGCCGATCCGACCGAAACGGCGCTTTCCTATTTCGATGCGGTGCCGGTCTCATGGGGATTGCGGCGCGGTGCCGACTACCCACCGCCCGTTGTTGATCTGGCTGAGGGGCGTCGCCGCGCGCTTGCGGCGTATGAAGGCCGAAAAAGCCGGTAAGGAATTGAAAACTTGCCACAAACGGAATCCCGCCCTAGCTTTTATCACAGACCGCAGAGGGGAGAGCGGATGATCCTGACAACCACCGAGGGGCAGAAAAACCTGCCCAGATATTTCGCGCAGGTGTTCAGAATGCTGGGCAAGATGGAGTCCGGGCGGCTGGACATCACTCTGCCCGATGGCCGCACCTTCCGCAGCGAAGGTGAAAAGCCGGGGCCCGTCGCGCAGGTCGATATCCATGACGGCGACGTGTTCGCGCGCTTGATCCGCGAGGGCGAACTGGGGTTTTCTGACGCGTATCTGGACGGCCATTGGAGCACGCCCGACCTGCGCTCTTTCATGGATCTCGTGCATCTGGGCACGGAAACGGTTTATGACGGTTTCACCGGGCGGTTTCTTGTGCAGGCTTATGAGCGGCTGCGGTTCTGGCTGCATCGAAACAATCGTACGCAGGCGAAAAAGAATATCTCGTACCACTACGATCTGGGAAATGACTTCTACGGTCTGTGGCTAGACGACACGATGACCTATTCCAGCGCCTTGTTCGAAACCGGGCAGGAGAGCCTTGAGAAGGCGCAGACCGCCAAGTATGCCAGCCTTGTGGATGAGATGGGGGCCAAACCCGGCGATCACATCCTTGAAATCGGCTGCGGCTGGGGCGGTTTCGCGGAATATGCCGCCAAAGAGCGTGGCTTGCGGGTCACGGGTCTGACCATCAGCAAGGAACAGTTGAAGTTCGCCAAAAAACGAATTGAAAACGCAGGACTTTCCGATCTTGTTCAGTTCAAGCTGCAGGATTACCGTGATGAGCGCGGCGAATATGACGGCATCGCCTCGATCGAGATGTTCGAGGCGGTTGGCCAGAAATACTGGCCGGTCTATTTCGAAACGGTGCGAGAGCGGCTGAAGCCGGGCGCGCAGGCCACGCTGCAGATCATCACCGTCGGCGATCACCGGTGGGACTTTTACAAAAACGGCGTTGATTTCATTCAGAAATATATCTTTCCGGGTGGCATGTTGCCGTCACCCACAATCCTGAAACAAGAGATCAATCAGGCCGGTCTCAACGTCGTGCGATCCAAGGAGTTCGGCCAGAGTTACGACCTGACGCTGCGCCGTTGGTACGACACGTTCAATGACAAATGGGATCAGATTTCGGAATTGGGGTTTGATGAGCGTTTTCGCCGCATGTGGAATTATTATTTGACCGCATGCGGCGCAGCCTTTGACACCGGTAATTGCGATGTGACACAGATCACAATAGCAAAGCCAAGTTAACGAACGGACCCCGGAATGCCCAATGCCCCGCGATTAGTTGCCGCTGTATGTCTTGTGGTGGTGGCCTTTATCGTGTCCGGCATGATCATGGACAACGGGGACGAGGGCAAAGACTATGGCTATTTCGTGTACGTCAACATCGCGTTGGGCTGGATCTGCGGCTGGGCCATCATGGGCAAGCGCGCGGGCAGGGGTTGGACAGCGGGCGTAAACAATGGCCTGACGGGTGTGGCCTCGCTGGTGTTCTGGGCCCTGTTCGTGCAGGGCTGCAACGAGATGTTCCGCCTAGCGATGCGCCATCGCTATGACGGCCCGTTCGAGGCTGTGAAAGCCATTTTCGTCATCGGCATCGAATTCGGCCAGCAATTGCTGGTTCCGGAAATTCTGATCACGCTGGCCGTCGGGGCTTTGATCGCCGGTCTGGCAACCGAAGAAGCGGGCCGCCGCTGGCGGTAAACTGCATCCCCAACATGAGAGTATCATTCCGTGTCAGATTTGTTCTTCTACGGCACGCTGCGGCACGTACCGCTTCTTGAACGTGTCCTCGGGCGCGAGGCGTCCTCGCTGCAGACATTTTCAGCGCGCCTTCCGGATCATTGCGTGCGCGCGGTGCAGGGGCAGGATTTCCCGATGATCCGCAAGGAACCGGGCGGCACGGCGCAGGGGCTTTTTGTTCGCGGCCTGACTAAGGGCGACATCGAGCGGCTGGCCTATTACGAAGGCGGGTTCGATTATGATCTGCAACCGCTGCAGGTGAATCTGGACGATGGAACACGCGCCGAAGCACAGGTCTTTTTTCCGGCCCCGGGCACATGGACGGCAGGCGATGTGTGGTCGCTGCAAGATTGGGTGGATGCCCGGGGCGAGTTGACCGTTCTGGCCGCCGAAGAAGAGATGGCCTATTTCGGGCGTATCGATCCGCAGGACATGGTGCGCAATGTGCGGGCCATTCAGACCCGTGCCTGGGCCAAGCTGATGGCGCGGCAACGCAAAACCGGTGATCCCAGAGATCCCGCCAAGGACGTGATCGTGCATCGCCACAAACGCGCCTATGTCGATTATTTCGGGATGGAGGAAATCGATCTTCAGCACCGCCAGCATGATGGCACCATGGGCCCGGTTCTGAAACGCGCCAGCCTGATGCAGGGCAGCGCCGTGGCTGTGCTGCCCTACGACCCTGTGCGCGATCTGGTTCTGCTGGTCGAACAGTTCAGACCTCCGGTCTATTTGATCGACGATCCGGAACCCTGGTTGTGGGAAGCCGTCGCGGGGATGATCGACCCCGGCGAGACGCCCGAACAGGCCGCGCATCGCGAGATGATGGAAGAGGCCGGCGTCAAGGTTGACGCGCTGGAATATGCCGGCGGGGCTTATTCCTCAAGCGGGTCGTCCACGGGCTACTTGTATTTCTATGTCGGGTTGGGCGATCTGACCAAAACGGCAGAAGCCGGTGGGGTGGAGGCCGAGGGCGAGGACATTCGCAGCCGGATCCTGCCTTACGATGAATTTATCGACATGGTTGATCGGCATGTTTTCAAGGACTTACAACTGCTGAACCTGTCGCATTGGCTGGCGCGCCACCGCGACCGGCTGCGGTCCTGACTATCGCGCTTGTGGTTGTTGGATCGCGGCTGTAAATCTCCTTTGATACCAAATGACATGAGGGTGCCATGCGCATTTCACGAGACCTTGCCGACGCAGTAGGAAAAACACCGTTGATCCGGCTGCGCCGCATCAGTGAAGAGACCGGGTGCGAAATCCTCGGCAAGGCCGAGTTCATGAACCCCGGCCAGTCCGTGAAAGACCGCGCGGCGCTTTACATCATTCGGGATGCGGTCGCGCGGGGCGAGCTGAAACCGGGCGGCACGATTGTCGAAGGTACGGCGGGCAACACGGGCATTGGCTTGGCGCTGGTCGGGGCCTCGATGGGGTTCAAGACCGTGATCGTGATCCCCGAAACCCAGTCGGAAGAGAAAAAAGACATGCTGCGCCTTGCCGGGGCGCAACTGGTGCAGGTTCCGGCCGCGCCGTATCGCAACCCGAACAACTTTGTGCACTATTCCCGCCGTCTGGCCGAGGAACTGGCGCAAACCGAACCCAATGGCGCGATCTGGGCCAATCAGTTCGACAATGTGGCCAACCGGCAGGCGCATGTGGAAACCACCGGGCCGGAAATCTGGGAACAGACTGGTGGCAAGGTCGACGGTTTTGTGTCTGCCGTGGGGTCGGGCGGTACGTTGGCCGGTGTGGCGGATGCGTTGCAGCCCAAGGGCGTCAAGATCGCTCTGGTCGATCCGATGGGGGCGGGGCTGTATTCCTATTACACCACCGGAGAGATCGCGATGGAGGGTGGCTCGATCGCCGAGGGGATCGGGCAGGTGCGCATCACCAAGAACCTTGAAGGGTTCAAGCCGGACTATGCCTATCAGATGACCGATAACGAGGCGCTGCCCTACATCTTTGATCTGCTGCGCGACGAGGGCCTTGTCATGGGCGGCTCGACCGCGATCAACATGGCGGGCGCGGTGCGTCTGGCCAAGGATCTGGGGCCGGGCCATACCATCGTGACCATCCTGTGCGACTATGGCACGCGCTACCAGTCCAAGCTGTTCAACCCTGAATTCCTGCGCGAAAAGGAACTGCCGGTTCCCGACTGGATGACCGAAGCCCCGCGCAGCATTCCCGGCGTCTTCGAGGACGTATGATGCTGCGGCGGGTCCGCTGGTTTTTTGCGCTTGTCCTGACATGCCTGATTGTTCTGGGCGGCCCCGTTGCGGCCCAACTAAACGACGATCAAAGCGAATATTATCAGGGCTGGATCAAGACGGCGGATCTTGCCGAATCCATGATCGAGGCCGACCGCGCCCCGAATGCGACGCTCGAGAATCTGCGGGCGAAAATCCACAGCTACCGGGATGAGTTTAACAGCGCGCGGGGGGCCAATACCGAACGCATTCAGACGCTTGAGGCGCAGCTGGACGCGCTTGGGCCCAAGCCCGAAGGGGATGTGGCCGAACCCGAAGACATCGCAAATTTGCGCGCCCATCTGGAAGAACAGCTGAACGCGCTTCAGGTGCCGAAAATCATCTCGGAAGAGGCGTTCAGCCGCGCCAATGGTCTGATCACCGAGATCGATCATTTGCTGCGGAATCGCCAAAAGAAAGAACTGCTGGAACGTGGCCCATCCCCGATCAATCCGGTCTATTGGGGACCGGCCTGGCAGGATATCGTCGAGGCCGCGCGCAGCCTGTTCAACGAGGCCCGCAACAACTTTCAGACCGATGTGGTTCACGAAAAGCTGCGCAATCAGGGTCTGGGAATCTTCCTGCTGGTCTTATTCGCCGGTGTCCTGCTGTTCTACGGAAAAACGTGGTCCGAACTGGCCGCGAGTTACATGCGCCGGTTGGGCGGGCAGGGCAGTGGGGTCTGGACCTTTCTGACCTCGCTGCTGCGCATTATCCTGCCCTGGCTGGGCGTCTGGCTGATTGTCGAAGCCATTGTCCTGACCGGCGTGCCGGGTTTTCGCGGCACGCTGTTGATTGAAAAAGTGCCGTATTGGGCGGCGATCATTCTTTACTACGACTGGATTGGCCGTCAGGTCTTTGTGCTGCAACAGGCGCAGGGGTTCAAACGGCTGAGCGCCAATCGCGTGGCCGAGATACGGGTCTACCTCGACCTGCTGGCGATCTTGCTGATCCTGCACGAAATGGTGGATCTGTTCGATCAGATCGAAAACATCTCGGACGCGACCCGGGCGGTGGTTGGTTTCCCTGTCACCGTCGCCACGGCGCTGGTGCTGCTGCGCGTCCGAAAGGTCCGTAGTTCCGAGACCGCGGCCACTTCCGACGAGCCAACCGCCACCACGCGTGGTGCGGGGTTGGGCCAACTGATCGAATTTTTGCGCCGCGCCCTGTTCCTGCTGGGAATTGTCAGTCCGATTCTGGCCGTCGTGGGGTACACGAATGCCGCCGAAGCCATCGTCTATCCGGCAGTCAGGTCTCTGGTCCTGATCGCAGCGCTGGTGATCGTGCAGCGGTTCCTGACCGCGGTCTACGGTTGGATCACCGGGCAGGGTGAGACGGCGAAAGAGTCGCTGTTCGCCGTGCTCATCGGCTTTGCGATGGCGATTTTGGCTCTGCCTGTTCTGGCGATCTATTGGGGCGCGCGCGAAACCGACCTGTCCGAGGCCTGGTCGCGGCTGTTGCTGGGTTTCGATATCGGTGGCGTCACCATCTCGCCCAGCAACTTCTTCACCTTCGTGGTGATATTTACCATCGGCTACGGGCTGACGCGGTTGCTGCAAAGCGGGTTACGCAATTCCCTGTTGCCGAAAACCACAATCGATCCGGGTGGGCAGAACGCAATCGTGGCAGGCACCGGCTATGTCGGGGTCTTTCTGGCCGCGCTATCGGCAATCGTGGTCGCCGGGTTCGATCTGTCGTCGCTGGCCATCGTTGCCGGTGCCTTGTCGGTCGGGATCGGCTTTGGTCTGCAGACCATCGTGTCGAATTTCGTCTCGGGCATCATCCTGCTTGTGGAGCGTCCGATCTCGAAAGGGGACTGGATCGATGTGAACGGGATGATGGGCTATGTGCGCGACATCTCGGTCCGCTCGACACGGATCGAAACCTTCGACAGAACCGATGTCATCGTCCCGAACTCGGACCTTATCAGCGGGGTCGTCACGAATTACACACGCGGCAATACCGTCGGTCGCGTGATCGTGCCGGTTGGCGTCGCCTATGGGACAGATACGCGGCGGGTCGAGAAAATTCTGGGAGAGATTGCCAACAACCATCCCATGGTTCTTGCCAATCCTGCGCCAAGCGTCGTGTTTCAGGGCTTTGGAGCGGATTCTCTGGATTTTGAGATCAGGGCGATCCTGCGGGACGTGAACTGGGTCCTGTCGGTCAAGTCCGACATGAACCACGAAATCAACAGGCGCTTCGTTGAAGAAGGCATTGAAATTCCCTTTGCCCAGCGTGACGTGTGGCTGCGTAACCCGGAAGCTCTGGGTGCCCCGGCTTCGCCCGCAAAACCGGCTGCCAAGGTTGAAAGCGATCAACCAAAGACACCATCATCGTCCCCGGTCGACATGACCGAAGCCGACCTGTCCGACGGGGATGGGGATGAGATTTAGGGGTGTTTTCGATCCGACCGGCAAAGGTTGAAATTCGCCCCATTCACCCCTTGCAAATCCTTGGGCGATAGTCCAATTATCGCCGGCACGGAGAGGTGGCCGAGTGGTCGAAGGCGCACGCCTGGAAAGTGTGTAGGCGGGAAACCGTCTCCAGGGTTCGAATCCCTGTCTCTCCGCCACTTACTTTCGTTCAGCCAGAAAGCCTGCCGTGGCTGCGGATGGCGCGAAATCGGTGCTCTGATGACAGGCACGCTCGCGTGGTCTGGCACCGACCGATAAAGTCCAAGTATTTCTGAAAAATCGAAACTTCATTCCATGAATTTCGCATATGCAAGCTTTGCCTTAAGTGGCGCTTGATGGCGGCGGGTCGTGCATGTTTCACTTTAGATGTTTAGTCGGCAAAACAAGGCACAAGACAAAAGCACAAGGAAAGTGTCAGCCGACTAAGAACCAAAGCGCGCCGCCGGGCGGATGGACCTGTCTGGTGCGCTTAAGATGTTCAACATGGAGAAATCGAATGAACAAACTATCGATGCTTTTGGGTGGCGCCTCGATGGCGGTCGCCATGCCGGCTGTTGCGGCTGACATCGTAATCGGGGTTCCGAACTGGGCTTCGGTCAATGCAACGGCGCATATCCTTGAGCTTGTGATCGAAGAAAACCTGGGCCTGGACGTAGAGCTTCAGAACGGCACCAACCCGATCGTTTTCGAGGCGATGGACAGCGGATCGATGCATGTCCACCCCGAGGTCTGGATGCCGAACCAGCAGAACCTGCACGACACTTACGTCAAGGATAACGGCACCGTTGTGATGAACGACAAACCGGTTCAGGCCGAGCAGGGTATGTGCGTTCCGACCTATATCGCCGAGAAGCATGACATCAAATCCATCGACGACCTGAGCGACCCGGACAAGATCGCGATCTTCGACACCGACGGGAACGGCACGCCCGAGGTCTGGATCGGCGCGCCTGGATGGGCCTCGACCGTTGTCGAAAAGATTCGCGCGAAGTCATACGGTTATGATCAGCTTTTCGATATGACCGAGTATGAAGAAACCATTGCGTATGCAAATCTGGCGAACGCGACCAAGGCGGAAGAGCCATGGATCGGGTTCTGCTATAGCCCGCACTATATCTTCGTGACGCAGGATCTGACCGTTCTGGAAGAGCCGGCTCATGATCCCGCCACCTGGACCATCGTGCAGCCAACCGATGATCCGGACTGGCTGGCGAAGTCCGAAGCCTCGACCGCATGGAACGGGGCCACGTTGCATCTGCACTATGCCAAGGAACTGGAAGAGGCTTACCCCGAAGTGGCAGCTCTGTTCCGCAACTATCAGATGCAGGGCGACGACCTGAGCGCGATGGGCAAGGCGTTGGCGGTGGACAATGTCGAGGCGGCTGATTTCGCCCGGCAGTGGGTGTCTGAAAACGAAGACACCGTTATCGGCTGGCTGACCAACTGACCCAGCATTCGGGGCCGTGGCGAACCCTCGCTGCGGCCCTTTTCCTATCTGTCTGGCAAAACAACGCCTTATGGGGGGCTAATGGACGAATCCGTCGTAAAACTTGAACATGTCTGGAAAATTTTTGGCAACCGCGCGCCCGAAGCGATGGAGGCTGTCCTGAAGGAAGGGCTGACCAAGCCCGAAGTCCTTGAACAATTCGGCTGCGTGGTGGGCGTGCAGGATGCCAGCTTTGAGGTCTCGCGCGGCGAGATTTTTTGTATCATGGGCCTGTCTGGTTCGGGCAAATCGACACTGGTGCGCCATGTGAACCGCCTGATCGAGCCGACGGCGGGCAAGATCGAAATCCTCGGGCATGACGTCTCGAAAATATCCGAAACCGAGTTGCGGCGCATTCGCGCCCAGCAGATCGGTATGGTGTTTCAGCATATGGCGCTGATGCCGCACCGTTCGGTGCGCGACAACGTGGCTTACCCGCTGGAAATCCGCAGGGTTTCGAAATCCAAACGGTGGGCTGTTTCGGACCACGCACTTGGGCTGGTGAACCTGACCGGGTATGAGGACCGGCTGCCCAAGGAACTGTCCGGCGGGATGCAGCAACGTGTGGGTATCGCCCGCGCGCTGGCCTCGGACCCCGAGGTTCTGCTGATGGACGAGCCATTCTCGGCCCTTGACCCGTTGATCCGGCTGCAGCTTCAGGACCAGTTCAAGGCGTTGGTGGCGCAGCTGAAGAAAACGACCCTGTTCATCACTCACGATCTGGATGAGGCCATTCGCATCGGCCACCGGATCGCGATCATGAAGGACGGTGTCATCGTTCAGATCGGCACGCCCGAGGATATCGTGATGAACCCCGCCGACGATTATGTGCGCGAGTTTGTGCAGGGCATCTCGAAGCTGAAACTCGTCAAGGCGCATTCGATCATGGAACCCGTCGCCAGCTATTCCGGCCCGCTGGAGGGCGCGCCGCGCGCTGATGAGGCGGCGGATCTGGACCAGCTAATTGATTTGGCCGTGAACACCGACATGCCGGTCGTCATCACCGATGCCGGGGCCGATGTTGGCGTCGTGACCAAACCGCGCCTGCTGCGCGGAATTCAGGGAGGCAAGCAAGAATGACTGACATGACCGCAGAAATACAGGTCACTGCTGCCTCGGATATCGAGGTCGACCGCGACGCGCTTGACAGGTCGATCCACGAATTCGCTGGTCCAAACGGGGACTACTACGTCAAAACCTTCCACAAGATCCATGACGCCACCAGCGCCGTGCCGAACACGTTCAATATATGGGCGGCGGTTCTGGGGCCGTTCTGGTCGGCGTCGCGCGCTGTCTGGGGGATGTTCTGGACATTTCTGATCCTTGAAATCATCGCCTGGGTCCAGATCGGGCGCGGCTTGTGGGGCAACCCCGGCGCTGAATTCGCCGACCGGGCGGCCACTCAGCAGTCGCGGGCGCAAGAGTTTCTGGACCGCGCCGCAGCGGCGACAGAGCAATCCGATATCGACCGCTTTACGCGGATGGCCGAGAATATCCAAAAGGCGGCAGATACCAGTCTGGAAAGGGCATTGGCCGCGCAGTCCGAAGCATCCGGAATTCTGATCACCGGCCTGCTGATGCTGGTGGTGTTCAAACTGGTGCAGGGCTTTTATGCCGACCGGGTGTATGAAAAACAGTACTCGAAATGGCGGGTCAATCCGGCGCGCGTCGAAAGCGGCCGGTCCACCCGAAACATTGTGCTGGGCGCTGTTCTGATCGCGGCGATTGGGCCGTTGATCGTGTACAAGTTCACCGTAAACGCCTCGCTTCCATTGCTGGACGCATTCCCGGAGCAAGAGGTGTCGGCGCTTTTCCTGGGTGACGGCGGTGGGACATTGTACTCGTCTCTGGCATCGTGGATGGAGGCGCGGATTGACGCCGCTGCATTGGCGGGTGGCGATATCTTTGACGGGATCGTCGCGGGTGTCCGCTCGGTTCTGGATGCGCTGACGATTGCCTTGATCGGCTCACCCTGGCCGGTTGTCATGCTGGTGATTTGTGTCACGGCGTGGCGCGCGGCGGGTCCTCGGGTCGCGATCTTTACCGCGTCGTCCTTGGCCTATATCGCGCTGCTTGGCTATTGGGATGTGGCGATGGAAACGGTCGCACTGGTGGGTGCGGCGGTGCTGCTGTGCGTCGTCTTCGGCATTCCGCTGGGCATCTGGTTCGGCAAATCCCAGCGCGCCTATCGCGCAGCGGAACCGGTGCTGGACCTGATGCAGACGCTGCCGGCCTTTGTGTACCTGATCCCGATCATCGCCTTTTTCGGCACCGGCAACCCGCCGGGTATTCTGGCAACGATCATCTTCGGCATGCCGCCGGTGATCCGCCTGACGGCTTTGGGGATGAAAGGCGTGCCCGACAGTATCAAAGAGGCCGCCGTGGCCTTTGGAGCCTCGAAATGGCAATTGCTGAAGGATGTCGAGATTCCGCTGGCCTTGCCGTCGATCATGACCGGGGTGAACCAGACGATCCTGATGTGCCTGTCGATGGTGGTGATCATCTCGCTCATCGGCGGCGGCGGGCTGGGCAAGGAAATCCTTGAGGCGCTGCAATACGCCGCCAAGGGTCCGGGCCTGTTGGGCGGCTTTGCGATCCTGTTCTGCGCGATGGTCATCGACCGTATCGTTCAGGGCGCCTTCCGGCGAGAAGACGAGAAAATTTGATGGCATACGCACCTCCGGCCCTGCCGGGGGTGTTTTTTTGTTCAAGGGGTATGGCATGACGGATCGTTACGAGCAGTCGATGATGGAAAACCTGTATTGGTGGGGTGTCCCCACCCTGTTCCGCTGTCCGAATACAGGGCCGCAGGGGCAGGATATTGCGCTGGTCGGTGTTCCGCACTCGACCGGTAACGGGACGACCGAGCGGGATCAGCATCTGGGACCAAGGGCCTTGCGTCATGTCTCGGCGGTGCAGCGCCGGGTGCATTCGGTGTTTGGAACCGACCCGTGGAACAGCGCAAAGATTGCCGATGTGGGGGACGTGCCGTTTCCACGCGCCAATGACAACGAAGACTGTATCGAGCGCATCACCGCGTTCTACAAGGACATTGACGAGGCAGGCGCGCGCCCGGTGTCAGTTGGCGGCGATCACTCGATAACTGGGGGGATTGTGCAGGCTTTGGGCGGCGGAAAACTGGCGGGCGGTGAACCGATCAGCTTTCTGCATCTGGATGCGCATACGGATGTGTTCACCAAGGTCGATCACTTCCTCGGGGCCAAGAAATCTGCCGCCCATTGGGGGGCTTATCTTGCGGATCAGGGGCAGGTCGATCCGACCCGGTCCATGCAGATCGGGCTAAGGGGACATCCGCGCAGTCTGGACTGGCTACAGCCGTCTTACGACTATGGCTACAACATCGTAACGATGCGCGAGTTTCGCCAGCGCGGGCTTGAGGATGTGATCGACCAGACGCGGGATGTTCTGGGGGATCGTCCGGTCTATATCACGTTTGATCTGGATTGCCTTGATCCCACAGTCGCGCCTGCGGTTTCCAATCTGGAACCCGGCGAAAAGGGGTTCGACATTGACGAGGCCGTCGGCATCCTGCGCGCGGCGCGTGGTCTGAACATCGTGGGCGGAGACGTCGTCTGCATGATGCCCACAAAGGACAGCCCGAACAACATCACCGCGTTGACAGCGGCTGCTGTCATGTACGAGATGATCTCGATGATCGCCGAAAACGTCGCGGCTAAGTAGCCCGGCGCGCATCGACGGCCTCGGCCAGCACGCAAAGCAGTTCGAACATCAGTGAGATTCCCAGCCAGGCGGTTCCTCCACTGGGATCGAACGGCGGAGCCACCTCGACCAGATCGGCCCCGACAAGGTTCAGCCCGGACATTTTGCGAATGACCTGCTGCGCCTGGAAACTGTTGGGACCACCGACTTCAGGCGTGCCGGTCCCCGGTGCAAATGCCGGATCAACAAAATCGATATCGTAGGTGCAGTAGGTGGGGGCGGTGCCGACAATCTGGCGAACCTCGGCCATGACATCGTCGATGCCCCGGTCGAACAGTTCCTCGATACGAATGATGCGGATGCCCTGAACCTCGCCCCATTCGATATCTTCGGTGTTATAGGCGGTGCCCCGGATGCCGACCTGAACGAAGCGCTTGGGATCGACCAGCCCTTCTTCGACCGCGCGTCGAAAGGGGGTGCCGTGGGTGAATTTGTGGCCTCCGAAATAGCTGTCGAACAGATCGGTGTGGCTGTCGAACTGGATCAGGCCTAACGGGCCATCGGCTGCAAGCGCGCGCAGGACCGGCAGGGTTGGCAGGTGGTCGCCTCCGGCGGTCAGCGGTACGATTTTGCGTTGCACAAGATCGGCATAGAACGCGGTTATGCGTTGCAGAGTGTCACCGATATCAACCGGATTGGGCGCGACATCCCCAAGGTCCGCGCAATTGGTCAACGAAAACGGCGCTATGCCCGTAACCGGGTTCATCGCCCGGATCATCGTCGAAAAATCGCGCAACTGCCGAGGGCCATGCCGCGCGCCCGGTCGGTTGGTCGTACCGCCATCCCAGGGCAGGCCGACCAGGCCAATTTCGACCTCGCCAAACCGGGCGTGATCCTTAGACAACTGGGGCAGGCGCATGAAGGTCGGAACACCGGCAAACCGGGCCAGTTCCATCGCCGAAACCGGTTGAAAGAAATCGTCTGCCATCTGTTCTTCTCCGTCATATTCAGCGCCGAGCCTATCCTGTACCGGCATGCGTGCAAGCAGAAGATTGGCGATTCCGTCAGGCCAAAATCCGAAATCGCTTGCGGATTTCTGCGTCCTGCTCGGGCGTCAGGTATTCGGGGTGGTGCGTTCCCAAAATCTCTTGCGCGCGGTCGCGGGCGGTGGTCCAGGCGTCTTTGGCACCATCCTGTTCCCACGTTCGGGGTTCATTGCGATCAGCGAGCGTGGGGTAGAAGTAATCCCGCTCCATCGCGGCGTAGGTATGGGAACTGCCAAGGAAATGACCGTCGCCCAGTACGGATTGGCAAATGGCGTCGAAGCCAAGGTTTTCTTCGGTTACTTCAATACCGCGAAGGGCGCGATAGGTGTGCGAATGCATCTCATTGTCCAGAACGAAAGCTTCGAAACTCGCGCCCAGCAATGAGGCCGTCATACCCGAACTCTCATAGATCAGATTACCCCCCGCCAAGGCAGCGGCCAGTGAGGTCATGCCCTTTTCAGCCCCGTATTGCGCATCGATTGCCTTGGCATCCGTCATCGACGCCGCAACGCCCGAGGGTAGTCCCAGCCAGTTGATGATCTGCGCCGAAGCGGCATTCAGGATCGCGGTCTCGCCGCTGCCGCCCGCGAACGCTCCGGTTCTGAGGTCGACGATGAAGGGCCAGTTTGAGAAGACCATCGGAAAGCCCGGTTGGATCGTATTTACCATCACGAGGCTGGCCAATGTTTCCGCCAATGACTGCGCAAGGAACCCGGCCAGAGTCGCAGGGGCCGTCGCCCCGGCCTGAGCCGCTGTAATGCAGGACATCGGGATATTGTGCCGGACGCATTCGTAGACGACATCCACCGCATCCTCGCCATAGCGCAGGGGTGAGATCACCGGGCTGATATGGGCTTTCAGAAAGGGACGCTTGGAAAACGCGCCCGGACCGCCCGCGACAATGTCCAGCATTTCGACAATCGGGGCGACGTGTTCGGCAAGCGTGAATGAGGTCGCGATGGGTTTTGTCGTGTTTTTCACCAAAGCGTAAACCGTGTTCAGATCCAGATCGAAAACGTCCGGCACATCGGTCGCAACGCAGCACCGGGTGAACCAGCTGACGTTATCCAACACATCCTGAAGGCGCGTGAAATCATGCAGATCGGTCAACGTGGCAGGACGGTAGAGGCCCGTGCCCATGTCCAGCGTCTGCACCGCAGCGCCGCCGGTTCCGAAAAACACGCGATCTCCGCTAACTTCGATCGAACGGTTTTCATCCCGTCCGTGAAACACAAAGCTCTTGGCCGCCGAAGCGACGGCGTTTTCAACCATGTCGCGCGGAAACAGCAGCCTGTCCTGTTCGCCCGTCTGTGCTCCGCCCGCCAGCAGGTCGCGGCGCAGCCGATCCGGGACATTTCCCATCCCGAGCGTTTCAAGCAGCCGCAATGCGGTGTCGTGGATCAGGGCGATCTCGGCCTCGGCCAACGGGCGAAACGACCCTCCGCGCTGGCCCGGAGGGCAGGGGTCGAATTCAGGCTTGGCCGCACGTTGCGCGATACGGGCGCGGCGGCCGCTTCTTCTGCTGCCTTCTGATGACATCTTCGGGCTCTCCGGTATGGGTTTTGGGTATGTTAAATATCAACGAACGCAACCGGCAAAAGCGAAGGTGGGGTTTTCGAATTCTAATACCTGAGATTCGATTTTCCCAAACCCACAAAACCCGCATTGCTGGGATGGTGCCTTTTTCCCCAAGAATTGCACAGGCATAAAGGAGCCAGGCTGATGAAATCGCGCACCAAGGTCGTTGTCATCGGTGGAGGGATTGCCGGATGTTCGACTCTGTACCATCTGACGCAGGAGGGTTGGTCGGACGTTGTTCTGGTGGAACGGAATGAACTGACATCCGGGACCACGTGGCATTCGGCTGCGCAGGTCACGAATTTCGGCATGAACCAGACAATGGTCGGGCTGAAAACGCATTCGATCCGGCTGTACAAGGAACTGGCTGACGACCCGGATTATCCTATCAACTACCACCACGGCGACGGCGGCATTCGCCTTGCCAACACCGAGGCGCAGATGCAGGGCTATCGCCATTTTGCCTCGATGGCGCGGGGCATGGATGTGCATTTTGAAGTGATAGATGCCGAAGAATGCGCCCGTCGGCACCCGTTGATTTCCACCGACAACCTGATCGGCGGCTTGTGGGATCCGTTGGATGGTGACATCGATCCGGCCCAACTGTGTCAGGCGCTGGCGCGACGGGCGCGCAAAGCCGGGGCCGAGGTGTATCGCAACACGCCCGTTACAGGCCTGGTGCAGCACGACGATGACACATGGACCGTACAGACCGAACATGGGGATATCGACTGCGACATCGTCGTTAACGCCTGCGGTTACCGCGTGAACGAGGTCGGCGCGATGATGGGCGTGCACCATCCGGTCGCGTCGATGGAACATCAGTATTTCCTGACCGAGGAAATACCGGCCATTCGCGAGGCTGGCCATCGCATGCCGCTGCTCAGATGCCCGATCAGCGACTATTACTGCCGTCAGGAAAAGAACGGGCTGCTGGTCGGGTTCTATGAACAGGACTGCAAGACCTGGGGCATGGACGGGATCGACCCGAATTTTATCAATGCCCTATGCCCCGACGATCTGGATCGCGTGACCGATGTGCTGGAAGGCGCCTTTGCGCGGATGCCCGCGCTGATGGAGGTTGGCATTCACACTGTCGTCAATGGCCCGATCACCTACACCATCGATGGTGCGCCTTTGGTGGGGCCGATTGCGGGCAAGCGAAACGCGTTCTGTATCATCGGCCTGCGTGCGGGCCTGGGCGAGGGCGGGGGCCACGGATGGCTGCTGGCCCAACAAATCGTGCATGGCGAGGCCTGTTACGACACGTGGTGCCTTGATCCGCGCCGCTTTACCGGGCACGCGAACGTGGAATTGACGGCGCTGAAGGCTATCGAAGACTACCAGAACGAATTCCGGTTTCACTTCCCGCATGAACACCGCCCGGCTGGCCGCCCGGCAAAAACAACACCCCTGACCCCGATTCTGGCCGCCGAGGGTGCAGAGTTCACCGTGGTCAACGGGTGGGAGCGGGTCGACTACATCAAGCCCGATCCGGATTTCACGCCGTCCCTGAGTTTCGATTTTGACGAAGCTTTTGATGTTGTAGCGGCTGAGGTCCGAAATGTGCAAACCAATGTCGGGCTGGCCGAGGTCAAC
This sequence comes from Ruegeria sp. AK4, assembly GCF_056541025.1. Lineage (NCBI taxonomy): Bacteria > Pseudomonadati > Pseudomonadota > Alphaproteobacteria > Rhodobacterales > Roseobacteraceae > Ruegeria > Ruegeria sp. AK4. The sequence goes on from NZ_JBQFXS010000001.1 coordinate 574,101, forward strand.
GGGTTCAACCGCATCGAAATCACCGGCGCGGATCGTCACAGATTCCTTGATCGCATGTTCTGCGGGACCGTGTCCAAACGCGAGGGGCGGGTCGGTCTGGGCTACTTGCTGAACCATCAGGGCATGGTCAAGGCCGAGGCGACGATTGCCAACTTGCCAGCCAGCGACCGGGGCCCTGAACGCATTTGGTACGGATCGGCGGCGGCCAGTGAATATCATGATATGGACTGGCTGGCGCAGCACGTGCGGCCTGACGAAGATGTGCAACTGCGCAGCCTGACAAACGACCAGACGATCCTTGTTCTTGCAGGCCCCAACGCACGAAAGGTTCTGACGGCCTGCGCCCGTGGCGACTGGTCGGCTGAGGCGTTTCCCTGGCTCAGCGTCCGAGAATGCTTCGTGGGGATCGCTCTGGCCACTGTCATGAGTGTCAGTTTTTCGGGCGAGTTGGCCTATGAAATCCATGTCCCAAATGCCTCGCTTTATGCGGCTTACCTTGCGATTCGGCAGGCGGGCGCCTCTGTGGATCTGCAACTTTTCGGTGCCCGGGCGGTCGAGTCCATGAGAATGGAAAAGGGTTTCCTGCATTGGAAAGCGGACCTGATCACCGAGTTTGATCCCTTTGAGACGGGATTGGACAGGTTTGTGAGGCTGGACAAGGGCGACTTCATCGGGCGGCAAGCCCTGCTGGACAGGCAACACGCCGGGCCACGGAAACGGTTGGTGACGCTGCAGGTCGACAATCAAACCGCCCCGGCGCATCCCGGCGCGTCGGTCATCATCGGCGACAAGGTGGTTGGAACGGTCACGTCCGGCGACTGGGGTCACAGGACCGGGCTGAATCTGGCCTATGCCTTTGTCGATCCAGAACTGGCCCGGCAAGGTACGGAAATGAAGATCGATATGTGCGGAATGCTCCCCAGCGCCAGCGTGATTGCGCCATCACCCTATGACCCGCAAATGAGCAGGGTGCGCAGCTAGGACTTGCCGAAACCCGAATTCTCTGTTTCGATTTTTTCGAAAGAATGGAAGCAGAGGAAACAGAGCACGTGTCGAAATCTCTGAGCCTTCGGTGGCTGGAAGTGTTTCAGTTGATCGCCAAATCGGGGTCCATTCAAAAAGTCGCGGCGGAAACCGGTCTGTCCATCAGCACCGTGTCGAACCACCTGCGCAGCCTTGAAACCGCGTTGGGCGTGGAACTGGTGGATCACGGCCGCAGACCCATGGGGCTGACCCCGGCAGGCGAGGTATTCTCGCGCTATGTGCGCGAAGGTCTGACCGTTTTGAAACGGGGTGAGGCGGAAATACGATCCGGAAACTGGAAGCATGCAACGGCGCTGCGGCTTGCGTTGATCGATGACTTCGACAATCAGGTCGCGCCCGAACTGTTCCGGTTTCTGGCGCATGCTCTGCCGCGCTGCAATTTCCGTCATTTCACACGCCCCAGCCACGAGATCATTGCCAAGCTGCAGGAACATAAACTGGACGCCGGGGTGGCGACACGCCCTGCGGAAAAGACGGACGGTCTGGTTGAATACCCGTTGCTGCGCGATCCCTTCATCGTCATTCTGCCCGAGGCCTACAGCGGCACGGTCGAAGACGTGCTGAAATCGGACGCTGATCTGCCTTTCCTGCGGTATTCCCGCGACTACACGATCGGAAAGCAGATCGAAGTTCAACTTACCCGCAGCAAGTTCAGCCTGCCAAACAGGTTTGAACTGGAATGCAATCAATCGATTGTCGGGCTGGTCGCCGAAGGCAGCGGTTGGGCCATCACCACGGTCGCCAGCTTTGGGCGCGCGCAGCGCTTTCACGACAGTATCAAGGCGCTACCCTTTCCGGGGCGCAATTTCGTGCGCACGGTTTCGCTGTTTACAACCGATGTCTATCCGGCCTCGACATCGCGGCTTATTCACAATGCGCTGAGCAGGCTGGTCAAGCAGAACTATTGCGACCCGATCAATTCGAGATATCGCTGGCTTGAGAAAGATTTTCGCGTGCTGGAAGGCGGTCTGTAATTTTTGCAAACGCGTCGCCGTTTTGATTGCATCGGCTGTTGATCGCCAATGCCTTCATCTTGTCGCGAGGTTCCCTCTGGCCGCATTGTAACATTTTTATGGCAGCAGTATATTGAAGGCTGGCAAGAAACCCTGCGTTCCCACAGCAAGGACTGAATTTAGAAAAATGATTGACTTAGATGGCCTTACGCCTTTGCGTGAAAGTCAAAACTACAAGATTTTCCAGCACCCGGAACTTGAAGGGGCGCTGTTGAAAGTACGCTGCGATGAGCCCAAGCGCGATCACTTCATCCGTCGGTATTCCGAGCGGCGGTATGGCAATTTGCGCCAGTGGCAGCGCGAAGCGAACGAGTATCTGGCCGCGCTTCACCGGGGATGCCCCGAAATCGACCGGCTGGCCCGGTTCATGGGGTACGAGCCGACCTCACTCGGACCGGCCCTCGTCGTCGAAAAGATGACCGGCCCGGACGGCAATCTGGCACCCTCGGTCCATGCCGAAATGCAGGCCACTAAGGATCCGGCGCAAAGAAAGCGTCTGCGCGAAGAAGTGATCGAGCTTCTGGATGATCTCGAGCGTGGCCGGATAGTGGTGGGCGACATGGGCTTTGAAAACATCGTGCGCGCGCAGGAACGAAACGGTCGGCTGGTGGTCATCGACGGATTGGGTGAGCGGGTTTTGCTGCCTCTGACGCTGATCAGCGATTGGGCTTTTCGCCTGTCCATTGCTCGGCGGCGCGCCCGGTTGGCGGGCTGACAATCAGGCGGCGGCACGGGGTTGATTTCAGCGGGCTGCTGCGCCTATCTGGCCGGGCTTTAGGAAAGGACTGAAAGTGGGCCAGCATGATCTGAAACCGGGTAACGGGGTCTTTTACATCAATCTGGACCGTATTCCGGAAAGAAAAGACTTTATGGAGGCCGAGTTCGCCAAAATCGGCCTGTCCGGCGCCACCCGGTTCAGTGCCATTGATGGCCGCAAGCCCGGTGCACTTGATCAGAACAGATACGTGCCCGGAACCGGCAGCCGCTGGGGCCTTGTCACCAGCGAGGTCGCTTGTTTCGAAAGCCATCGGGCCGTCTGGCAGCTTGCCCTGGACAACGACCTGCAGGCCGCCGCGATCTTCGAAGACGATGCCGAGATGTCGGCCCATGCCGCAGAGGTCATTCAGGCCCTGCTGCAGGATGGGTCCGGCTACGATTATGTCAAACTCGACTACGCGCCGAAATCGCGCAGATTTGGCCCTGTGCAGGACATCGGTGGTGTCGCGGTGCGACAGGTGTTGGAGATGGTTCCAAGCGCCGGGGCTTACATCCTTTCCAAAGAAGGTTGCCGCAAGCTGTTGGGCTGGTCCCGGCAATATTCGGATCACATAGATGATTTTGTCACCATCCCGCGTCCCGACTGGCGCATGTATCAGGTGTTTCCGGCCGTATGCGTGCAAATGGTTCTGTCCAAGCAACAGGATGGCGTGGTCGATCAGGTCAAAAGCGGCGAGCGTGAGACAGACGTTGCGACCAACACCGGGCTCGACAAAGGCCCGCTCTGGTTCCGTGCACGGCGAGAGTTGCAATCGGCGCAGCAAAAACTGCGTTGGCGAATGGGCGGTCAGGCGCGGTTATTGGAGCAGGGCGGGTATGTCGGCTACGTCCCCTGCGCCGATGATTTGCGGGTATAGGGGCGGTTTTCGACGGCAGAACCCGGTTTTTCCGGTGGTTTGAGCCATTTTTTCGTCCGTGGCTTATTAGCGTTAACAAAAATATCAAGTTGATATAGTGTTGTGGTGTTATTCAAAGGTAATACCCGGGTTTTTGGTGTGTCACAGACGATTTACGATAAATATGGCGGCTTCAAAACGATCAGCCGCGTCGTGATGTCATTTTACGAAATGGCGTTGGATTCTGATGAGATCGGTGGCTATTTCGAAGAAATAGATATGCCGCGCCTTATCGATCATCAGACCAAGTTCGTGTCTTCGCTGGTCGGCGGGCCCGCGTCGTTCAGTGACGAGCGGATCGAAGCGGTTCACAGACACCTGAATATCTCGCACGATCACTTCGATGAGATGGCAGAGCTGTTTGCTCAGGCCCTGTCTGATCACGGGATGTCTGACGAGGACGTAAAGGTGGCGCTGCGCGCGATTGAATCGAAACGGGTGATCATCGTCGCGAAGAATGCCGCATGAGCATTTCTGCCATCAATGAACAGTTGCTGCGCGCGATTGGCGTCGGCGTGGCCGTGGTGCGTGCGTCTGATCTGCAGTTTGTGTTCCACAACGGCCCTTTCGCGGAATGGTTCGGAACCCCGACCGAAGGGCAGACTTTGCGGGATATTCTGCCAGACCTCGATGCAAGAGAACTGGAAGATGTGAAGCAATCCGGCCTTCGGTATTCGGTTGAATTGCAGATCAAACCCAAACGCCGGACGCTGGTCTTTGCGGTCGCCGTATCGCTGGCAAACGGCTTGTCCGAGCAGGTTCTGATCATCGAATGCCAGAACATTACGCGCATCCGCGAACTGGAGAGCATGATCGACAGCTACTCGACCATGGTGGAACGCAACACCCGAGAGTTGGAGCGCGAAAAGGAGCGGGTCGAGCGATTGTTGCTGAACCTCATGCCGAGGGCGGTGTACGAAGAATTCAAGACCTTCGGCGTCGTCACCCCTCAGCTTTATGATCAGGTTTCCGTCGTCATGCTGGATTTCGTCGGTTTCACCGACTTCGCCGCCAAGACGGACCCGACCGTTACGCTCAGCGAGTTGAACGACATTTTCACCGCCTTCGACCGTATCGTGGAACAGTTCGGGTGTGAGCGGATCAAGACCATTGGCGACGCGTATCTGGCAGTCTCGGGCATGCCGGATGCCACGCCGGACCATGCGACTGCAGTGGCGCATTGCGCCGTGCGGTTCTTGCGCTACCTTGAACGGCGCAACGAAAGCCATCCGCACAAGTGGCAGGCCCGGATCGGGTTGGGAATGGGGGCAGCCGTTGGGTCGGTCGTTGGCATTCAGAAATACGTCTATGATGTATTCGGCCCGGCGGTGAACATCGCCTCGCGCCTGCAGGTGTTTGCAAACCCGATGCACATCGTCGCGCCGGAAGAGATGAAATATGGCCTGATCGACGAATTTCAGGTTTCGGATATTGGACCTGTCGACATCAAGGGCATGGGCGAGATGAACCTGATCAACGTCACCTCGGGCCTGAGCGTTCCGACAGGCGGCCGGTTCTTTTAGCGCCGGTCAGTCGTCCTGCGGGACCAGACCCAACCCCCTGAGATAGATGCCAATTCCGCTTTCCAGCAGGTCTTCGGGCGGGAATGGTGATGTTGCGCCGGTGTTGCGCGCATAAAGTTCGACCACCCCGTGGCTCATCGCCCAGATATGCGCGCTGAACATCGACGCAGGCGGGCGCTTTTCGGGGGGGATGTGCTGCGACAGGTCTGCCGCTGCCTTTTCCAGAACGCTTTTGGCACGGTTCGCGGCCATCGACAGTTCGGGTGTTCGGTTCAGCGAGATGCCGCTTTCAAACATCGCGATATAGTGGCCCGGATTCTTGCGCGCAAAGGCCAGATAGGCGCGCCCTGTCGCCTCGAACGCGGCCAGGGCCGAGGGCTGGCCCTTGTCATAAGCGTATTGCATCAGGTCTGCGAACATCTCGAACCCCTGACGGGCGGCCTCGGCAATCAGATCCTCGCGCCCGTGATAGTGGCGATAGACAGCCGCCGGGGTGACGCCTGCAGTTTTTGCAGCCTCGGACAGGGTGAAACCGGTCGGGCCCTTTTCTTCGACCAGCGACAACGCGGCCTCGATCAGGGCTTGTTTCAGGTTTCCGTGGTGATACCCGCGTTTCGTCATCCCCGCCTAAGGCACCTTTGCGCTAAAGAGTATTGAGACCAAAGAGATAGAGTATCAGGCCGCCTTCGTCCAACGGTTGCGGCGGGCTGGTCGTGTTTTTCTGATCGATCGCTCAGGTGCCCTTTGATGGACCCGCTGATCGGGGTCGATGCGACAATGGCCAATCGTGTCATACCCGCGCAGAACGCTCAGGCATCCCAAATCTCAGGTCCGCCGCAGATTTTTGCGTCAATCTTGCCAAGCGCTTCCTTGTCTTTCTCGTCATAGTCCAACCCGTGCAGAACGGTGCGGATCGCGGCAAGGCGGGCGCGCTTCTTGTCGTCGGATCGCACGATGGTCCAGGGGCAGTTTTCCGTGTGCGAGCGTGTCAGGGTTTCGGAAATCGACTGAGTGTATTCGTCCCATTTGTTCAACCCCGCGACATCTATCGGGCTTAACTTCCACTGCTTCAAAGGGTCCGTTTCGCGGGCCAGAAACCGGTTGAGCTGTTCTGCACGTCCGACATTCAGCCAGAACTTGAAAAGCCGGATGCCGTCATTGGCCAGACCGGTTTCCAGTGGGATGACCTGCCGGAAAAAACGCTCTCTCTCCTCGGTGGTGCAGAAGCCAAAGACATTTTCCACTACGCCCCGGTTGTACCAGCTGCGGTCGAAGAACACGATCTCTCCCGCAGATGGCAGGTGTTGGATGTAGCGCTGGAAATACCATTGCGAGCGCTCGGCATCCGATGGTTTGCTGAGCGCCACATTGCGCGCGCCGCGTGGGTTCAGGTTTTCCCGGAACCGTTTGATCGTGCCGCCCTTGCCAGCCGCGTCGCGGCCTTCGAACAGGATGGCAACCCGCTCGCCTGTTTCCTTGACCCAGGATTGCATCTTGACCAGTTCGATCTGTAGTGCGTCGATCTGTTCCTCATACTCTTTGGTCTTCATCTTTTCAGAGTATGGGTAGGTCGGGTTCAGAATATCGCCCTTTTTTGCGTTTTTGATTTCCTCGCGCACGCTTTTGGGGGCGTCCTTGCTAAAGTACTTTTCGATGGAACCTTTTTCGGACCGGGCCATGTTCTACCTCGCGATAAAATCCATAACTTACTATGGATTAGGCGAAGGATTAACGCAAACCCGCGCGTTCAGCGGCCCGGTCGATGGCGGCGGCAACCTCGGGCGCGGCGACGACCTGTGGCATGTGCCCGATGCCCGGTAGTTCGATCAGTTCCGCGCCGGGGATCTGTTCAATCAGCCGCTCGGAATGCCAGCCAAGGCTGACGGTGGTGTCGGCCGTGCCATGCACGATTTCGGTGGGAACCGAAATTTCGCCATAACGCGGCTGCAAGTCGGCGACTTCGTCCACGAGGTTCGCCCGCTGCTTGGCGTTCGCATGCATCGAGCCGGGGCGCATGGTCAGTTCAGGCCCAAAATGTTCGGCATAGCCCTCGGGCGCTTTTTGCGGGGCAAACACCTGATCCAGCGCCTTGTCGACAAACCAGTCGGGCACATATGACGCCACGACCGGCAAGGCCAACGCGTTTCCGACCGAGGTCGAGGCCATCCGGTTGAACCCGTCCAAAGGTGTTTCCCACGGGATCGCCGCTGGGGCAATCAGAACCAGTGCCGAGATGTTGTCGGGCCGTGTGACCGCCCAGGCCAGTGACACCGAACCGCCATAGCTTTGCCCCGCGACGATGGGCTTTTCGGCCCCCAGTTGAGCGGCGGCCCGCTGCAGGATGTCCGCCTGTTCGATGATCGTCTCACCGTCCGGGTTGAAACTGGCCGAATAGCCCAAACCGGGCCGGTCGAACACGATGACCCGAAAGTGCTCGGCCAGTATCGGCGCAAGCGCAAAGGTCATGTCGCGGGTATTGCCGCTGGAGCCGTGGATCAGCACCACATCCGGCCCTTCGCCCATGACGACCGCGTGAACCGCAATGCCATCCACGTCGAGGATTTGGCCCTCGGGCGGAAAGGCGGTCTCGGCCTGTTCTTCCAGACGCGCCGCCCGCCAGAGCGAAATGCCCCAGAGCACAACAATCAGGATCAGCAGTATGGCTCCGGCGCGCATCATGTTCCGTCAGGCCCTCAGGTCGGTTGAATCCACGCCAATGCGTGTGATGTCGTACGGGGTGGTTTCGTAGATTTCGCTGATCCAGTTGCCGTACAGCAGATGCGCATGGCTGCGCCACCGGTTTTGCGGCGTACGCGAGGGGTCATCGTCGGGGTAATAGTTCATCGGCACATTGATCGGAGAACCATTTGCAACGTCCCGGTCATATTCCTGTTTCAGCGTGTCACTGTCATATTCGAAGTGATTGAAGATATAGAGCGCGCGATGGCTTTGATCTTCGACCAGACAGGGGCCAACGTCGTCACTGCCCAGCAAGGTGGTCAGGCCGGTCGCGGCGTCGATCTCATGCTGTTTCATCTCGGTCCACCGGCTGACGGGAATCACGCAATCGTCCGAGAACCCGCGCAGAAACGGCGAAGCCGGTTTGAGGTTACGGTGCCGGAAACACCCAAACGCCTTGCCGTCCAGCAAGTGCTTTTTGACGCCGTGGAAATGGTTGATCATCGCCATCCCGCCCCAGCAGACACCAAAGGTGGAATGAACGTTGGTCTGGGTCCAGTCGAAGACCTCAGTCATTTCGTCCCAATAGGTTACATCGGGAAACTCCAGATGCTCGATCGGGGCACCGGTGATGATCAGCCCGTCGAATTTCTCGTCCTTTACCTCCTGAAAAGGACGATAGAATTCGGCCATGTGCTCGGCGGCGGTGTTGCGCGTTCGATGCTCGGTCATGCGGATCAGGGACAGATCAATCTGCAGCGGCGTCGCACCGATCAGGCGCGCGAACTGGTTTTCGGTCTGAATCTTCTTGGGCATCAGATTCAGCAGCCCGATACGCAGGGGGCGGATGTCCTGACGCATGGCCTGATCCTCGGCCATGACCATGACGCCCTCTTTCGAGAGGACATCAAAGGCGGGCAGGTCTGAGGGGATCTTGATGGGCATGGGTTCAGGCTTTTGAAGAGTTCAGGGAAAACTGACAGTTAGGCGCAATTGCTGCGGGTCTCAAGGGTGTGTTCGATCAACTCATCGAAATCGCCCGCGTCCCGGACCTTTCCGATGTCTTTTGCCGCAATCGTCACGCCCCAGTTTCGCGCCATCGCCTCGTATCTGGGTTTACGATGGGCCAGCGCCTGCGCGTAGGTCCAGCGAATAAAGGCGTTGGGGTCGACCTCTGCCTCGGTGCAGCCGTGCTGGTCAAGGTATTCGCCCCACACACGGTTCAGGAATTCGGCCTGATAGGACATCGGCTTGGGGGCCTTGTCGAACCGCCGGATCAGTTCCGAGGTATGGTCTTCGTCCCCCTTCAGCCAGATCATGAGCGTGTGCCGGGACAGGTCGGACAGGATTTGGTCCTTGGGGTCATCAGGGTCCACCCATTCACAAATCGAACCGCCGGTGTCGCAGATGAAATGAGGGTACTCGTACAGGCGGTGTGCGCGGTCGATGAAGTACTCGGTATCCAGCAGGGCATGTATTTCGGCCAACCGAAACTGTTCCTGCCGGCGGCGGTATTCCGGCATTTCAAGCCCGCCCTTCGCAGGGTCCCCGGGCTTGCCGAGATAGGCCGCCACAGGGGTCAGGTTGTTGAACGAGATATTCGAGCCGATATAGATCGAATCCGACAGCAGAAGTTCGCGCAGGAAGGGTACCTTCATCGCCTCGGCCTTGGCGTTGTCGGTGATGTATTCGCCCATGTAGCGGGTGCCAATGCGGTAATCGATCGAGTAGTGAAACCAATTGTCCGAATCCCGCAGGACGTTCGACACATAGGTTTTGCCCAGACCCGACATGCCGAAAAACAGCACCTTCTTTCGCGCCGCATTGCGCCAGTCCTGAGCCGAGCTGTAGATCATGGTCCGCTGTCCCTTTTTTGCCTTTGCTAAATCGGGCAGGGGGCGGCGTCAATCGCGTGTGCCGGATCGGTTCAGGATCAGCAGGCCAATCGCGAGAACGGCGAAACCCAGATAAGCGCTGGATTTCAGCGCCTCATCCCGCAGCACGGCGCCGAGTACGATGGCAATGGGCGGGATCACAAGCGTCACCAGCATCAGGTTGCCGCTGCCGGCCATCGCCAGGACCCGATAATACAGCAGATAGGCTCCGGCGGTTGCGATGATTGCGTAATACCCGATTGCGAGCCAGGTCTCAGCTGGCAAGTTTAGGCTGGGTGCTCCGTCCACCATCAGGGCTATGGGCAGGATCAAAATGGTCGATCCGGTCAGCATACCCGCGGCGGCGACCTGTGAGGGAAGCCCAGACAGGGTGGCCCGCGCCCAGGCGGCTGCAAAGGCGTAAGAAACCGTACCGGCCAGAATAGCCAGTTGGGCCGTGCTTTGCAGGTTGAAGCTGGCAAAGTTTCCAAGGCCGATTGCGATCGAGACGCCCAGAAACCCCAAGGCAACCCCAAAAAGGCGGGGTTTGGTCAGGCGTTCATCTTTGAAGAACATGGCCGCCACCAGCACGCCAAATACAGCGGTCGCGGCGTTCAAAATCGCGGTCAGCCCGGTGTCGATGTACAGCTGTCCCCAAGCCATCAGCGAGAAGGGAATGACGTTGTTCAAAAGCCCCATCACAAGGAACGCGGCCCAGATCCGGGGGCTTCTTGGAACCTCCAACCGTCTGGCCCATACCACCAACCAAAGCGCCAGCATCGCCCAGAAGGTGCGGTGCAGAACGGATGTCATGACCGGAATGGTATCGAGTGCGATTCGGATCGCCACAAATGAGGCACCCCAGATCAGGCCAAGCAGCAAAAGCTCGGACCATGCGCGGGGGGAGAGTGTTTTTTGAGTTGTCATGATTTCAATTGACGCATTTTGCGGGTCATGCGCGACCCGGATCGTGCGTAATCAAAAAAACCTGCCGAAAACCGGCAGGTTCTTAAGTTTTGATTCAGGTTATTGTTTTTTGTTCAGAAGCTGAAGCCAACCCGAAGGCCAAAGCTCACAGCGTCGTTGTCTTTGAAGTCGGCCCGAGCAACATCAGGCGTGCCGGTTTCGGCAAATGCATCGCCCAGATCAGTGTAACGCACACCGCCGGTGATTCTGATGTTTTCATGGGTGTACTGCAGGCCAACGCTGATGCTCTTGAAGCCGTTAGTCGGTGCCAGCGGGGAAACAAGGTCGTCGCCATCTTCCTTTTCGTAGCCCAAGGCGACGGAAGCGGCCCAGTTTTCATTCAGCCGGTGTGCAACGCCAAGGTTAAAGGTGGTGGTGTTGGTCAGGTCGATCAGTTCGACGCTGGGCAGCGGTCCCACAGCGGTAGTGCTTAGTTGCGTGACGCTATGATTTGCCCAACGGATATTGCCGAACACAAGCGTGTTCTTGGCAACGCCGGATTGGAAATCCAGGTTGATCGACTCAGGAGTTTTTACTTCCTGCGTACCAACGATGGTTGCCGGGAAAAGGGGTGAGTTCTCCGTCGTGGAGAAATCGTGTTCGATCTCTGACTGGTAGGTCAATGCCACGCGCAATGCGATGTCCGGAATCTCATAGGCGGCTCCGACGACCCAGCCGAAAGCCCCGTCGCGGGCCACGTCGATTTCATAGCTGTCAAACGGTCCATAGGCCAAACCCTGCAGCCGGATGTTACCGTCAAGGCGTTGATAACGCAGACCGCCGTGAATGCTCCAGTTATCGTTGAACTTGTAGCGGAGGATCCCGGTGTAGCTGTCTGAATCCGCAAATGCCTCGGTTCCGCCCAAAAGAAGCGAGCCCGGTTGCGTTGGGTTGCCCGAGGGAAGCGGGTAGCGGATGTCCGACCCAAATGGCTGGTCATATAGGAACGAAACAGAAAGCTGCTCATTGATGTCGTACTTCACCCCAGCCCCAACCTGATTGAAGTCGCCCGCTATGTTGCCCGAAGGCGTGCCGAAGGGATTCTGATTCGTCAGGTCGTTGCCTGTGACGTCCGGGTTTGTCCGCGACACCGAAAACTCGGCGTAGTTACCCTCTTCAAAGATCAGAGTGATCGGCTGACCGGTTCGGTCCAGACCGCCCGCCTGCGCCGCGGTTGACCCCACACAAAGTGCGCACGCTGAAAGTAGCGCTCTTTTCATATATTCCTCCCTCGTTTTTCTTCGCAGGTGCAGATGATGGTGGATGAGTGTGTCCGCGCTGGCCTGCTGAATTGTGGTGCTCGATACTTTCTTCGCGTTTACTTTACCGTCAACCAGTGACCGTGCGTTACTTCTGATGAGTATCGCCGGGGACTGTTGCCAAACTGTTACGATTTTCGGACCAGACGTTCAGAAAGATGCCCGCGAAGATCATGGCGGCCCCCAGAAGCGTCCAGCTGTCGATGGGTTCGCCGTACAGAAGCATGCCGACTATCGCGATGGCTGGCAGCCTGGCAAAGTCGAACGGAACAACTACCGTGGCGGGCGCGATTGCCAGCGCGTTGGTCATGCAATAGTGCGCCAGCAGTCCCGCCAGCCCGACCAACAGCAGGTAGGGCGCGGTCTGAGGGGTCGGCAGGGCGATCTGACCGTCAATTCCGGCCGCAGCAACGCCAAAGACGGCCTGCATGACCGTCAGCCAGAACAGGATGCAGCCGGTGCTGACGGTTTGGGTGAGCTGCTTTGTCGTAATCGTTGTTAATGCGAAGAAAATAGCGGAAGACGCCGCCGTCGCAATTCCAAGATTCAGCGGCGAGACACCCGGGCGTGTCACGATCAGAATGCCGAGAAAACCGATCATGGCGGCCGTCACGCGCAGAGCGGTCAGACGCTCTTTCAGAAACAGCGGCGAGAGCAGGATCACCCAGATCGGGCTGGTGAATTCCAACGCAAAGACCTGCGCCAGCGGAATGACCGCAACGGCGTAGAACCACAGGTTCTGGCCGGCGAAATGGGCCAGGTTTCGGACCAAATGCAAGCCCAGCCGTTCGGAAGAAACCTGATGCCATTTTCCAGCCGCGCTGAGCACCAGAGACACGATAAGAACGCCCACGAAACTGCGGTACATCATGATCTCGAACGTGTCGTGGTGCAGGCTCAGTTCTCGACCCGCAACGGCCATGGACGAAAACGACGCAATCGCGCCGGTCATCCAAAAGGCTGCCTTAAAGACCTGAGACTGGTTGCCGTTCAACTTAGCCCTTTGTTGATCTATCACACTGAAAAATAGTGGAAATACCGGTCTGAAAATGAAAAAGCCGGTCGTGAACCGGCTTTCCTGTCATTCCCACTCGATCGTACCCGGAGGTTTTGAGGTGATGTCATAGGTGCATCGGTTGATGCCCTTGACCTCGTTAATGATCCGCGTTGCCGTTTCCCCGAGGAACTCGTGGCTGAACGGGTAGTAATCGGCGGTCATGCCATCAACTGACGTCACGGCACGAAGCGCACAGGCGTAATCATAGGTGCGCCCGTCGCCCATCACTCCGACAGTTCGGACCGGCAGAATCGCCACGAAGGCCTGCCATATCTCGTCATAAAGGCCGTGTTTGCGAATCTGGTCGATGTAGATCGCGTCCGCCTCGCGCAGGATTTCCAGCTTTTCGCGGGTGATTTCACCGGGGCAGCGGATCGCAAGACCGGGGCCGGGGAAGGGGTGGCGGCCGATGAAACTCTGAGGCAGGCCCAGTTCGCGACCCAGTGCGCGGACCTCATCCTTGAACAGCTCGCGCAGCGGTTCGACCAGTTTCAGACCCATCTTTTCCGGCAGGCCGCCGACATTGTGGTGAGACTTGATGGTCACCGAGGGGCCGCCCGAGAACGAAACGGATTCGATCACATCCGGGTAGAGCGTGCCTTGCGCCAGGAACTCGGCCCCTTCGATGGTGTCGGCGTGTTTCTGGAACACGTCAATGAACAGCTTGCCGATGATCTTGCGCTTGGTCTCGGGGTCGCTCTGGCCGTCCAACTCGCCAAGGAACAGATCGCTTTCATCCGCGTGGATCAGTTGGATGTTGTAGTTGTCGCGGAACATGCCGACGACCTCGGCGGCCTCGTTCTTGCGCAGCAGGCCATGATCGACAAAGACGCAGGTCAGCTGATCGCCGATGGCTTCGTGAATCAGGATCGCCGCGACCGAGCTGTCGACGCCGCCGGACAGGCCACAGATCACCTTTTTGTCGCCGACCTGTTCGCGAATTTTGCGGACCATCTCTTCGCGATAAGCACCCATGGTCCAGTCGCCCTTGAACCCGGCGAGCTTTACGAAGTTTTCATACAGTTTTGCGCCCTTGGGGGTGTGGTGCACCTCGGGGTGGAACTGAACGGCATAGAAATGCCGGTCCGGGTCAGCGGTGATCGCATAGGGCGCGTTGGGGGACGTTCCGTAAACCTCGAACCCCGGCGCGATTTTGCTGACATGATCGCCGTGGCTCATCCAGACCTGCTCGTCGCCGTCGGCAAACCAGCCGTCCAGAATGTCCAGCTTGTCCTTTGGGGTGACAAAAGCGCGCCCGAACTCGGCGGTGCCGTGGCCGCTTTCGACCTTGCCGCCCAGCTGGTGCATCATCACCTGCTGGCCGTAGCAGATCCCCAGGATCGGTACGCCAAACTCGAAAATCTCTTGCGGTGCGCGCGGTGAGCCTTCGCGTGTCACGCTGTCCGGACCACCCGAGAAGATCACGGCGCGCGGAGACATCTCTCGCACGAAATCCATCGTGACATTCTGATAGGGGTGAATTTCGCAATAGACGTTCAGTTCGCGCAGGCGGCGGGCGATCAGCTGCGTCACCTGGCTGCCGAAGTCGATGATCAGAAGGCGGTCATGGGTGTCTTGGGTCATGCGGTCGCTTTAAGACGCCTGCCAAACCAGCGCAAGGGTTTTGCAGAAGATGCACAGAGCTGTAGAATTTGTTATACTGTGCGCTGTGTTTAGTTGATATTTTGGTAACTCGTTATGCCCGAACAAACCGGCTATGGCCTTGGCGGAACTCAAAAAGTCTATACAGACCGGCATCCTGTGCAAAACCACGAAGGGTCGTCGAAGCGACCGAAATGCGGTTGCGGGTCTTGGTTGAATCACTGGAAAATCTACACGGGCAATGAAAAGCGCGACCCGGCCTGTTTTTATATGGGCTGTTCCAAGCCGGGAAAGCATGGCGCACATGTCCGGTTCGTCAAAATCGACAAGGCGAAGAAGAACAAGAAGGGTGAATTCATTCCCAAACCTTATGGGCAGTCTTTCATCATCCCGATGTGCGAAAAACACAATAATCCAAAGTTCAAGGCAGCGTTTTTCATCGCTAAGGATCGCTGGGCCGTTGACGACAAGGCGCGTGAGGAATGCAAGACCGCTACCTATCGGCTGAACGCGCAGAATTACTTTCGGATGAAGGTCATCGCGCTGTCCGGCAAGCCCAAATGCGGGTGCCCAAGTTATTTTCAGCATTACAGAAATGTCAGTGGCAGCGGTCGTCAAAGATGTGTGGCAATGGAATGCGGGAAGAATGCAAGCCTTGCCGTTGCGATGCGATCCGTGGACGGACGAACCGACTACGACAGGTGGATGGCTCCGGTCTGCAAAAGCCATGCGCGCGCCGGGAAAGAGATTTACGTCAAGCGGCATGCAGACGTCGTTACGCCAAAAAAGACCGATTTCTGCGGAAAAGGGAAATAAGCGCGGGCGGGTGTCGCTTTTACCCCTAGAGCGCCGCAATCCAGATGCGCTAGGCTGTTCCAATCCGGTAACACAACGCTCAACCTAAACACTCAGACGGGATTTTCTCATGGCAGAGGCGAACACCCGGCGCAGGGCGAGAGGGGGCGGTGGCGCCGCCCGCCGGGCCGAGCGCACCGCAGTCCGCATCGAAACCGCGAAATATATTGAGCGGAACATTCCGAATTTCGAAATCCTCAACGAGGAAGCGTTGGAGATCATCGAACACAACGCGGAAACCGTTCTGGAAGAGATCGGCGTCAATTTCGTCGACAATCCGGCCGCGCTAGAGCGCTGGCGCGACGCAGGTGCCGATATCGACGGTGAGCGCGTGCGCCTTCCGCGCGGTCTGGCGCGTGAACTGATCAAGACAGCCCCCAGCCAGTTCACGCAGCACGCCCGCAACCCCGAGAAATCGGTTGAAATTGGCGGTCGCAGTCTGGTTCTGGCCCCTGTCTATGGTCCGCCCTTTGTCCGTGACGCCGACGGTGGTCGCCGTTACGCGACCATGGAGGATTTCAACAAGTTCGTGAAACTGGCCTATATGTCCAAATGGCTGCACCATTCCGGCGGCACGGTCTGCGAGCCGACGGATATTCCGGTGAACAAGCGCCATCTGGACATGCTGAAGGCGCATATGACGCTGTCGGACAAGCCTTTCATGGGGTCCGTGACCGACCCGAGCCGGGCGCAGGATTCGGTTGAGATGTGCGAAATTCTGTTCGGCAAGGACTTTGTTCAGAACAACACTGTGATGACCTCGCTCACCAACATCAACTCGCCGATGACATTCGACGACGTGATGATGGGCTCGCTCGAGGTTTATGCGCGCAACAATCAGGCCTGCATCATCTCGCCCTTCATCGTGGGCGGCGCGATGGCACCGGTTTCGGTGGCCGGGACGCTGACGCAGGTTCTGGCCGAAGTGCTGGCCGGTGTGGCGTACAGCCAGATCATCCGTCCCGGCGCCCCTGCGATCTTCGGGGCCTTCGTGACTTCGATTGATATGAACTCAGGCGCGCCAACCTTCGGAACGCCGGAGGCCGCACATATCACCTATGGTGCGGGCCAGTTGGCGCGGCGTCTGAACCTGCCGTATCGTTCGGCCGGTTCGTTCTGCGGCTCGAAACTGCCGGACGCGCAGGCGGCTTATGAAACCGCGAACTCGCTGAATATGGGGCTGATGGCAGGTGTGAACTTCATGCTGCATTCCTGCGGCTGGCTCGAAGGCGGGCTGGTGGCCGATTTCGAGAAGTTCGTAATGGATGCGGACCAGCTGGGCGTTCTGCACGGATTGGCCAAAGGCGTCGCCTATGACGAGAACGCGCAGGCCATGGACGCAATCCGCGAGGTCGGGCCGGGCGGTCACTATCTGGGGTGCGCCCACACGCAGGCGAACTTCAAAGAGGCGTTCTGGAAATCCGATCTGCTGGATTACAAACCGTTCGAGACCTGGCAGGACGAAGGCTCGCGCGATACGCGTGCACTGGCATCCGCCCGGGTCGAGCATCTGCTGGCCAACTACCAGCAGCCTCAGCTCGACCCTGCAATCAACGCGGCGCTCGAGGCGTATATCGCAGAAAAGAAAGCGTCGATGCCGGACGCGTTTACCTGATCACTGATACTGCGCGGCGCGGCTGGCCTGATACAGCTGCGCCTCGCCCAGCAGCGCAATCAGCAAATCCAGATGCCGCACCAGGGAATAGGCGGCATCTTCTTCTTTTCTCAGATCATTTACCTCACGCTCCAGTTCCATGAGCTGGACCAGCGCCGCCCCGGTTCCGGGCAGCGCGCCGTATCCCAGAATTCGCTGCAAATGCCGGTCCCGATTATAGTCCTGCGCTCCGAATTTCGCCGCACGTGCCAACAGGCGGGGGCGGCGGAGCGTCGTGATCATTGTCATCAGGTCTTGCATTTCAGCTGTCCTTTTTCCGCGTGACTGATGATCTGTTTGTGACACAACTTATACGGGTGTTGCGTCACTCGACCTCTCGCCGAACGATGGTTTCACGACTGTTTATCTTTTTGAATCAAATCTGGCTTCAGCGCTCAGAGGTTAACGAACGAGTAACGAAAGCAACTCTAGTTAGATTTGGTTAACCCAAATTCAGAGGGCGAAAAGTGGCAGTCTGTTTTGTCGGCGAGGGCAAATAAATATGGAAAATAACGTGGCTTTCTCCATTCCGGCGTGGGTTCCAGAAGGCGCGCAGAGGTATCTGGTGCATACCGAGGCCGGTCGGTCGATCCGCGACATAGCAAGATCGGCGGGATGTCATGCATCGACGATCCTCAGACAAATTCGCCGGATCGAGATGCGGCGTGACGACCCCCTTGTGGATGCCGCTTTGCAATCGCTGGCCGAGACGCATTTCTCGCCGACAGAAACGCAGCCGGACTATTCCTGCCAGCCCGAGGATGCGGAAGAACAGTTCGACCGTGAAGCGCTGCGCGTTCTGCGCCGCCTGTGCGAGACCGGCTCGGTTCTGGCAGTCGCCGAGGATATGGACAAAGCTGTCGTCGTGCGGGACACGGGCGAGGTCGGGGCCACAAAAACCGCCGTTGTCGATTGTCACATCGCGCAAGCTTTGGCGCTACAGGACTGGATTTCGTGTGACAATCCGGGGCGCATTTCCCGGTACAGGATTTCATCCTCGGGCCGGACGGCGCTTAGCCAGTTGGTGGCCAAGGCAGAAAACAAAGCGCGCAGCCGGAACGAATTCGGTATGGCGGAGGCCCAGACGCCGTTTCAGCCCCAAGGGGCTGCGCCCCAGAATGACCGTTCGCGGCGCATTCGGTATAGCGCGGCGGAAAGCCCTCTGATCGCTTTGGCGCGCAGGCGGGATCGGGATGGGAAACCGTTTTTGGATGAAACGCTGGTCAGTGCCGGAGAGCGTTTGCGCGAGGATTTTGAGCTTGCACAGATTGGCCCACAGGTCGCGCAGAACTGGGACAGGTTCCTGACCGCAGGCGGGCGTGGTCATTTCGACAGTGAATCACATGGCGGGCGCGGGTCCTCGACCGCGCGCGATCGGGTGTCGCGGGCTTTGTCCGACCTTGGACCGGGGCTGAGCGATGTGGCCCTGCGGTGTTGTTGTTACCTTGAGGGGCTGGAGCTTGCGGAAAAGCGCATGGGTTGGTCGGCGCGGTCGGGCAAGATCGTGCTGCGCATCGCCTTGCAGCGCCTCAAGCGGCATTATCAGGAGCAGACTGAAAGGGATCGCATGATCGGCTGATCCGGCGATTAGGTTGCCTTGCAGTTGGCGCCGGAAGTGATAATCAGGGGTTATGAATTTCACACTCCGCCAACTGCAATATTTCCGCGCCGTAGCCGAACATCGCAACTTTGGCCGCGCGGCTCAGGCCTGTCATGTGTCACAACCGGCCCTGTCGGTTCAGATCAAAACGCTGGAAGAGGTTCTGGGCGGGGTCCTGTTCGAACGGCAGGCCCGCGACATTCTGCTGACTCCGCTGGGGCGCGATGTTCTGGATCATGCGCGTCAGGTGCTGGGGGCCGCGGATCGGCTGGACCAGTTCGCCCGTGATCACTCCGGCGGTCACCGGTCCTTGTCGATCGGGATCATTCCAACAATCGCGCCCTACCTGCTGCCCGGCGTTCTGGCCGGATTGCGGGCCGGGGATGTATCACTGCGGGTCCAAATCCGCGAAGCGCGGACCGAGCGCCTGTTGTCGCTGCTGCAAGGTGGTGAGATTGATGCCGCCGTGTTGGCCTTGCCCGCCGGTGGGGCAGAGTTTCAGGAAATCCCGCTGTTTCAGGATCATTTCCTGATCGCGGGCAGCGAAGCGCGGCTGAAGAGGCTGACCGGCAGCCCGGATGTTTTGCGGCCTCTGGACCTGAAATCGGCGCAACTGATGCTGCTGGAAGATGGCCATTGTCTGACCGATCAGGCGCTTGAGGTCTGCGGGCAGGATCGCAGCAGCGGGCAGATCAACATGGGCGCATCCTCGCTGGCCACCTTGTCCCGCCTTGTCGCCGAGGGGTTCGGACTGACCCTGATGCCCGAACTCGCGGCCCGGTCGGAATCCGAAGCTGTTTCGGGGTTGAAGTTGCTGCGGTTCGGCGCGCCTCAGCCCGCGCGGACGGTTGGTCTGGTGCGTCGGGCGTCAACCGGTGATGATGAATGGACGGACCGACTGGCGCAGGTGATCCGGGATGTGGGCGAAGAGATCGTGGCCGCCACCCGAACATAAAAAGGCCCGCATGAGGCGGGCCTTTGGTCGGTCAAAGCGTTTGGGTTCAGGCCAGTTCCGGCTCAGCCGCCTGTTCCAGATGCTGCATCAGGGTTTCCGGCGAGGACACGCCATAGGGATCTTCTGGGCAGTTATCCATCAGGCCCGGTTCTTCGAACCACGCCTCGACAACGCCGTTGTTCACGATGGCGGCGTAGCGCCACGAGCGCATGCCAAAACCCAGATTGTCCTTGTCGACCAGCATACCCATCTTGCGGGTGAACTCGCCCGACCCGTCGGGGATCACCTTGACGTTTTTCAGGCCCTGATCCTGCGCCCATTTGTTCATGACGAAGCTGTCATTTACGGACATGCAGTAGATCTCATCAATGCCCTTGGCCATAAAATCGGCATATCCGTTTTCAAAACCCGGCAGTTGGTAGGTCGAGCATGTGGGCGTAAATGCACCCGGCAGCGAGAACAGGATGACGCGCTTGCCGGCAAAGTAATCGGCGGTTGTCTTGTCTTCCCAACGGAAGGGGTTGGGCCCTTCAATCGCGTCGTCGCGAACGCGGGTGTGAAAGGTCACGTCGGGCAGTTTGGTGCCGGATTTCATCTTCAATCTCCTGTGATTCAGTGGTGATCGGAACGTGACTTAAAACAGTTCTAAAATGCCTTCAATCGAAGATATGCCGCATCCGCGAAGTTTCTGAATTACCGGACAAGTGATTAAGAAAATGACGAAAATAGCTGGGGTTCCGGATAATTTCGCTGCATCAGCAAAGTCCCCCTGCATAGCGGCTATGCGTCACTGGTGCACGCGAAGCGATGGGTTTATGTTAAGGGAACTCAAAGTTGACCCAAAGTCAGGAAAACTGCCCGTGCGAGACCTCAAGATTCCCGAGCAACGCCACCCGGAAAAAGCGCATCGCCCGGACAATGCGCAACCGAAAAAGCCCAGCTGGATTCGGGTCAAGGCACCCGGCGGTAAAGGCTATGCCGACACGCGCAAGATCATGCGGGACAACAATCTGGTCACGGTCTGCGAAGAGGCGGGATGCCCCAACGTCGGCGAATGCTGGAGCCAGGGTCACGCCACGATGATGATCATGGGCGAGATTTGCACGCGCGGCTGCACCTTCTGCAACATTGCGACAGGCCGTCCCGACGCGCTGGATGTGTTCGAGCCCGGTCGCGTTGCCCATGCGGTCGAGAAACTGGGCCTTAACCATGTCGTGATCACCTCGGTCGACCGAGACGACCTTGAAGACGGCGGCGCGGATCACTTCGCGCAGACCATCCGCGCGATCCGTCACCGTTCGCCCAAAACGACAATCGAGATTCTCACGCCGGATTTCCTGAAATGCGATCCTGCCGTTCTGGAAACCGTGGTCGAGGCCAAACCGGACGTGTTCAACCACAACCTTGAAACCGTTCCGGGCCTGTACCCCGAAGTACGCCCCGGCGCGCGATATTTCCACTCCTTGCGCCTGTTGCAGCGGGTCAAGGAACAGGACCCGTCGATCTTTACCAAGTCCGGCATCATGGTCGGTCTGGGCGAGGATGAACAGCAGGTCCGTCAGGTGATGGACGACATGCGCGCCGCCGATATCGATTTTCTGACCATCGGTCAGTACCTGCAGCCGACGCCCAAGCACCATGGGGTTGACCGTTTCGTGACGCCGGAAGAATTCGCGTCATACGAAAAGGCCGCCTTTGGCAAAGGGTTCCTGATGGTTTCGGCCACACCGCTGACGCGGTCGTCTTACCATGCAGGGGATGACTTCGCCCGCTTGCGCGCCGCGCGGCAAGAGAAGCTGGGGCAGGCGTGACGCCGGACACGATTGCCCGGCTGACCGGCCTGCGCCACGAACTGCATCAGCAGCCCGAACTCTCTGGTTTTGAAGAAGCAACCGCAGCGCGCGTGGCTGGCTTGTTGCAGCGTGCGGGTGCCGATCTGGTTCTGACCGGGATCGGTGGGTACGGCGTTGCCGCCGTTTTCGACAGCGGGCAGAGCGGCCCAAGTGTGGGTATCCGGTGCGAGTTGGACGGGTTGCCGATTCAGGAAATCTCGGACGCGCCGTATGTGTCCCGCATCCCCGGCAAGGGGCATCTGTGCGGACATGACGGCCATATGACGATGGTACTCGGAGTGGCCGAGGCGTTGGGCAAGGCCCGCCCTAAAACCGGACGCGTGGTCCTGATACTCCAACCCGCCGAAGAGACCGGGCAGGGGGCCATCGCTTTTCGGGCCGATCCGACGTTTGCGCAGGTTGCCCCGGATTACGTGTTCTCGCTGCACAATCTGCCGGGGCTGGAACTGGGTGCGGTGGAACTGTGCAAAGGGGCAACCAACTGCGCCTCTCGCGGGATGCGGATTGGATTGACCGGCAAGACCTCGCACGCGGCAGCACCGCAAGATGGGGTATCACCGGCAAGGGCGCTGTCGCAACTCATTCCCGGTCTGAGTGGCTTGGTAAAGGGCGGGCCCTTGGATGAGGGCTTCGCTTTAACCACCGTGACACATGCCAGTCTGGGAGAGCGTACATTTGGCGTCGCCCCCGGAAATGCCGAACTTTGGGTCACACTCCGCACCGTGTCAGATGCCCGCATGGCCGCACTGATCGCCGAGGCCGAAACGCTGGTCGCCAACGTCGCCAAGGCCGAGGCGCTGGCGTTCGACATCACCAATGACGACGTATTCGAAGCCTGCACCAATCACCCCGAGGCCGTGAGCATTCTGACCGATGCCTGCGCCGACCGGAACGTTCCATGCGCCCTGACCTTGGACCCGCAGAGGTTTTCCGAGGATTTCGGGCAGTTTGGCAAAGGGGCGAAAACGGCGATGTTCTGGCTTGGGGCGGGGCGCGATCACCCGCAATTGCACAACCCCGATTACGACTTTCCCGACGCACTTATTCCCATCGGGACCGGGGTGTTTCTATCCGCCATTCAGCGGGTCTTGGGCTAGCGTAATCAGCGCGGCGCGCGGAGTTCTTCCCGGGTCGCCCAGTCCGGCCACCATCCCATATATTCGACCCCTGCGATCAGCAGGCATATGAGAATCGCGCAGATCACCAGCATGACCCGTCTTTCCGATGGCGGGTTCCGGACCCACCGGGACATGCGGAGCAGGTGGCGCGGGTCCATCTAGTCCTCGGTAAACCTGACTTTGCCGATGAAGGGCAGGTTGCGATTGCGCTGCGCGTAGTCGATCCCGTAACCCACGACAAATTCATCCGGAATCTCAAATCCGATCCAGTCCGAGCGGAAATCGACCTCGCGGCGGCTGGGCTTGTCCAGCAGGGCGATGGATCTCAGACGGGCCGGATTGCGGCTGCGCAGCAGGTTCGTGACATGGTTCAGCGTGTGGCCGGTATCGACGATATCTTCGACAACCAGCACGTCCCGCCCTTCAATGGCACCTCGCAAGTCCTTGAGAATACGCACTTCCCGGCTGCTTTCCATCGCGTCGCCATAGGATGAGGCCTCAAGGAAATCGACCTCGATCGGCAGATCCAGTTCGCGCACCAGATCGGCGATAAAGACAAAGCTGCCCCGCAAAAGGCCGACAACAACCAGCTTGTCGGTGTCCCCGAACTCATCGGTGATTTCCCGGCAAAGCTCTTCTATCCGGGCAGCGATGGCCTTGGCCGAGATCATCTCATCTATCACATATGCGCGGTCACTCATCACAGCCCCCTTGATCTTTGGCGCGCAACATACGACATGACGCGCCATTGTCACCTGTAAATGCCTGAACGCCATGCCTATCCATTCGGAAACACGTCACCTGCCATACACTGCCCAGCAGATGTATGATTTGGTGGCAGACGTGGCGAAATACCCTCAGTTCCTGCCGTGGTGCGCCGCCGCGCGGATCCGCCGGACCTATGAGGCGGGCGAAGCGCAGGTGATGGAGGCTGATCTGGTCATTTCCTTCAAAGTCTTCCGCGAACGCTTCGGCAGCCGGGTGACTTTGTTTCCGGGCCAAAAGAGAATCGACACCGAATATCTGGACGGCCCGTTCAAATACATGAAATCCGACTGGCAGTTCGAGGACGCGCCGGATGGCGGCTGCAATATCTCGTTCCACGTGGATTTCGAATTCAAGAACGCCATCCTGCAGGGCATCATCGGCGTCGTCTTCAACGAAGCCATGCAACGGATCGTCCGCGCGTTCGAGGCCCGGGCCGCCGATCTTTACAGCTAAGTCTTTACCAGCTTTTGGTGCGCGCTAGACTGCGCCTTATGAGTGATCTGACCACATCTTTAGCCGCCTTTGCCGCCGGTCCTGTTTCGACGTCTGCGCAGGCACGGATCGTGACATCCCTGTCCGCGCTGGACTGGATCGCCGTGGGGCGGGCCGGTGCGGCCGAACCCGTCTCTGTCACCGTGCGTGACATGATCCTGGACGAAGGCGGAGCCCCGCAGGCGCATCTGTTCGGGCAAGGCGCCGCGCCTCTGCGCGCGGCGGCGCTGGTGAACGGCACCGTGTCACACGCACTGGACTATGACGACACGCATTTCGCCCATATCGGCCATCCTTCGGTCGCCGTTTTGTCCGCCGCGCTGGCTGTCAGCGAATGGGATGACCGGATCCTCGTGGATTTCCTCGAGGCCGCTTTGGTCGGGATGGAGGTCTCGATTCGCATCGGCCTGTGGCTGGGGCGCGGCCACTATCAGGCCGGGTTCCATCAGACCGCCACCGCAGGGGCCTTTGGATCAGCGGTCGCGGTCGGGCGGATCTTCGGGTTCGACGCCAATCAGATGCGGCGGGTTCTGGGCCTGACCGCAACACGCGCGGCGGGTTTGAAGGCGCAATTCGGCACGATGGGCAAACCCTATAACGCCGGTCTGGCCGCGTCCGCCGGGGTCGAGGCCGCCGCGCTGATTCAGCGCGGTTTCGAGCCAAATGCGAGTGCGCTTGAAGGGCAGTATGGATTCGGAGCCACTCACGAAGGGGCCGACAATACAGATGCGGCGCTGGATGGGCTGGGCCAGGAATGGCTGTTCGAATCCGTCAGCCATAAATTCCACGCCTGCTGCCACGGCTTGCATGCGGCGCTAGAGGCCGCGCGGGAACTGGATATCGGGGAACCCGAAGTGGCCGAGATCAAGATCAAAACCCATCTGCGCTGGATGAGCGTGTGCAACCAGATGTCTCCGACCACCGGGCTGGGGGCGAAATTCTCGTACCGCACGGTGATTGCCATGCAGGCGTTGGGTTTCGATACCGCCTTGCCTGGCAGCTATTCGGAAAAGACCTGCGCCAACCCGCGCATTCAGTCCCTGCGGGATCGCATAACGGTTGAGGCGGACGAAAGCCTGACCGAAACACAGGCGCACTTATCGCTGCTACGCCGCGACGGGGGGCGGCGCGAAGCGACCCATGACCTGTTGGCCCCAATGTCGCTTGCGGATCGCGAGGACCGCGTGCGCGGCAAAGCCGCCAAGCTGATCGGAGGCGACGATGCGGATGCGATATGGTCGATGCTCCGCACCGGAGGCCGCGCCCGCGATCTGGCAAAAATGCTGGCGGATTAAGACACGCGCCAGTGCAGCGGGAATCCCGGGTCAAACACCGTCACCGGCCCGTCCCCGGTTTCGATCTTGGCCGGGTATGCGACCGGATCGCCTTTGGTCAGGGTCAGTGTGTCCTCGTTCACCGGCAGTCGGTAAAACGCCGGACCGTTCAGCGATGCGAACCCTTCCAGCTTGTCCAACGCACCTTCACGGTCGAACATCTCGGCCAGCAGGGACATGGTGTTGGTCGCGGTGAAGCACCCGGCACAGCCACAGGCCATTTCCTTGTTGTCATCCGTGTGCGGCGCGCTGTCCGTGCCCAGGAAATACCGCGCATCGCCCGAGGTCGCAGCGGCCAGCAGCGCAAGGCGATGCTCTTCCCGCTTGGCGACCGGCAGGCAGTAGTAATGCGGTTTGATCCCGCCAACCAGAATGTGGTTGCGGTTGATGATCAGGTGATGCGCCGTGATCGTCGCGCCCAGATCGGTATCATTGGCTTTGACGTATTCAACACCGTCGCGTGTCGTGATGTGCTCCATCACCACTCGCAGACCCGGCGTGGCCTTGCGGATCGGGTCCAGCACGCGGTCGATGAACACCGCCTCACGGTCGAAAATGTCGATTTCCGCATCTGTGACCTCACCATGCACGCAAAGCGGCAAGCCGATCTCTGCCATCTTCTCAAGCACGGGCCGCACCTTGTCGAAGTCCCGTACGCCCGAATGCGAATTGGTTGTAGCCCCGGCAGGATACAGCTTGACCGCCTTGATCAGTCCGCTGGCATGGGCAGCGGCCATATCCTCGGGGTCGGTATCCTCGGTCAGATACAGGGTCATCAGCGGCTCGAACGTCATGTCGTCGGGAAGGGCGGCCATGATGCGCTCGCGATAGGCTGCGGCCTGCGCGCCTGTCACGACGGGGGGCACAAGGTTGGGCATGATGATCGCGCGGGCAAAATGGCGCGCGGTTTCGGGCAGGACGGCCTGCAACATCGCGCCGTCGCGCAGATGCAGGTGCCAGTCGTCGGGGCGGCGGATCGTGAGGGTATCGGTCATGGCCCCCGGCTAGCACAGCGCGGTCAGTGGCGAAAGGCCCTGAATCCCCGGCAACCCCTTGTCAACTGGCCGGAACGCCGTAAGTCCCTGCAAAGGCCCGGACTTGACGCGCAAGCGCCATCATGACCTGTTGTGCCCGAGGAGAGCATTATGACGCAGCCAAATACCATCGACGCCGTTCAAACCATGCTGGGTGCGCAGGGCTATGTCTGCGGGCGGTCGCTGGCGACGGTCGTGTTCCTGTCGCTGAAGCTCGGGCGTCCGTTGTTTCTGGAAGGTGAGGCAGGCGTCGGCAAAACCGAAATCGCCAAGGCGCTGGCCACCGGTCTGAACCGCCGCCTGATCCGCCTGCAATGCTACGAGGGGCTGGATGCGTCCTCGGCGGTCTATGAATGGAACTTCCCCGCCCAGATGGTCGCTATCCGCACCGCCGAGGCCTCGGGCAGCGCGGATCGGGGAACGCTTCAATCCGAACTCTTCTCGGACGACTACCTGATCGAACGCCCCTTGCTGCAGGCCATGCGCCCCGATGAAAACGGCGCGCCGGTCCTGCTGATCGACGAGTTGGACCGCACCGATGAACCGTTCGAGGCCTTCCTGCTGGAAGCGCTCAGCGATTTCCAGGTCACGATCCCCGAACTCGGCACGGTCAAAGCCCCGGAACCGCCCGTCGTCATCGTCACCTCGAACCGCACGCGCGAGGTGCACGACGCCCTGAAACGCCGCTGCCTTTATCATTGGGTCGACTACCCCGATTTCGACCGCGAGATCGAAATCCTCCACGCTCGCGCTCCCGAGGCCGCAAAGGCGCTCAGCCGCGAGGTCGTCGCGTTTGTCCAACGACTGCGCACCGAAGACCTATTCAAAAAGCCCGGCGTTGCCGAAACCATCGACTGGGCCAAATGCCTGCTGGCGCTGGATGTAATCAACCTCAGCCCCGAGGTGATCGGCGACACGCTGGGCGCAATCCTGAAATACCAGGACGATATCCAAAAACTGCAGGGGTCCGAGGCGAAACGAATCCTCGATCAGGCCAAAGCCGACCTCGAACCCGCCTGATGCTTCATCTTTTCCCAAATACTCCGGGGGTATGGGGGCAGAGCCCCCATGACGGATGATGGCAGAACAACTCCCGCTCGATATCCCCGATAACCCGAAGCTGGCGCAGAACATCACCCATTTCGCACGGGCCCTGCGTAAGGCTGGGCTGCCCATCGGCACGGGCCGCGTTGTTGACGCTATCCGCGCGGTTCAGGCTGCGGGCTTCACTGAGAAACGCGATTTCTACTGGACCCTGCATGCCTGTTTCGTGAATCGCCCCGAGTACCGAACGGTGTTCGCCCAGGTCTTCCGCCTCTATTGGCGCGACCCGCGCTATCTGGAACACATGATGTCGATGATGCTGCCCGCCATCCGAGACGTGCAGGAGGAACGCAAGGCGGATGCGGGCGAAAAACGCGCTGCCGAGGCGCTGCTGGATGGGGTTGAGCGGGAATTTCCCGAATCTTCGGAAGACGAAGGCGGTACCGAGTTGGACATAGACGCCTCGCAAACCGCATCGTCCGAGGAACGGTTGCGCAGCCTGGATTTCGAACAGATGAGCACGGCGGAAATCGCACAGGCTAAACGCCTGCTGGCGCGCCTGAGCCTGCCGGTGAAACCCATCGAGTCGCGCCGTGGTCAGGCCAGCCACCTGGGCCACCGCATCGACCGCGCCCGCACCCTCCGATCCGCCATGCGGCAGGGCGGAGAACTGCGGGACATCGCCCGACAAAAGCCGAAACCGCGCTGGCCCAATCTGGTTGTGCTCTGCGATATTTCGGGCTCGATGAGCCAGTACAGCCGCCTGATCCTGCATTTCTTGCACACGGTCTCGAACGCCAAGGGGGCGGGCTGGGCCAAGGTGCATGCCTTTACCTTCGGCACCCGCCTGACCAACATCACGCGCCACCTGCAACAGCGCGACGTGGATGCCGCGTTGGCCGCCGCCGGGGCCGAGGCGCAGGATTGGGAGGGCGGCACCCGCATCGGCGAATGCCTGCACGCCTTCAACCGCGACTGGTCGCGGCGTGTCATGGGGCAGGGCGCGGTCGTGCTTTTGATCTCGGACGGTCTGGACCGGGGCGCGCCCGAGCTACTGGCGAAGGAAATGGAGCGCCTGCACCTGTCGTCACGCCGCCTGATCTGGCTCAACCCCTTGCTGCGCTGGGACGGTTTCGCCCCGAAAGCGCAGGGCGTTATGGCGATGCTGCCGCATGTGGACAGTTTCCGCGCCGGCCATTCGATTGCATCGCTCGAAGATCTGGCAACCGTGATCTCGCGGACCGACGATGTGGGTGAGAAAACGCGGCTGATCTCCGCGCTTTCCGCCTAGCTTTTACCCAAGCTGCTTTTCGTTGCACTCACGCGCCATTGCCATGGCTTTCTTGGTCCCGGTCAGATCGACGGTGAAGGCAAACTCTTTCTCGGGGAACACGATCATCACTTTCTTGTTGGCAATGTCATCTGCGAACTGAGGGTCATCTGACAGCACATAGCCCCCGGAATAGCCCTTGGTGATGTTGCCCTTCATCCCCGTCGCCTCACCGACGTAGATGTTGTCACCCAGCAGGATCGCCACGGCCTCTTTCTCGCCGCGCTTGATGTTGGTTTCGGCCTTGGTGAACACGCCCACATAGCCAACGCCGCGATCTTCGGTCAGGCCCATCTGCACAACGTTTTCGGAATCGTCCACCGCCTCGATCAGGCAGGATTTCTTTTCGTTGTCGATGAACACCTTCCAGCCTTCGACCTCGCCATAGCGTTCGAATGTATCAGCCCATCCGGCGGTCGAGGCCAGCAGGCCAACGGCCGTTCCCAGTGTTAGAATGCGTTTCAATGTCTTGTCTCCGATTAAGGGGGATCTGTGCGCGCTTCCGGTAATCATCCGGCTACCCTGCGCAGGCTAGAACCGGGCGTGTTGGTAATCAATCCTTTGCGTATGTGAATGTGAAAAGGGCCGTTTGCCGCCGAAGTCACAGGCCCGGATCGCGCGGCATCGACCTTGGTCCGCTTTTCATTACGCTAATCCTGCCTATGTTGGATCGGAAGACTCGGGGAGAGTTCAATGGAACGATTCGATAACAGTCCAGAAACGGCGTTGAACTGGTATCGCGCCGGGCGCGGTGCGGCCCTTGCCACCGTGGTCGAAACCTGGGGCAGCGCGCCACGGCGCGTCGGCGCGCAGCTGGTCATTGGTGGTGATGGCCGGATCGAAGGCTCCGTCTCGGGCGGTTGCGTCGAAGGCGCGGTGATTGTCGAGGCGCTGGAAGCCATCGACGAGGGTGAGGCGCGCCTGCTGGAGTTCGGCGTCAGCGACGAAGATGCCTTTGCCGTGGGTTTGGCCTGTGGCGGAACCATCCGCGTACTTGTCGAACCCGTGGGCAAGGTCCTGCCGGAACCCATGCTGGCCGAACTGGTCGCCGCGCGGGCGGCGCGCGAGCCTCTGGCCTATGAAGTGAATATCGAAACCGGCCACCGGGCGTTACGGCGCAACGCTTACAAGGATCGGTTGCGGATGGACCTGTCCGGTTTCGAACAGGACGGGCAGACCTTTGTCGCCGTACATAACCCTCCGCTGCGCCTGATCGTCGTCGGTGCGGTTCACATCGCGCAGGCCCTGGTGCCGATGGCGCGGATTGCCGGATATGACCCGGCCATCGTGGACCCGCGCGAGGCATTCGCCTCGGATGACCGCTTTCCGGGTGAGAAAATCCTGACCGACTGGCCGGACGAGGCCGTTGCCCGCCTGGGTCTGGATGCGCGCACGGCGCTGGTCCTGCTGACGCACGACCCAAAGCTCGATGACCCGGCGTTGCAGGCGGCGCTTGGTGCGGGCGTTTTCTATATCGGTGCGCTCGGATCGACCCGGACCCACGCCAAACGGATCGAGCGGATGAAAGCCGCCGGGTTCAGCGACGCTCAGATCGGGCGCATTCACGGACCCATCGGTTTGGATATCGGCGCCTCTGACCCGTCCGAGATTGCGGTGGCGATTCTGGCGCAGATGACGGCGGTGCTGCGGGGTAAGGCATGAAGTTTGGTCCGGTGCCGGTGGCAGATGCCGGTGGCGCGATCCTAGCGCATTCGGTGACGGCGGATGGCAAGAAACTGCGCAAGGGGCTGACCCTTTTGCCGGAACATGTCGCGCAGCTTTCCGGTGCCGGTATTGCCGAAGTCACCGTGGCCCGGCTGGAACCCGGTGATTGTCACGAGGACGAGGCCGCGCGCCTGCTGGCCGTCGCACTGGCACCGGACGCGGCCTCGGCCAATCTGCGTGTGACCGAGGCGTTCACGGGCCGGGTGAACTTGCTGGCCGACGGGCCGGGTGTCGCGGTGTTCGACGTCGATGCAATCGAGCGGTTCAATCAGGTGAACCCGATGATCACGGTCGCGACGGTACCTCAATACCAGCAGATGAGCACCGGGGGCATGGTCGCGACGATCAAGGTGATTTCCTATGCCGTCCCAAAAGACGATGTTCAGCGCGCCGCAGAGCTTGCCCGCGATTCAGTTCGTCTTGTCTGCCCGGTCTACGAAACCGCCGGTCTGATCGTGACGGACATTCCCGGCGGGCCGCCCAATGAAAAGGGGATCGCCGCCATCCGGGGCCGGGTCGAGGCGTTGGGTATGAACCTGAGCGACGTGAAAATTGTGCCGCACCGGGCCGATGCGCTGTCGGCCGCGATCGCGGAAGCAGGCGGCGATCTGACAATGATCCTGACCGGCTCCGCAACATCGGATGTCAACGACGTCGCGCCCGCCGCGGTCCGCATGGCCGGTGGCCGCGTGGATCGGTTCGGGATGCCGGTTGACCCGGGGAACCTGTTGTTCCTAGGCCAACTCGCAGATCGCCCTGTGATCGGTTTGCCGGGTTGCGCTCGGTCTCCGGCGCTGAACGGTGCGGATTGGGTTTTGTCCCGCGTCGCCTGTGGGATCGAAACAACCGCCATCGATATCGCCGGCATGGGCGTGGGCGGTCTGCTCAAAGAGATACCGACCAGACCGCAGCCCCGGGCGCAAAGAAAGAAGTGACGCAACGGCATTTTTGACTGCGTTCCTTCGGGAATTAGCTAGTGGAAGCCGAGCGTTACTCCCCGCTCGGATTGCGACAAGATTTTTGTTCTCAAACGAAAATTCCCGTGTTTAACTCGGTCGCAAGGGAGAATTACAAAATCGGGAGGAACTAATGACACAGGTCTCAATGACCGTGAACGGCAAGTCCGTGAGCGGTGATGTCGAAGGCCGGACGTTGCTGTCCAGCTTTCTGCGCGACCACCTTTCGCTGACCGGAACACATGTGGGCTGCGACACGGCGCAATGCGGCGCGTGTGTGGTGCATGTAAACGGTGAGGCGGTGAAGTCCTGCAACATGCTGGCGCTCGAGGCCGACGGGGCCGATGTGGGCACCATCGAAGGTCAGGCAAATGCCGATGGCTCGCTGAACGTGATCCAGCAGGCGTTTCAGGATCATCACGGGCTTCAATGCGGGTTCTGCACGCCGGGCATGGTGATGAGTGCCGCGGCGCTGCTCAAGGACAATCCACGCCCGACCGAAGCGGAAATCCGGAAGTATCTGGAAGGCAACCTGTGCCGCTGCACGGGCTACCACAATATCGTCAAGGCGATCATGGCCGCATCCGGTCAGGACGTCAGCAGCATCGCTGCCGAATGATGCTGCAGCGGGCGTCGGGGGAGACGCCCGTGGGATGACACAGGATGCACGCGCATCCACAGGGAGGAGAACAAGCAATGCCCAAAGACAGTGGCATCGGAGCCAG
Source organism: Ruegeria sp. AK4 (assembly GCF_056541025.1). Classification (NCBI taxonomy): domain Bacteria; kingdom Pseudomonadati; phylum Pseudomonadota; class Alphaproteobacteria; order Rhodobacterales; family Roseobacteraceae; genus Ruegeria; species Ruegeria sp. AK4. Next base: position 606,234 of record NZ_JBQFXS010000001.1, read on the forward strand.
TTCCAAGCGGCGCGAGGACGTGCGCTTTCTGACCGGAGCAGGCAGTTACACCGACGACATCAACGTGGCCGGACAGGCCTATGTGCATTTCCTGCGCTCGGATATCGCGCATGGCCGTTTGAAAAATGTGGACACATCAGCGGCTGAGGGTATGCCGGGCGTGGTCAGGGTTTTCACCGGCAAGGATTTCGAAGGCGTGGGCGGCATCCCCTGCGGTTGGGAGGTGACGGACAAGCACGGTGCGCCCATGCAGGAACCCGCGCACCCCATTCTGGCGCAGGGCAAGGTGCGCCATGTGGGCGATCCCATCGCCGCCGTGGTGGCCGACAGTCTGGAACAGGCGCGCGATGCCGCCGAGGCGATCGATGTGGATATCGAGGAGTTGCCCGCCGTGATCGACATGAAGGCCGCCGCGCAGGATGGCGCAACTTTGGTCCATGACGATCTGAAGAACAACATCTGCTATGATTGGCAACTGGGCGAGGCCGACGATGCCAAGGTCAACGAAGTGTTTGCCAATGCGGCCCATGTGACCACGCTGGATCTTGTCAACAACCGTCTGGTCGCCAACCCGATGGAGCCGCGCGTGGCGGTGGGTGAGTATAAGCGCGGGACGGATGAGTACACGCTCTATACGACCTCGCAGAACCCGCATGTGATCCGCCTGCTGATGTGCGCCTTTGTGCTGGGCCTGCCCGAGCACAAGGTGCGCGTGGTGGCCCCGGATGTGGGCGGCGGCTTTGGCACCAAGATCTTCCACTATGCGGAAGAGGCGTTCTGTACCTTCGCGGCCAAAACCTGCAACCGCCCGGTCAAGTGGACCTCGAGCCGGTCCGAGGCGTTTATGTCAGATGCCCATGGTCGCGACCATGTCAGCACCATCGAACTGGCGCTGGATGCCGACAATAACTTTGTCGGGTTGCGCACCAACACCTTTGCAAACCTCGGCGCGTATCTGTCGACCTTCTCCAGTTCCGTACCCACATGGCTGCACGGTACGCTGATGGCAGGCAACTACAAGACGCCGGTCATTCAGGTGAACGTGAAGGCGATGTTCACCAACACGGTGCCGGTGGATGCCTATCGCGGCGCGGGCCGCCCCGAGGCGACGTTCCAGCTAGAGCGGGTCGTGGACAAGGCCGCGCGCGAGTTGGGGGTCGATCCGATTGCGCTGCGCCGTCAGAACTTTGTCACCCAGTTCCCCTATGACACTCCGGTGGCGCTGACCTATGACACCGGGGACTATAACGGGACGATGGACAAGCTCGAGGCCGCTGCCGATCTGGCAGGCTTTGCCGCACGGCGTGCGGCAAGTGAGGCCAAGGGCAAGCTGCGGGGTCTGGGCATCAACTGCTATATCGAGGCCTGCGGCATTGCGCCGTCGAACATTGTTGGCATGCTGGGGGCCCGGGCGGGTCTTTACGATGCGGCGACGGTGCGGGTGAATGCGACTGGATCGATCAGCGTCATGGTCGGTGCGCACAGTCACGGGCAGGGGCACGAGACCGCCTTCCCGCAGGTTGTGGCCGACATGATCGGTATCGACGAGTCGATGGTCGAGATCGTGCATGGCGATACCTCGAAGATCCCGTTTGGCATGGGCACCTATGGCTCGCGGTCTTTGGCGGTCTGTGGTTCGGCCATGGTCAAGGCGACCGAGAAGGTGATCGAAAAGGCCAAGAAGATCGCTGCGCATCTGCTGGAAGCGTCCGAGGCCGATATCGAGCTGAAGGACGGTCAGTTCAGCGTGGCGGGTACCGACAAGTCGGTGGCCTGGGGCGATGTGACCCTGACGGCCTATGTGCCGCATAACTATCCGCTGGAAGTCGAGCCGGGGCTGGAGGAAACCGCGTTCTATGACCCGGCCAACTTCACCTTCCCGGCAGGTGCCTATGCTTGCGAGGTCGAGGTTGATCCGGAAACCGGTCAGGTCACGATCGAGGCGTTCACGGCAGCGGATGACTTTGGCAACATCGTCAACCCGATGATCGTGGATGGCCAGGTGCATGGCGGTATCGGTCAGGGCATCGGTCAGGCTTTGCTGGAGAACTGCGCCTATGACGAGAACGGTCAATTGCTGAGCGCGTCTTACATGGATTACGCCATGCCGCGTGCCGACGATGTGCCGTTTTATGGCGTCGATCATTCCAGCCAGACACCGTGCACGCACAATCCGCTGGGTGTGAAGGGCTGTGGTGAGGCCGGGGCGATCGGGTCTCCGCCTGCGGTGGTCAATGCGGTTCTTGATGCGCTGAATTCGGGCGGCAAGGCAGTTGATCATATCGACATGCCGGTGAGCCCGTCGCGCGTTTGGGCGGCGATGAACGGCTGAGTTGGAGAGGGCGGACCGGGGGCCAGCCCCCGGACCCCCGGGATATTTGTAGCCAGATGAAGAGCGGATCTGCGTTCTTCGGAAAGGAAGACGAAATGTACAGTTTCGAGTTTGAGAAGCCCTCGACCATCGCCGACGCGGTTGCTGCGTTGGGGGCCGAGGATGCGCAGGCGTTGGGGGGTGGCCAGACGCTGATCCCGACGCTGAAGCAACGGCTGGCGTCGCCGTCGGTGCTGGTCAGCGTGAGCGGGATTGCCGAGATGATCGGGGTCTGTGTCGAGGATGACGGCTCGGTCTCGGTCGGCGGGGCGACGACCCATGCCACGGTGGCGCGCGAGGCGGCCGGGTCTTATCCGGCGCTGGCTGCGCTGGCGGGGCAGATCGGAGACCCGGCGGTGCGCAATCGCGGCACCATTGGCGGGTCGGTGGCCAACAATGATCCGGCGGCCTGTTATCCGGCGGGTGTGCTGGGCTCGGGCGCGACCATCGTGACCAATACCCGGCAGATCGCTGCTGATGACTTCTTTGAGGGCATGTTCAGCACTGCGTTGGACGAGGGTGAGATCATCACCTCGGTCCGCTTTCCGGTGCCGCAAGCGGCGAGCTATCAGAAGTTCCTGCAGCCGGCCTCGCGCTTTGCGCTGGTCGGGGTCTATCTGGCGCGGTTCGCGGATGGCGTTCGCGTCGCCGTCACCGGGGCCAGCGAGGACGGCGTGTTCCGCTGGTCCGAGGCAGAGCAGGCGCTGAACACGGAATTCCGCGCCGATGCGTTGATGGGGCTCAGTATCAACCCCGCAAACATGATCGGCGATCTGCATGGCAGCAAGGATTATCGCGCGCATTTGGTCAGCGTCATGACCAAGCGGGCTGTCGCAGCCTGCATGTGAGCGGAAGCGTCAAGCAAAACGGAAGCCTCGGCAAGCGCCGGGGCTTTCTATTTGCGACGCACCCTTGGCGGTTTGGCCGGTTGCCAGTAAGCCCGCGTATCCTCGCGCGCTTTCTGGTAGTCTTCGACACGGGTTCGGGCCTCGGCACCTCCGGCTAGGAAAAGATGGCCCAGCAGGCATTCCAGAACGGCCATTGCGCCCGAAAAGCTGGAGAAGTGATGCCGCGACCGTGTGCTGATCTGGAATGAGGTGTCGGCTTGGATGCCCGGCGCGATGACGTCGCTGTCCGAGATCAGGATGATTTTGGCACCTTTTTCCCGGGCGAACCGAATGGACCGGATGGTATCGGCGGAATACGGGCTGACCGTGATGGCCAGCAGGCAGTCTTGCGTGCCGGCCTGTAGCAAATCATCAATTGCGGACCCCATATGCCGCGGGATTAGGTGCAGTCCGGGGTGGGCCATGCGGCCCGCGTAGTGAAAGTAATAGGCCAGCGCATAGCTGGCACGGGTCGCGGTCACGAAGCACCGGCGCGCGTTGAGGATGCACTCAATCGCTTGTTGCATCTTTTCCGGCTCAATTTGCCTTAGCGACCGGGCGACCACATTCAGTTCGTTCTGGGCAAAGTCCGCTTGTGCCGCGCCAAAGGCGCTTTCGGACCGCAGGCGCGCGATCCAGTCCTGCCTCAGGCGATCTTCGCTGTCGGTGACAAGGGCGTCCCGGAAGGGGCGGCGAAAGGCATCGAAACTGTCAAATCCCAGTCGCTGGGCCAGTCGGACAAGCACGTTGGAACTGACGCCGATTTTGCTGGCTGTCACGCGGATCGGATCGATGCCAAAATCGCCGGGGCGGTCGACGATGTATTTGGCGGCGGCCTGAAGCTGGGCAGGCATTGCGTCAATGTCGCGCCGCAACCGGTCGGTTAGCTGGTCGGGTGTTGCGTTCATGGTAGAAGAAAAACATATGTTTTCAATTTGGCAAGTTGAAAACATGACCGATGCGGATAGATGGGCGTAAGAAATGGGAGATTGGCGGATGCCGGAACCTAAAATGACCCAAATGAAGACTGGAACCCGCACTTACATTCTGGTGGCTCCGAATGGTGCGCGGCGGGGGCATGCGGAGCATGCGGCGCTTCCGGTTTCTTTGGATGAAATTGTGAAAACGGCACAAAGTTGCTCCAGGGCGGGTGCGAACGGGCTGCACCTGCATATCCGCGATGCGCAGGGGCGGCACTCGCTGGACGCCGGTCAATACCTGGAGACAATCGCCGCGTTAAAGGCCGCCATTCCGGCGATGGATGTGCAGATCACCACCGAGGCGGCTGGCGTCTTTGATGTCGAGGCGCAGTTCCAGTGTTTGCACGGCGTGCGCCCTGAATGGGCGTCGATCTCGGTGCGTGAGATTGCGCGACAGCCGGATATGGCGGATCGGGTATATGGGCTGTGCGCCGAGCAGGGGACGCGCGTTCAGCATATTCTCTATGACGCCAGCGATGCCGCTTTGCTGGATAACTGGCAGAAGGAGGGGCTCGTGCGCAGCGATCAGATTGATCGGTTGCTGGTGCTGGGGCGATACACAGCCAACCAGCAGTCCGCACCGCAGGACATTGACCTGTTCCCCCAGCCAGCGTCGCCCTGGATGGTTTGCGCCTTTGGCCCGCAGGAACACCTGTGTCTGGCCGAGGCCGCCTTGCGCGGCGGGGACCTGCGCGTAGGTTTTGAAAACAGTCTGACCGGTCCCGACGGTCAGCCTTGGAATGACAATGCGGCGTCGGTGGCCGCTTTGGTCTCTCTTCTGGAAAGGACGATGAAATGAGCCATGTGTTTCCGCGTCACACCAAATCGGAACTGCCTGTCGCCGCAGGGGGGGATGGGTGCTACTTGATTGACGCGCAGGGCAAGCGGTATCTGGATTGCGGGGACGCGGCGGTGTCCTGTCTGGGGCATTCCAACCCTGCCGTGATCCGTGCGGTGCAGGAACAGGTCGGGCAGGTCGCCTTTGCCCATACCGGGTTCATGACGTCGGAACCGGCCGAAGCGTTGGCCGATCTGCTGATCGAACATGCGCCGGGCGATCTGGACCGGGTGTATTTCGTGTCCGGCGGGTCCGAGGCGACCGAGGCTGCGATCAAGCTGGCGCGGCAGTATTTTCTGGAAATCGGCCAGCCCGAACGGCGGCACGTGATCGCCCGGCGGCAGAGCTATCACGGCAATACGCTGGGGGCCTTGTCGGCGGGCGGCAATGCGTGGCGAAGGGCGCAATTCGCGCCGATGCTGATCGAGATGACCCATATCGCGCCTTGCTACGAATATGCCGAAAAGCCCGAAGGTGAGAGCAGCTTGGACTACGGCCAGCGCGTTGCCGACGAGTTGGAGGCCGAGATTCTACGACTGGGCCCGGACACGGTCATGGCCTTCATGGCTGAACCTGTGGTGGGGGCGACTCTGGGCGCGGTTCCGGCGGTTGAGGGGTATTTCAAGCGCATCCGCGAAATCTGCGATCAATATGGCGTACTGCTGATCCTGGATGAGGTCATGTGCGGCATGGGACGGACCGGGCATTTGTTTGCCTGCGATCATGATGGTGTTGCGCCGGATATTCTATGTATCGCCAAAGGGTTGGGGGCTGGTTACCAGCCGATCGGTGCCATGCTGTGCACCGGGCAAATCTACGACGCGATCAAGAACGGCTCGGGGTTCTTTCAGCACGGGCACACCTATATCGGCCATCCCGTCGCAACAGCCGCGGCGCTGGCGGTGGTGCGGGAACTGACCGGGCGCGATTTGCCTGCACGCGCGGGCGTGATGGGGGAAAAGCTGCAATCCGCTTTGGAATCCGCCTTCGGGCAGCATCCGAACGTGGGCGATATTCGGGGCCGAGGTCTGTTCCGGGGCATCGAACTGGTCGCGGACCGGGACAGCAAGGCACCGTTTGAACCTTCGCGCGGCATTGCGGGCAAGATCAAGAAAGCGGCCTTTGCCGAAGGGCTGATCTGTTATCCGATGTCCGGCACGCGGGACGGCAAGCATGGGGACCACATCTTGCTGGCCCCGCCGTTCATCATCAAAGATCAGCAGGTCGAGGAATTGGTCGAAAAGCTGGGGCGTGCGATGGCGTCGGTTATCTGAGAATAACCGGTCGGCACAGAGGTTGCCGGTTCCTTGGCGGTCCAGCCCTTCGGACTATTCAAACAAAAAAGCTCCCGCAGTCTGGCGGGAGCTTTTAAAAAAAACCGGTGGATTTATTTCTGCGGCAGCGGGCCGATCATCATGATCATCTGACGGCCTTCCATCTTTGGCATGTTCTCGACCTTGCCCAGATCCTTGATGTCTTCGGCCACACGCTCCAGCAACTCGCGGCCCAGATTCTGGTGCGCCATCTCACGGCCACGAAAGCGCAGGGTCACTTTGACCTTGTCGCCCTTTTCCAGAAACTTGAAGACGTTCTTCATCTTCACGTCGTAGTCATGGATGTCGGTGTTGGGCCGGAATTTGACCTCTTTCACCTCAATGACTTTTTGTTTCTTGCGGGCTTCGCTTTCGCGTTTCTGCTGTTCGTACTTGTATTTGCCAAAATCCATGATCTTGCAGACCGGCGGGTTCGCGTTCGGCGAAATCTCGACCAGATCGAGGCCGGCATCTGCGGCAAGTTGCATGGCTTTGGCGGGATGAACCACCCCGACATTTTCACCTTCGGCGCCAATCAGGCGAATTTCGGGGGCACGGATTTTTTCGTTTACGCGCGGTCCGGTATCTCTCTGCGGCGGCGCGTTGTGGGGTCTGCGGGCTATGGGTTCATTCCTTTGATGATTGCAGAATTTCGAGCCCGGAAGTTAAACCGGTGCGCAAAGCGATTCAAGAAGCATAAGCGCCGGGGACCATGAAAAAGCCTGATTTACGACGGAAAATCGCTGACCGGGGTGCGAAATCCCGGCCAGCTTCGCAGATCAGCCGACAAAAGCCTTTTCGATCACGAATTCCTTGGGCTCGGAATTTGCGCCTTCGCGCAGGCCAAACCCTTCGAGAATTTCCTTGATATCCAGGTTGAAGGCAAGCGAGCCACAGACCATCGCGCGGTCGGTTTCGGGCTTGATGCCGCCTTCGATGCCCAGATCCGCAAAGACCGAGCCATCGTTCAGCAGGTCGGTGATGCGGCCCATCTTCGGGCTCTCTTCCCGGGTGGTGGTCGGGTAATACCGGATCTTGTCGGCGAAACCTTCGCCCATCAGTTCCGCCAGCATTTTGTCCTGACGGATGTTTTCAATCAGCTGGCGGCCATATTCCAGTTCCGCCACTTCGCGGCAGGTATGGGTGATGATGACTTCGTCATAATCCTCATAGGTCTGCGGTTCGCGCAGCAGGGACGCAAACGGCGCAAAGCCGGTGCCGGTGGCGAAGAACCACAGGCGCTTGCCGGGCAGCAGGGCGTCATGCACCAGCGTGCCAACGGGCTTGGGGCGCAGGATGATCTGATCGCCCGGCTTGATGTGCTGCAGTTTCGAGGTCAGCGGACCGTCCTGCACCTTGATCGAGTAGAACTCGAGCTCTTCGTCCCAGGAGGGCGAGGCGATGGAATAGGCGCGCAGCAACGGTTTGCCGTTATCGCCCAGCAGGCCGATCATCACAAACTCGCCCGAGCGGAACCGCAGCGAGGCAGGGCGCGAGACCTTGAAGGAAAACAGGCTGTCGGTCCAGTGCTTTACGTCGGTTACGGTCTGAGCGTCCGGCAGAACGGGGGCCTTTACGGCGGTGGCTTCGGTCACGGGTGTCATCTCTGTCATCGTTTCACTGCCGGTCTGGTAAACCGGCATCTCCGTTTAAGCTTTGATTCAAGTCATGAAAAGGGGGCAGATTGCCCCCTGGTTTTCACAAGCTGGCGATTTGCGTCCTTAGCCGCGCAGGCGGGCCTGGTAGCTATGGTCTTTCCAGTTGGCGCGGGCCAGCCACTGATCTTCGGGCTGGCGCGCGGCCAGAGCGTCGTCGATTTCAACCTCGTCAAAGCCGCTGCGGCGCGCCATGGCATACTGGTCGGCCAGAACGTGCCCCTTGGCGCGCAGGCGACCGGTAAAGCCTTTCAGGCGCAGAACGCGGGCGATTGTGAAGCCGCGCCCATCCGCCGAAGACGGGAAGTCCACACGCACCATCTGAGCGCTACCCAGACGTTCAGCCAGTTCATCCGGGTCGGTGTCCGAGGCCACATCCAGTGCGACCACATCATTGGCGGCATCGTCCAAAGTGACATAGCCGTCAGTCCAGTCGTCGGGCGCGAATCCGGTATCCGTTACGATTACGTTCATGTTCTCTCTCCGGCGCGCACCATCTTGCCATCGACAAAATGGATGCCGCATTCTTCCTTGTTCTGATCGCGCCAGCGTCCGGCGCGCGGGTCTTCGCCCTCTTTGACCGGCGAGGTGCAGGGCGCACAGCCGATCGATGGGTATCCTTTGGCCACCAGCGGATGCCGGGGCAGGTTGTTTTCGACCATGTAGGTGCGCACATCTTCGGGCGCCCAATGGGCCAGCGGGTTGACCTTGATCCGGCCTGTGCCGTCCTCAACCTCGAAAAACTCGAGCGCGGCGCGGGTGCCGGACTGAAACCTTTTCCGCCCGGTGATCCAGCCGTCATACCCGGCCAGCGCCTTTTGCAGCGGGAAGGTCTTGCGCAGGTTGCAGCACGCATCCGTGTCGCGCAGGCGCAGCGCGCCATACGGGTCTTCGCGTTCGATGTCCTCGTCCTCGGCGCGGACGATACGGACATTGGTCAACCCCAGACGTTCGCTGACATCCTGCTGGTACTCCAGCGTTTCGGTGAACAGCATCTGCGTGTCGACAAAAAGCACCGGCGTCGCCTTGTCGACTACGGCCGCCATATGCAGCAGAACGACCGACTCGGCACCGAAGCTCGAGACCAGAGCAAGCTCATCTATCGCGCCAATCGCGCCATGCATCACATCATGGGCGCTGTGATGTCGGAACCGGGCATTCAGCGCCTCGACCTGTTCGGTCAATTCGGCGCGGTCCTTGCCCAGTTCCGTCTGGATCAGGTCAAGCGGCATTGGCCTGCGCCTCGGGGTAAAGCGCCGCCTTGAACGGGGCCATGCCTACGCGGCGATAGGTTTCGATGAACGTCTCTTCGGCGCTGTCGCGCTGGTCCAGATAGGTGTCTACTATGCGTTCGACCGCTGGCACGATTTCGTCATAGGCAAAGCCGGGACCGGTGCGGTCGCCCACGGCAGCCGTTTCGGTCGCGTCACCGCCCAGCGTGATCTGGTAGTTCTCGACGCCCGCGCGATCCAGACCCAGGATGCCGATATGGCCCACATGGTGGTGACCACAGGCGTTGATGCAGCCCGAGATCTTGATCTTCATGTGGCCGATATCATGTTCCAGCTTCAGCTCGTCGAAGCGGGTTGCGATTTCCTGAGCAACCGGGATCGAACGCGCCGTGGCCAACGCGCAGTAATCCATGCCGGGGCAGGCGATGATGTCGCTGATCAGGCCGATATTGGCGGTGGCCAGCTCATGCTCTTTCAGCTTCGCGTGGATCGCCGGCAGGTCCGATTTGTGGACATGCGGCAGGATCACGTTCTGCTCGTGGCTGATGCGCAGCTCGTCATAGGCGAAGGTTTCAGCCAGATCGGCCATCACGCGCATTTGCTCGGCAGTCGCATCGCCCGGCGTCTGGCCGTGCTTCTTGATCGAGATCGTCACGATCGCGTGATCCGCGTTCTTGTGCGGCGCGATGTTGGTATCGACCCACGAGCGGAATACCGGATCGTTGGTATAGGCGCCTTCGAACGATGCAACCGAACCTTCGCGGAAATCAGGTGCCGCGAAGTGGCCCTTGATTTCTTCCAGCAGCGCCATGTCGGCCCCTTTGAACTGCGGGCGGACTTTCAGGAAACGCTCGTTCACCTTGGCGCGGATCGCGTCGATGCCATGCTCGTGCACGGTAATCTTGATACGTGCCTTATACTTGTTGTCGCGGCGGCCGATCTGGTTCCAGACCGACACGGTGGCTTCGAGATAGGCCAGCAGATCGTCAAAGGCGACGAACTCGGATAGTTCCTTGCCGATCATCGGGGTACGGCCCAGACCGCCGCCCACGATAACGCGGGCGCCCAGAACACCGTCACGTTCGACCAGTTGCAGGCCGATGTCATGCGCCTTGATCACGGCGCGGTCGTTCTCGGACCCGGTGATGGCGATCTTGAACTTGCGCGGCATGAACTGGAACTCCGGGTGGTCGGTCGACCACTGGCGCAGCAGTTCGGCATAGGGGCGCGGGTCGGCGATCTCATCCGCGGCGGCACCGGCGAAGTGGTCGGCGGTCACGTTGCGGATGGTGTTGCCCGAGGTCTGGATGGCGTGCATGCCAACCTCTGCCAGCGCGTCCAACATATCCGGCACGTCGTTCAGTTTCGGCCAGTTGTACTGGATGTTCTGGCGGGTGGTGAAATGGCCATAGCCCTTGTCCCACTTTTCGGCCAGCAGGGCCAGCTGACGCATCTGCGCGCTGGACAGGGTGCCGTAAGGAATGGCAACCCGCAGCATATAGGCGTGCAGCTGCAGATACAGGCCGTTCATCAGGCGCAGCGGCTTGAACTCATCTTCGGTTAGCGAGCCGTCGATGCGGCGCTCGACCTGTGCGCGGAACTGCGCGTTGCGTTCTGCCAAAAATGCTGTGTCGAACTCGGAGTAGCGATACATGTTTAGCTGTCCTTAGTTGCAGCCCCGAACCTTGGGGCCTTGAAGGGGAGAAAGGGGGCCAGGGATCAGGCCCGGGGCTGCGTTGCTATTTCCTGCTTGCCGTGGGCATAGTTTGACGGCCCGGTACGGCGGAAATCCTCGCGGAAATGGGTTGGCTCGGGGCCGTTCTTGCCTGCGACGGCATCGGCCAGATAGGCGCCCACGATCTTGTTTGCCTGACGCGCGGCATCCAGCAGACGCACCTGCGCATGCGCTTCGTCGGTGATCAGTTCCGCATCAGACAGGTCGCGCGACCAGCGATCATCTTCGGTCTGGTAGATCACGTCACCTTCGAGCAGGTCATTTGCCGTCACGACTTTGGGTGTGAATGCGCGGGCCATCAGGCGAGCTCCTTATTGAATGCGTCAGCAGTATGTTTGTTTCAGACGTGGGCTTATTTGACTTGCAATATAGGAAATATTCCCGGTATCACGCCATATGTGCGGATAAATAAGAACGTTTGTTTTCATTGCTCCGCCATTTGGAACGTTGGTTTCGAAACGGAAGGGAAATTGGAATGCCGGTGCGGATAGACGACACAGATCGGAAAATTCTGGCCGAACTGCAGCGCGACGCAAGTCAGTCGCTGGACGAAATAGCGGCTCGGGTCGGGAGTTCCAAGACGCCTGTCTGGAATCGAATCCGCAAGCTGAAAGGGGCCGGAATCATCGGCCAGCAGACCGTTTTGCTGGATGCCGAGGCGCTGGGATTTGAGGCGACATTCTTTGTTCTGATCCGCACGTCCGAGCACGAGGCGGAATGGCAGCGGAAATTCCTGAAAGCCCTGCGCGATCACCCCGAGGTGCAAGAGGCGCACCGTCTTGCCGGTGACATCGACTATATCCTGAAAGTCCGGGTCAAGAACGCCCGGGCCTACGACCAGTTTTATCAATCCCTGATCTCAGAGGTGCGGGTGCACAATGTGACAGCCCTGCTGTCGATGGAAGAGATCAAATCGACGACCATGCTGCCACTGAATGCGTTGATCGAGGGTTGAGTGCGATCAGGTTTGAACCAGCAACCGTGTCAGGCCGTGAAAATGGTAGGTGTTTGAATACTCGGGCGTTTCAGCCAGACGCAGGTTCGGGCATCGTTCAAACAGCAACGGCAAGGCAATGCGCAATTCAAGCCGTGCCAAAGGCGCGCCGACGCAGAAATGCAGGCCACCGCCAAAGCTGGCATTGGTCTGGATCGGGCGCGTGGGATCGAAACTGTTGGGCTGGGGCCACTCTGCAGGGTCCCGGTTGGCGGCCCCCAACAGCAGCGCAACCTGATCCCCGCGTTTGAACTGATGCCCAAAGATTTCAACGTCTTCATAGGCATAGCGTGCGAACATATGAAGCGGCGGGTCATAGCGCAGGATTTCCTCGACGGTATTGTCGATGGCGTCTGTGGTCAGAGGCTGCGCGCCTGTGCCTGAGTCCAGCAGGGTTTTTACGCCGTTCCCCAGTGAATGCACCGTTGCCTCATGCCCCGCATTCAGCAGCAATACACAGGTGGCGATCAACTCGTCATAGGACAGCTTTTCGCCTTCCTCCTCGGCGGCGATCAGGCGGGTGATCAGGTCGTCGCGGGGGGCGGTTCGACGTAGGTCGATGTAGTCCCCAAGGAAATCCGTGAACGCCTGCGAGGATTGCGCAGCGCGATCTTCGATGTCCCGTGACCGCCTTGCTTGGTACATCGCGACCATGTCATGGGACCAGCGCAGAAGTTTTGGGGCCATGTCCTCGGGAACGCCCAAAAGGCGGCAGATAGTGACGACAGGGACCTGCGTGCAATACGCGTGCAGCAGATCGAACGGTTCAGCCGGGAATTGATCGATCAGATCGTGGCACAGCCTTTCGATCGAAGGCGCAAGGTCCGCGATTGCGCGCGAGGTGAACGCCCGCATGACCAGCGCGCGCAGGCGGGTGTGGCGGGGTGGTTCGACCTCAAGCAGCGACAGGTTTTCGACTGCAAGCCACGGGGCCAGATGATCCGGGCCCGGGCGGGCAAGCTCGGGCGGAACTTCCCGGCCAAAGCGTCGATCCTTGAAGAACGTGCTGACCGCCCGGTGGGAAACGGCAGCGATCATGTCGTAATCGCTCCAATACACCAGATCGCCAAAGGCCCGCGCTGTGTCATAAAACGGGTAGGGGTTTTGCACGAAACCGGGATCGGTCGGGGATTGCGACAGCGTCTTCATGCGGCGCAGACTTGCCATATGGCGCGTCGAATGCAAGACCCTAGGATATGCACAGGATTTGGATCATTGCCGGTTTTCTGTTTGCCGTCGGGCTGTTGTCGGCCTCGGTCTGGTCCTACGGCTATCGGCAAGCGCTGTTTCAGCTGAGCGAAAAGGCCGAGGCGGATCTGGAACTGGCCGCGGACCGGCTGAGCACGCAGATGCAGGTTTATCAGGAACTGGCGGTGTTGATGGCAAACCATCCGGCCCTGCGTGATCTGGAAACGCCCGCCCGGCAACAGGTGGCGCGGGCTATGCTGCTGGATGTGGCTGACAAGACGGCGGCGGCCAACATGATGTATCTGGGCCGGACCGGTCAGGTTCTGGTCGCGGCGCAGCCGGTGACGCAGAGCAACATGTCCGATCACCCTGCCTTCCAGCGCGCTTTGCAGGGCGCTATGGGCAGCGCGCATGGGGTCGAGCCGGACAGCGGCGACCGCACCTATTCCTACGCGGCCCCCGCTTTTGGCCCCTCGGGGCAGGTCGAGGGCGCGCTGATGGTCGTCGCGGACGTGCAGGATGTGGAACAAACATGGCGTGGCAGTACCGAGGCGGTGTTTTTTATCGATGGCGACGGGGTTGTCTTTATCTCGAACCGGTCTGATCTGCTGTTCTGGCACCGCGCCGAGGGGCAGCTTGGCCTGACACCGCCCAAGGGTGAGCCGGTCGCGTTTGCCTCTGACCGGGTGGGCGGGCATGAGTTGTGGACGCTGAACTGGGGCCGGTATCTGCCCCGTCACGCGCTGCACCTGACGCTGGACTTGCCGGTGATCGACATGACTGCCGAGGTGCTGGTGGATGTCGCACCGGCCCGACGGCTGGCGGGGTTGCAGGCGGCGACGGTGGCTGCGATCTGTCTGGCCTTCGGTGCGCTGTTGTTTCTGGCGACGGAACGCCGGCGGACGCTGGCGCAGGCGAACGCGGTTCTGGAAAGCCGGGTTGCCAAGCGCACCCGCGACCTGACCGTCGCCAACACCGCCCTGCGTCATGAGGTGGCAGAGCGGCAGGAAGCCGAGGCCGCCTTGAAGCGCGCGCAGGCGGATTTGGTGCAGGCGGGCAAGCTGAGCGCACTGGGCCAGATGTCCGCCGGTATCAGCCATGAACTGAACCAGCCGCTGATGGCGATCCGGCAATTTGCCGACAATGGCACCGCCTTTCTGAGCCGGGGGAATGAGGCCAAGGCTGGAGAGAACCTGGGCCGTATCTCGGACATGGCCGCACGCATGGCGCGGATCATCCGTAACCTGCGCGCCTTTGCGCGCAACGAAAGCGAACCGATGGGCAAGGTCGATCTGGTGCAGGTGCTGAACTCGGCCGTGGAACTGACCGAGACGCGGCTGCGGGACGAGGGCGTGGTGTTGAACTGGAACCCTCCGACCGACCCTGTTTTTGTCTGGGGCGGAGAGGTGCGTCTGGTGCAGGTCTTTGTGAACCTGATCAACAATGCTACCGATGCGATGGTTGGTTCGCCGCGCCGCGAGGTCTCGGTTGAGTTGACCAAGGCACCAAGGCCTCGTGTTTCGGTCGGCGACACCGGGCCAGGGATCGAGGACCCCGACCGGGTATTCGAGCCGTTCTACACCACCAAAAGCGTCGGCACGTCCGAGGGAATGGGGCTGGGCCTGTCAATCTCTTACGGTCTGGTGCAGAGCTTTGGCGGCGACATTCGCGGCAGCAACACGCCCGAAGGGGCAGAGTTCACCGTCGAGCTGGAGCCATGTGAAACGGAGGCCGCCGCATGATGCGAAAGGTTCTTCTGGTCGATGACGATGCCGCCGTTCGAGAAGCCTTGAGTCAAACGCTTGAACTGGCTGAGTACCTGCCTGTCACCGCAGGGTCATTTGTCGCAGCAAAGGATCACATCCGGGCAGATTTTCCGGGCGTGATCGTGTCGGACATTCGGATGCCGGGCCGCGATGGGTTCCACCTGCTGTCCTACGCGCGCGACGTCGATCCCGATCTGCCGGTGATCCTGCTGACCGGGGAGGGTGACATCCCGATGGCCGTGCAGGCGATGGGGCAGGGCGCGTTTGACTTTCTTGAAAAACCCTGTGCCGCATCCGATCTGCTGGCGGTTCTGGAACGGGCGTTTTCGGCCCGGTCTCAGATCATGGAGCAACGCGCGCTGAAATCCGAGCTCGAGCGGGGCGACCCCGCCGCGCGCCTGCTGTTTGGCCTGTCCGATCAGGCCGAGGCCTTGCGCGAACGGGTGCGCACCGTGGCCCCCACCGGGGCCGAGGTGCTTGTGACCGGTCCGGCGGGCAGTGGCATCTCGAAAGTGGCCGAGGTTGTGCATCTGATGTCTCCGGTCGGGCAGGGGCCGTTCGTCAAGCGCCCCGCATCCGGTCTGAGCGCAGACGGCCTTGCGCAAGGGTGCGAGGACGCGGGCGGAGGCTCGCTGTTTCTCGACGAGGTCTCGGCCATGCCGCAGGCCACGCAATACGCGGCGCTGGAACTGATCGAACAAGGGACCGGGGCGCGGATCATCGCGGGGACAACGGCGGACCTGTCCGCTTTGTCCGCCGAAGGGAAATTCAACGCCGATCTCTTTTACCGCCTGGATGTAATGCGCGTGCGCATCCCGTCTTTGGCAGAGCGGCCCGAGGATATCCCGGTGATCTTTCGCCACTATGTCGCTCAGGCCGCCGAACAGGCCGGTATCGCCGAACCGGAAATCTCATCCGACTATCTGGCGGCGCTCATGGCCAGCGATTGGCCGGGAAACGCGCGGTCCCTGATGTCTGCAGCCATGCGGTTCGTTCTTGGCATGCCGGAAGAGGTGACTGAGGCCGCTGATCTTGGATTGAGCGAGCAGATGGCGCGGGTGGAGCGGTCGTTGCTGATTGCCGCGCTGGGGCGGCACAACGGCAAGGCATCGGACGCGGCAAAGGCGCTGAAGCTGCCGCGAAAGACATTCTACGACAAGCTGGCGCGGTACCAGATCAGACCGGAAGACTATCGGCGGTAAGCGAGCACTCCCGCCGCCTAAGGCCGCATTATCATGCGGTTACAGGCGTTGGGCCCGGCAGCCCGCTTACGCGGGCTGCGGTTGGTGCGGGGCGGTTCGGGCGCACATCGGCGGGCCGATTCGAATTTAGTGCGAAAATCCGCACAAACGATTTTTGGGCTGTGCGGGATTCCGCACAGTTTAGGTGAGTGTGGTGTTTTTCGAATCAGTGAAGTTAGGTAAATATCAGATAATAAATGTAAAAACAGATCACCCCTCTTGAGTCCGCAAAATGTTGTGTGAAAGGATTCGATTCGCTTCACTGCCGCCATCCGGCGTGAACCTCGCGCCGATGGGATGAATTCAGGAAGTCTGGGAGGAGATCAGATGAAAGTCCTTACAACAGCCGCGACCGCTCTGGCGCTGTCCGTCACCGCAACCGCAGGTTTTGCGGCCTGCGAAGACGGTGAGATCGTCGTCAAGTTCGCGCATGTGACGAATACCGACAAACACCCCAAGGGGATCGCAGCGTCTTTGCTTGAGCAGCGCGTCAACGACGAGATGCAGGGCGTGATGTGCATGGAGGTCTATCCGAACTCGACGCTCTACAACGACGACAAGGTCCTTGAGGCCATGCTGCAGGGCGATGTGCAACTGGCCGCGCCTTCGCTGTCGAAGTTCGAGAAGTTCACCAAGCAGTTCCGCCTGTTCGACCTGCCGTTCATGTTCAAGAACATCGAAGCGGTTGATGCGTTCCAGGCCTCGGCAGACGGGCAGGCGATGAAAGACAGCATGCAGCGCCGTGGCCTGCAGGGGCTGGCTTTCTGGCACAATGGCATGAAACAGATGTCGGCCAACAAACCTCTGGTCGACCCGACCGATGCGGATGGTCTGAAGTTCCGCGTGCAGTCCTCGGACGTGCTGGTGGCGCAGATGGAAGCCATCGGTGGCAGCCCGCAGAAGATGGCGTTCTCGGAAGTGTACGGTGCGCTGCAGCAAGGCGTTGTGGACGGGCAGGAGAACACCTGGTCCAACATCTACGGCAAGAAGTTCTTCGAGGTGCAGGACGGCATCACCGAAACCAACCACGGCATCATCGACTATCTGGTCGTAACCTCGGTTGACTGGCTGGACAGCCTTGAACCTGACGTGCGCGACCAGTTTCTGACCATTCTGGCCGAAGTGAGCGAGACCCGGAACAAGGAAGCCTTTGCCGTGAACGAAGCGGCCAAAGCCTCGATCACGGATGCCGGTGGCATCATCCGCGAACTGAATCCTGAACAGCGTCAGGCCTGGGTCGATGCGATGAAACCGGTTTGGGACAAGTTCGCCGGTGACGTCGGTCAGGACAAGATCGACGCCGCACAGGCCATCAACGCCGGGTTCTGATCCCGGACCAGGCCGCGCGTCCGGGGACTGGGGAGTTATGGACGCGCAGGCCGGGCGGGCCGGTTAATGGCCCGCCACACTCTACTCTCATCACCAAAAAATGCGGGGACAGAAAGATGTCTGGTGCGAATCCCGGCCATAGCGGGCTGATCGACCATATCGAAGAGACCCTGATTGCGTTGCTTCTTGGCCTGATGACGGTCGTCACCTTTGCCAACGTAATCGCGCGGTTTGTCTTTAATTCCAATATCCTGTGGGCGCTTGAGCTGACAGTGTTCACCTTTGGCTGGCTGGTTCTGCTGGGCGCGTCTTATGCGGTCAAGAAACACGCTCATCTTGGGGTGGACGCGATCTTGAACATGCTTGCACCGGCGCCGCGCCGGATACTGGCGCTGATTGCGGTTGCCTGTTGCCTGGTGTTCTCGCTGCTGATGCTGAAAGGCGCGTATGACTATTGGGCCGTCTTTGCCGATCTGCCGCCCACCTCGGGCCGCTGGTTCCCGACCGGGTTCAACGTCGATGCCCGCAGCCAGAGCTTTTACGAGGTCGACGATATCCCCATGGTCGCGCCGCTGCGGTTTCTGGAAGACCTGATCAACTATGGCGAGGGTTACGAAAAGCTGCCCAAGGTGGTGCCTTATCTGGTGTTGCCGGTGTCGATGCTGCTGCTGGTGATCCGCTTTGCGCAGGTCGCCGTTCAGATTTGGCGTGGTGAGGCGGATCGTCTGGTCGCCAGCCACGAGGTCGAGGACGAGATCGAAGAAGTGCGCGCGCAGCAGGGAGGGCATGACTGATGGACGTTATCCTTCTCTTCTCGATGGTCATTGGCCTGCTGCTGATCGGGGTTCCGATTGCGGTGGCTCTGGGCCTTAGTTCGACCTTGTTCCTGCTGATCTATTCCGACAGTTCGCTGGCCTCGGTCGCGGGTACGTTGTTCGAGGCGTTCGAGGGTCACTTTACCCTGCTGGCGATCCCGTTCTTCATTCTGGCCTCGTCCTTCATGACGACGGGCGGCGTGGCGCGGCGGATTATCCGGTTCTCGATTGCCTGTGTCGGGCATCTGCCGGGCGGATTGGCGATTGCGGGTGTGTTTGCCTGTATGCTGTTTGCGGCGCTGTCGGGGTCGTCTCCGGCGACTGTTGTGGCCATCGGCTCCATCGTCATCGCCGGGATGCGGCAGGTGGGCTATTCCAAGGAATTTGCCGCCGGTGTGATCTGTAACGCCGGGACGCTGGGCATCCTGATCCCACCGTCGATCGTGATGGTGGTTTACGCGGCAGCGGTCGAGGTGTCGGTCGGGCGGATGTTCCTTGCGGGTGTCATTCCGGGCCTGATGGCGGGTCTGATGCTGATGATCACAATCTATGTCATGGCCAAGGTCAAGAACCTGCCCAAGGGCGACTGGAAAGGCTGGGGCGAGGTCTTTACCTCGGCGCGCGAGGCCGCGTGGGGCCTGTTCCTGATCGTGATCATTCTGGGCGGTATCTACGGCGGTATCTTTACCCCGACCGAGGCCGCTGCGGTGGCCGCCGTCTACGCCTTCCTCATTGCCAGCTTCGTCTACAAAGACATGGGCCCGCTGAGCACGGAAGAGGGGCAGCAGAACCTGCCGCTGATCAAGAAGCCTTACGCATTGGTTACGGCGTTCTTCCACCCCGACACCAAGCACACGCTGTTCGAGGCCGGCAAGCTGACCGTGACCCTGCTGTTCGTCATCGCCAACGCGCTGATCCTGAAGCATGTGCTGACCGATGAGCAGGTGCCGCAACACATTGCCAGCGCCATGCTGTCGGCTGGTCTGGGGCCGGTGACCTTCCTGATCGTGGTAAACGTGATCCTGCTGATCGGCGGTCAGTTCATGGAGCCCTCGGGCCTGCTGGTCATCGTCGCGCCGCTGGTGTTCCCGATTGCCATCGAGCTGGGCATCGATCCAATCCATCTGGGCATTATCATGGTGGTCAACATGGAGATCGGGATGATCACCCCTCCGGTCGGGCTGAACCTGTTCGTGACCTCGGGCGTGGCGGGTATGCCGATGATGGGCGTTGTGCGCGCCGCGCTGCCGTTTCTGGCAGTCCTGTTCGTGTTCCTGATCATGGTGACATATATCCCGTGGATATCGACCTTCCTGCCCAACACCTTTATGGGCCCCGAGATCATAACGAACTAGCCATCTGAACCTGAGCTGGACCGGATCTCCGGTCCGGCTCGACCGCCTTAGTTGCCGTATTTCAGCAAGTAATCCTCGACCCAACGAATGGCGCCAAAGCCCTGCCGCCTGTTGGTGCCCCCATGACCGACATTGGCCCCGACCACTTCCTGCGGCTTTGGATGGCCATTGAAGATTACGATCTTTGGGCGTTTCGGCCTTTTTTTGTATTTCCGCACTATCAACCCAAACGGCCAATAGGAAACCAGGTGGATAATCCCGATGCACCAGTCCTTGGGATAGCACTTTCGGTCATGGGCCAAGGCCGAGAAGTAGTTCTGATCGTTCTCAAACTGTGAAACATCGCGGGCCGCAGTGAACCCATCGTATAGATGGAACTGCTGCTGAGGCACATAGCCGACTACCGAGGAATTGCCACGTGTGACCATGTTCATTAGCCGGGGCATCCTGTCCCAGATGACCGCAGGGATCATACGCCAGACGAAACCCCGGAACTTGGGCATAAGGAAAAGCCCGCCCTGATTTTTCACGATCGTCAGCAATGGGGCAAGATTGCCCGTCACCAGCAGATCGAGGTCAAGAAACAGAGCCGCCTCATAGCCTCCGACAATCCGGCGGTCGAACATCAGAAGCTTCGGCCATTTTCCATGCACCCATTGCGACTGCTCCATTTCAGGGAAATTCAAATGATGCCTTTTGATATCCGGGTCGAGATCCCGCCCGTCATCGGTGATGCAAATGAAGTCGTGATCCAGCGACAGGTGATCCCATACGGCGCGATATAGCATGTTTACGTCATCGGCACCAAAGGCGGTGCCCCATTTCATGCAAACAACGCAGGTCCTTGGTCCTTGCCCGTTGGAGCCGCCCATACCCGTTCTCCCGAAGATTGCACGCGACGCAGTGCAGAGTTTCGCGACGGATAAACCGGTAACGTAACCGTTAGGTGAAATAGCGCAGACTCTTGAATGCGGGGTTGTCGATCTTATCTGTGGTGCTGAGGACGACCTCCCCATCTCGGGTGATCATTCGGGACGACCCGAACCGACGCGAGGTATCCTTGATGGCCTGGATTTTTCTTCTTTTTGCTGGCTTGCTTGAAATCGTCTGGGCGGTTGCGATGAAGCAATCGGCCGGGTTCACGCGGCTGTGGCCGACCGCGATCATGGGCGTGTCGATGGTGGGATCGTTCGGATTGCTGGCACTGGCGATGCGGACGCTGCCGCTGGGCACGGCTTATGTGATCTGGACCGGCATCGGCGCGGTTGGTGCGTTCCTGGTGGGCGCGATGCTGCTGGGTGAGGCGTTGACTCCGATGCGCATGGTGGCTGCGTCCCTGATCATTTCGGGGATGATCGCCATGAAATTGGCCTGAGCCGATGATTGACGGGGCCGTGGCGGTTGGGCAGGCTTGGGTTGCAAATAGCGACCGAGGCCCCGAACATGCTGACCGAAACCGATACCCGCCTGCTGCGCATCGCCTATGAGGAAGCAAAATCCGGGTTTGATGAGGGCGGGTGCCCCATCGGCTCGGTTCTGGCGCGGGGTGGCAAGGTGGTTGCGCAGGGCCGCAATCAGCGCGTTCAGCGCGGTGACCCGATTGCGCATGGTGAAATGGACGCGCTGCGCAAGGCCGGGCGGCAAAAGACCTATCGTGACACTGTGCTGTATACCTCGCTGTCGCCCTGCATGATGTGCGCCGGTACGATCGTGCAGTTCGGCATCCCGCGCGTGGTCATCGGCGATACGAAGAACTTCGGCGGCAACGAGGATTTCCTGCGCGAACGCGGGGTCGAGGTGATCCTTGCGGAAGACCCCGATTGCATCGCCCTGATGCGGCGTTTTATCGAAGAAAAGCCCGAACTATGGGCCGAGGACATCGCAGAATAGGCTCAGACGCTTTCCAGCGCCTCAATAATTCCTGAAAAATCCTTGGCCTTCAGGCTGGCGCCACCGACCAGCGCACCGTCAACGTTCGAAACTTGAAATATATCGCGGGCGTTGCCGGGTTTGACCGATCCGCCATACAGCAGCCGCACCGAACGGCCCACGCCTTCGCCAAAACGGCGTTCCAGACGGGCGCGGATGAAATCGTGAACCTCTCCGATCTCTTCCAATGTCGGGACTTTGCCGGTGCCTATGGCCCAGATCGGTTCATAGGCAACGATCAGGTTTTCTCCGGTCGACTGATCCGGGATCGATCCGGACATCTGGCCGCCGATGATGTCCAGCGTATTTGCCGCTTCGCGCTGTTCCAGACTTTCCCCGACGCAGATGATGGCCTTCAATCCCGCATCCATGGCCGCGCGGGCCTTGGCGCGGACGTCTTCGTTCTGCTCACCATGATCCACGCGCCGTTCCGAATGCCCAAGGATGACGGCGCTTGCCCCTGCATCCAAAAGCATCCCGGCGCTGAGGTCCCCGGTATGGGCGCCCGAGGTTTCGGCGTGGCAATCCTGCCCGCCGATATCGATCCCGGTGCCATTCGTGGCCGAAGCCGCGCGATGCACCAGAGTCGCCGGGGGGCAGATCAGGATATCGACCGAGGGCGAGGGGTGGCTTTGCGCCAGCGCGTCAAGCTCGCCAAGCGCTGCGCCGGTTCCGTTCATCTTCCAGTTTCCAGCAGCCAGCTTACGCCGCATATCCGTTTCTCCCTGATTGTTCGGTCGTTTAGGGACTCGGATAGCACCCCCGGTCACGGGTTACAATTATGGTTGCTGTGTATGGGTAAACGTCAGCCTTGCTGTGCCAGGCTTTCGTCGAACTTGATGGATTCGCCGCAGCCACAGGCATCGACCACATTCGGGTTCTTGAATTTGAACCCGGATTCGAGCAGCGACACTTCATAATCGATCTCGGTCCCGAACAGGAACATCTGAGCCATAGGGGCGATCATCACGCGCGCGCCATCCTGTTCGACCACCTCGTCGTGCAGGTCGGCCTCATCAACATATTCCATGGTGTATTCCATGCCCGCGCAGCCGCCCTTCTTGACGCCAATGCGCAGCCCGGCATGGCCGCCAGAGTTCATCAGGCGGGCAATCTGCTCAGCAGCCTTGGGCGTCATGGTCACGGCTTGTTTGCCGGGAATTCCGAACATGGTGGTCTCCGTTGTCGCGCGTCGTCTCTAATTTAAGGCTGCTATACGGCATGCTCAAGCCTGCGCGATGCTGCGGGGCGAATTTTAAGCGCAGCATGGCGTGAGAATATCCGCGGAAGCATTCCTTGCCTTTCAGGCACGGATGGACATAGCCTGACGTCAAAGCGAGTGTTCTGGTCCACGAAACGCCAATTGCTTTCCGAGAAAGGTTAAATGAAATGAGTGCAGTAGGACGTAAACCTAAAGTTCTGAACAGTGTCGGTCTGGCGGTCTTTGCGGCAGCTATTGCCTGGACCGGAACGGTATCAGCAGCGACCGACGAGAAAACGCACCCGGTCAATTGCGCAACGGCCGAGGGTGACCTGCGCGCCATTGCGGCAGAAAAGAAGCATGCGCAGGATCAACAGGTGGAAAGTGTTGCTGCACTCACGCCGGCAGGCGCGTTGTTGGGCTTGATCACGGGCACCGAGAACAAAAGATTGCAAATGTTGTCAGGGGATTACGTCAAGAAACTTGACGAACGTGCAGCCGAGATCAAAGCCACCTGTGGTGTCGAGTAACGCCACAGCCCAAAGAAAAGGACCGTTCTCGGGCAAGAACGGTCCGTATTCGGGGCCATCGGTATTATGGGGGCGGCTGTAAAGTGATCGGCCCGGTGCAACCAAGGCTGAAATCGAATCTACGCCGTCGGTGCGCCATATGTGTCGGGCAGAACCGTGACAGAGAATGCACAGAAGGGTAACAGGTTAATTACCGTTTTATGACAATGCGTTGCGCCGTCAGATGCGTTTACATAAAGCCCAGTTCCAGCCGGGCTTCGTCGGACATCATCTCCATGCCCCAGGGCGGCTCCCACGTCAGTTCGACGTCCACCTCTTTGACGCCCGCTACGGGTTCGATGGCCTCCATGATCCAGCCGGGCATTTCGCCGGCAACGGGGCAACCGGGTGCCGTCAGAGTCATGATCACCTTGACTGCATTGTCCTTGGTGATGTCGATCGTGTAGATCAGACCAAGATCATAGATATTAACTGGGATTTCAGGATCATAGACCGTTCGGCATGCCTCGACCACCGGTTCGTACAGGGGATGTTCAATCGTTGATGGCGCGATCAGCGGTGTGCCTTCAAACTGTTCACTCGGATGAGTCATTGGTGCCTCGGGTCAGTTGCCTGAGTGATTATATAGGGAATACCCGCGACAGCGTCCAGAGGTGCGGTGGTGCCCGAACAGGGCACCCACCAGATCAATCGTTGATATCATGCTCGAAGGTTTTCACCTGACCATGCGGCAGGGCGAACATCCGGCGCAAAATCAGCCAAGCGGCCAGGGACAGCACTGCGAAAACCAGCAGCAGGATCGGCAGTGAGGGCACAACACCGGGGACAACCAGTATTAGGCCAGTGATTGCCGCGCCGATGGCGAAGCCAAGGAAGATGAAGCCCGGCAGCACGACCTCGAGTATTCCCAGCGCCAGCGCGGCGGCCAGCCAGATCCACCAGGTGAGCCAGAAGGAGTCTGCCATCATTTACCTCCTCTAAGCATCTTGAACGCATCGCCAAAGGCTTCAAGGGCGTTTGCAGGCACAACGATGGTTTGGCTGCCGTTGCCGTTGCCCAGCGCGTTCAGGGATTCGACCTGTTTCAGCGCCACTTGATATTGCGCAGCCTCGATGCCGTTGTCCTGAATGGCCTTGGCAACCACGCCGGTGGCGTAAGCTTCGGCCTCGGCCTGAATACGGCGGGCTTTGGCGGTTTGCTCGGCGGCGTACAGCTCGGCATCGGCATTCAGCTCGACGGCCCGTTTCTGGCCCTCGGCCTCGGTCACCTGCGCGCGGCGGGCGCGTTCGGCGTTCAACTGCTGCAGCATCGCATCGCGGGTGGCCTGATCCAGGTTCACGTCCAGAATCTCGGCCCGCGTTACCTCGATCCCCCAGTCGTCCACGGCTGTTTCGACGCTTTCCTGAATGCGGGTAATCAGTTGGGCGCGGTTCGATTGCACCTCGTCCAGGTCCATCTTACCGATTTCGGCACGGACGATCCCGGCAACAGTCGTCGCAATCGCACCGTCCACGTCACGGATACGGTAGACCGTCTTTTCCGGTTCCAGAATACGGTAAAAGACTGAGGTGTCGATCTGCACCAGCACGTTGTCCTTGGTGATTGCGTCCTGCGTTGCATTCGGCAACTGGCGTTCAAGGATAGATATCTTGTGGCGCGCAACATCCAGAAACGGAACGATAAAATTGATACCCGGGCCAAGGACCGAGTGCAAACGTCCGAACCGTTCGACCACGTATTTCTCGGATTGCGGAACGATCTTGATCCCTTTGAAAATAACGATGACCACCAGTGCGGCGGCCAGCAGGTAAATGATGTTTGACGAAAGTAGTCCGATAATCATCTCTTCGTTCATATCTGCCCTCTTTTGTTGTGTACGATAGTATACATATGTGGGTTGAGTCGCCCGTTTTCAACTCTGGTATGGATGGAAACAGGCGCGATTCAAGTGTGAAAAGGGAGTGGTGCGGGGCAGTAGTCAGGTGCTGTGACCGCTTTGCATCCCGGGGTGATTGCGTTATCGGGTTGGGATGAAACTGATTATCGACACAGACCCCGGCATAGACGATGCGATGGCCATTGCCTATGCCGCCGCAGCGCCTGAAATTGAACTGATCGGGCTGACCACCGTTTTTGGCAATACCCATGTCCACCAATCCAGCCGCAACGCCCGGTTTTTGTTGCACAAACTGGGGCTTGACCTGCCGGTTGCCGAGGGCGTTTCCACCGCGCGGGATGCGGAAAGCCACACGCCTTCGGATCACGTCCACGGGCCAGAGGGGTTTGGCGATGTCATCGACATCCCCGAGATTGGTGAGAACCACGCTCTGCCCGCCGCCGCCTTTCTGGTCGAGATGGCGCGCAGGCACAAAGGAGAACTTGTGGTGTGCGCCATCGGGCCGCTGACCAATATCGCAGATGCCATGCGGCTTGATCCGGAGTTTGGGCAAAACCTGAAACGGCTGGTCATCATGGGTGGCGCGGTTTTCAGCCGGGGCAACATTACTGACCACGCCGAGGCGAATATCTATCACGACGTGCAGGCCGCGGACGAGGTTTTCGCGACCCCGCCGGAAACGGTTTTGGTCGGGTTGGATGTCACGCTGAAAACGCTCTACGAGACCGCAGATTTCGAGGCACTTGCCGAACGCTCACCCGATATGGGGGCGTTTCTGCGCGATATTTCCCGGTTCTATCTGAAGTTCTACAAAGACATAGGTGGATTGGAAGGGTGTGGGCTGCACGATTCGACCGCCGTGATCGCCTGCACGCATGCGCACATGTTCGACACGGTTCGCACAGGTCTGAAGGTCATCGCCAGCGGCTATGAGATCGGCGCGACCCGCGCAGATACCTCACGCCCACCGGTAACCGTTTTCCGGGATGTGGACGGGGCCGGGGTGGTGCATCTGTTTACCGAGCGCGTCGCCTCGCTGCCCTGACGGGTTGCAATGGCGGGTCGGATCGGGCAAAGGCTGCCCGGTTCCGCGACCTGAGACGATGACATGACCCAGCAGTTTTCTTTCGAATTGAAGGCCACCGATGGCAAGGCCCGGACCGGCGTGATCCAGACGCCACGGGGCAAGGTGCGTACGCCAGCCTTCATGCCGGTCGGAACGGCGGCGACTGTCAAGGCGATGATGCCGGAAAGCGTGCGGGCCACCGGGGCTGATATCCTGCTGGGCAACACCTATCACCTGATGCTGCGGCCCACGGCCGAGCGGATTGACCGGTTGGGCGGTTTGCACAAGTTCATGAACTGGGACCGGCCCATCCTGACCGATTCCGGCGGGTTTCAGGTCATGTCGCTGGCAGGTCTGCGCAAGCTCACCGAAAAAGGCGTGACGTTTAAATCGCATATCGACGGGTCCAAACACGAATTGACGCCGGAACGGTCGATGGAGATCCAGCGGTTGCTGGGGTCGGACATCGTCATGTGCTTCGACGAATGCCCGGCCTTGCCAGCCGACCGGGACCGCATCGCCGAGTCGATGCGCCTGTCGATGCGATGGGCGGATCGCTCGCGCACGGCATTCGGGGATCGCCCCGGTCATGCCTTGTTTGGCATCATGCAGGGCGGGCTGGAACGTGACCTGCGCGAAGAAAGTGCCGAGGCCCTGAAACAGATCGGCTTCGAAGGCTACGCTATCGGCGGATTGGCGGTGGGCGAGGGGCAGGAGGCCATGTTTGATTGTCTTGACTACGCGCCCGATTTCCTGCCGACCGACAGACCGCGCTACCTGATGGGGGTCGGCAAGCCGGACGATATCGTCGGGGCGGTTGCGCGCGGGGTGGATATGATGGACTGCGTGCTGCCGTCGCGCTCGGGGCGCACAGGACAGGTCTTTACGCGGTTCGGGGTAGTCAACATCAAGAACGCCCGCCACGCCGATGACCCGCGCCCGCTGGACGAGGCGTGTTCGTGCCCCGCATGCTCGAACTACTCACGCGCCTATCTGCATCATGTGTTCCGCGCGAACGAGATGATCTCGGGCATGCTGCTGACCTGGCACAACCTGCATTATTTTCAGGAAATCATGCAGGGCATGCGCGACGCGATTGCGGCGTGCCATTTCGACGACTGGCAGGCGCAATTCCATGCGCAACGCGCGCAAGGGGATATCGAGCCGCTTTGACCCTGACGCGGTGACAATCGGACCGGTTAAAGGTACACTTTAGCCAGTTTCATGAAGTACCGATTGTTTCATTAGCCTTGGGGGTTTTTATGTTCCGTTTCATTCTTTGCGCCGTCATTTTCTGCGCTACACCTGCAATTTCAGATGTCTGGACCTTTGAAACACCCTCCGAGAACATTCAGTGTTCGGTCGGGGAAGGCGCGGTAAACTCGGACATCCAGTGCACCATTATCGAACGATACGGCCCCACTGCGTTGCCACGACCCGCAAATTGCCAGTCCGATTGGGGGCATGATTTCCTGATGTTCAACACGGGCGGGGTTCAGATGCTGTGTCAGCCCCTCAACCGCAATCGCGATGGATTTGATCGCGCCGAATATGGCGTCACAGGACAGTTCGGCGGGTTCACATGCCACTCTTCGACCAAGGGGCTGGAATGCCGGAACCAGGATGGTCATGGTTTCTTTCTGTCCCGCGCGGTTCAACGGGTGTTCTGAGTGTTTTCTGGGCTACCCTGACAATTCGTATCTTAATTTCGGTGGATATGTCGGTTGGACGCCTTGCAGTCCGGAAAACCTCGGGTCATGTTGATTAACGATACATGATGGTAAGGTTGAAAAAGGGCGGTCTCCGCCCCACCTTTATCGTCCAAGACAGGAGATGGCCAAAGGTTGCCTGAATCAGGGACCGGTGCCGTCTTGCCAACGATAAGGATTGAGCATGCAAGAGCCTCTGAATTCCTCATACCCCGTCCTGCCGCTGCGCGACATCGTGGTGTTCCCTCACATGATTGTGCCGCTGTTCGTGGGCCGAGACAAATCGGTACGCGCACTGGAAGAGGTGATGCAGGATGACAAGCAAATTCTGTTGTCCAGCCAGATCGACCCCGGTGTCGATGACCCGGATGAGGACGGTATTTACCGCTCGGGCGTGCTGGCCAATGTGCTGCAGCTGCTGAAACTGCCTGATGGCACCGTCAAGGTGCTGGTCGAAGGGCAGGCGCGGGTGCAGATCACTGAATTCCTTGAAAACGAAGACTTCTTTGAAGCGCGGGCGGAATACCTGACCGAGATTCCCGGCGACGTGACGACGACCGAGGCGCTGCTGCGCACCGTGGCGGATGAGTTCGAGCGCTATGCCAAAGTGCGCAAGAACATCCCCGAAGAAGCCCTGACCGCTGTGGGTGATACCGCCGAGCCAGCGAAACTGGCCGACCTTGTGTCGGGTCATCTGGGCATCGAGGTCGAGCAAAAGCAGGAACTGCTGGAAACCCTCAGCGTCAGCGAGCGGCTCGAGAAGGTATATGGCCTGATGCAGGGCGAAATGTCGGTTCTGCAGGTCGAGAAAAAGATCAAGACCCGCGTCAAATCCCAGATGGAGAAGACCCAGCGCGAGTATTATCTGAATGAGCAGATGAAGGCCATTCAGAAAGAGCTTGGCGATGGTGAGGACGGCAGCAACGAGGTTGCCGAACTGGAAGCCAAGATCAACGAGACCAAGCTGTCGAAAGAGGCGCGCGAAAAGGCCGAAGGCGAGCTGAAAAAGCTGCGCAACATGAGCCCGATGTCGGCTGAGGCCACCGTGGTCCGCAACTATCTGGATTGGATTCTTGCGCTGCCGTGGGGCACCAAGTCCCGCGTCAAAAAGGATCTGGGCCGCGCGCAGGACATTCTGGATGCCGATCACTATGGGCTTGAGAAGGTCAAGGAACGGATCGTCGAATATCTGGCGGTGCAGCAGCGGTCGAAAAAGCTGAAAGGCCCGATCCTGTGCCTTGTTGGCCCTCCGGGTGTGGGTAAGACCTCGCTTGGTAAGTCGGTCGCCAAGGCAACGGGGCGCGAATTCATTCGCATCTCGCTGGGTGGTGTGCGCGACGAATCCGAAATTCGCGGTCACCGGCGGACATATATTGGCTCGATGCCCGGCAAGATCATTCAGGCGTTGAAAAAGGCGAAAACCACGAACCCGCTTATCCTGCTCGACGAGATCGACAAGATGGGTCAGGACTTCCGTGGAGATCCGGCCTCGGCGATGCTGGAAGTGCTGGACCCGGAACAGAACAACACGTTCATGGATCATTATCTTGAGGTCGAATATGACCTGTCCAACGTGATGTTCCTGACCACCTCGAACAGCTATAACATGCCCGGGCCTTTGCTCGACCGGATGGAGATCATCCCGCTGGCGGGCTACACCGAAGAGGAAAAGAGCGAGATCGCCAAGCAGCACCTGATCGAAAAGCAGGTCAAGAACCACGGTCTGAAGGCCAAGGAGTTTGAACTGACCGATGAGGCGCTGCAGAAGATGATCCGCACCTACACGCGTGAGGCGGGTGTGCGGAACCTTGAGCGCGAGATCGCCAAAGTGGCGCGGAAGTCGCTGACCAAGATCATCAAGAAAGAGGCCGAAGCCGTCACGGTGACGCCCGACAATCTGGATGAGTTCCTTGGCGTGCCCAAGTTCCGCTATGGTTTGGCCGAACAGGACGATCAGATCGGTGTTGTAACCGGTCTGGCATGGACGTCCGTGGGTGGCGACCTGCTGCATATCGAGGCGCTGAAACTGCCGGGCAAGGGTCGGATGAAGACCACCGGCAAGCTGGGCGATGTGATGAAGGAATCCATCGACGCGGCCTCGTCTTACGTACGGTCGATCTCACCCCAGATCGGGGTGAAGCCGCCTAAGTTCGACTCGCTGGACATCCACGTGCACGTGCCCGATGGCGCAACGCCCAAGGATGGCCCCTCGGCTGGTCTGGCGATGGTAACGTCGATCGTCTCGGTCCTGACCGGCATTCCGGTGCGCAAGGATATCGCCATGACGGGCGAGGTCTCGCTGCGCGGCAACGCAATGCCGATTGGCGGGTTGAAAGAGAAGCTACTGGCAGCCCTGCGTGGCGGTATCAAGACGGTGCTGATCCCGGAAGAGAACGAAAAGGATCTGGCCGAGATTCCGGACAACGTGAAAGAAGGGCTGGAGATCATTCCGGTCACGCATGTCTCGGAAGTTCTGAAACACGCGCTGGTCCGTGATCCTGAACCAGTCGAATGGGACGAGGCCGCGGAAGAGGCTGCTGCGGCTGCGGCCAAGGCGGCGGAAAGCTCGGGCGCTTCGGCAACGGCGCACTGAACTGGCAAACACGATCAGGAAAGGCGGGGACATCCCCGCCTTTTTGCGTTCAGAACCCGATGACCGGTTTCTTTTCGTCCAGAATTTCTTCCTCGGCTATGTATTTCTGGAATTTCTCTGTGGGCAGGGCGGATCGCACGGCCAAACTGAAAATTACCACTGAAAACAAGACGCAAAGCGCGATGTCCCAACCGAACGGGATTTGTTTCAGCGCGCCGTCCCCAAATTGCCCCAGATAGGATATCAAGCCGATCCCGGCCAGATAGGGGACCAGCCATAGCGCCTCGGTCACGTCCATCTCGTCCAGACGGTTATGGAAGCGGGCCAGCAGCAGGACCATGCCGACGATCAGCGCGATGCCGAGGCGCCAGACCGTGTCCCAACCGCTCCAGTAAACGACCAGCGTTGCGATGGCGAAGGCGGACACTGCGACCAGCCGGACTGCAGGAATGCGAATAGACCGGGGATGGTCCGGCATCAACCGGCGCAGGCACACCACGGCGATGGGACCAACCGCAAAGGACAGTACAATCGCCGCGCCGTTCAGGGCAATGACGGTCGTGAACGGGACCGTCAGCAGGAACAGGATGCCGATCAGGAAATTCAGCGCCAAAGCCCACAAGGGAACGCCAAACGAGGACACCATCATCAGACGTTTCGGCAGAAACCCGTTTTTCGACAGCGCCATGGCGATCCGCGCATTCGAGCCCGTGGACACCAATCCGTTCCCGAAAGGTCCGACCACCGAGCCAATGTTCAGAACGCTCAGGAACCAGACGAAGCCGACGGACATGATCACTCCGTCCAGCGGGCCTTGTCCGCCGAAACTCAGGTTGACCCAGCCGTCTTTCAGCATGCCCGGTTCCAGCGCGCCGATGAATGCGACCTGAAGGCCAAGGTAGATGGCTGCGCACAGTACGATAGACAGAACCAGCGCGGCGGGGATGGCGAATTTCGGGTTCCGCACCTCTCCGGCCATATCGACCACGTGGCGGAAGCCGATGAACGAGAAGATGACCCCTCCGGTCGACACTGCGGCCATGATGCCTTGCAGCCCGTAGGGCGCGAAGCCGTCGGGCTGGGTGAAGTTCTGAACTTCGAACCGGTTGGCGATCAGCAAGATCGACAAAACGACCGGAATCGCAATCTTCGCCCATGTCAGAGCCGCATTTACATGGGTGAAGAACTTGACCCCCAAAGCGTTGACCGCGACGAACAGCAACATGAAGAACAAGGCAACCGCAATGCCCGCTCCGGTCAGATCACCGGTGTCTGCCGTGTGCAGCCACGGGGCATAGGGCGCGAGGTATTTCAGCATCGCCTCAACCTCGATTGGGGCGGTGGTGTTGTACCCGATCCAAGCCGTCCAACCCATCGCCATCGAGACGATATTGCCGTGAGAAAACTGTGGCACGCGCGCGATGCCGCCGGGAATCGGCAACATGGCCGAAATCTCGGCAAAGGTGATGGCCAAGATGAACATGGCCGCCGCGCCGATGATCCAGGACAGAATAGCGGCGGGCCCCGCATGCTGAACGGCCAGAAGCGGCCCGAACAGCCAACCGGACCCGATGATTCCACCGACCGAGATAAATGTAAGCCCCACAAGGCCAATATCTCGTTTCAATCCGGCCACGTCTTCACCCCGTCCGCCATCGCCGATTGATCACACGGCAGTCACAAAAGGATACGCAGGCTAATCGTTTTCTGACAAGCGCTTAGCTTAATCTCGGTGCGACAAGTGACAGGAGGGGAATGGTGGGTGATAACGGATTTGAACCGCTGACATCTTCGATGTGAACGAAGCGCTCTACCACTGAGCTAATCACCCGTGAGGCGGCGTCTTACCGCGAGTTTGATTGCTCTGCAAGGGGCGCAAAGGCAGTTTTCCGGGCGCGGCCCTGCAGAAAAAAGCCCCGAAGCGATGCTCCGGGGCTTTCTGTCATCAAAGGCCGGGCAGACCGGGCAGTTTGTCCAGCACGCCGCGGCGGCCAAAGGTCGTGCCGCGTGTGTTGCCAAAGTTCATCCGGACACCGACGCCGATGTAAGCCTCATTCGAGCTGCCGGATACGATGGGGGACGAGATATGGGCGACACCCAGCAGGCCATAGACCTCGGCATTGTCGCTGGCCGCGTAATTCGCGCCGATGGAAAACAGATCGTAATCCAGAACGCCCAGAACATCGTTCACCAGATCATAGCTGGCGGTGAATTCCCATTTGCCATCCAGGTCGGCAGTGACGGCGAGGCCAAAGATATTGCCGTCGATATCCGAGAAATCGCTTAGCTGCTGTCGGCCGATATAGCCTTCGACTTCGGCGGGACCGGCATCGAAACCGGCTTCCAGACCGTAGAATTCCAGATGGAGGTCGTTGATCGATTCCTGACCATAAAACGCACCGAACGAGGAATTGCCGCCGGTGTGCCAGTTCCCGTGCAGCGTCCAGTTCGTGCCGCTTTCACCAAGGTCCTGAAAGCGATAGCCGCCAACGTCCAGCTGGGTGCTGAAGGCACGGCTGAACGCCAGTTCTCCGGACCCGTTCAGATTGAACACATCCCCAAAGTCGCTGTCGGTGAATGTCGAATACCCCAGGTCCAGATAGCCACCGGTCACTTCGACGGCCTGGGCATGGCTGGCAATCGCAACTGTCGCCAGTGCGCTGTAAACGAACAATTTTTTCAAGGTTCTGCTCCGATTATTTTTGCTTGAGTTACGGTCGTTTTGAGACCTTATGAGCAAGCGCTGCTCTAAATCGAAGTTCCGGGAATGTGTAGTTGCCTGCGGTCAAATCACATGCCTGTTGCCCGCGTGACACATTCTTGGGTTGTGGGGCGCGGGCTGGATTCTTTCCCGCATATATTTTCAAGGCCTTCCAAGCACGCGCCAGTTGTAATCTGCTTTTCGCCCCGAAGCCGTTAAAAAGGAATTTCCCGGTTTTCGGAAAAAACTTCAAAACGCCGCTTGACGATGTCAGGGCGTAGCCATAATACACCCCAACGTTCAGCAATGAACGTGCAGCGGGCGGTTGTAGCTCAGTTGGTTAGAGTACCGGCCTGTCACGCCGGGGGTCGCGGGTTCGAGCCCCGTCAACCGCGCCATCGCTGCAGTCCTTGGTCCAGGATGAAAGGCCACGATATAGATGCGCGGTTGTAGCTCAGTTGGTTAGAGTACCGGCCTGTCACGCCGGGGGTCGCGGGTTCGAGCCCCGTCAACCGCGCCATTTTCTCTCTGAAATAGACAGTGATTT
The DNA here is from genome assembly GCF_056541025.1 of Ruegeria sp. AK4. Taxonomy (NCBI): domain Bacteria; kingdom Pseudomonadati; phylum Pseudomonadota; class Alphaproteobacteria; order Rhodobacterales; family Roseobacteraceae; genus Ruegeria; species Ruegeria sp. AK4. The sequence continues at coordinate 640,106 of NZ_JBQFXS010000001.1, forward strand.
GGATGCAAGGCCGCGTCCTGCGCCATCATGTCAGGAGTTGTCGGCAATAATCCGTTAGTTCACACTTTGTTCTAACTTTTCTGTTGGAGACTCAGCGCCGCTCGCCTATTTCTGAGAGACGTGTTTGTTGGGGGCCAGAATGGCTGAGCTGAAGAATATCGAGGTGCGCGGCGCGCGCGAGCATAACCTCAAAAGCATCGACGTGGATATTCCGCGCGATCAGCTGGTGGTGATCACCGGGCTGTCCGGTTCCGGTAAGTCCTCGTTGGCCTTTGACACGATCTACGCGGAAGGGCAGCGGCGCTATGTCGAAAGCCTGTCGGCCTATGCCCGGCAGTTTCTGGACATGATGGAAAAGCCGGATGTGGACCACATCAGCGGGCTTTCTCCGGCGATTTCGATTGAGCAGAAGACAACCTCAAAAAACCCACGCTCTACGGTCGGGACCGTCACCGAGATTTACGACTATCTGCGCCTGCTGTTCGCCCGTGCTGGAACTCCTTACAGCCCGGTCACCGGCCTGCCCATCGAGGCGCAGCAGGTGCAGGACATGGTCGACCGGATCATGGGAATGGAGGAGGGCACGCGGGGCTATCTGCTGGCCCCCATCGTGCGGGACCGGAAGGGTGAATATAAGAAAGACTTTCTGGAACTGCGAAAGCAGGGGTTCCAGCGTGTGAAGGTCGATGGCGATTTCTACGAATTGGACGAGCCGCCGACGCTGGACAAGAAGTTCCGCCATGACATCGACGTGGTTGTGGACCGTCTGGTCGTACGCGAGGGGATGGAGACACGTCTGGCTGACAGTCTGCGCACTGCATTGGACCTGGCCGATGGCATCGCCATTCTGGAAACTGCCCCACGCGAAGGCGACCCGGAGCGTATCACCTTCAGCGAGAATTTTGCCTGTCCGGTCAGTGGCTTCACGATCCCCGAGATCGAACCGCGTCTGTTTTCGTTCAATGCACCGTTCGGGGCCTGTCCGGATTGCGACGGGTTGGGGGTCGAACTGTTCTTTGACGAACGCCTCGTGGTGCCAGACCAAACACTGAAACTCTACGATGGTGCTTTGGCCCCTTGGCGGAAGGGGAAATCTCCGTACTTCCTGCAGACCATCGAGGCCATAGCGCGGCATTACGAATTCGACAAGAACACGCCTTGGAAAGACCTGCCGAAACACGTGCAGCAAGTGTTCCTGCGTGGTTCGGGCGATGAGGAAATCCAGTTCCGCTATGACGAAGGCGGGCGGGTCTATCAGGTTACGCGTAGCTTCGAAGGCGTGATCCCGAACATGGAACGCCGCTATCGCGAGACCGACAGCGCGTGGATTCGCGAAGAGTTCGAGCGCTATCAGAACAACCGCCCGTGCGGCACCTGTGAAGGGTACCGCCTGCGGCCCGAGGCTTTGGCCGTCAAGATCGCGGGTCTGCATGTCGGGCAGGTAGTCGAAATGTCGATCCGTGAGGCACTGGCCTGGATCGAAGACGCGCCGAACCATCTGAGCGCGCAGAAGAACGAGATCGCCCGCGCCATCCTCAAGGAGATTCGTGAGCGGCTTGGTTTTCTGAATAACGTTGGATTGGAATACCTTACGCTGTCCCGTTCAAGTGGAACGCTTTCCGGCGGAGAAAGCCAGCGCATCCGTTTGGCCAGCCAGATCGGCTCGGGCCTGACCGGGGTTTTGTATGTGCTGGACGAACCTTCGATCGGGTTGCACCAGCGGGACAATGACCGGCTGCTGGGAACGCTCAAGAACCTGCGGGATCAGGGCAATACCGTGATCGTTGTCGAACATGACGAAGAGGCGATCCGAGAGGCGGATTATGTCTTCGATATCGGCCCCGGCGCGGGTGTGCATGGCGGGCAGGTCGTCAGCAAGGGCAAGCCCGCCGATATCGCGGCGGATGCGGCATCGATCACCGGGCAATACCTGTCCGGGACGCGTGAGATTGCGGTGCCGTCAGAACGGCGCAAGGGGAACAAAAAGAAGGTTACTGTGGTCAAGGCGACCGGGAACAACCTGAAGAATGTCACAGTGGATTTCCCGCTGGCGAAGTTTGTGTGCGTGACCGGCGTCTCCGGTGGCGGCAAATCCACGCTGACCATCGAGACGCTGTTCAAAACAGCCTCGATGCGCCTGAACGGCGCGCGCCAGACGCCCGCGCCCTGTGAGACCATTAAGGGGCTGGAGCATCTGGACAAGGTCATCGACATCGACCAGCGGCCCATCGGGCGAACCCCGCGTTCGAATCCAGCGACTTACACCGGGGCCTTCACCCCGATCCGCGACTGGTTCGCCGGTCTGCCCGAAGCCAAGGCGCGGGGCTACAAGCCCGGTCGTTTCAGTTTCAACGTCAAAGGCGGGCGGTGTGAGGCCTGTCAGGGTGACGGGGTCATCAAGATCGAAATGCACTTCCTGCCTGATGTCTACGTGACTTGCGAGACCTGCAAGGGCGCGCGGTACAACCGTGAGACGCTTGAGATCAAGTTCAAGGGCAAGTCCATCGCGGATGTGCTTGATATGACAGTGGAAGACGCGCAGGAGTTCTTCAAAGCCGTTCCCTCGATCCGCGACAAAATGGATGCGCTGGCGCGGGTGGGTCTGGGTTATATCAAGGTGGGCCAGCAGGCTACCACGCTGTCTGGGGGTGAGGCGCAGCGGGTGAAGCTGTCGAAAGAGTTGTCCAAGCGATCAACCGGGCGGACGCTTTACATTCTGGACGAACCGACCACCGGCTTGCATTTCGAAGATGTCCGCAAGCTGTTGGAAGTGCTGCATGAACTGGTCGAACAGGGCAACACGGTTGTCGTGATCGAACACAATCTGGACGTGATCAAAACCGCCGACTGGATCATCGATATCGGACCCGAGGGCGGCGATGGCGGCGGTCAGATCGTGGCCGAAGGCACACCGGAAAAGGTGGCCGACAGCACCGGCAGCCATACCGGGCATTACCTGAAACCCATGCTCAACCCCGAGCGGGTCGCTGCCGAATAGCGGCCCGGTTTCGGCCTAGTACAGGATATCCGCAACGGCACCGATCAGGTTCAGAACCTTTCGCGTTTCGGGGTCGATCCGATACACGTAATCCCCGGCGCGCACGTAGTTGCCGCCCCGGTTCAGGCCATAGCGATACGGATCGTTGATCCAATAGTAGTCCCGATTGATCCGGTCACCCACGCGATACAGGTTCTTGACCTGTCCCGGCGGCACGCACGGAACCGCCTTTTTGGCCAACCCGGGCGGGCAGTGGCCCACCGCCGCCGAGTTATTTGGCGAGACGCGTTCAACCTTGAACGCATTTTTGTTCTTGCCTTTGCTATTCCCGTTTCCGGCAGACGCCGCAAGCGGGCTCAGCGCCAGAAGCGCGATCAAGCTGCTGTGGATCAGGTGTCTCATCGGGGTCCCCATCTGCGTCCGGCCACATGTGCCATGCCCCCCCATACGTAAGAAAGGGGGCACAGACTTCAAGATCGCGCTTGGGCGGGTTCCCGCCTTTGACTAACCCCGCCCGCGTTTTTCGAACCGGGGCAACATGGCCGAAAAATCCTTGCCCATGCCGTCTTCGGCCTCGACAAACTGCTCATACAGGTCCGTCGCGGCCTGACCCAAGGGCGTATCGGCATCCGCGCTGTCAGCGGCCTGCTGGCTAAGGCGCAGGTCTTTCAGCATCAGTTCCGCCGCAAAGCCCGGCTGATAATCATTGTCCGCCGGGCTGCTGGGCCCGACACCGGGGGCAGGGCAATAGGCGTTCATGGTCCAGCTATAGCCCGAGGACGTGCTGACCACGTCGAACATCTTTTGCCGGTCCAGACCCAGCTTATCGGCCAGTGCGAACGCCTCGCACGTGGCGATCATGGTGACGCCGAGGATCATGTTGTTGCAAATCTTCGCCGCCTGACCCGCGCCAGCCTCACCACAGTGAACCGCCTTTTGACCCATGATGTCGAACAGGGGCGCGGCCTTGGCGAAGGCGTCCGGGGACCCGCCTGCCATGAAGGTCAGCGTGCCCGCAGACGCGCCGCCAATGCCGCCAGATACCGGAGCGTCCACGGACAGCAAACCGGCAGCCCCCGCCTGATCTGCTACGGCGCGCGCGCTGTCGACATCCACGGTCGAGCAGTCGACCAGGGCTGCGCCCTGTTGCATATGCGGGATGATCTGGTCAGCAACCGCGCGCAGGATGGCACCGTTGGGCAGCATGGTGATAACGATATCGGCCCCGGAAACAGCCTCGGTCGCGGTTGCAGCCTTGGTTACCCCGTCAACGGCCACGTCTGCCGTATCGAACCCGGTGACCTGATGGCCGGCCTTTGCAAGGTTGGCCGCCATCGGCGCGCCCATGTTTCCCAGCCCGATGAAACCGATTTGCATGCGTCAATCCTCCTTAAATGTCAGTGCGTCCGCGCCAAGCGGTTCAAGCATTTTGGAAACAGCCGCCGCCGGTACGCTCATATCGGGGAACTGCCAGTTCGGGTTGCGGTCCTTGTCGATGATCTGCGCCCGGATGCCTTCCAGAATGTCGCTATGCTCCATCGCGCGAAAGGTGTATCTGTATTCCATCCCAAGCGCCTTGCGCATCGTCAGGGACGGGCCACGCAGGCGGCGCAGCATCTCGACCGTGCAGGCCATCGACAGGGGTGAATTTTTTTTCAGCGCGCCGAGTGTTCTTTCCGAAAGCGCCCCCGAGGCATTGCGCAGGTTGCTCAGGATATCGCCCAACGTTTCCTCATCGAACAGCCTGTCGATATCCGGCTGTATGGCCTCCAGTTCTCCGCCCGGTGGCGTTTGGGAGTGGCCGGGCAAGAGCGTCGCATCGCCCGAGGCTTCGAGCATTTCGATCAGGTCGGGCCATTGTGCCTGCGGGATGAAATGATCGGCAAACCCCGCGTAAACCGCGTCTGCCGGTCCCATCCGGTGCCCGGTTGTGCCCAGAAACTCGCCCAACCGCCCCGGAGCCTTGGCAAGGATCAACGTACCACCAACATCCGGCACCAGCCCGATCCCGCATTCCGGCATCGCTATTTTCGAGGTTTCGCCAACGATGCGGTGCGATCCGTGGCACCCGACGCCGACGCCGCCGCCCATGGTGAACCCCTGCAGGAAACTGACCACCGGTTTGGGGTATTCAAAGATCAGCGCATTCAGCCGGTATTCATCGCGCCAGAAGGTCTGGCCATAGGTGAAATTACCCTTTGTACCCGAGGCATAAAGATCGGCGATATCTCCACCGGCACAAAAGGCCTTGTCGCCCTCGGCATCGAGAATGATCAGGTCCACCGCATCGTCTTCGCGCCAGTTCCGCAGTGCCGTTTCAATGGCAAGGCACATATCGTAGGTCAGCGCATTCAGCGCAGCGGGGCGGGTCAGGGTGATGCGCCCGGCGCGGCCGGTGGTGCGGATGTCGATGTCGGGCATGGTGTCCTCAGTTCCGGGCAACCAACTGGCGCGCAACGATCACGCGCATGATTTCGTTAGTGCCTTCCAATATCTGATGCACGCGCAGATCCCGCACAAGCTTTTCGATCCCGTAATCTGCCAGATAGCCGTAACCGCCATGCAGTTGCAGGCACTGGTCGACGACTTTCGACCCGGTCTCGGTCACGAATTTCTTGGCCATGGCGCAGAACTTGGTGGCATCCGGCGCGCCCTGATCCAGTTTCCACGCTGCCTGACGCAAGAAAGTACGGGCGGCCTGCAGTTCAATTTCCATATCGGCCAGCCGGAACTGCAGCGCCTGGAACTGGTCGATGGATTGCCCAAAGGCCTTGCGCTCGGACATGTATTGCAGCGTCATGTCCAGCCCCGCCTGCGCCGCGCCCAGCGAGCACGAGGCGATGTTCAGCCGACCGCCATCCAGCCCCATCATGGCGTATTTGAACCCGTCGCCCTCGGTCCCGACCAGATTGCCCGAGGGGATTTTGCAATCGTCGAACTGAACCTGCGCGGTCGGCTGGCTTTGCCAGCCCATCTTCTTTTCCAGCGCTCCGAAGCTGAGGCCCGGCGTGCCGTCCTCGACATAAACGGTAGAGATGCCCTTTGGTCCGTCCTGACCGGTGCGCACCATGCAGACATAAGCGTCGGAATACCCGCCGCCCGAGATAAAGGCCTTGGTTCCGTTCAGCGTATATCCTTCGTTCGTCCGTTCAGCGCGGGTTTTCAGCGCCGCCGCGTCCGAGCCCGACCCGGGTTCGGTCAGGCAATAGCTGAGCACCGTGTTCAGCGACAGAACGTCCGGCATGATGCGGGATTTCAAGTCGTCGCTGGCGAAGCTGTCCAGCATCTTGGCGCACATGTTGTGGATCGACAAAAACGCCGCGACCGAGGGGCAGGCCATCGACAAAGCCTCGAACACCAATGTCGCGTCCAGACGGCCCAGACCGGACCCGCCGCCGTCTTCTGAAACGTACAGACCGCCGAACCCCAGCTCTCCGACCTTGGGCCACAGGTCTTTGGGGATGGTGCCCTCGGCCTCCCACTGGCGGGCGAATGGGGCGATGTTTTCCTGCCCAAACGCATAGGCCATATCAAAGATGGCTGTCTGTTCCTCGCTCAGCGCGAAATCCATGGCGCTCCCTCCCGTCGAGATCGAATTGAACGGTTGTTTAATTCCCAATCGTTACAGAAATTTTGCAAGCGCTGCAATGACAGGAACGGGCCGGGACAGGGCGACGCTACAGATCGGCGTGGAATTCCTCGATCAGATGGCGCACGACGGCCTGACCCGGGTCTTCGCCCTTGGCGACCGCTTCGGCATGGACGCGACGCTGGCGCGTGGCCGAGGTTCCGGTTTCGGCGACCTGACGCAAGCGGGCGATTTCGGTCATTGTGCCCAGGGCTTCGGTGTCTTCGGCCAGCATGCCCATCAATTCGCCCATCAGTTCGGGCATGGGTTTGATGGACCGGTCGCCGAAATCGATCAGCCCTTCGCCCACGCCATAACGCTGCGCGCGCCAGCGGTTTTCGCCGATCAGGAACCGGTCATATTGACGCCAGCGCAGGTTACGGTCCTTCAGGCGGCACAGCATCCGGGTCAGCGCCTGCGCCAAAGCGGCCAGCGACAGGGTGTGTTCCAGCCGGGGCTGCACATCCATGATCCGCGTCTCGAGCGTCGGGAACCGGTGCGAAGGGCGCAGGTCCCACCAGATTTTGGACGTATCCTCGATCACACCAAGTTCGACCAGCACGCCGGTGGTGCGCTCGTATTCTGTCCAGCTGTTGAAATCCGGGGGCAATCCAGTGCGCGGCAAATTGTCAAACACGGTCAGGCGGTACGAGGACAGCCCGGTATCTTCGCCGTTCCAATAGGGCGAGGATGTGGACAGGGCCAGAAGATGCGGAAGGAAGTAACAAAGCTGCGGCATCAGATCCGCCCGCAGCGCCGGGTCTTCTACGCCGACATGCACATGCATCCCGCAAATCAGCATCCGCCGTGCGACGCCACCCAGCGCATGTTGCAGCGCGTCATAGCGTTCCTTACGAGTGTGGTGCTGATCCTTCCAGTTGGCAAACGGGTGGCATGACACCGCGATGGGGCTCAGGTTGTATTCCGCCGCGCGTTTGGACACGCACGAGCGCAGGCGTTTCAGATCCTCCCGCGCGCTTTTGATTGTGGTGTGGGGGCGGGTGCCGACCTCGATTTGGCACTGCAGGAATTCGGGGCTGACCTGCCCTTCGAAATCGGCCTGGCAGGCCTCCATCAGCGCGTCCGGTGCCTGCGTCAGATGCAGGCTGTCGCGGTCGACCAGCAGATACTCTTCTTCGATGCCAAGCGTGAATTCCTTCTGCATTGGCGGGCCTCCCAATCCTTTATCGGACCAGTGAATACGGAAACCGGCCTTTTGCCAAGGGTTTGCGGTTCTGCCGCTTGCGGAGACCTTGCAACCAAAGGTATGCAGCGCTGCAAGTCCTAAGCCTGATCGGAGCCATTCGCGTGAAACCCAGAAAATTCCCCCGGATCAACGCTGCTTTGGATCGGTTCGGTGTGAAACTGGTCGATAAGGCGCCGGAACGAGAGGAGCGGGCACGGCTCGAAGCGTTTGAACGGGCAGGGGGGCTGACCCGACCCGCCTATGCCCTGTCGCCGGGTATGGAAGGATTCGATATCGGCCCGTTGGTTGGGGAATACCAACAGCATGCTCAGGCTCTGGCCGCCCTGAAAGACCCCGCGCGCAATCAGACCGGATACCGTGTTGGCAACGGGTATTATGACAGCCCTGACGCGGATGCCTTGTATCTGATGATCCGACGCTTTCAGCCCAAGCGCGTGATCGAGGTCGGCTGCGGCAACTCAACCCGTGTGACCCGGCAAGCCATCATCGACGGCGGGCTGGATACATCGATCACGGCGATTGACCCTTTCCCGCGCGCGGATATCGCCCATGTCGTGGACGCGTTTGAACAAAAACGACTGGAAGAAGTTGACCCGGCGCTGTTCGGTCAGCTCGAAGCGGGGGATATCCTGTTCATCGATTCCAGCCACGTGGTGCGCATGAGCAATGACGTCGCTCATCTCTTCTGCCGGATCATCCCGGCGTTGAAGCCGGGCGTCGTGATCCACGTTCACGATGTTTTTCTGCCCTACGAATATCCCAAGCGCTTCTTCTATGATTGTCCCGGTTGGGGTGAGCAATATGTGCTGCACGCGCTTCTGCAATCCGGTGCGTTTTCAATGCTTTGGCCCGGCTACTACCTGCAGCAGGATCGCCCCGACGCGGTAGAAGCATTGCCATTTCTGAAAGAAGGCCGCGCGCAAAGTATCTGGGTGCAGATCAAGGAAGTGTGACCCCAAAGTGATCCGGTGCGGGAAAGCGCGCGTACCCCTTTCCATAACAAGCTGGAGAGGAGATGACAGCCATGTTTCGCCGCACGTTTATGGGCGCCGCCGCCGCACTTGCATTTGCCCTGCCGTTGAAGGCTCAGGCCGCCGATATTGTCGACACCGCGGTATCCGCCGGGTCGTTCAACACGCTGGTCGCCGCGGTTCAGGCCGCAGGTCTAGTGGACACGCTGAAAGGGGATGGCCCGTTTACGGTGTTTGCGCCAACAGATGAGGCTTTCGCCGCACTGCCTGAAGGCACGGTGGAAACGCTGCTGTTGCCGGAAAACAAGGACCAGTTGGTGTCGATCCTGACCTACCACGTTGTTCCTGCCAAGGTGATGTCCGGTGACATCGCTGGCAAGCGCGCCAAGGTTCTGACCGTTCAGGGGGATCGGCTGAGCGTAAATGCCCGCAACGGTGTGAAGGTAAACAAAGCCAAAGTTGTTCAGGCCGATATCGAAGCCAGCAACGGCGTGATTCACGTGGTCGATGCGGTGATCTTGCCCGAGTAACTTTCGATCACCACCAAATCAGAAAGCCCCGGTCGTTGTGACCGGGGCTTTTCCGTTTATACCAGTCGAACCTGCGTTCCGACCTGGACAAGAGGATACAGTTCCTCGACATGCTGATTGTACAGGCCAATACAGCCAGAGGAGCTTTGGCGACCGATCTTGCGCGTGTCATGGGTGCCGTGGACCAGATAGGCCGGCCAGCCCAGATACATCGCACGGGTGCCCAGCGGGTTGCCGGGGTCGCCGCCCTCCATCCGAACAGGCAGGGACGGGTCACGCTCACGCATGGATGCGGTCGGGGTCCAGCTTGGGTATTCGGCCTTGCGCACGACTTTGGTATAGCCGCGCTTGGTCAGCTCCTCGCTCATGGGAACCGAGCTTGGGTACAGTTTATAGGTGCCATCCGCACCCCAATAATGCACAGCGCGGCTGGTGATATCGGCCAACAATGCACCGACACCCAATTCGTCAAAGTGATCCTGCCAGTTCTGCTGCGAAAAGGACGACACGTTGCGTCGTACCGGCAGTTGCGTGCTGATCGCGTCTTCGGTTTGCGGGAACGCGTCGGTGCTTTGGGCGCGCACCAGGGCGGGCGTAGCCAGAACGGACGCTACCCCCAAAAGGGCAGAGCGGCGTGTCATGCGAGAGTTGGACAATGCGGCCTCCGGGATTTGAACTGCTCGGTCAACGTTTTGACGCCAAAATATTGCCGGACAGGCCGAATTTCCAGAGGTGCGGTTGTGAATTTATCGTGAGGCCGCGCCTCAGCGGCGTACGTGGCAAGTAATTGCCGGAAAACCCGGCCCTAAGCGGGCCGGGTGGATCGTTTCAGGCGTCGGATCAGTCCATCGCTTTGAAGTTGAACTCGCCACCTTCCTTGATGCCCGACGGCCAGCGGGCTGTGACGGTTTTGGTGCGGGTGTAGAACTTGAAGCTGTCCGGGCCGTGCTGGTTCAGGTCGCCGAACATGGACTTCTTCCAGCCGCCAAAGGTGTGATAGGCCAGCGGTACCGGGATCGGGACGTTGATACCCACCATGCCGATGTTTACACGGCTGGCAAAGTCGCGGGCGGTGTCGCCATCGCGCGTAAAGATAGCAGTGCCGTTGCCATATTCGTGATCCATCGCCAGTTTCAGCGCTTCTTCATAGGACCCCGCGCGGACCGTGGACAGAACCGGGCCAAAGATTTCCTGCGTGTAGATATCCATCTCGGGCGTCACGTTATCGAACAGGTGCGGGCCGACAAAGAAGCCGTCCTCATAGCCCTGCAGGCTGAAGTCGCGGTTGTCGACAACCAGTTTCGCGCCTTGCTCGACGCCCGAGTTGATCAGGCCCAGAATGCGCTCTTTCGCGGCACCGGTCACAACTGGCCCCATGTCCACATCGTCGCCTGCGGTGTAGGGACCGACTTTCAGCTTTTCGACGCGTGGGATCAGTTTCTCGATCAGCGCATCGGCGGTTTCTTCGCCGACCGGAACCGCAACCGAGACAGCCATGCAGCGTTCGCCCGCCGCACCGAACCCGGCCCCGACCAGCGCGTCAGCGGCCTGATCCAGATCGGCGTCGGGCATCACGATCATGTGGTTCTTTGCACCACCGAAGCACTGCGCGCGTTTGCCGTTCGCGGTTGCGCGGGAATAGATGTACTGCGCGATCGGGGTCGAGCCCACGAAGCTGACGCCCTGAATGATGTCGCTGTCCAGCAGGGTATCGACCGCCTCTTTGTCTCCGTTGACGACTTGGAACACGCCTTTGGGCAAACCAGCCTCGATAAACAGCTCGGCCAGCATCAGCGGCACGGAGGGGTCACGTTCGGACGGTTTCAGCACCACCGCGTTGCCGCAAGCCAGCGCCGGGCCGACATGCCACAGCGGCATCATAGCCGGAAAATTAAACGGCATGATCGAGGCCACGACACCCAGGGGCTGGCGCATCGAATACATATCGATGCCGGGGCCTGCGCTGTCGGTGTATTCACCCTTCAGCATTTGCGGGGCGCCGATGCAATATTCGATCACCTCGAGCCCGCGCTGCAGGTCGCCCTTGGCGTCAGGGATGGTCTTGCCATGCTCGCGGCTCAGCGCCTCGGCCAGCTTGTCCATGTCGCGGTTCATCAGGCCCACCATGGCCATCATGACCCGCGCGCGTTTCTGCGGGTTGGTCGCGCCCCAGGCGGGTTGCGCGATGGCGGCCTGCTCAATCGCGGCGGTGGTTTCGGCCGCGCTGGCCATCGGGCACTTGTATTGCACTTCACCGGTTGCCGGATTGAAGACATCGTCAAACCGGCCGGACGTACCGGCAACTTGCTCACCATTCAGAAAGTGGGTCAGGTTTTGCATGGAATTTTCCTCCGAAGATTTGCGCGCAGAATAGGCTTGCAGAAATTCCCCGAACAGAGGCAATGTCTCAAAAGAGTTTTGCAAAAATGCAAAGGCAGGGGAATGAACCCAAACTGGGATGATATGAGGGTCTTTCTGGCCGTCGCGCGTGAGGAAAGCCTGTCTTCCGCAGGGCGCATCCTCAAGATCGATCCGGCCACGGTTGGGCGGCGTATTGCCCGGCTGGAGGCGGCGTTGGACGCCGTGCTGTTTACCAAGACGCAGCAAGGGTACGTGCTGACCACTGCGGGCGAACGCCTGTTGGATCATGGCTTGCAGGCCGAAGAGGCGATGCGCGCGGCGGCGGGTGCCATGACCGGGTCAACCAAATCCTTGAGCGGTCAGATCAGGATCGGGGCGCCGGACGGCAGCGCGAACTATCTGCTGCCGCAGGTCTGCGCAAAAATCAGCGATGCCAATCCTGATCTGGATATTCAGATCCTCGCCTTGCCCCGTATCATCAACCTGTCCCGGCGCGAGGCGGATATGGCAATCACGGTCAGCGCACCGACCGCCGGAAAGCTGCTGGTCAAGAAGATAAGCGACTACAAACTGCATCTGGTCGCAACGCAAAACTACCTGCAGCACCACGGCCCGATTGGTTCGGTCGCCGACCTGGCCGGGCACCGCCTGATTGGTTACATCCCGGATATGATCTTTGACCGGGAACTGGATTATCTGAGCGATATCGGCATTGACCGTGTTGCCCTTGCATCGAACTCGGTCTCGGTTCAGTTGCGGCAGGTCTCGCTGGGGACAGGTGTGTGTGTGGCCCATGATTTCACACTGCCTTTCCATCCTGAGTTGCGGAAAATCCTGACGGATCAAGTGAGTCTGACGCGAAGTTTTTATCTGATCCGGCATCAGGGCGACCAGCGCAACGAGCGGCTGAACCGCTTTGCCAACGCACTGACACACGAAATACGAGGCGAAATAGCGCGGTTGGAAGCCGAAGCGCTACCTTGACAGGTCCAGACATTCCGGCAACGCTTTGGAAAACAGTACGTTATTATTCCGGAGGTTTTTGCATATGCTCGTACAGGCCATTTTGAGCTCTAAGGCAACGGATGAGGTCGTCACGGTCGAGCCGACGTCGACAGTGTCCGACGCGGCAAAGATTCTTGCGGAAAAACGGATCGGGACGGTGATCGTTTCAGATGACGGCGGCAGCACCGCGATGGGCATCCTGTCCGAGCGCGACATTGTGCGCGAACTTGCGGCCTCGGGCAGTGGCTGTCTGGGTAAACCGGTTGATGCCTACATGACCCGCGATCTGGTGACGGCAACCCGGCAGGATACCGTTCAGGATATCATGTCCCGTATGACCGAAGGCCGGTTTCGCCACATGCCGGTGCTGGAAGATGGCAAACTGGTCGGCATTGTGACCCTGGGCGACGTGGTCAAGGCGCAGCTGTCCGAACTGGCGATGGAAAAAGACGCGCTTCAGGGCATGATAATGGGCCATTGACGACGGCATTGCCGATGAAACATCTTGCACCTGCAGCAAAGTTATGATTGCTGACGCAGAAATTTTGTTGCGCAGGAGGCCGTGATGCGGGTTGGATTATATCCGGGAACATTTGACCCGATCACCATGGGTCATATCGACATCATCCGCCGGGCGACGGCGCTGGTGGATAAGCTTGTCATCGGTGTTGCGATCAACCGCGACAAAGGCCCGCTGTTTTCGCTCGAGGAGCGGGTGGCCATGATCGAAGCGGAATGCGCGCATCTGACCCAGCAGACTGGTACCGAAATCGTCGCGCACCCGTTCGAGAACCTGCTGATCGACTGTGCCCAGGACGTGGGCGCTCAGATCATCGTTCGAGGATTGCGGGCTGTCGCCGATTTCGAGTACGAATTCCAGATGGTCGGCATGAACCGGGCGCTGAACGACTCGATCGAGACGGTCTTTTTGATGGCCGAGGCGCGGCATCAGGCCATCGCCTCGAAACTGGTCAAGGAAATCGCGCGGCTGAATGGGGATGTGTCCAAGTTCGTCACACCCGCCGTCAATGCCGCGCTGCGCGACAGGTTAGGCTAGGGCGCCCATCGCGACTGCCGTATCCAGCATACGGTTCGAGAACCCCCACTCGTTGTCATACCACGCCAGCACGCGGACCAGCGTGCCGTCCGTGACCTTTGTTTCGGCTAGAGAAACGGTCGAACTGTGCGAGTCGTGGTTGAAATCAATCGAAACCAGCGGACGGTTTTCAGCCGCCAGTACGCCGGGGATTTTGGACGCGGCTTCGACGAACAGCGCGTTGACCTCATCCTCGGTGGTCGGGCGCGATACCTCGGCCACCAAATCGACAACCGAGACATTCGGGGTCGGAACCCGGATCGCCTGACCGGTCAGCTTGCCGGCCAGTTGCGGCAGGACCAGACCAACGGCGGCTGCGGCACCGGTTGTGGTCGGGATCATCGACAGGGCCGCTGCGCGCGACAAATAGGGGTCTTTGCCAACTGTGTCATGCACCGGCTGGCTAGCCGTGTAAGCGTGCACGGTTGTCATGTTGCCATGAACGATACCCAGACCGGCATCAAGCGCCGCCGCCACCGGCGACAGGCAGTTGGTGGTGCAGGACGCGTTGGACACAACCGTATCCTCGGCGGTCAGTTCGTGATCGTTCACACCGAACACAACCGTCTTTACCGCGCCGTCGCCGCGGGCCGGGGCCGAGATCAGGACCTTGCGCGCGCCGTTCTTCAGGTGACGTTCGGCGGCTTCGCGGGTACGAAACACGCCGGTGCATTCCAGAACAACGTCCACATCGGACCAGTTCAGCGCCTCGGGCTCGCGTTCGCTGCTCAGCCGGATGGTGCCTGTGCCGATATCCAGTCCGGCGTCAGTCAGAGTAACCGGATGAGGGTAGCGCCCATGCACGCTGTCGAACTCGAACAGGTGCGCGTTCATCTCGGGTTTGCCAAGATCGTTGATCGCAACGATTTCCACGTCGGTTCGGCCCGATTCCACAACGGCCCGCAAAACGCTGCGCCCGATCCGTCCAAATCCGTTGATTGCCAGTTTGAGTGTCATTTTGCGCTCCGTCAGAATTCCGGGTTGGCCTTGGTTCAAGGCTTGGTTAGCGCTAACAAAGCCAGATCGCGCCGAAAGTCAAGGAAAACCTCGGTCAGCGCCAGAAAGCGAGCCAATCCAGAAAGTCGTAGAGTTTCTTGCCGAGGAACAACAAATGGTCGGTCCCGAAAATCGCATAGTCCAGCATGAACCCGCCCAGAATGAGGATGCCGAGCCAGATGGCGAGTTGATTTGTCATCCTGTCCCCGAACGAAAATGCCCGCCCAGATAACCTGAGCGGGCATAAGTGTACAAGCGATGTGCGAAGGGTCAGTTAAGACGGCCCATCGCGACGGCCACGTCGGCCATACGGACCGAGAAACCCCATTCGTTGTCGTACCAGGCCAGCACGCGCACCATGCGACCATCAACCACACGGGTCTGATCCGGCGCGAAGATCGAGCTTTCCTCGGTATGGTTGAAATCGGTCGAGACCAGCGGCGCAGGCTCATACCCCAGAACGCGCTGCATCGGACCCTTGGCCGCTTCTTCGACGATGGCGTTCACCTCATCCACGGTGACATCGCGCGAGGCGCGGAAAGACAGGTCAACCGCCGAGACATTCGGGGTCGGCACGCGGATGGCCGAACCGTCGAGACGCCCTTTCAGGTTGGGCAGAACCTCACCCAGCGCCGCTGCGGCACCGGTCGTAGTCGGGATCATCGACATGGCGGCGGCGCGGGCGCGGTACAGGTCGCTGTGGCGGCGGTCCAGCGTCGGCTGGTCGCCGGTATAGGCGTGGATCGTGGTCATGATGCCGTGCTCGATGCCGACACCTTCGTCCAGAACCTTGGCAAGCGGAGCAAGGCAGTTGGTCGTGCACGAGCCGTTCGACACCATGTTGTCGTTCGCGGTCAGCGTGTTGTGGTTCACGCCGAACACAATCGTCTTGTCGACATTCTTGCCCGGTGCGGACAGCAGCACCTTGCGCGCGCCGCGCTCCAGATGGGTCTTGGCCTTCAGCCCGTCATTGAACTTGCCGGTGCATTCCAGAACGACATCGCATCCGCCCCAGTCCAATTCGTTCATATCATAGGTCGAGAACATCTCCATCGGGCCGCGGCCCAGATCCATGGTGTTGCCGTTGATCGCGATGTCGCGGGGAAAGCGGCCATGGATGCTGTCGTATTTCAACAGATGCGCCGAGGTTTCCAACGGGCCGGTGGCGTTGACTTTGATCACTTCGATGTCGTTACGGCCCGAGGCCGCGATGTGCGACAGGGTACAACGGCCAATGCGGCCAAAACCATTAATGCCGACCTTGATGGTCATGTGATGCCTCCGAATGCGCTTGCGTTGAGGGCCATATAGCGGTGAATAGGGAATCTCAAAAGGGCAAAAGTGGCATATTTTTAAGGTGTTAGCGCAAACCTTGCGCGGTTGCGCTAACGCTTGCGCTAGCCGTTGGATCGGGTAGGGTCCGAATGCGGCAGGTGGCAGGAAAGGAAACGCGATGAGTGGTCTGTTGGCCTTGTTGGACGATGTGGCGGGCATTGCCAAGGTCGCGGCGGCCTCGTTGGACGATGTGGTTGCGGCTGCGGGCAAGGCGGGGGCCAAAACCGCAGGTGTGATCATCGACGACGCGGCCGTTACGCCAAAATACGTTCAGGGCTTTGCCCCGGCGCGCGAGTTGCCGATCATCTGGCGCATCGCGCGCGGGTCGATTTTCAACAAGATCGTCCTGCTGCTGCCTGTGGCCTTGCTGCTGGCCAATTTCGCGCCCTGGCTGATCACACCGCTGCTGATGATCGGGGGCTCGTATTTATGTTTCGAAGGGGCCGAGAAAATCTTCCATGTCCTCTTCCCGCATGGCAGCCACGCCATCGACGAAGACATGAAGAATCGCGATCCGGGCCATCTGGAAGAACAGAAGGTCAAAGGCGCGATAAAGACGGATTTCATACTGTCGGCTGAGATCATGACAATCGCACTTGCAGCCATCGAAGCCCCGAATGTCTGGATGCAGGCGGCGACTTTGGCCGTGGTGGGGATCGGCGTGACTGTTGCGGTCTATGGGGCCGTCGCTTTGATCGTCAAAATGGACGATGTCGGGCTGTTCCTTGCGGGCAACGCCCCAACGCCGGTCGGGCGCGGTCTGGGCCGAGGGTTGGTGAAGGCGATGCCGATGGTCATGAAAGTGCTGTCTATCGTCGGAACCGCAGCAATGCTGTGGGTTGGCGGTTCCATCATGATCCACGGGATGGAGGTTTTGGGCTTTGGCTGGCTGGGCCATCACATTCACGATTGGGCCTATGCGTTGGGCCATTCGGTTTCAGAGTCATGGACGGGCGTAGTCGAATGGGTGTCCAAGGCGACGATGGATGGGATCTTTGGACTGGCATGGGGACTTGTGCTGATCCCGGTAGCGACCAAAGTATTCGGGCCCTTGTTCATTCGGAAAGCTGGCCAGCAGGATGAACACTAACCGTTTGGAAACCTTGATCAACGGACCTTTGATCCGACAAGTCGGATCACGCAAATCGTCGCGGGGCGCTGCATCCTCGGTTTTTTCAGCCCTGAGCGTTGCCGCCGATGAGGCCCCGTTCGATGAAACCGCACTGTATGGTTTCCTGCATTTCCGCATCGATACCGCGCGAAAGGCGCAAAAGCGCGATCTTTGGGTCGGTGGGCGCATCTACAACGCTTTGACCGGCCAATCGACAACCTATGTTCCCCTGTCCGGCACGCACCTGCGCCAAACGCTGTCCTGCATCGGCTTGCAAGCGCCTGATGCGGTCGTGGTGCAAGGACGGTATGAATTGCGATTGGACTACGCCCAAAGAGCCTATGATGCGCTGAAGCAGAGGATTGAGGCTAAATCCAAATGAAAAGGGCGGCCCTTGGCCGCCCTTTGCTTGATTGTATGGACCCGTTTACAGCCCCAGCAATTCCTTGACCTTTGCTACGGTGGCCTCGGCGGTGATGCCAAAATGCTTGTACAACTCACCTGCCGGAGCGGATGCGCCAAAGCTCGACATGCCGATGAACCCGGCCTTGGCCTCGCGGCCACGCTCGCCCAGCAGCCAGCGATCCCAGCCACCGGCGCGGACGGCGGCCTCGATACCGACACGCACGGCACCGGCGGGCAGAACGCGCTTGCGATAGGCTTCGTCCTGCTCGGCAAACAGTTCCATGCAGGGCATCGAGACGACGCGGGTGCCGATGCCTTCGGCCTCCAACATCGCTTTCGCTTCCATCGCCAGCGAGACTTCGGACCCGGTGGCGATCAGGATGGCCTGACGTTTCGCCTCGGCATCGGCCAGAACATAAGCACCTTGTGCAGTCAGGTTCTTGGCCTTGTGCTGTGTCCGCACGGTGGGCACGCCCTGACGGGTCAACGACAGGACCGAGGGGCTGTCCTTGAAGGTCAGCGCCAGTTCCCATGCCTCGGCGGTCTCAACGGTGTCGGCGGGGCGGAAGACATAGGTGTTCGGCGTTGCGCGTGAAATCGCCAGATGCTCGACCGGCTGGTGGGTCGGGCCGTCTTCGCCCAGACCGATCGAGTCGTGGGTCATCACAAAGACCGTCGGCACTTTCATCAGCGCTGCCAGACGCATAGACGGGCGGGCATAGTCGGTGAAGGCCATGAACGTGCCGCCATAGGGGCGGATGCCGCCATGCAGCGCCATGCCGTTCATCGCAGCGGCCATTCCGTGCTCACGGATGCCGTAATGGATATAACGGCCCTTGCGGTTTTCGGGCAGGAACACGCCCATATCCGCCGATTTGGTGTTGTTCGAACCGGTCAGGTCGGCGGAACCACCAATGGTCTCGGGCATGATCGGGTTGACGACGTTCAGAACCTTCTCGGACGACGCGCGGGTGGCCAGTTTGGGCTGATCCTCGGACACCTGTTTCTTGAACGAACGGATGGCCCCGGCCAGTTTCTTCGGCGCTTCGAAGGCATGGGCGCGGTTGAACTCGGCCTGTTTGCGCTCGGACAGTTGTGCGAAGCGTTCTTCCCACGCCGCGCGCTCGGCGGCACCGCGGGTGCCGATGGCTTCCCAGGCGGATTTGATTTCAGCCGGGATTTCAAAGGGGCCGTGGGGCCAGCCGTAACCATCCTTGGCTGCTTTCAGTTGTTCCTGATCGGTCAACGCGCCGTGGCCTTTCGAGGTGCCCTGCGCGGCATGGCCCAAAGCGATATGGCTTTCGCAGGCGATCATCGTCGGCTTGTTGGACGACTTGGCGCGGGTGATGGCCGAGTCGATGGCGACCGGATCATGCCCGTCAATCTCGATCACCTGCCAGCCCGAGGCCGCAAAGCGACGCACCTGATCGGTGCGGTCGGCCATATCGACCGTGCCGTCGATGGTTATGTTGTTGTTGTCCCAGAACACGATCAGCTTGCCCAGTTCGTGGCGACCGGCCAGCGTAATCGCCTCCTGGCTGACGCCTTCCATCAGGCAGCCATCGCCTGCGATGACGTATGTATAGTGATCGACGACCTTCTTGCCGTAATGCGCGCGCTGGATTTCTTCGGCCATAGCAAAGCCCACAGCGTTCGAGATGCCCTGACCCAGCGGGCCGGTGGTTGTCTCAACCCCTTCGATCAGGAAGTTTTCCGGGTGGCCTGCGGTTTTTGCGCCCAACTGACGGAAGTTCTTGATCTCGTTCAGCGTGACGTCAGAGTGCCCGGTCAGATACAGCAGCGAATAGACCAGCATCGAACCATGGCCCGCCGACAGGATGAACCGGTCGCGGTCGGGCCAGTTGGGGGCCGAGGCGTCAAATTTCAGGTGCTTTTCGAACAGCACGGTCGCAACATCGGCCATGCCCATCGGCATACCGGAATGGCCGGAATTGGCGGCGGCGACGGCGTCGAGGGTCAGCGTGCGGATGGCCGCCGCTTTGTCCCAGTGTTCGGGGTTTGCATTGCGCAGCGCAGTCAGGTCCACGGGCGTTATTCCTTTGGATTACAGGCAGAATGCGGGCTCAATACCATCCAGCCCTCAAAGTGCAAGCGGAACCGGGCCCTGGGGGCGTTTGGCGCTTCAACTCTGTTGCCCAAGTGATTGAAAGCAAAGAGTGGGTATTTTCCGGAACATTCCGTTAGAATTGGGGTCGAACGTGGCCGCGCTTGATTCGGACGGCCGTGCGACAGAACGAACCTTGGTAAAGAGGTGACAGGGGCATGAGCCAGATAGAAGACTTACAACACCGCATCATGGCCGCGATGGATCGGATCGGAACAGGCGTCGAAGCGCTGCGCAAGGCGGCCCCCAGCGACGGTGGACTGGATACGGGCCTGCAGGTTGCTTTAGAGGATGAACGGCTTGCCAATGCACAGTTGGAAGAGCGCCTTAAATCCCTGAAAGAGCGGCATCAGCAGGAAGTTGACGCAATGCGCGCCGATATGGAGCAATTGCGGGCGGCCTCGGCCCCCGGTGCGGAAGCCGACGGGCTGCGCGAGCAATTGACCGAGGCGACGGCAAAGCTGGCCTCGGTCGAGGCCGCGCGGGCGGAACTGGCCGAGGCGAAGGCGGCGCTGGACAACTCGGAAGAACTGGATGCCCTGCGGGCCGAAAACGCGAAGCTGCGCGGCGATCTGGAGGGCAGGGAAGATACCGCCCCGCTGCGGGCCGAGTTGCTGGAACTCAAAGGGCTGCTGGAACAGGCGCGGAAGATTGAAGCCGAGAACAAGCGGCTGAAGCTGGAACTGGCCGATTCCGAACGCGTCGGCGACCTGACTGCCGAACTTGACATGCTGCGGGCCGAACGAGCGAGCCACGGGGCCGCGATGTCGCGGCTGGATGACGATCTGCAACGCATGCGCAAGGCCAATGAGCAGTTACGCGACTCGGTCGAAGAACTGCGCGCGGCGGCGGAAGACGGCATGGCGGATGCCGAGTTGCTGAACCGCGCGACGGTCGCCGAACTGGAAGCGACGCGCGCGGCACAGGCCACCGACGCGGCGGAAGCGCAGGCGGTGCTGGCACGGCTGGAACCGCTGCTGTCGCACGCAAAACTGGCAGAAGGTGAGGTAGAGTAATGCCCGAAGTAACCATTAACATCGGCGGGCGCGGCTTTGATGTTTCGTGCCAGGACGGGGAAGAGACCTTTTTGCAGGCCGCGGCCAAAATGCTGGATGATGAGGCTCAGGTCCTGTCAGACCAGATCGGACGCATGCCAGAATCGCGGATGCTGCTGATGGCCGGCCTTATGCTGGCCGACAAGACCGCAGCGACCGAGGACAAGGTCACGGCGTTGGAGGCAAAGCTGGCCGAGGTCGAAGCCGAATTGCAGACGCTGCGCAACGCCCCGGCACCTGAACCCGAGCGGGTCGAAGTGGCCGTGGTGCCGCCATCCGTGACGGACACATTGGCGGAACTGGCGGCCCGGGCCGAGGCGCTGGCCTCGGTTGTTGAAGAAAAGTCCGCGCAATGAGACATGCGCTTGCCTCAGTCTGCGGCGTGTTGGCGGTGGTGTCCGCCACGGCGGCGCTGGCTGAGATCGACATTTTGTCGGTCACATTCACCTGCGAGAACGGCGTTCCGCTGCCGGTCACGTACTTCAACGCGGCGGACGGGTCCGGTGCCGCGGCCACCATGGTCGACAACACGCTTATTGCCATGCGTCAGGTGCGCAGCGGGTCGGGCATCCGGTACGAATCCGTGGGCGGCGAGGGCACATATATCCTGCGCTCGAAAGGATGGGACGCTTCGATCAGCTATGTCGGGGCAGGCAGTGCCGCCACCGAACAGGTCATCTACAAGGAATGTTCCAGCCAGTAAGGCCGGATCAGGCGTTGGCTTCGCGAATTTTGTCCGCGGCTTCCTTGTTGTAGCCGACGCCGTTTTCGTCGAACAACGTATCCAGCTCGCCCGACAGTGTCATCTCGGTGATGATGTCACAGCCGCCGACGAACTCGCCTTTGACATAAAGCTGAGGGACAGTCGGCCAGTCGGAGTAATCCTTGATGCCCTGACGCACGTCCTCATCCGCCAGAACGTTCACGTCTGCATAGTCGACGCCCATATAGTTCAGCACGCCCGCCACGCGCGAGGAAAACCCGCATTGCGGCATTTCCTTGGTGCCTTTCATGTAGAGCACCACGTCATTGGCTTTGACGGTTTCGTCGATCTGGGTTTTCACGTCGGTCATTTCGCGTTTCCTTTCGGTTATCCCCTTGGGGACAAAGATCTCTATTAGCCCTGAGAGGACGTCATTCAGGTGCCTTGGTGGTCAGCGCCAGCGCGTGCAACTCGCCATCTGGGCCATCCATCTTGCCTTTCAAGGCCGCATAGACCGCGCGTTGTTGCTGAACCCGGTTTTTGCCGCGAAAGCTTTCGTCCACGACCATGGCGGACATATGCACGCCATCCTGCCCGCCAACCTGAATCTCGGCATCAGGGAAGGCTTCGCGCAGCAGGGTTTCGATTTCGTGGGCGCTCATCGGCATGTAGGTTACTCCTGAAAGTCTTTCCCAAGATGTAGAGCGATGCATCGGGGCGTGCAAGATGGGGATGGGGCGCTTAACCGGGAAATCCTGCGCCTGTTGACGGACGCAGGATTTCCGTATTTGGAACGAGAGGAAGCCTGCGGGATCAGGCCACCGCTGCGGCAAAGCTGTTTCGGAAGGTCTCGGTCAGGTCGGACAATGCGGCTTCGGAGCCGCCGATCTTGACGGTTTCGCCGGTGAATCGGCCCACCGAGACCAGAGGAACGCCCGCCTGTCCGGCGGCGATCATCAGGGCCTCGGCCTGATCGAAGTTGCAAGCGACCAGATAGCGGGCCTGATCCTCGCCAAACAGGAACCCGGTCGGCGCGTCGTCGAGGCAGACGCCCACGCCCGCAGCCTCGGCCAGTTCGAAGGCGGCCAGTGCCAGACCGCCGTCACCCAGATCGGTGCAGGCCTTGATCATCTCGCGGTTGGCGCGGATGAAATCACCGTTGCGCTTTTCCGCATCCAGATCGACATGCGGGGCGTCGCCGTCTTCGCGGTTGAACACCTCGACCAGCAGGGCGGATTGGCCCAGATGGCCGGTCGTTTCACCGATTACCAGCGCGACATGGCCCTCGCGGACCTCATTGCCGATGATTTCGTCGGTGTGGTTCAGCAGGCCGACCGCACCGATGGTGGGCGTGGGCAGGATGGCCTGACCGTCGGTTTCGTTATAAAGCGAGACGTTGCCTGACACGATGGGCATGTCCAGCGCAGCAACGGCGGCGCCGATGCCTTTGATTGCGCCGACGAACTGGCCCATGATCTCGGGCTTTTCGGGGTTGCCGAAGTTCAGGTTGTCGGTTGTGGCCAGCGGCGTCGCTCCCACAGCGGTGAGGTTGCGATAGGCTTCGGCCACCGCCTGCTTGCCGCCTTCTTCCGGATTGGCGCGCACGTATCGGGGCGTCACATCCGAGGTGAAGGCCAGCACCTTGTCAGTGCCGTGCACGCGCACCATGCCTGCACCCAGACCGGGCGTGCGGGCGCTGTCGGCCATCACCATTGTATCGTATTGCTCGTAAACCCACTGTTTGCCCGCGTAGTTGGGCGAGGCGAGCAGGGCGCGCAACCCGTCGATCGGGTCGATCTGCGGCACGTCGGACAGGTCTTCGGCCTGCGGCGTGGGTTCCCACGGGCGGTCATATTCGGGTGCGGTCGAGGACAGTTTCGACAGGGGCAAGTCGGCTTTGATCTCGCCGTTATGCGTGATCAGAAAGCGGTCTTCGGCGATGGTTTCACCGACGATGGCGAAATCCAGATCCCATTTCTCGAAAACGGCGCGGGCTTCGGCCTCAAGCTCGGGTTTCAGGACCATCAGCATGCGTTCCTGCGACTCCGACAGCATCATTTCGTATGCGGTCATGTTCTCTTCGCGCTGAGGCACGGTTTCCAGATCAAGGCGAACGCCCAGACCGCCCTTGTCGCCCATCTCGACAGCGGAACAGGTCAGGCCCGCCGCGCCCATGTCCTGGATCGAGATCACCGCACCGGTCTGCATCAGCTCCAGCGTCGCCTCCATCAGGCGCTTTTCGGTGAAGGGGTCGCCGACCTGAACCGTGGGGCGCTTTTCTTCAATTGTGTCGTCAAACTCGGCCGAGGCCATGGTTGCGCCGCCGACGCCATCCCGGCCGGTCTTGGCGCCCAGATAGACGACCGGCATGCCGACGCCCGAGGCGGCGGAGTAGAAAATCTTGTCGCTATCGGCCAGTCCGGCGGCAAATGCGTTCACGAGGCAGTTGCCGTTATAAGCGGGGTGAAACCGAACCTCGCCACCGACGCAGGGAACCCCGAAACAGTTGCCATAGCCGCCGATGCCTTCGACCACTCCGTTCACCAGTTGGCGGGTCTTATGGTGATCCGGTTCGCCAAAGGACAGCGCGTTCATGGATGCGATGGGACGCGCGCCCATGGTAAAGACGTCGCGCAGGATGCCGCCAACGCCGGTGGCCGCGCCCTGATACGGTTCGATATACGAGGGGTGGTTGTGGCTTTCCATCTTGAAGACCACGGCCTGCCCATCACCGATATCGACCACGCCCGCGTTTTCACCGGGGCCGCAGATCACCTGAGGACCCGAGGTCGGCAAGGTCCGCAGCCATTTCTTTGAGGATTTGTAGGAACAATGCTCGTTCCACATCGCCGAAAAAATGCCAAGCTCGGTGAATGTCGGCTCGCGCCCGATGATCCCCAGGATCATGTCGTACTCTTCGGGTTTCAACCCGTGGGCGGCAATCAGATCCGGTGTGATGGCTGGCTCTTGCATCCTGTTTCAGTCCCCGAGATGGCAATGGTTGGCGCCTTTTAGGGGAAGGGGCCGCCGGGGGGAAGAGAAAAGGCAAAGCGAAAGGGTCCGGCACGCGGGTCCTGCCGGACCGCGTGCCGGGCGCAGGGTTATTTCTGTTCCTGCTGCTGCTGTGCCTGCTGGGCGACGGCGTCGCCGGCGGCTGCCCCAACGGCGGCTTTTTGTTCCTCGCTCAGATGCTCGGCATCGTCCAGGCCGGGGATGGCCACACGTACCTCGCGGCGGGCGAAGTCGATGCCGTTTTCCTTGAATGCGGCCTTGACCCGGTTGAAGATTTCCTTGCGCAGGGTGAACTGCTTACCGGGCTTGGCCATGAACTTACCGCGAATGATCATGCCCACATCGTCAAAGTCGAACACGCCTTGCGACTTGAAGGGCTGCAGGAAGCCGTCCTTGTGGGTCTCGTCCTCCATCATCTCGGCACCGATCTTCTTGAAGATCTTCTTGACCTTGTTGGGGTCGGTGTCGAAGGGCACGGTGAATTTCAGCTTCATGATGACCCAGTCACGGCTGTAATTGGTCAGTTTCTGAATCTCACCGTAAGGAATGGTATGAACCGGCCCGCGGTGGTGGCGTAGCTGCATCGAACGGATCGAGATTTTCTCGACCGTGCCAGTAGTGCCGCCAACATCAACATATTCACCCACGCGGAACGCATCGTCGATCAGGAAGAAAATCCCCCCGACGATATCCGAGACCAGTTTCTGCGCGCCGAAACCGATGGCGAGGCCAAGGATACCAGCACCGGCCAGAAGCGGTGTGATATCCAAACCCAACGCCCCCAGAGCCAGCAGAACAAAGATCACCGCAATCGCGACCTGAGCCGTGACCCGCAGCAGCGGCAGAACCGTGGCCAGACGCGACCCGCCCGTTCCACCGCCTTCGCCGGCCTCTTCATCGGGGCTTTGACCCGCCGTCTGTTCCTTGGCCAGACGCCGATTGATCCACAGCGAAACGATCTCGTTCAGGATGTAGCCCACGGCGATGATGATGAAGAACTGGATCAGACGGCTGCCGTCTTCCCCTCTGCCGCCCGCAATTTCCTGCAGGTCCAGATTCCAGGCCTTGGCAATCATCAGGATCACCAGAATGCCCGCCAGAACCCGGCCAATGCGGATATAGCTGCGCTTGGTGGATTTATAGGCGCGTTCTGCCACCGAACCTTCGCCCAGCATGGGTGGCTGCAAATGCCGCACCAGACCACGTATCAGCGTATCCAGCGCAGGCGCGATCAACAGCCAGAACATGGTGGTGAAATGCGCCCCATTGGTCAGCAGCGACAGGGTCCATGGGTTGCGCTGCGCCACCAGAAACTCGACCAGCAGCCAGATCACCGCCGAGACGCCAATGGCGAAATAGGGGTAATAATGCGCGATCTCCTCGTCGAACTTGGTGTGATCAGGGTCGGTGCCCAGCATCATCTGCGACAAGCCTTCGCGCGCTTTCCATGCGATCACACCGATATAGATGTGGGTCGCGGCGTTCAGCCAGAACCCGATACGCGTTTCGCCGGGGGTGATGCCGTTCAGCCTGTTGAAGTGAAGCAGGAACAAGGTGAAACCGATCAGGATCAGCAGGCCAATCAGGTTGCGGTGCAGGTACTTGGCCCAGTGATCATCGATGTTGACCAGCCGGTAATGGGGTTTGCTGGGCGCCAGAACAAAGCGCGAGGCGGCGGCCCCAAGCCGAGGAACCCAGATCAGATAAAACACAAACGGCGCGGCATAGGTGATCTGTTCCGTTGTCAAAAGGCCGCGCCCCACGGCCCGGATAACCACGTAGAACACGATCAATCCGGCGATTTCGCGGCAGAAGCGGCCAAACAGATAGCGGACAGCGCCCCACAGGTCGTTTTCGTCATCAACCTCGGTCTGAACGTGCCAGCGGCGTGTCAGCAACTCGAACAGTTTTTCCGCGACGAAGCCGACAACCAGAACGCTCAGAACCAGGCCCATCAGGGAAAATGCCCCGTTGACGCCGAATGTTCCGGTGAAATTCTCAATCGCACGGGCCTGTGCGCTGAATATGTGCGGCACGGTGACGATAACATGCGTCCAGGACGCCACCATTTCCGCCCAGATCTCGTTGATTTCGGTGATCGGGTCTTCACGCTCTTCGGCCTCTGCCGCGTTTTTCTCGGCAACGGCATCCAGGCGTTCCAGCAGGATTGACCGGACCTGGTCGTCGGACATTCGGGCGACCAGATCGTCGACCTGTTCGGGGGTCAGGTCCTCGGGGATGCTGATGGTCGCCGGCGCGCCGGAGCCTGAAGTTGTGGTGACTTGCGCGTGCACAGTACCTGCAAAGACCACCAAAGACAGCACAGCCATCAACAGGCGAAATGGATGGAACATTGAATTTGCCCTCGATCACGAAAAATTTTGATTGTTTTTCGGGATCATAGAGGGAAGCGCGAGTTATTCCCAGAGTTTTCAACGCGCAGTGCGCGGGCAAGCGCCAAAAAAAAGGCCGAGCACTAAGCTCGGCCGTAGTCCAACAGGGAGGTATGAAGAAGATAAGCGTTTCAGCATCATCGTCTTCGAGTGCTCATTTAGGGTGCAGTTTGTGAACGTTCAAGATTTATTAGGCTTATGTTGAGACATGTCCGCTATGCTTTCTGTGCATAGCTACAGTTGTCCCATCTGCTTAAGCTGTTTACGCTGCTCAATTATTTCCGCTTGAACGAAGTCGCGGAAGGCCGCAACGCGCTGCGAGTGGCGCAGTTCCTCGGGGTAGGCAAGGTAGACCGGCACGTCTGATCTTTCGGCCTCGGGCAGGATCGGGACAAGCTGCGGGAAATCCTGCGTGACGTAATTTGGCAGAACGCCAATGCCCAGATTGTGCAGCACCCCCTGCAGAACGCCGAAATAATTGTTCACCGTTAGCAGGGAAACGGGGTCGAAGGTCATAAGATGCCGGACCATCGCGGCACTGGCCCCCACCTGTGGCGCTGCCGGTGTTTGGCAGATCAGCCTGTGGTCCTTGATATCTTCCGGCGTTTTCAGCGGTCCGCCGTGTGCTTCCAGGTATTCCTGCGTCGCATATAGCTGCATCTGGACGGTCATCAGGCGCTTTCGCACCAGATCGGCCTGGCTGGGCTCTTTCATGCGGATCGCCACGTCGGCCTCGCGCATTGGCAAGTCCAGAACGCGTTCTTCAAGCATCAGGTCGATGTTGAGTTCGGGGTACTGTTCGTAGAGCTTTGGCAGGCGCGGGGCCAGCCACAGGGTGCCGAAGCCGAACGTGGTGGTGACGCGCAGAACGCCGAACACCTTTTCTTCGCTGTCGCGGATACGGGCGGCGGCGGCGTCCAGACGTTTGGACATGGCTGAGGTCGCATCGAACAGCAACTCACCCTGTTCGGTTAGAATCAGCCCCCGCGCGTGGCGGTGAAACAGGGTCGCGTCGAGTGATTCTTCCAGCGCGCGGATCTGACGGCTCACGGCGGATTGAGACAAATTGAGCTTGTCGCCCGCATGGGTCAGGCTGCCGGCATCCGCAACCGCGTGAAATATTCTAAGCTTGTCCCAATCCATCGCCGCAACTTTCGTTATCTCGGGGAACGCCTATATGAAATAGGTAACAAGTTCCACATTCAAAGGATGAAATCGTTACGATTCAGGGGACAATGGCTATACAGGTCAGCTTTCATGACCTAAAATGAACAGAAATGTAGCACACTGATCTGACGAGGGGAGGCGTCTGATGAGCCAGCCAAAGATAACGTTGAACGACCGGTTCGATTTGTCGAAAAACCCCATTCTTCTGAACGGGACTCAGGCATTGGTGCGGCTGATGCTGATGCAGAAGGCGCGGGACATGAAGGCCGGGCTGAACACCGCCGGTCTGGTGACTGGCTATCGGGGTTCGCCCCTAGGCGCGGTGGATCAGCAGATGACGCGCGCGCAGAAGCAGCTGACCGAAAGCGACGTGACCTTTCAGTTCGGTCTGAACGAGGATCTGGCCGCCACCGCGCTTTGGGGCAGCCAGCAGGCCGGGCTGCGGAATGACGGCAAGTTCGACGGGGTTTTTGGCCTGTGGTATGGCAAAGGCCCCGGCGTGGACCGGTCAGGCGATGTGATGCGGCACGCAAATATGGCCGGGACCGCGCAGCATGGCGGTGTGCTGATGGCGATGGGGGATGACCATACGGGCGAAAGCTCGACCGTGTTGCATCAGTCCGAGTGGTCCCTTGTCGATATGTATATGCCGGTGGTCAGCCCGGCGGGCGTGCAGGAGATACTGGATTACGGTATTTACGGCTTTGCGCTCAGCCGCTTTGCCGGGCTTTGGGTCGGTCTGAAGACGATGAAGGACACGATCGAAGTCACCTCGGTCGTGGATGGCAGCCCCGGGCGGATGCAGCTGGTAACGCCCGAGTTTGAAATGCCCGAGGGCGGGCTGAACATCCGACTGGGCGATACACCACATCTGCAGGAAGCCCGGATCATCGACTACAAGCGCTTCGCGGCCGAGACGTTTTCCCATGCCAACAAGCTGGACAAACGGGTCTGGGGCAAGCCCGGTGCCAAGATCGGTTTCGTCGCGGCCGGCAAGAACTGGCTAGATCTGGCCCATGCCATGTCGCTGCTGAACATCGACGCGGATGAGGCCGAACGGCTGGGGATCACTACCTACAAGATCGGCCAGACCTTCCCGCTGGACATGGCCGGTTTCCACGACTGGGCCGAAGGGCTGGATCTGATCGTCATCGTCGAAGAAAAGCGCAAGCTGATCGAGGTGCAGGTCAAAGAGGCGATCTTTGACGACCGCCGGGGCCGCCGCGTTTACGGTTGGTACAAGGGCGGGGCAGGGACACTGCACCGGGAAGAGCTGTTCCCGACACGCGGTGCCTTGGACCCGATCATGATTGCCGAAAAGCTGGGCGAAATCCTGATCGAAGAAGGGCGCGACACGGACGGCGTGCGCGCCGGTCTGGCTAAACTGTCCGAGGCGCGCCGGGCCGACAACGCGCAGGAAATCGCGACGCGCCTGCCGTTTTTCTGCTCGGGCTGCCCACATAACAGCTCGACCAAGGTGCCGGATGGCAGCCGCGCCTATGCCGGGATTGGCTGTCACTACATGGTGCAATGGATGGACCGTGAGACCACCGGTTTCACCCAGATGGGCGGCGAAGGGGTGAACTGGGTTGGCGAGGCTCCGTTCTCGACCACCAAGCACGTGTTTCAGAACCTTGGCGATGGCACGTATAACCATTCGGGCGTGCAGGCCATACGGGCCGCATTGTCGGCGGGCACCAACATCACCTTTAAAATCCTGTTCAACGATGCTGTCGCCATGACCGGCGGGCAGGACAACGAGGGCGATCTGACCGCCGAACGCATCGTGGCCGAGGTCAAGGCGATGGGCGTCCAGCACGTGGCCGTGGTTTACGATGAAAAAGAAGACGTGAACTTCAAAGCTCTGCCCGGCAGCGTTGAGACCTTCGAACGCGCCGATCTGATGCAGGTGCAGGAGAAGTTTCGCGAGATCGAGGGCGTCTCGGTCATCGTTTATATCCAGACCTGTGCCGCCGAGAAACGCCGCCGCCGCAAACGGGGGGAGTTTCCTGATCCGGACAAGCGGGTCTTCATCAACACCGACGTCTGCGAAGGCTGCGGCGATTGCGGTGTGCAGTCGAACTGCGTGTCGATTGTGCCGAAACAGACCGAACTGGGCCGCAAACGCGCGATTGATCAGTCAAGCTGCAACAAGGATTTCTCGTGCCTCAACGGCTTTTGCCCTTCTTTCGTAACACTGGAAGGCGCAACGATCCGTAAAGAGGCGACGACCGAGATTGACCTGCCGGACTTGCCAATGCCGGTTTTGCCCCAGATCAAGGGCACGCATAACGTTGTGATCACCGGGGTCGGCGGCACTGGCGTCGTGACGCTGGGCGCGATTCTGGCACAAGCGGCGCAGGTCGATGGCAAAGGCGCGGGCATGATGGAGATGGCCGGGCTGGCCCAAAAGGGCGGCGCGGTGCATATCCACTGCCGTCTGGCGAACAAGCCCGAAGATATCAGCGCCATCCGGGTTGCAACCGGCGAAGCCCATGCGCTGATCGGGGGTGATCTGGTTGTCTCGGCTGGGGCCAAGACTCTGGGTCTGACCCGGACCGGGCAAACCGGGGCCGTGGTTAACAGCCACGAAACCGTCACCGGCGACTTCACTCGGGATACCGAGTTCCGCATTCCCAAGGATCGGCTGGAACTGGCGTTACAGGCGCGGCTGAAGGACGGGCTGTCCCTGTTCGATGCCACCGATCTGGCACGTGCTGTGATGGGCGATTCGATCTATTCGAACATGATGGTCTTCGGCGCAGCGTGGCAGCGGGGCTTCCTGCCGGTCAGCCATGACGCCATCGTGCATGCGATTGAACTGAACGGCACGGCGGTCGAGCGCAACA
Organism: Ruegeria sp. AK4; assembly: GCF_056541025.1. NCBI lineage: Bacteria > Pseudomonadati > Pseudomonadota > Alphaproteobacteria > Rhodobacterales > Roseobacteraceae > Ruegeria > Ruegeria sp. AK4. The sequence goes on from NZ_JBQFXS010000001.1 coordinate 671,053, forward strand.
AACGCGCCTTCGACATCGGTCGCTGGGCCGTTCTGCACCCGGATCAGGTGCAGGCCATTCTGGCACCGTCGGTGACGGAAATGCCCAAGACTCTGGAACAGATTATCGATTTCCGCGCGCAGCATCTGACCGGGTATCAAAGCGCCCGGCTGGCCAAGCGGTATCGCAAGCTGGTGGAGTCGGTCGAAGACACCGAGGTGTGCGAGGCTCTGGCCAAGGGCTATCACAAGCTGCTGTCCTACAAGGACGAATACGAGGTCGCGCGCCTGTTGCTCAGCAGCCGCGAGAAAGCCGCGGCCGAGTTCGACGGCGACTTCAAGATGACCTTCCACCTTGCGCCGCCGATTCTGGGCGGGTCCAGCGGCAATGGGCGACCCCGCAAACGGGCGTTCGGGGAATGGATGCTTGGCCCGCTCAAGGCGCTGACAAAGCTGAAATCCCTGCGCGGCACGCCGCTGGATATCTTTGGCTACTCGGCGGAACGCCGGATGGAACGCGCATTGATCCGGCAGTACGAAAAGGACATGCAGCAGGTTCTGCCCTTGCTGTCCGACAACACGCGCGACGCCATTGCCGCCCTGGCCCGGTTGCCGTTGGACATTCGCGGCTTTGGGCCGGTTCTGCTGGAAAACGAGGCAAAAGCCGCCAAACGGCGCGAGGAATTGCTGGCCATCATCCACAGCGGAGGGCCCGAGTTACGCGCTGCGGCAGAGTAAAATCGTCACAAGGCTGTCACGATATCTAGGCAAAATTGTCACCTAAAACTATATTTCAGGCAGCCAACCGGAGACCAATATGCCCTCGAGCCGTCATGCCGTCCGTGACATTTCCTACGCCTATTCCGCCGAAACCAAAGGCGGGCGCATGGTTATCAAGCTGATGGAGAACACGACGGGCCGCATGCGCCTGATCAAGCGCGCGGACGGGTACGAGAAAGACGTCGCCAACGGGCGGGATTTCTGGTCAGTCATGGTGGAACGTTACGGCCTGACGCTGGATGTGGCGGGTGGTGCGCTGTCGAATATCCCGAAAGATGGGCCTCTGATCCTGATCGCGAACCATCCCTATGGCATTCTGGACGGGTTGATGATGGGGCACATGCTGTCCCAGACCCGGGGTGATTTCCGCATCCTCGCAAATCATGTGTTTCGCAAGGCTGAGGATATTAACAAGATCATTCTGCCGATCTCGTTTGACGATACGCGCGAAGCGATGAAGCTGAACTTGGAAACAAGAAAAACCGCGCTGAACTATCTGGGCGAGGGCGGTGCGATCGGTATTTTCCCCGGTGGCACGGTCAGCACGGCGGTCAAACCCTTTGCACACCCGATGGACCCGGGCTGGCGTGGCTTTACCGCGCGGATGGTGGCGAAATCCAACGCGACCGTGGTGCCGGTTTTCTTTGACGGTCACACCTCGCGCCTGTTTCAGGTGGCCAGCCATCTGCACAATACGCTGCGGATGGGTCTGCTGATCAAAGAGTTCAAAAAGCGCGTGGATACACCGGTAAAAGTGGTCATTGGCGAACCCATTGGGCGTGACGTTCTTGACCCACTCAGCAAGGATACGCGCAAGATGATGGATTTCCTGCGCAAAGCCACGTATGAGCTGTCTCCGAAGCCACTGAAGTCGTATGACTATGGCTATGAATTCGAGGAACGGCATCGCGCCTGAAGGGGCAAATGGCAGTAGGTATCTTTGATTCCGGTTTGGGCGGGCTGACCGTCCTGAACGCCGCGCAGAAACGTCTGCCGGACGTTGATTTTCTGTATTTTGCCGACAGCGCGCACGCGCCTTACGGGGTGCGCGATACCGAGGATATCTATCAACTGACCCGCAAAGCGGTGCAGGCCCTGTGGGACCGGGGCTGCAATCTGGTGATTCTGGCCTGCAACACCGCCAGCGCCGCCGCCCTGCGCCGGATGCAGGAAGAGGGCGTGCCCAAGGGCAAGCGTGTGCTGGGTGTGTTTGTGCCCCTGATCGAGGCGCTGACCGAGCGGGAATGGGGCGATAACTCTCCTCCGCGCGAAGTGGCCGTGAAGCATGTCGCCCTGTTTGCAACGCCGGCAACGGTGTCCAGCCGGGCCTTTCAGCGGGAGCTGGCGTTCCGGGCCATCGGTGTGGATGTCGAGGCGCAATCCTGTGGCGGTGTCGTCGATGCCATTGAAGATGGCGACATGATTCTGGCCGAAGCGATGGTGCGCAGCCACGTGGATGCGTTGAAGCGGAAAATGCCCGAACCGCAAGCCGCGATACTGGGCTGCACGCACTACCCGTTGATGGCAGAAACGTTTCAGGCCGCTTTGGGGCCCGACGTTCAGGTGTTCAGCCAGGGGGATTTGGTGGCTGACAGCCTGGCCGATTATCTTGGGCGGCACCCGGATATGATGGGGGATGGCCAGGGCGGGTTCCTGACAACCGGCAAGCCGAGCTTTGTCAGCGACCGGGCGACTCAGTTCCTCCGACGACAAATCACGTTCGCGGCGGCCTGACTTCGATCAAGGACGCCCCAATACTCTTTCCCTAATTCGTAGACCGTCGCATCGGCGGTCGTGATATGTGACACATGGAAACAAGAGGTCTGACATGACCCATAAAATCGCAATTCTGGGCGCTTCCGGTTATACCGGCGCCGAACTGGTGCGGCTGATCGCCGAGCACCCGAACATGGACATCGTGGCCCTGGCCGCCGAGCGCAAGGCGGGCCAGTCGATGGCGCAGGTCTTCCCGCATCTGCGCCACCTGGACCTGCCCGATCTGGGCAAAATCTCTGAAATCGATTTCTCGACAATCGACCTGTGTTTCTGCGCCTTGCCGCACAAGACCAGCCAGGAGGTGATCCGGGAGCTGCCGAAGAACCTGAAGATCATCGACCTGTCAGCGGATTTCCGGTTGCGCGACGCCGAGGAATACGAAAAGTGGTACGGCAACCCGCACACCGCCTTGGAACAGCAGGAAGAGGCTGTGTATGGTCTGACTGAGTTCTACCGGGATGAGATCCGCAATGCGCGTTTGGTGGCAGGAACCGGCTGCAACGCCGCGACCGGCCAATATGTGCTGCGGCCGTTGATTACGGCTGGAGTCATCGATCTGGATGATATCGTTCTGGACCTGAAATGCGCCGTGTCCGGGGCGGGGCGGTCGCTTAAGGAAAACCTGCTGCATGCGGAACTGAGTGAGGGCACCAATGCCTATGCCATTGGTGGCACTCACCGGCATCTGGGCGAGTTCGACCAGGAATTCTCTGCGCTGGCAGGGCGGACGGTTCACGTGCAGTTCACGCCGCACCTGATCCCCGCGAACCGGGGCATTCTGGCGACGACTTACGTTAAGGGCGATCCGCAAAGCATCTATGAAACCCTGTGCAAGGCTTACGAGGCCGAGCCGTTCATCGAGATGCTGCCGATGGGTGAGGCCCCATCGACCCATCATGTGCGGGGATCGAATTTCTGCCATATCGGTGTTGTTGCAGACCGGATTGAACGCCGCGCCATCGTGGTCGCGGCATTAGATAACCTGACAAAAGGTAGCAGCGGGCAAGCCTTGCAGAACGCCAACCTGATGTTAGGTGAGGATGAAACTCTGGGCCTGATGATGGCCCCGCTATTCCCGTGAGGATGGTATGAAAACGCTCAAAAAACGTCGTCGTGTACAAGTCATTCTGGTGGCTATCGGTGCCCTGTTGGTATCGACGGTGTTGATTGGGGTTGCCATGAAGGACGGCATCAATTTCTTCCGTTCGCCCAGTCAGGTCATCGCCGAACCGCCCAAGCCGACCGAGGTGTTCCGCATCGGCGGGCTGGTCGAAGAGGGCTCGATCGTGCGCGGTCAGGGCGAAACCGTGCGTTTTGTGGTGACGGATGGGGGGGAAAGCGTGCCGGTGGCATTCACCGGGGTGCTGCCCGATCTGTTCTCGGAAAACCAGGGGATGGTTGGCACCGGAAGTTACGTGAACGGTGTGTTTGAAGCCACTGAAATTCTTGCGAAACATGATGAAACCTACATGCCGAAAGAGGTTGTGGACGCGCTGAAAGAACAGGGCATTTACAAAGAACCCGGCGAGAGCTGAACGCAGCTGCGCTGCGTGCCTCCGGCGGGAGTATTTTGCAAAAAGATGAAGGTGGGGCGTTGCGTGCGGTGGGCATGCAGCGCCCTGTTTCGTCTTTGGGCGTTAAGGATTTTGCGGAACGGTTTGCAGCACCAACATCGGGGGTGACATGCAGACCGTTCGGCAGATTGCGAAAGAGATTGTGGCCCGTGAGGGCGGGTTTGTGGATGATCCGGACGATCCGGGCGGGGCGACCAAGTTTGGCGTTACCATTCACACGATGCGCAGGCTGGGGCTGGATTTGACCCGAGACGGGGTTGTGGACCGGGAAGATGTTCGGGCGCTGAGCCAACGGCAGGCTATCGACATTTTTGTCCGGCATTATTTTGACCGGCCGGGGATCGTCGGTTTGCCCCATGCGCTGCAGCCTTCGGTTTTTGATATGTATGTGAACGCGGGGGCGCAGGCCGTTAAGATCCTGCAGCGGCTGCTGCGGGACATGCAGTTTGATGTGTCAGTTGATGGTGTGATCGGTCCGCAGACCGCAGCGGCCTGTGAAAAAGCCGCGCGGCCGGACCCTGTAGCGTTGCGGGATGCTTACGGGGTGGCGCGGCGGAATTATTACTTCCGCCTGGCCGAAAACCGGCCTGCGGCACGCAAATATGCCCGGTCCCGCGCAGGCGGCAAAGGGGGGTGGATCAAACGGGCCGAGGAATTCCTGTCGCCCCGTTACCACCTTGACAATACGCAGTTTCAAAGAAGGGTTGCAGGATGGGACTGATCACGGGCGTGTTGGCGTTGTTGTTTGGCGACGGGCGCAATGTCGTGCGGGAAACCGCTGAAATCTTTCGGGAAAACACCGAGGCTGATGCACAACGCGGCGCCGCATTGCAAAGCCGCGCAATGAACCAGTTCGGTGCCGAGTTTCAGGTTTCGAACAAAGGCGGTTTTGACCGTTTCATGGATGGGGTCAACCGGCTGCCGCGTCCCGCGCTGGCGCTGGGAACGCTGGGCCTGTTCGCCGCGGCAATGATCGACCCAATCTGGTTTGCCGCCAGAATGCAGGGCATTGCGCTGGTGCCCGAACCGCTTTGGTGGCTGTTGGGCGTCATTGTCTCGTTCTATTTCGGTGCGCGTCATCACGCGAAGATGCAGGATTTCCAAAAGGATATCTCGGCGACGATTCAGCGTACGCCTGCGGTGATGGCTAATCTGGAAGCGCTGCGGCAGATGCGCAGCGACAGCCCCGGCGCGGCCTCTGCGGGAACGGATGCGCAGCTTGCGATGGACGCGACATTGCCCGACGCGAACCCGGCGCTTGAGGATTGGCGGCGCTTGCGCAAGGCGTGATCCGCGACACTATGTGCGCCTGAAACCAGCGAAAGTGAATGGCGTTCCCGCCGCCCCGGGAGTATATCCTTGGGCATGATTACAGAGCTTGGTCACTTCGCCCTTATCCTCGCGTTTTTTGTCGCCATCGTGCAAAGCGTAGTGCCGCTGATTGGGGCGGCGAAACGCTGGGCGGGATGGATGGCTTTTGCCGAACCGGCGGCGATTTTGCAGTTTCTGCTGACGGCCTTTTCCTTTGCGGCGCTGGTCTGGGCGTTCATGTCCTCGGACTTCTCGCTGCGGATCGTGGTTGAGAACAGCCATTCCGCCAAGCCGATGCTGTACAAGATCAGCGGCACTTGGGGGAACCACGAAGGGTCGATGCTGCTGTGGGTGCTGATTGTGACCCTGTTTGGCGGCATGGCCGCGTTTTTCGGTGGCGGATTGCCCCCAACACTGAAAGCCCGCGTTCTGGCGGTGCAATCGGCTGTTGCGGTGGCGTTCTTTGCGTTCATCCTGTTCACTTCAAACCCGTTTGACCGGCTGGCCGTTGCGCCGTTTGACGGGCGCGACCTGAACCCGCTATTGCAGGACCCCGGTTTGGCCTTCCATCCGCCGTTCCTGTATCTGGGCTATGTCGGCCTGAGCATGGCGTTCAGCTTTGCAGTGGCTGCCCTGATCGAAGGGCGCATCGATGCCGCTTGGGGCCGGTGGGTGCGCCCGTGGACTCTGGCCGCGTGGGTCTTTCTGACAATCGGCATCGCGCTTGGATCGTGGTGGGCCTATTACGAGCTGGGCTGGGGCGGGTTCTGGTTCTGGGATCCGGTCGAGAATGCCTCGTTCATGCCGTGGCTGCTGGCGGCGGCGCTGTTGCATTCGGCGATTGTGGTTGAAAAGCGCGAGGCGCTGAAAAGCTGGACCATCCTGCTGGCGATCATCGCGTTCGGGTTCTCTCTGATCGGGACATTCATTGTGCGCTCGGGCCTGCTGACCTCGGTGCACGCCTTCGCGAATGACCCCGAGCGCGGGGTGTTCATCCTGCTGATCCTTGTATTCTTCATCGGCGGTGCGCTGACCCTGTTTGCCGCCCGCGCGCAGGCGATGGAGGCGAAGGGCGTATTCGGCATGGTCAGCCGCGAAAGCGCGCTGATTGTGAACAATGTTTTGCTGGCCGTCAGTTGCTTTGTCGTATTCGTGGGAACCATGTGGCCGATGGTGGCCGAGATGATGTTCGACCGGAAACTCTCGGTCGGTGCGCCGTTTTTTAACGCCGCCTTTACGCCCTTCATGGTGTTGTTGGGCATTGCCCTGCCCATCGGTGCCATGCTGCCTTGGAAACGGGGCAGGCTTGGGAAAACCGTTTGGTCGCTGCGCTATACCTTTGGGCTGGCGCTGGCCTTGGCGCTGTTGGTTTGGGCGATGCAGTCCGGGCGCAGTGCTTTGGGTCCGGTGGGTCTGTTTCTGGGCGCGTGGATCACGTTCGGTGCAGCGATTGATCTGTGGAGCCGTACGGGTCGCAAGGGCAGCCTGAAACGCCTGTTCCGGCTGCCCGGGGCAGATTGGGGCAAGGCCGTGGCCCATACCGGGCTTGGCGTGACCATCTTTGCAATCGCCGGACTTACGGCATGGGAGGTCGAAGATATCCGCGTCGCACAATACGGTCAGCCGTTCGAGGTGGGGCAGTTCACCCTGACGCTGCAGGATGTGCGCAGGGTTCAGGGGCCGAACTATTTCTCGACGACCGCGGATGTGCTGGTTGAAAGCTCCGGGCGCCCAATCGGTACGCTGCACCCCGAGAAACGGGATTACCCGGTGGCGCGCATGCCCACGACAGAGGCCGCGATTGACTACCGTTTCCTGCGCGATCTTTACGTGGTGATCGGGGATCAGCAGGCTGATGGCGGCTGGGTGATGCGCACCTATATCAAGCCCTTTGCGAACTGGATTTGGGCTGGGTGTCTTTTGATGGCGCTCGGGGGTGTTCTCAGCCTGTGCGACCGCCGCTTCCGCGTGGCGGCTGGCGCGCGAAAGGCCCCCTCTGGCGGAGTACCTGCGGAATGAAGCGGCTGATCCTGATCCTTCTGATGCTGGCCACGCCGGTTCTGGCGGTGCAACCGGACGAGGTACTGGACGATCCGGTGCTGGAACAACGGGCACGGGACCTGTCCACCGGTCTGCGCTGTCTGGTTTGTCGGAACGAGAGCATTGACGAAAGCAATGCCGATCTGGCCCGCGACCTGCGCCTGTTGCTGCGCGAACGTCTGGTGGCAGGCGACACGGATCAAGAGGCGATTGCCTTCATCGTCGATCGCTACGGCGAATATGTGCTGCTGAAACCAAAGACCACCGGATCGAACCTGTTTCTATGGCTTGCCGGTCCGATCATGCTGCTGATCGCCGCAGGGCTGGGTTGGAACTTTCTGCGCGGGCGCGCCAAGGTTCAGGAAACCCGCGATGCGGATAAGCTGAGCGACGAAGAGAAAGAGCGCCTGCGCCGAATTCTAGAAGACTGACGCCGGGTTCGCCTTTCCCTCGGCGGCAATATCAGTCAGGATTTGTAAAAAACTGACCGCGAGGGACGCCCGGAATGGACTATGAGACGATCCTGCTGGAGATCACGGACGGGCTGGCCGTTCTGACGCTCAATCGCCCCGACAAGATGAACGCGCTGACCACGCAGATGCGGGCCGAGATCACGCATGGTATGAAACACGCCGCCCGCCATGCGCGGTGCATTGTGCTGACCGGGGCAGGGCCCGCGTTCTGTTCGGGTCAGGATCTGGGCGATGCATCCTCGACCGGGAAGATCGATCTTGAGCGGTCTTTGCGCGACGAATACGAGCCGATGCTCGAAACCATCCACGACAGCCCGGTGCCAACCATTGCCGCCGTGAACGGCCCGGCGGCTGGGGCAGGGGCCAATCTTGCGCTGTGCGCGGATGTGGTGATTGCGACTGAAAGCGCCTATTTCCTGCAGGCTTTTGCCCGGATCGGCCTGTTGCCGGATGCAGGTGGCACCTGGTTCATGCCGCGTCAGATGGGGCTGGCCAAAGCGATGGGCGCTGCGCTGTTTGCCGACAAAATCAGCGCCCGGCAGGCCGATGACTGGGGTCTGATCTGGGAAGCGGTTGCGGATCAGGACTTCGCTGCCCATTGGCGCAAGCGGGCTGAGTATCTGGCGAATGGCCCGACCGCAGCGTTCGGCGCGATCAAGCAAGCCTTGCGCGGGACATACGAAAGCGCGTTACACCAGCAACTGGCGACCGAGGCTCATTTGCAGGGGGAATGCGGCCGCTCGCGCGACTTTGCCGAAGGCGTCGTGGCCTTCATGGAAAAACGCCCCCCGAAATTCGAGGGGCGCTGAATTCACTCAGGCGCGGCGGCGGCGACGTGTGCGCCGTTCCGGAACCGCGTCCGCTTCGGTACCGTCCGAGGCGGATGAGAACGGGCCGAGCGCGTCGGTGATCTGATCCAGAGTGGGGCGATCCGAACGGGGCTTGCTGTCCAGCGCTTCGCGCATTTTTTGGATATGGGCGGGCATGGTGCCACAGCAGCCGCCGATGATCGTTGCACCGGAATCCCGCGCCATAACCGCGTATTCCGCCATCAACTCCGGCGTTCCGTCATAGTGAATATGCCCATCGACGTATTTCGGAATGCCCGCATTGCCTTTCGAAATCAAAGGCCGCTCGGTCCCCTGTGCCACAAAGCCCAGCACCGTGCGCAGAATGTCCGATGCGCCGGTGCCGCAATTCGCGCCGAAGGCAATCGGCGGGTTGGGCAGGGTTTCGACCAGCAGCGCCAGATTGGCCGAGGTTACGCCCATCATCGTGCGCCCGGCAGTGTCGAAACTCATCGTGCCGCACCAGGGCATGTCGGCCAGCGCAAAAGCCTCGGCCGCGGCGCGGAATTCTTCGGGGGCGCTGATGGTTTCAAGCCACAGCACATCGGCACCGCCGTCTTTCAGCGCTTCGGCCTGTTCGTGGAACATCTCGACGGCGTCAGAGTGGGACAGGCTGCCGACCGGCTCCATGATCTCACCTGTGGGGCCAACCGAACCGGCCACGACAACGGGTCGTCCGGCGGTATCGGCAATCTCGCGGCCAAGTTCGGCCCCGATGCGGTTCAGTTCGGCAACCCGGTTTTGCGCGTCGTGCAGCTTCAGGCGGGCTGCTGTGCCGCCAAAGGTGTTGGTCAGGAACAGATCGCTGCCCGCGTCAACTGATCCTTTGTACAGGGCGCGAATCTTGTCCGGCGCATCCACATTCCACAGTTCGGGCGCATCCCCCGATTGCAGGCCCATGTTGAACAGGTTTGTTCCGGTCGCCCCATCGGCCAGAATGGCGTCCGTGGTTTCCAGCAGTTTGTTCAGCGCGTTTGTCATTGGAGTAGTCCAAAAAATTGGCGCAATACGCCGTTGGAAAAAGAGACGCCCCGTGTCTCATGACCGGGGCATCAAATCAAATTCATAAATCTCATGAAGATCATGAGGTTTGCATTTTCGGTGTCAGATTTCGGCCTCTGCCATCACCTGTTCCTTGGCTTCGACCAGCAGTTCCGCCATCTTTTCGCGAATCTTCGCCTCGTCCGCCAGATCACCCAGATAGCCTTTTACGGCCTCTACCACGTCGTCTTCGCTGACATTCTGCAAATCGGTGTGAACCAGCTCCTGCCCGTATTCGCGCGCTTTTTCGACGGTCTCGCCTTTCAGGGTCGATGCCCAGACGGCCATGAACCTGTTCCGACGCATCCGGGCAATGAACTGCATCTTTTCGTCATGGGCGAACTTGTTTTCAAACGCGGCTTCACGTTCGTCAAATGTGGTCATTGGTTGGGGACCCCTTGGATTACATCTTCTTGCCTGATGATATGACTATAGCAGCGGGCAGGCGCAAGGTATTTGCGCTGCGTCAAAGCTTCCATGTCTGCTGAACTTGCGGGAAAGGGGGGCTTGGACTATGAGGGCGCCAACGCCGAGGGACTCATTCCCTCGCTCCAGATCGGAAGGGTCGCTTATGGCGCGTCGCAAGAAAATCTACGAAGGCAAAGCCAAGATCCTGTACGAAGGCCCCGAGCCGGGCACAATTGTGCAGTATTTCAAGGATGACGCCACCGCGTTCAACGCCGAGAAAAAGGACGTGATCGACGGCAAGGGTGTGCTGAACAACCGCCTGAGCGAGTTTTTCATGGACGGTCTGAACCAGATCGGCGTGCCCACCCATTTCATTCGCCGCCTGAACATGCGCGAACAACTGGTGCGCAACTGTGAAATCGTGCCGCTTGAGGTGATCGTGCGCAACTATGCCGCCGGGTCGCTGTGCAAACGTCTGGGTATCGCCGAGGGGACTCAGCTGCCGCGTCCGATCATCGAATATTGCTACAAGGACGATGCCCTGGGCGATCCGCTGGTCTCGGAAGAGCACATCGCCGCCTTTGGCTGGGCCAGCCAGCAGGACATGGACGATATCCTGAGCCTCGCCCTGCGGGTGAATGATTTCATGAGCGGTGTGATGCTGGCCGTGGGCATCCGCCTGATCGACTTCAAGATCGAAATCGGCCGCGTGTTCGAAGGCGACTTCCAGCGCCTGCTGGTGGCGGATGAGATCAGCCCCGACAGCTGCCGTCTGTGGGACATCGAGACCGGGCAGAAGCTGGACAAGGACGTGTTCCGCCGCGATCTGGGCAGCCTGACCGACGCTTATTCCGAGGTCGCCCGCCGTCTGGGCGTTCTGCCAAAAAGCAACGTGACCAAGCCGACGCTGATCAACTGACCGCGTGCAGAACTGAAACACCGATGAAAACGCCGCCCCAACAGGTGGCGTTTTTTCTTTGCATGGCACCCAGGCCCGGCTTGCCAGCACGATCCGCTAAAGGCCGTGCAAACAGGGTTGTCCAATCACCGCAACCGCGCTATCCCCCGCGCAACGAAATGGGTCCGGGGCGCGGCCCGCAGGTGGAGTTGCGAATATGAAGGCACGGGTGCATGTGATGCTCAAGAACGGGGTGCTTGACCCGCAGGGTGAAGCAGTTCGGCACGCACTGGGCGCGATGGGCTTCGATCAGGTCGAAGGCGTGCGGCAGGGCAAGGTCATCGACCTGGAACTGGCCGATGGCGCGACCGAGGCGGACGTGACCGAAATGTGCGAAAAGCTGCTGGCCAACACGGTCATCGAGCGCTTTGAGATCGAACTGATCTGAGTTTCACCCACCAAGGAGGGTCCGCAATGCGCGCTGCCGTCATCGTATTCCCCGGCTCAAACTGTGACCGCGATCTTGCGGTTGCGTTCGAACAAGCAGGCTTTCAGGTCGATATGGTGTGGCACAAGGATGCCGCGCTGCCCGAGGGGGTCGATATTGTCGGCGTACCGGGCGGCTTTTCGTACGGGGATTACCTGCGCTGTGGTGCGATTGCGGCGCAATCCCCGATCTGCAAGGCGGTCGTGGAGCACACCGAACGCGGAGGCTATGCAGTCGGCATCTGCAATGGGTTTCAGATTCTGACCGAAACCGGCATCCTGCCCGGCGCTTTGCTGCGCAATGCGGGGCTGAAATACATCTGCAAGACCGTGGGGCTGAAGGTCGAAACAAGCGACAGTGCCTTCACCGAAGGGTACAATGCCGGAGATGTGATCGGCATCCCGATTGCCCACCACGACGGAAACTATTTCGCCGATGATGAAACATTGTCCGCGCTTAGGGATCAGGACCGGATTGCGTTCACCTATAGCGAGAATCCCAATGGCTCGGTGGGTGATATAGCTGGCATTTTGTCCGAAAACCGGCGTGTTCTTGGTATGATGCCGCACCCCGAGCGGGCGGCGGATCCGGGCCATGGCGGCACCGACGGGGCGGCGTTGTTCCGCGCATTGTCGGGTGTGCTGGCGCCAGCGTGACTTGAGGTCATCCCCGCGCCCGCGTAACTTCCGGGGATGAATTCCGAAGTTCATTCAGGCCGGTCCAAATTGCTCAGACCTTTTCGCGGTGCGCCCCTGGGGTGGCGGCTGCGCTTGGCCGTTCTGGTTCTTTTGCTGACGGCCGCTGCCACCGTCTGGGTGACAAATCGGCTGCTGACGGACCGGTTCACTGAATCCACCCGAAACCGGGCCGAGGTCCGGCTGGCCCTGTATTCCGGCAACCTGCTCAGCGAATTGCGCCGAAACGCCATCGTCCCGCAATTGCTGGCGCGCGATCCGACGTTGATTTCGGCCCTGCAATCCAGCGATTACACGCTGTCCTCGCAACGCTTGATTTCCTTTGTGGAGGAAATCGGCGCGGCCTCGCTCATGCTGCTGGACAACGACGGAACCACGGTTGCCGCGACCGATCGGAACCGCATTCAGGAAACGCATCGGAACACACCCTATTTCGTGGACGCCGTCCGGTCGAACGCCACGATTTTTTCGGTAATTCCGAAGGAAGCCGGCGGATATAGCTTTGTTTATTCACGTCGGATCGAATCCGGGCCGGACACCCTGGGCGTCATTGTGGTCGAGGTCGATCTGCAGAAATTCGAACGCACCTGGGCGGGGATTTCGGATGCAGTGTTTGTAACCGACAGCACCGGTACCATCATCCTGTCGACCGAACCGCAGTGGCGCGGGCTGGAAGAAACCGCAGCCTTGCTGCGTCAGCCGCCAGAAGGGGCAATTCAACGGGCGATTCGGGCCACGACCGACTGGACCGCGCTGCCCCCCGACGCCTATCTGCAGGGCGAGGCCGTGATGCGGATGGAAACGCGCATCCCGTTCCGAGGCTGGCAGATGACCTCGTTCACGACCTATTCGTCGATCCGCGAAAGGGTGAACAGCGTTATTGCGCTCGAGATCATGGGTTTTGCGATTCTGCTGGCGCTGGCCTTCTACGCGCTCAGCCGCCGGGCAACGCTGAGGATGGCGCTGTTCCAGCGCGAATCGGCAGAGCTTCGCGCATTGAACGCAAGGCTACAGCGGGAAATCGCTGAGCGGGAACGGGTTGAAAAGACGCTGGATTTGGCCGAGCAGACCCTTGCCCAAAGCTCGAAACTGGCCGCGTTGGGCGAGATGTCAGCCGCTGTCAGCCACGAGCTAAATCAACCGCTGGCTGCAATGAAAACCTATTTGGCCGGGGCCCGCCTTTTGCTGCGCCGAAACCGCCCCGAAGAGGCGCTGGCCAGCTTTGGCCGGATCGATGGATTGATCGAGCGGATGGGGGCGATCACGCGGCAGCTGAAATCCTATGCGCGCAAGGGGGCGGATGCGTTTTCGCCTGTAAACCTTGGGGAAGCGCTGGCCTCGTCCCTGTCCATGATGGAACCGCAATTGCGGCAGCGGCATGTGAAGATCACTCAGATCCTGCCCGAAGAGCCGGTGATGGTGATGGGGGACCGGATGCGGATCGAGCAGGTGATGGTCAACCTCTTGCGAAATGCGCTGGACGCCACCAAATCAGTGACAGAGCCGGATGTGGAGATCATTCTGGCCGCAGGCGACATGGCGGTACTGACCGTGCGCGATAACGGGTATGGTATTGAAGATATCGAAAACCTGTTCGAACCCTTTTATACCACCAAACAGCCCGGCGATGGCGTTGGACTGGGGCTTGCCATCTCGTCCGGGATCGTGAACGACCATGGCGGACGGCTGACCGCGCGCAACGGCCAACACGGCGGCGCGGTGTTCGAGATGCAACTGCCGATACTGGGAAGCGACGGCCTTCAGGCCGCGGAATAACGAGGAATGATTATGGCACAGGCCATGAAGATAGCCATTGTGGATGACGAGCAGGACATGCGCCAGTCGATCAGCCAATGGCTGGCATTGTCCGGGTATGACACCGAAACCTTTTCCAGCGCCGAGGATGCGTTGAAAGTGCTGGGGCCGGACTATCCGGGCATCGTGATCTCGGACATCAAGATGCCGGGGATGGATGGTATCCAGCTGCTGAAAAAGCTGATGGGGGCCGACAGCACTCTGCCGGTTATCATGATCACCGGTCATGGCGACGTGCCCATGGCGGTTGAGGCGATGCGGGTCGGCGCGTTCGATTTCCTTGAAAAACCGTTCAACCCGGACCGCATGTCGGAACTGGCCAAACGCGCCAGCAATGCGCGGCGGCTGACCCTGGATAACCGGGCGTTGCGGCGGGAACTGTCCGGCGGCACGCAGATCATGAACAAGCTGATCGGGGCCAGCCCGGTGATGGAACGGCTGCGCGAGGATATTTTGGACCTCGGGCAGGCCGATGGCCACGTGCTGATCGACGGCGAGACCGGCACCGGCAAGACGCTTGTGGCACACGCGCTGCATGCGGTTGGCAGCCGGGCGGGCAAGAAATTCGTTCTGGTGTCCTGCGCGGCGCTGGAAGAAGAGGCTCTGTCCAAGCGTCTGTTCGGCCCGATGATGCCCGAAGACACGCAACTACCCGCCGTCGAAGAGGCGCGGGGTGGCACACTGGTTCTGGAAGATGTCGAGGCGTTGAGTGACACGTTGCAGGCGCGCCTGCTAAGCGTGATGAACGAACAGGGTACGCCGGCTGAAACCCGCATCGTTGCGATTTCCAACTTGCAGGAAGCGGGCAAGACCAGCGAGGACGTTCTGCGCCCCGACCTGTTCTACCGCCTGGCCGCTTTGCGCATCACCATGCCGCCCCTGCGTCAGCGGGGCGAAGACATTCTGAGCCTGTTCACCCGCCTGAGCGAGCAATTCGCCGAGGAATACGGCTGCGACGCCCCGCAGGTCAGCGCGCAGGAAGCGGCTCAACTGCTGCAGGCCCCGTGGCCGGGCAATGTGCGGCAACTGATCAATATTGCCGAACGCGCGGTGCTGCAGTCGCGGCGCGGGTCGGGCACGATTGCGTCACTGCTGATGTCGGATCACGAGGAAATGCAGCCGGTGATGACGACCGAAGGGAAACCTCTGAAAGAGTATGTCGAAGCGTTCGAACGGATGCTGATCGACAACACGATGCGCCGCCACAAAGGCTCGATCGCGTCGGTAATGGATGAATTGTGCCTGCCGCGCCGGACGCTGAACGAGAAAATGGCCAAGTACGGCTTGCAGCGGTCGGATTACCTGTAGCGGAGGGGGGCCAGCCCCCCTCTTGGCCCTGCAGGCCAATTCACCCCACGAGATATTTTTGGCCAGATGAAGCGATCCCGCGCCTTGTTCCCGGCGCGTGATGCAGTTTGCCCATTGTCTTTTCCACAGGACTGCTTTTATTGTATGCGGACGGGCCGGGCTTTTTGCGCCCACAAGTCCCGATTTTGAGTTTCGCTGTTTCGCTGCTGATGGTGATAAATCCCGCGTGGCAAAACAGGCCGATTGTGCCTCGACAGAGGCAGTTGAATGCCTGAGCCCGGAAAACGGGCGAAAGGAATAAATGGGCAGGCAGCGGCACACCGCGCCTGTCGGAGAAGAACCGCGATGACGCGCGCGCAACGATTGAACATACGGGCAGGGGGCCACAGCGCCAGACCCTGCCGCGCGCCGTTTGAAATCGCCCGTACAAGACACCTCTCCAAAAGCGCCTGTCCGCCTGGACGGGTCAGGACAACGCGTTTGGCGCGGTGCACCAAGGACACATGGCTAAGAAAATGCTTATCGATGCCACCCACGCGGAGGAAACCCGCGTCGTGGTGGTCGACGGAAACAAGGTTGAGGAGTTCGACTTTGAATCCGAAAACAAACGCCAGCTTGCCGGCAATATCTATCTAGCAAAAGTAACCCGGGTCGAACCGTCGCTGCAGGCGGCCTTTGTCGATTACGGCGGGAACCGTCATGGTTTCCTGGCGTTTTCGGAAATTCATCCGGATTACTACCAGATCCCCGTCGCCGACCGTGAGGCGCTGATGGAGGAAGAACGCGCCTATGCCGAAGCCATGAGAGCGCGGGATGAGGCCGAGGAATCCAAACCCAAGAAACGCCGCTCGCGGTCGCGGACCAAGGCGGCGGACGTGAAATCTGACGATGCCGTCGAGTCGATCGAGGTATCCTCGGAACCGACGGGGATGGAGACCATCGATCTGGAGGATGGCGAAGAAACCAACGATCTGGACGTGCCCGAGGGGACATCTCCGGTAGAGCTGGTCGCGGATACGCCGGTTGAAGAACCGGTGGACGAAGCCGTTGAGGACGATGCGCAGGAGGCAACCGCTTCGGACGCGCCGGATGAGGCCGAGGTTGCGGTGGAAGATCAGGCGGATGCTGCCGACGCTCAGGAACAGGGCGACGCGGAACCGCAGGATGCGCCGGAGGCCGAGGCAGAGGACAGTGCCCAAGCCGAAGCGACCGCGGATGACGCGCCGACAGAAACCGCTGACGCAGATGCACCGACAGAAGCCGCTGACGCAGACGAGAACGACGCTGAAGCCGAAAAAGCGGATGCCGAGGAGGCTGGCGAAAGCGACGCACGCTCGGACGCCACCGCAAAGGACGACTCGATTGAGTCGGTCGCGGATGAGGACGACAGCGAGGATATTCGCCCGCCGCGCAAACCGCGCCCGCGTCGGTACAAGATTCAGGAAGTCATCAAGGTCCGTCAGGTACTGCTGGTGCAGGTTGTCAAAGAAGAACGCGGCAACAAGGGTGCAGCGTTGACGACCTATCTGTCGCTGGCGGGCCGGTACTGCGTGTTGATGCCGAACACCGCGCGGGGCGGCGGGATCAGCCGCAAGATCACCAACGCGCCGGACCGCAAGAAACTGAAAGAGATCGCGTCTGAGATTGATGTCCCAACCGGCGCCGGTCTGATCATTCGGACTGCGGGTGCCAAGCGCACGAAATCGGAAATCAAGCGCGATTACGAATATCTGCAGCGCCTGTGGGAGCAGATTCGTGAACTGACGCTGCAATCCATCGCGCCCGCGAAAATCTATGAAGAAGGCGATCTGGTCAAACGCTCGATCCGCGACCTGTATAACCGCGATATCGATGAGGTTCTGGTCGAAGGCGAGTGCGGCTACCGAATCGCCAAGGACTTCATGAAGATGATCATGCCGTCCCACGCCAAGAACGTGAAACGGTATGAGGACGCGCTGCCTCTGTTCGCGCGCTATCAGGTGGAAAGCTACCTGGGCGGCATGTTCAACCCGACCGTTCAGCTGAAATCCGGCGGCTACATCGTGATTGGTGTGACCGAGGCGCTGGTGGCGATCGATGTGAACTCGGGCCGGGCGACCAAAGAAGGCTCGATCGAGGAAACGGCGCTGAAAACCAACCTTGAAGCCGCGGAAGAGGTTGCGCGCCAGTTGCGCCTGCGCGATCTGGCCGGGCTGATCGTGATCGATTTCATCGACATGGACGAGCGCAAGAATAATGCAGCCGTCGAGAAGCGCCTGAAAGAAAAGCTGAAAACCGACCGGGCGCGCATTCAGGTGGGCCGGATTTCAGGCTTTGGCCTGCTCGAGATGAGCCGCCAGCGCCTGCGCCCGGGCATGCTTGAGGCGACGACGCAGCCATGTCCGTCCTGCCACGGCACCGGGCTGATCCGTTCGGATGACAACATGGCCCTTTCGATCCTGCGTCAGATCGAGGAAGAAGGCACCCGCCGCCGCTCGCGCGAGGTACTGGTGCGCTGCCCGGTCAGCATCGCCAATTTCCTGATGAACCAGAAGCGCGAACATATCGCTCAGATCGAAGCGCGCTATGGTCTGTCTGTGCGGGTCGAGGGCGATCTTCATCTGGTCAGCCCCGATTTCTCGATGGAGAAGTTCAAAACCGCCAGCCGGATCGTGCCCGAAGCCACCGCGCCGGTCGTCTCTGTGGATGCATCGCTGATGGATCTGGTTGACGCCACCGATGAGGAAGAGGTCGAGGACGAAACGGTTCAGGCCGAAGAAGAGGCCAAGCCCAAACGCAAGCGTCGCCGCCGTCGCCGGAAGAAAGGTGGCGGTTCCGCCGAGGCCAATGACGCCGATGCCAAAGAGACCGAAGCACCATCGGAGGACGGCGAAACTGCGGCGGAAGAACCTGCGCAGGACGCGGCCTCTGTGGTGAGTGATGAAGGCGAAGTGGCCGAAGAAAAGCCCGCCAAGCCCAAGAAGAAACGCGCCCCGCGTCGCAGGAAAAAGGACGCAGAGCCTGTTGCTGAGGAAGCCCAGACTGAACAGGCCGAGGTCGCCGACGCCAGTGACGCGCCCGAGGTTGACCAACCTGCGGAAGCGGTGGAAGCGGCACCGGTTGTAGAAGAGGTCGCTGTGGAAACAGCTGAGCCGACAGTGGAAGCGGATGAACCTACCGCCGAAACCGAAGACACTCAGGAACCGGAAGTTGTGGCTGAAATCGTTGCCACTCAGGACGTGGTAGAAGTTTCGACCGAAGAACCCGTTCAGGAAACGCCTGCTGAGCCGGTTCTGGAATCCGTCACGCCTGAACCCGAGCAACCCAGCGAACCGCCCAAGCCGAAGCGGCGCGGGTGGTGGTCACTTGGTAATTAAAGAACAGAAAGGCGGGTCCGGTGCCCGCCTTTTGCTTTGCCCGGATCAGCCGGATTTCTGGATCAGATAGATTTGGTGACCGTCGGTTTCTTCCTGCGAAAGAAGGCGATGACCGCTTTCGGCACAGAAATGCGGGACATCGATGACAGCGGCCGGATCGTCTGCCAGCAGACGCAGCACCGCGCCTGCGGGCAAAGATTTCAGGCGTTTTCGCGCTTTCAGAACGGGCAGGGGGCACAACAGGCCCAGTGCGTCCAGTGTTTCGGTCGGATTTGACATAAGGCTCAGATATTTCCACTTTGACGTGGTGTCCAGCGTGCAACCACGAGGATGTGACCGAATGGCCCGGTGACGCCGGGCCTTTCATACCATATGTGCTGATCTATGTTCGGAATTGATATCATCGACGCAGGCCTGTTGCCTGCAATGCTCATCGCCATGATGGGCGGGCTGATCAGTTTCCTGTCGCCCTGCGTCCTGCCCATCGTGCCGCCTTATCTGGCCTATATGAGCGGCGTGACGATCAATGAGATGCAGGACGAAGCACAGGCCCGGCGCAAGGCGACCTTGTCGGCGTTGTTCTTCGTTCTGGGCCTTTCGACCGTGTTCCTGCTGCTGGGCTTTACGGCCTCGGCCTTTGGGGCGTTTGTGCTGAAAAATCAGATACTTTTCGCCAAAATCTCAGGCGCTGTGGTTATCGTTTTCGGCCTGCATTTTCTGGGCGTGTTCCGCATTCCGCTGCTGGACCGCGAAGCACGGGTTGAGACGGGCGATTCCGGTGGATCGGTGTTTGGTGCCTATATTCTTGGCCTTGCCTTCGCCTTTGGTTGGACGCCCTGCATTGGCCCTCAGTTGGGTGCGATCTTGTCCTTGGCGGCGTCCGAGGCGTCGGTGGCGCGTGGAACCTTCCTGCTGGGGATTTATGCCGCGGGTCTGGGAATTCCGTTCCTGCTGGCGGCGATGTTCCTGAACCGCTCGATGGCCGTGATGAACCGGATCAAGCCGCATATGGGCACGATCGAGAAAGTGATGGGCGGGCTGCTGCTGTTTGTCGGCATCATGCTGATTACCGGCCTGTTCACCGAATTCAGCTGGTGGCTGCTGGAAACTTTCCCCGCGCTGGCGGTTCTGGGCTGATCCGTCTTACCTTGACCTCAATGCTGCGTTAACCTGCGCGGCAGAAGGTAAGGCAATGAGCAGTCAAACAATTCAGCCTCAGGTGCGCAGACGCCGGGTGTTTTATGTACCCGGCTATGACCCGTTCCCTCCCCGGCGATATCGTGAGTTGTACCGCACGGAATCGCAGGCTCAGGCCGATATTTCCGGCTACCAGATCACCGTTTCCGCCAAACCGGGCGAGGAGGGGCCATTTGGCTGGCATGTGGTGTCGCATCAGGACGGCACCGAGGTTGAAACAGATGTCGAGGTGCTTGTCTGGTCCGATATCGTGCGCGACAGCATGTCGGGGTCGATCCCGGCGACGTATATGGAACTGGCGCGTACGGCTTGGATTTACATGTCAACCGGTGCGCTGTGGCGGCTGATGCGGCTGCGCAAGGGGCCGGTGATTGCGGCGCTCTACCCGGTTGGGATGCTTGTGCTGCAGCTTCTGGCGTCTATCGGGGTCGCGATTGGAATAACCGCCTTGCTGCAACCGTTTGTCGGTTGGCTGGGCCTCGTTCCGGCGCTGGCAGCGGCTTATGGCTTGCTGCATTGGTTTCGGAAGATCGATAACCGCCTGTTCGCCTATTACCTGATGCACGATTACGCCTATTCCGCGCGATTTCGGGGGGAAATTTCCGCCGAATTGCAGGCCCGTCTGGACAGGTTCCGTGACCTCATCACTCAGGCGCTTAACGAGGATGTGGATGAGGTGCTGATCGTCGGCCATAGCTCTGGCGCGCATCTTGGGGTCTCGGTGCTGGCCGATGTCATGCGGGCTCGCGGGGCAAGGAATGGCGGCCCGTCTCTGTCGTTTCTGTCTCTGGGCCAGGTGGTGCCTATGGTGTCGTTCCTGCCGAAAGCCTATCGCCTGCGCGACGATCTGCGGTTTCTGTCCACGCAACCGGATTTGACATGGGTCGATGTTTCGGCGCCGGGTGACGGCTGTGCCTTTGCATTATGCGATCCGGTGGCGGTCAGCGGCGTTGCCGGGCCGGACAAACGGTGGCCGTTGGTCCTGTCGGCGGCCTTTACCCAAACCCTTTCGCCAGACCGGTGGCAGGCCCTGAGGTGGCGCTTTTTTCGGCTACATTTTCAATATCTCTGCGCCTTCGATCAGCCGGGCCGGTACGATTACTTCCGCATCACCGCCGGCCCCCGGACATTGCGCAGCCGCTTTGCGGGTAGCGCCCCGTCCCGGTCTCGCATTGAAAAGCCCGTTTCCCGATACACCTCGGTTTGCGCATGACGCCGCCCAAACCCGATCCGCGCCCCGACAAGGTCTCGCTGTGGCGATACATGAAACTGTTCCGGCAGGATCTGCTGTCGGCCCAACCGCAGCGCCTGTACCGCGCGTGGATGGCCGAGTTTCGAACGCCGTTCTTCCGATCTTTCCTGATCAACCAGCCCGACTTGATAGACACGGTGCTGAAACAACGCCCGGACAACTTTCCAAAATCCAGCCGTATCAGCGAGGGTCTGCGCCCATTGCTGGGCGAGTCGGTCTTTCTGACCAATGGCGAGACGTGGAAACGCCAGCGGCGGATCATCGACCCCGCGTTTGAGGGCGGACGGCTGAAGGATACCTTTCCGGCGATGCTGGCGGCCTCTCTGGCTTGCGCGGATCGATTGAGACCGCACGCCGGAACTGAGGTCGAGTGTGAGGAGGTGACCTCTCACGCCGCCGCTGACGTGATTTTCCGCACGTTGTTTTCCGTTCCCATCGAACACGAAATCGCCGCTCAGGTGTTTCAGAAATTCAAGGCCTATCAGCGCGAGCAACCGCTTTTGAACCTCGCAGCTTTTGTGCCATTGCCGCGTTGGTTGCCCCGGTTTCATTCGCGTGCCACCCGACGGAACGCCCGCGATATTCGGGACCTGATTGGCCGCCTGACCAGTGAACGCGCCGCCGCCATCGCAGCGGGCAAAGCGCCGGACGATCTGGCGACCAAAATCATGACCACGCCCGATCCGGTCTCGGGTCAGTGTTTCGAGACGCACGAGATGGTCGATCAGGTCGCGATTTTCTTCCTCGCGGGTCACGAAACCAGTGCTTCCGCTCTGGCCTGGACCCTGTACCTGATGGCGCTTTACCCAGATTGGCAGGAACGGGTCGCGGAAGAGGCGCGGGCGCTGGACGATCCGTCCTTCGCGGTGGTGTCAAAGCTCCGTATCAGCCGCGATGTGTTCCGCGAGGCGCTGCGGCTCTACCCTCCGGTCCCGATGATGGTGCGCGAGGCCACTTGCCCGGAACGGTTTCGCAACCGGGACGTGCCGACACGATCCCAGATCGTGATCAGCCCTTGGCATCTGCACCGGCAAGAGCGGCTGTGGAACAACCCCGACGCTTTCGACCCGTCCAGATGGTCAACGGAAAATGGCAAGACCTGTCAGCGACAGGCGTATATTCCGTTCTCAGCCGGTCCCCGCGTTTGCACAGGTGCCGGGTTCGCCATGGTCGAAGGGCCCCTGATCCTGTCGATGCTGCTGCGCCATTTCAAATTCGAAACAATCAAGGGCAAAACCCCGGTTCCGGTCGCGCATCTGACGGTTCGATCGAAGGATGGGATTTGGTTGCGACTGGTTGAGCGCTAACAAACTACCATCCCCGACCCACCTGCGGTATGCGGGGAATGAAACCGGAATCAATATTGAATGGGAACGTATTATGTCCAAAGCAGAACAGCGCGCGCAGATGTCCAACGGTGCAGGGTTCATTGCAGCACTGGATCAAAGCGGCGGATCGACCCCCAAGGCGCTGGCGCTTTATGGTGTTGAAGCCTCGGACTACAGCTCGGACGCCGAGATGTTCGACGAAATCCAGAAGATGCGCGCGCGGATCATTCTGGCGGATGATTTCACCAAGAACAAAGTGATCGGCGCAATCCTGTTCGAACGCACGCTGGGCGAAGAGATCGAGGGCCGCAAGGTCGCCGACTACCTGTGGTCGGTCAAAGGCATCGTGCCGTTTCTGAAAATCGACAAAGGTCTGGAAGAGCAGGCCAATGGCGTTCAGATGATGAAGCCCATCCCGGGGCTGGCGGATACGCTGGCCAAGGCCGACGGCGTGTTCGGCACCAAAGAGCGCTCGGTGATCCACGAGGCCAATGCCGACGGCATCGCCGCCGTGGTCGCCCAGCAATTCGACGTCGCGCGCGAGGTTGTCGCCGCGGGCATGATCCCGATTGTTGAACCGGAAGTGAACATTCACTCGGAAACCAAGGTCGAGGCTGAGGATATTCTGAAAGCCGAACTGCTGAAAAACCTTAATCAGTTGGACGAGGGGCAGGATGTCATGCTGAAACTGACCCTGCCCACGCAGGCGAACCTGTATGACGAAGTGGCAGATCACCCGCGCGTTGTACGCGTTGTTGCGCTGTCGGGCGGCTATTCGACCGAAGAGGCCTGCGACCTGCTGGACCAGAACGGCAAAATGATCGCGTCATTCTCGCGCGCCTTGACCGAAGGTCTTGCAAAGCAGCAGTCCGAGGCTGAATTCAACGCAGCGCTCGGCGGCAATATCGACAAGATTTTCCGCGCGTCGGTGTGATCCTGGGTGCCCTGCGGGGCACCGTTTTATTCTGGTTTGACGAACTCGCGGCGCAACCGCGCCGCTTTTTCCCGCATCACGCAGCCCTCGGCATGGTCGTTGACCAATCCCATCGCCTGCATGAATGCGAACACTGTGGTGGGGCCGACGAATTTCCAGCCCCGCTTTTTCAGGTCCTTGGACATCGCAATTGATTCTGGTGACGTGGACGCGGTCTGCGGCTCGGGCGGGCTGTCGGCCTCATGCCGCCAGACATAGGCCGCCAAAGAGCCTTCGTCGGCAATCAACTCCTGCGCCCGGCGGGCGTTGTTGATAACCGCTTCGATCTTGCCGCGATGGCGGATGATGCCCTTGTCCTGAAGCAGGCGTTCAGTGTCTGCGTCTGTAAAGGCAGCCACCTTGTTGAAATCAAACCCGGAAAACGCTTTGCGAAAATTCTCGCGCTTGGCAAGGATCGTGCGCCAACTCAGACCGGACTGAAAGCTTTCGAGGCACAGTTTTTCGAACAGACGCTGATCGTCCGCTACAGGATAGCCCCATTCCGTATCGTGATAATCGAAAAACTCGGGCGCGGACTGGCACCAGGCGCAGCGCGGTTTGCTATCGGGGCCGGAAACGGTTTTGGTCATTGGACCCTCACTGCAACAGAAAACTCAGGCGGTCATCGGCGCGGGCGGGTTCCATTTCCAGGATTTCCGCTGTCACCACGTCGGCCACCACGAACGGGTCCTGGTTGACGAATTCGACCAATGCCTCCGGGTCGTGAGACGAGGCCAGAATTCCGCCGCCCACACCAGCCTTCAACGTGCCTGCGAGCAGGAAAAGACCTTTGTCAAACCCCGTCTGAAGCCATTTGCGATGCGCCTCGACATGGTCCGAGACCTTGTCTTTGTTGGACGAAAAGCGAAGCAGGATGATGTGCATGGATCGGACCTCCGTCAGGCGTCGCGCGTTCCGCGATACCAGTCCAGAATATAGACGCGAATGGCCGAGGCAAGACCGGTTTCTGGGTCGCGCGCCACGTCAATCTCAGCCGCCAGAACGTTGATTGGAATATCCTTTTCGCGCGCAATGTCGCGAAAGGCCTGCCAGAATTCATCCTCAAGCGAGACCGAGGTGCGATGACCTTTGAGGGTCAGGGATCGTTTGACAGGGCGACCGCTCATTCGTCGATCTCATGGCCGTCCAGATCGCGGCGCTGTTTGTCCTGCCGAAGCTTTACGACCTGCTTTTCAGCCTTGCTCTGTCCGAACTTGGCCGCGTTCTGGTCGGCGCGGGCCTTTTTCTCGGCCCGCGCTTTTTCTTTTCGATACCGGTTCAGATTGACCGGTTTGCTCATTTTGCTTTCGGCCCGATCATCTGCTCGGGGCGCACAACGGCGTCAAAGGTGTCTTCGTCGACAAAGCCCAGCGCAATGGCCTCTTCCTTGAGGGTCGTGCCGTTCTTATGCGCGGTTTTGGCCACTGTGGTCGCGTTGTCGTAGCCGATGGTCGGGGCCAGCGCCGTGACCAGCATCAGCGATTCCTTCATCAGCTTGTCGATGCGCGGCTCGTTGGCCTGAATGCCCAGCAGCATCCGCTCGGTAAAGCTGTCGGTTGCGTCGCCCAAAAGCTGGATGGATTGCAACAGGTTATAGGACATCATCGGGTTGTAGACGTTCAACTGGAAGTGCCCCTGCGATCCGGCAAACTTGATGGCCGCGTCGTTGCCCATCACATGGGCCGCAACCTGCGTCAGCGCCTCGGCCTGGGTCGGATTGACCTTGCCGGGCATGATCGACGATCCGGGCTCATTCTCGGGCAGAATCAGTTCCCCCAGACCCGAGCGCGGGCCAGAGCCCAACAGGCGGATGTCGTTGGCGATTTTGTAGCAAGACCCTGCAATCGTCGCCAAAGCGCCCGACAGGAACACCATGGCGTCGTGGGCTGCCAGAGCCTCGAACTTGTTGGGGGCGGTGACGAAGGGCAGGCCGGTGATTTCGGCCATGTTCGCCGCAACCGCTTCATCCCAACCATGATGCGTGTTCAGTCCGGTGCCGACGGCGGTGCCGCCCTGCGCCAGTTCGTAAATCCCCGGCATCGCGGCTTCGACGCGGGCAATGCCCTGACGGATCTGATGCGCATAGGCGCCAAATTCCTGCTCCAGCGTCAGAGGGGTCGCGTCCTGCGTGTGCGTGCGGCCGATCTTGATGATGCCGGCAAACTCGGTGGCTTTCTTTTCCAGCGCCGCTGCCAGTTTCGTCAGGCCCGGCAACAGAACATCGCGCACGCTGGTTGCGGTGGCAATGTGCATGGCGGTGGGGAAGGTGTCATTAGACGACTGCCCCATATTGCAATGATCGTTCGGATGCACCGGGTCTTTCGAGCCGATCACGCCGCCAAGAATCTCGATCGCGCGGTTGGCGATGACCTCGTTCGAGTTCATGTTCGACTGCGTGCCCGAACCGGTCTGCCACACGACCAGCGGGAAATTGTCGTCGAACTTGCCTTCGATCACCTCACCAGCGGCCTGAATGACGGCATCCGCGATCTTAGCGTCCAGCTTGCCGATGGCTTTGTTCTCCATCGCGCAGGCTTTCTTGATCACGCCCAGCGCACGCACGATGGCCACGGGCTGTTTTTCCCAGCCGATGGGGAAATTCATGATCGAACGCTGCGTTTGCGCGCCCCAATATTTGTCGGCGGGAACCTCCAGCGGGCCAAAGCTGTCGGTTTCGGTGCGGGTCTGAGACATCGGGTTCTCCGTCTGGTATGCAGTCGTATGCCGTTTACCCGCAGCAAGGCTGTGGCGCAATCGGCCAGTTGCGCGCACCATAAACTCACGGCTGGCAAAGGTATAGGCGCTTGGGCGCGTCAAATTTGTTGCTATCGCCGGGATTGCGCCATTGTGCGCGACGCAGGCTTGGCTACAATGGTTCTGGCATCAGGTTGGAGGACAGAGTGCGGATACCGGTTCAGACATTCAGCCTTAGATTCGTTGCCTTTTTTGCGGGTGTTCTGCTTTGGACCGCCGTCGCGACCATGCAGGTTCGCGCGTCGGAAATCACCCCGTTCGTCGGAGATTATACCGGTTCGGCGACTCTGGTGGATGAGGACGGTACGGAAACGCCCCGGGATATGAGCGTGTCGATCCACGAAACCCAAAACGGGTTCAATGTCAGTTGGACGACGACCACCTACCGGGGAGACGGGCGCGTCAAACAACAGAAATTCTCGGTCGATTTCCAGCCTTCAGGGCGCCCCGATGTCTTTTCGGCCGCGATGAAGCGCAATGTATTCGGGCATGAGGTTCCCCTGGACCCGATGAAGGGGGAACCCTTTGTCTGGGGCCGTATCGAAGGTCCAACACTGACGGTGTTTTCACTGTTTATCGCGGAAAACGGCGGGTACGAGTTGCAGCAATATGACCGAACGCTGGCTGACGGCGGGCTTAACCTGTCCTTCTCACGGTTTAGAAACGGCGAGAAATCCCGGTCGATCAATACCTTTCTTGAGAAACAGTAAACGCCGCGCAGAACGGGTTGTGATGTCTCACTTTCGGAAACTGTCCAGCGACACGACATCTGCGTCGTGGTGCGCTTCCTCTTCCACGACCTCGATCGGTTCTTCAACGATGGGATCTTCGTCCATCTCATCCTCGGGGCTTTCGAAGCGCAAACCGAACTCCACCGATGGGTCCACAAAGGTTTTGATGGCCGCATAGGGGATATAAAGCGGCTCGGGCGCGTCGCCGAAGTTCAGAGTGATCGCAAAACCAGTCTCACCAACCTCGAGGTTTTCAAACCAGTGCTGCATGACGATCGTCATCTCTTCCGGGTAGCGTTCGCGCAGCCAGTCGGCGATTTCGACACCGTGTTCGCGGGTATCAAAGGTGATGAAAAAATGATGGGCGCCGGGCAAACCGGTTTCGGAAACGCCTTTCAGAACAGTCTTGATCAAACCGCGCATCGCGGTGTGCATCAGATTTCCATAATCGATGTCCTGCGACATGTGTCATCCTCAAAAGTGGTGAGTTTAGCATAGGGCTTTTGTTCGGAAACGAAAGGGCACCTGTGATCGGATTGATCAGAAAAAGTGCACGACCATTCCCGCGCCAGCCATCAGAAACAACGTGGTTGCC
This sequence comes from Ruegeria sp. AK4, assembly GCF_056541025.1. Taxonomy (NCBI): domain Bacteria; kingdom Pseudomonadati; phylum Pseudomonadota; class Alphaproteobacteria; order Rhodobacterales; family Roseobacteraceae; genus Ruegeria; species Ruegeria sp. AK4. The sequence goes on from NZ_JBQFXS010000001.1 coordinate 698,671, forward strand.
ATCCCTGATTTTAGTCGGAATATCAATACCCCAGCGACAATCGTCAGGATCAGACCGATATAGTCGAGCGTGCCGGTATCCGGCAGGGGCACAGTGACCGGACCCCATGATTTTTGCGGCACCGAGTCGAAAAGAACATTCAGGGCGAACCACACGGAGAGGTTGAGAATCACGCCGACCACTGCGGCGGTGATCCCGTGCAGGGCCGCCGACAGGCGCGGGCGGGCTGCCAACTGGTCCAGAAACGGGGACGCCAGAAAAATCCACAGAAAACACGGCACGAACGTGGCCCACAGTGCAACCGCACCGGCCGCCAGCGCAAGCGGGGGGCCACCGCTCATCTGCCCCGTCAGCATCGCGACAAACTGCGTGACCAGAATAAGGGGGCCGGGCGTGGTTTCCGCCAGCCCAAGCGCGTCGATCATCTGATCGGTGCTGATCCAGTTGTACTGGTCCACAACCGTCTGCGTCATATAGGCCAGTACCGCATAGGCACCGCCAAAGGTGACAACGGCAAGGCGCGCAAAGAACCAGCCCAGATCAGAGAGCAGTTGCTGACCGGTTAAGCTGAGGACAAACAGCGGCCCCAGCCAAAGCGGCAGCCAGATCGCAACGGTGCGCAGCGGGCGCGTGAGACTTGGGCTGGAGGGCGGCTCGGCCACCGGGGCAGAGCCCTTGAAGGTTGCGTATCCCCACAGGGCGGCGGCCAGAATGATCAGGGGGAAGGGCAGGTTCAGCAGGAAAATCGCCAGAAAACCCAACCCGGCGATTATGCGATGTTCCGGGTCCGTCAGCGCCTTGCGCGACAGGTTGCGCAAGGCCTGCAGGACGATGACAATCACCGTTGCCTTGACGCCCAGAAAGGCCGCCTGCACCAGCGGCAGTTCTCCGAAAGCGGCATAGAGCGCGACGAGCAGGGCGATGACGACAGCGCCGGGCAGGACGAACAGGCTGCCTGCAATCAAGCCGCCGGGCACACCGCGCAGACGCCAGCCAGCATAGGTGGCCAGTTGCATCGCCTCGGGGCCCGGCAGCAGCATGCACAGCGACAGGGCGCGCAGATAGGTTTGCTCATCCAGCCAGGGGCGGCGTTCGACCAGTTCCTGATGCATCAACGAGATCTGGGCAGCGGGTCCGCCGAACGAGAGCAGCCCGATGCGGCCAAATACGCGGACCAACTCTTTCAACGTCGGCGTCATGGCCGGTGGCCTGTCGGCCAGTCGTGGCTTTCATCAAACCCATCGCGGGCCCAGCGGTACAAGGCATCGTACAGATGCATCCCGGCCTCGAGGTTTTCATGATCGTCGCGATATTGACGCGACAACCCGACAGAGACCGCCAGCAACCCGGCCGCCTCGGGCGCAAGATCATGGCGGTTCGTATCCGCCGCCCGGACCACTTTGGCCAATCGGTCCAGCGGCTCGGACCGCAGATGAAACTCATCCAGCATGGTGTCGAAAGTGCAGGTCGCGCCCCGGTGGCTCCAGAAGGTGTTTTCGATGTCAAAAGGCGTCGCGCCGAATTTTTCCGCGACGTTTTCGACCTCGGCAGGGGCGACGAACAGAAACCGGGCGTTGGGGTCCACAAAGCGCCGGATCAGCCAGGGGCAGGCGATCCGGTCGATCTTGGGACGATGGCGCGTGACCCACAGTGTCCCGCCATCAACAGGATCGGGCAGGGCCGAGGCCGGGACCCGCAAAGCACCGGGGTGATCCCGCCAGGCGAACACGCCGCCCTCAAGATACTCCGCCCGGTGTCCTTCGCTGCGCAGCCAGGACACCAGCCCCTGACTTAGTTTCTTGCCCTTTTGGCAGACGATCACACAAGGGCGGCCGGATACACGTTGAATAAGCCCCGGAATGTCTGCGGCAGGGTGACGAACCGAACCGGGGATCAGAAACGGGTCAGCCTCAAAATCAGGGTCCAGACATACATCGACAAGTGTCGGCGACTGGGGCGTTCCGACCAAACGCATCAGTTGCTTTGGGGAAATAGAGTTAGGCGATGCCATGGCATGTCTCCTTATAGTCTCGGATACATGCGAAACTTGGGCTGTCGCCTCACGGGGCGTTCGCAATTTTACCCCATGCTTCTTGCTAACGCGCGAGGGCCGCAGGGGTCAAGATTTCATGGCGTCAAACCCAATCCAGCCTTTGCCCGGTCATGCAGACCGGCAGAGTATCGGATGGAAACTGGCCCAATTCTTCAAAAAACGAGATGAAGTCGAAGTGGTTATAAGCCTCGACCATTTTGTTGTTCTTGAAACGCGCCATGACCTGACCCGTGACTTCGATCGGGGCCCCGTTATCGGCCCGGAAGGTTTTGACATTCAGAATCGCCGACACCCAATCCCCGTTTTCGATGATCTTGGGCATGTCCACCGTGATGTCGCCCAGAACGTGCCGAAATGCCGTGACCAGATCGCGAAAATCGTCAGTCCCGACCTGCATCTCGGGGATCAGCCCTTCGGCCATGGTTTCCGGCGCAAAGTAATCTTCGATCGCGTCGGTGTTCCCTTTTTCCCAAATCTCGGAATACCACTCTCTGAGTATCTCTGAATTCGTCATTCCGGCCTCCTGTCTGTCCGGAGTGACGATGGGGGAAATGGGTGAACAAACTCTGAACGCGACCTGAGTTTCGCGGATATTTGTCAGACATAATGTGGAAAATGCAGGTTTCTGTTGCCAGGTACCTGCGAACCCCGCCTTACGCGGCTAGGCGCAAGGGCTTAGATTTCGGTCTTGTTACTGCTTACGCAGCAACTGCAACCGGAGCACGATTGTCGTTTGCAATTGTACTGTTTTCGCCGGTAACGGTGGCAGACAGCCGAGACAAAGCTAACCCCTTTAGACGTTCGTCGATCCTGTTTCGGCCCCAAAATCCCCAAACGAAGGATGGTTGGTGGAGCCGCCGGGTACCGCCCCCGGGTCCGATCCGCTTATTACGAGCGCGTTTATGTCCATAGTCCCGAAGGACATCCCATATATAGGTGAGGTGATGGACGGATGCAAACTCAGTTTGTCATCCGACCAATCTAACGTTCCCAATCGGTTAAGTTGCCTTGTTAAAGTTGGCGGCAATGAGCCAGACCGCCAGAACCAGTTCGATTCCCCCGAAGATCAGCGCCTTGGTCAAAGGCGGGTTGTCCAGCGCAACCGATACGAACCGGCCCAGCGCGGCCCCGGCATAAACGACGCCCAGCATCACATAGGCCATCGGATTGTTCAGCCAGATCACGGCGATTCCGGTAACGACAAACAAGCCGCCGACCGAGGCGCGCATCTCGGACAGTCCCATTGTGCTGTCGGTCGGGGCCAGATCAAGGGCCGAGGCGGTGTGGGCCGGGGCCAGAAACCCAAACGCGCCGAATCCGATGGTCAGCAGGGCCGCGATAACATTCAATGTAGTGACCATGTCGGCCCCCCCCGGTTCAGGCCGCGTAGGCGGCGTCAAAGAAATCGCGTTCCAGTTCGACGGCGCGATGGAACAGCCGTGTAACCTCGGCCTGTTCGGATGCATCCAGTGCAGGCCAGATCTGATCCAACTGAGTGCGCAGATACGCCACCACGCCCTCAAACCCTTCGCCGGCATGTAGTGTGATCCACTCGGCAAACCAGAAGGGTAAATCGTCTTTCGGCGGGTTCACCGGCGTGGCCCATGTCAGATAGATCCATTCGGCCACCACCAGCACAGCCAGCATATTCTGGTACCGGCCCGAGGCTGCGGCCTCGGCCATCAGGTCCTGAAACTCCCGCGTAGCCGGGGCGGGCGCCGAGATCGGTTCGGTACCCAGAGCCTCCATCGCGCGCAGGAAATAGGTGTTTTCGGGGCCGGTTATGACCGCAAGGAACTGCGCAGCAGGGACGCTGTCGGCAAGTGAAGGCGCATGGGCGATGGCACTGGCCAGCAGGCGGACAAAGCGGTCGACAAACTGATAGTCCTGCTGCAGATACCAACGCATCTTGTGCAGGGGCAGGGTGCCATCGGCCAGTTCGCGGGTAAAGGCGTGGCGGGTTGCGGCCTGCCAGTCCTCTGGTTTGCCATCGCGCAGCAACTCGGTTGGTCGGGGGCTGTCCTGCATCGGGGTCTCCTTGGTTTTCTTGAGGCACAGAAAACCTGTTTCGGATCAAAGCGCAAGCGCTGACCACAGGCCAAGAGCGCCGACCAGAATTAGGCTGAGCGCCCAGACCAGCTCCAGATTGAACCAACTGCGGGACAGGAACTGCAACCCCAACCAGCGATAGACGGCATAGGCAAGAATGCCGCCGCCCAAAATCATTGCAGCCGTATGTATGGCCGCGACGGCAAGCACCAGCAGGCCGTTGGTTGTTATGATCTGGGACACAGCGCGGTGCCCGGCGTCGAGCTCATCTAGGCCGCACAGGCCCAGATAGATCGGAACCAGCATCAGCGCGGCACCATGCGCAAGCGCCACCAGAAAGGACCAGAGCGCCAGTTTGGTCGGAGGAATACGGGACAACATGCGCGGATGGCGGCGGGTCACGGCGATGTAAAGGCCCATCGCGATGACGATCAACGCAGCCCCGATGCGGATCTCTCTTTGGTAATCGACAAGAACGGCCATCAAGGCAAAGGGCAGCAACACCCCCAGCATGGCCAGGAAATGCCCGCCCGCCAACGCGGCCAACGCGCGCCATAGGGCGGATTGGCGCTGCTCCATCAGCGCCGACGACACCGCAAGCGGCCAGCCCATTCCCGGATTCAGCCCGTGATAGGCACCGCTGAGCACAACGGCCAGCCAAAGGCCGGCCGTCGATGTCATCAGAACCTCCAAATCAGACCGAGGGGTAGCAGAAACTGTCGGTCGAGCAGTCTCCGCCCTCAAGCCGGATCTGGTGGCTGCGATAGCCGTCGGGGAAGTCGACCCAGAAGTTCGGGTCCAGCGTCAGACCGCCGGTCTCTCCGACATCGGCCTTGACCATGGCGGCACCGCGTTCACTGGGATAGAACTGATCATCCCACGTGGAATAGAGCGAGTTGGTCCAGTAGACGCGTTTGCCGTCGCGGCTGATTTCGACCATCTGCGGGCCGTAGCCAAAGTCTTTGCCATTGGGATGCTTGGTCTTTTTGACAATCCCGCCGATTTCGACCTTGCCCGCCAACGTTGGGTTCATCGGGTCGGACACATCGTATTGATGCATCTCACCGGTGCCCCAGCACGCGACATACAGGTATTTGTCATCCAGACTCAGGTCGATATCAGTGACCAATGGCGGCACCGCCGAGAAGCCTTTCAGCAAATCAGGCAGGTCGTCCGGGTCAGCCGGTTGCGGGTCGATGGTGATGGTCTTTTTGGCCTCAAAAGTGCCGTCATCGTTGCGCCACCACGTGAAGATCGCGCCTTGCAGGTTCGTGGTGTCCACGACAACGCCGCAGAACCCGTATTGCTTGACCGGATCATGCGCAGGGCGGATTTCCAGCGCCATCTGATGGTTCTCGCCCAGATCGATGGTCTGGATGTTGGTGCGGTTGCGCAGGTTCCAGAAATGGATCGAGTGCCCATATTTGTTCGACAGCAGATCCTCGGCCACGATCCCGTTTTCGAACTGGGGCGGCAGACCCCATTCGGAACTGACCATGTAGTCACGCGGCAGGTTCCACCAGAAATCATAGTGTTTGTCCTGCACACCACGCTCGATCTCGTACCGCCCGATGATGTCGAAGGTTTCGCAGTCCATGATGAAGATGCCCGGAGGTCCGTCTGTTCCGTCCTTGCCACCGCCACCCAGCGTGCTGACATAGATACCTTCCGGCCCGCAATGGATGGTGTGCGGGCGGGAATATCCTGTCTTGGCAAAGACTTCCTCGGGTTCGATGATCTTGTGAATCTTCGCCTTCAGCGGGTCTTTCACGTCAATCACATAAATACGGCTGGAGCGGATGCCCGGAACGATTAGATACCGGCGTTCCAGAAAGGCGTGACCGGTCAGAGGCGACAGCGCCGACGAACAAGCATTCCAGCCAAAATGGTGAAACTCATCCCCCTTGTTCGGCATGATCACCTGATGCACGATCTTGCCGAAATCGCCCGAGGTCGGATCGACATTCACCACCGCCAGCCCGTCAGGTTGCGAGAAATCGGGGCTGAGCATCAGCGTGAAAGCGAGCGTCTCAGTCGGGCCCTCCATCGCCAGCTTGGCGGATGGGTAAAAGGTTGGGTCCGGTCTTTGGTTCATAACGTCCTCCCGTTAGCAATTGAGATTCAATCTTTTTTGAGAGTTCCGGTCTTCACGCCGGCTGACATTTTACCTGCTCGTTCTTCCTTTATGTCTGCGATAGTGGCCGGATCAGAGATCAGGCTTGTTTGCGTTTTCGGTCGGCCACGTCCCGGGCCAGTTGTCGCGTGTAACCTTCAAGCGCAACAAGCGTTGAATCGACGGTTTCGGTGTCTTTCGCTTCCAGCGCATCGGCTATTTTGGTGTGAAGGGCGATGATCTCTTCGCGCGAACGGGCGGTGAAGGTGATCATGTTCATCAGCGGCTGCATCGCCTCGACGGCGCCGGCAAGCTGATAGGACAGAACCGGGTTTCCGGCGCCATCGACCAGCGCGCGGTGAAAAGCCACGTCCGAGGCGCAGAACGCCTCATCCGTCAGGCCGGATCTGGATTGGCGATCGATCTCGGCCCGCATGGTGGCCAGTTGATCCTTTGTCCGCCGCTGTGCCGAAAGGGGCGCGCAGGCGCGTTCCAGCGCATACCGCGCCTCGCACGCGGTGTCGAAGCTGACGGCGTTCATCGACAGCAACAGGGTCGAGGTTGTGATCTGCTGCGAATGGGCATCCTCAAAGCTGAGCCGGTTCACAAACGCGCCACCCGCGGCACCGCGTTGGGTTCGGATCAGCGATTGTGCCGCCAGCCGTTTCAGCGCCTCGCGCACCGTTGGGCGTGACACCTGGAACTGATCGGACAGCTCCGCTTCGGACGGCAGGCGCTCGTCAACGATCAACTCACCGGATACGATCGCGTTCCTGATGGCCTGTGCGATCTGGGCGGACAAGTCAGACGGATTTTCGGGGTCGATTTTCATAATCTGGTGCCAATGGGACGATTTTATTTGTCTGACATTTAAAAGTCTGACATTTGAAAAAGCAAGGGGTGAGTCGGGAGGATCACATGAGTCGCGCAATGGTTCGCAGCGGTTTATGGCTTGGGTTCTATGCCCTCATTCTGTGGGCCTGGTGGGTCATGTTCTCGATGAGCCGGGACATGGACCTTGACTGGATCGGACGTCCCGGCCCAATGGGGCAGGCGATGCGGGTCATGGACCCCCGCATGGACATGTATATGCCCATGGCCGAGTTCGGCCCGCTGTTCTGGATGTGGGCGATCATGATGGCGGCGATGATGCTGCCGACATTGGTGCCGACGCTCCGCAGCTATGATGACCTGATCCGCAGTGCCAACGGAACAAGGGCCGGGTGGCTGGGCGTTCTGGCCGGGTATTTTCTGGTCTGGGTCGGGTTCGCCGCCCTAATCACCGGCACCCAGCTTGCGCTTTTGTTCGGAGGCGTCGTGGACATGCTGGGCATCGCCAAATCGCCATTGTTTGCGGGCGTGTTGCTGATCGCCGTTGGCGCGTTCCAGTTCACCCGCGCGAAAGAGGTCTGCAATGGCGTATGCCACGCCCCGATGACCTATTTCCTTGGCCATTGGAAAACCGGCTTCACCGGCGGATTGCGCATGGGGCTTGGCCTCGGTGCGTTTTGTGTCGGCTGCTGTTGGGGCTTCATGGCGCTGGGATTTGTAGGCGGCGTCATGAGCCTGATGTGGATGGGGCTGGCGACCCTGTTCATGGTTTTGGAAAAACTCCCCCAGATCGGCCATGCCGTGACCCGACCCATGGGGTTTCTACTGATCGCGGGCGGCTTGGCCCTGATCGCTCATCACTTTGCATACGGAGGATAAACCTATGGCCAAGAACAGAAAACCAGACGCCGACAGGTTGCCGATCAGTCAACGTATCGACAGCCGTATGCCCAACCCCAAACGACGCGAGATGAGCCCGACGGAATGGGCCATCAAGGGTGAGTTGATCCTGAACTGCTCGTGCGACGTGTTCTGCCCCTGTGTTGTGTCGCTGGGCGCGCACCCGCCGACCGAGGGTCATTGCCATGCGTGGATGGGGGTAATCATCGACGAAGGTCACTATGAAGGCGAGGACCTGTCGGGCCTGAACGTGGGCCTGCTGGTCGATATTCCGGGCCGTATGGGCGAGGGGCAGTGGAGGGTCGCCGCCTATGTCGATGAGCGCGCCAGCGGCAAGGCGTATAACGGCCTGCTCCAGATTTTCAGCGGTCAGGCGGGCGGCACCACCGGCCTGTTCACCATGCTGGTCAGCGAAATCATTGGTGCCGAACGCGCACCGGTTCAGATCGAGCGCGACGGCACCAAGCGGCGTATCGTGATTGGCCGCAAGATTCAGGGCGAGATCGAGATGCTGGCGGGCAAAGACCCCGAGCATCCCGTCATGGTGTCCAACTCGAAATACTGGATGGGGCCGGACATTATCGTGGCTCGTGGCACCAAATCGAAAGTGCGCGATTACGGGCGTGTGTGGGATTTCGGCGGCAAATCTGCTGAAATCTGCCCCATAGACTGGCACGGACCGAAGTGATGATCACCGGAGCCTATGCCCGCGAGATGTCGGGTTATAACCGCTGGCAGAACAATCAGTTGGCCGGTTTTCTCAAGGAGCTGACACCGGAAGAACTGACCCTTGACAGGGGCGCGTTTTTCAAATCGATCCTTGGAACCGCGAACCATCTGCTTTGGGGCGATTGGATCTGGATGTCCCGGTTTGACAAGGGACCCGGTCCGATTGTCGACATCCATACAGCGGGCGGCGGGATTCACGAAAGCGTCTCTCTGTGTGCCGATCTGGAAGAGTGGTTGCCGCTTCGCGAAACCGTGGACGCCCGTATCGAGGATTGGGCGAACAGCCTGAGCGACGATATCCTCTCGGGCCCCTTCACGTGGTATTCGGCGGCGAAAGAGGCCGAAATTACACTGCCTTACGCGCAATGCGTGGTCCATATGTTCAATCACCAGACACATCACCGGGGACAGTTGCACAAGATGCTGACCGAGACCGGTTCGGCAGCCCCCGTCAGCGATCTGGTCTTCATGCCGCAGGAGGATTGAATGCCGCAGATTTCTCTGTCCCGCCGACTGCGTCGTACTCCGTTTTCCGAAGGGGTCGAAGCAGCGGGCGCCAAGGCCTACACCGTTTACAACCGAATGCTGCTGCCGACGCTTTTTGAAAGTGTCGAAGCCGATTACCGACACCTGAAGACCCACGTACAGGTGTGGGACGTCGCCTGCGAGCGGCAGGTGGAGTTGCGAGGGCCCGATGCGACGCGTCTGATGCAGATGCTGACGCCCCGCGATCTGAGGGGGATGTTGCCGGGCCAGTGTTTCTATGTGCCGATTGTCGATGAAACCGGCGGAATGCTGAATGACCCTGTAGCTGTGAAACTGTCCGACGATCGCTGGTGGGTTTCGATTGCCGACAGCGATTTGTTGCTTTGGGTCAAAGGCTTGGCCAACGGGTATCGCCTTGATGTTCTGGTGGATGAGCCGGATGTTTCGCCTCTGGCGGTGCAGGGGCCAAAGGCAAATGACCTGATGGCGCGCGTCTTCGGAGACCGGGTGCGCGATGTCCGCTTTTTCAAGTTCGATATGTTCCAGTTCGAAGGCCGCGATCTGGCGGTGGCACGCTCGGGCTACTCGAAACAGGGCGGTTTTGAGATCTACGTGGAAGGCGGCGATATCGGAATGCCCCTGTGGAACGCGCTGTTTGCGACGGGTGAAGACCTTGAGGTGCGGGCAGGATGTCCGAACCTGATCGAACGGATCGAAGGCGGTCTGTTGTCCTATGGCAATGACATGACAGACGACAACACGCCGCATGAATGTGGTCTGGGCAAGTTCTGCAATACGCATACCGCCATCGGCTGCATTGGCAGAGATGCCTTGCTGCGGGTCGCAAAAGAGGGCCCGGTTCAGCAGATCAGGCCGATTGCAATTGATGGTGATGCCGTGCCGCCCTGCGACAGGCCATGGCCGGTTTATGCGGATGGAAAACGCGTGGGGCAGGTGACGTCAGCGGCCTGGTCGCCGGATTTCGAAACCAACGTCTCGATTGGAATGCTGCGGCTGAGTCATTGGGACCCGGGTACGAGTATCGAGGTTGAAACGCCCGACGGGATGCGTCGGGCAAAAGTACAAGCGAGTTTCTGGGTGTGAGCGCGAATGGGGGCTCTGCCCCCGTTGCTGCGCAACTCCCCCGGGATATTTTTGGCCAGATGAAATGCGGATCTGGTCATGAAAGAACGAAAGGAAAGTTCATATGTTTAATGCATTGGTGATGGATAAGGATGAAGAAAGCGGATTGGCGAGCGCGTCGGTCAAGCAGCTTTCACAGGATGACCTTCCGCATGGGGAAGTCACCGTGGCGGTCGAATATTCGACCGTGAATTACAAGGACGGGCTGTGCATGTCGCCCAAAGGCGGCGGGTTGGTCCGGTCTTACCCGCATGTGCCCGGCATCGATTATGCGGGAACGGTCGAAGCCTCGACCGATGACCGGTACAAGCCCGGAGATCGGGTTGTCCTGACCGGCTGGCGCGTGGGCGAAGCGCATTGGGGCGGGTATTCGCAAAAGGCCAACGCGCTTGCGGACTGGCTGGTGCCCTTGCCCGAGGGGCTGGATGCACGGCAGGCCATGGCTGTCGGGACTGCGGGATTCACAGCAATGCTCGCCGTCATGTCGCTGGAAGATCGCGGCCTGACACCGGACCAGGGGCCGGTTCTGGTGACAGGGGCTGCTGGCGGGGTCGGGTCCGTTGCAACGGCGATCCTGGGCCATCTGGGCTATGAGGTCGCGGCCGTGACAGGTCGGCCTGAAACCGGGGAATATCTGAAATCCTTGGGGGCGACGACGATTGTCCCGCGGGATGAGTTGAACGAGACCTCGAAGCGCCCGTTGGAAAGCGAAAGCTGGGCCGGGTGTGTCGATGCCGTCGGCGGCGCGATGCTGGCGCGGGTTCTGGGGCAGATGAAATATGGCTGCTCAGTTGCCGCGGTCGGTCTGGCGGGCGGCGCGGCGTTGCCCGCAACCGTGATTCCGTTCCTATTGCGCGGCGTGAACCTGTTGGGAATCGACAGTGTCATGCAGCCTTATGACAACCGTGTCCGCGCCTGGCAGCGGGTAGCCACGGACCTGCCGATGGACAAGCTCGAAGCGATGATTCATCCCGCCAACCTGTCCGATCTGCCACAATTGGGCGCGGATATTTTGAAAGGTCAGGTCAAGGGGCGCGTTGTCGTCGATGTGAACGCCTGACGCGCGGCAAAAATCAAAAAGCCGACCGGTGTCACAAACCGGTCGGCTTTCGCATTTTACCTGTGGCGCAAAAAATGCCTGAAACAACTCTGGTCATTGCCACAATTCCTCATCATGATTGCTATACATCCCTTTTGTGATGGCTTAAGACCCATCCAAACAGCATTTGAAGACGGGGAGTGAGCAGCATGTCTGATGACTTCGAATTGGATACCAATGACCTTAAACGCCGCATGGAAGGCGCCATGGCAAACCTCAGGACTGAATTTGCTTCGTTGCGCACCGGGCGGGCCTCGGCTTCGATGCTCGAGCCAGTGATGGTCGATGCGTACGGGTCGATGACGCCGATTAATCAGGTGGGCACAGTCAATGTGCCCGAGCCTCGGATGGTCACAGTGAACGTCTGGGATAAGTCATTGGTCGGTAAGGTGGAAAAGGCGATCCGCGAAAGCGGGCTGGGGATTAACCCGCAACTGAACGGCACCATTATCATGCTGCCGATCCCCGAATTGAACGAAGAACGCCGCCGCGAGCTTGGCAAGGTTGCCGGGCAATATGCGGAAAGCGCCCGCGTGTCGATCCGCAACGTCCGGCGGGACGGGATGGATCAGATCAAGAAGGCCAAGGCCGATGGCATGTCCGAGGATGATCAGAAGTTCTGGGAAAGTGAAGTTCAGGATTTGACCGACGAATTGATCAAGGCCGTAGACGCCGCGCTTGAGACCAAGCAGGCCGAGATTATGCAGGTCTGAGCAGGTAGAATGCCCAAAGATCCCCACATCGAGCTACCCGTTGGCCCGCGCCACGTGGCCATCATCATGGACGGCAATGGCCGCTGGGCCCAGGCCCGGGGCCGCCCCCGGCTGTTCGGCCACCACGCCGGCGCCCGCCGCGTGCGCGAAGTTGTCGAGGCCTGTCCGGGGCTGGGGATCAAATACCTGACGATCTTTGCCTTCTCGACTGAGAACTGGAAGCGCACTCAGGTCGAAGTCGCCGGGCTGATGAACCTGTTCCGCCGCTACATCATCAAGGAAACCCGGACACTGGCCGACAACGGCATTCGCGTCCGGTTCATCGGGGATCGCGTCCGGCTGGATTCGAAGCTGACCGAGCTGATGGACACGCTGGAAGAAGAGACCAAGGATAACGACCTTGTTCACCTGACAGTTGCCCTGAACTATGGCGGCCGGGACGAGGTTGCCCGCGCGACCAAAAGACTGGCCCGGGACGTGGCCGAAGGGCGATTGCGGCCTGAAGAAGTGGATGAAGAAACACTTCCTAAGTATCTGGATACACGCGTATTGCCCGATCCAGACCTGGTCATCCGCACCAGCGGCGAGGCGCGTATCTCCAATTTCCTTCTCTGGCAGTCGGCGTATTCGGAATACGAATTCATCGACACGCTGTGGCCGGATTTCACCGCCTCCGAGCTAGAGAAGCTGTGCCGCAATTTCGGCTCGCGCGAAAGGCGGTTCGGGGCGGTCCCGGCATGAGTGATGGCCGATGGTCTGATCTGACAGCGCGGGTTCTTTCTGCAGCAGTTCTGGTGGTCATTGGCGCGGTCGAGGTCTGGCTGGGCGGTCTCTGGTTCGAAACGTTCATTGCGGCGGCCAGTGGTCTGATGACGTGGGAACTGGTCCGGATGATCGACCCGCAGCGTTCGGGCGTTGCAATACAGTTGGGCGTTCTGACGGCAATTGCGGTGATCCTGAGCTATCATTTGCCACCCGGTTTCAACCTGCTCATTCTGCTGGTCCCGGCTTTGGGCGGGGCCGGGCAGGTCGGCCGGTCTCGGGTACTTTACGCCGTGTTTGCATTGTGGATCGCGGCGGCGGGGCTTGGGTTCATCTCGATCCGCGAGAATATGGGGTTCAGCTTCATGGTCTGGCTGATTGCCGTTGTGGTGGCAACGGATGTGGCCGGATACTTTGTGGGCAAAACCTTTGGCGGCCCTAAGTTCTGGCCTAAGGTAAGCCCGAAAAAGACCTGGTCCGGCACCGCCGGCGGATGGGCGGCTGCTGCGGTTGTTGGAACGGGCTTTGCTATCTATGGCGGCTTTGGCTTTGCTTTCGTGCTTGTGTCTGTCCTTGCGTCGATGGCCAGTCAGGCAGGCGACATCGTTGAAAGCGCTGTGAAACGGAAATTCGGGGTCAAGGACAGTTCGAACCTGATACCCGGTCATGGCGGGTTTCTGGACCGGTTCGACGGAATGATGGGGGCGGCCCTGTTTGTCCTGATTGCTGGTCTGATCTACGCGCCCGAGGCTATGTAATGCGCAAAGTTTCGATTTTCGGAGCGACCGGATCGATTGGTCAGAACACAATCGATCTGATTGCCCGCGCCCCCTCGGCCTATGATGTCGTGGCGCTGACCGGCGGGGCGAATATCGAACGGCTGGCAGCCGATGCAAGGCGTTTGGGGGCGGATCTGGCGGTTACGGCGCATGAAAATCGCCTGCCAGACCTACAGGACGCGCTGAAGGGCAGCGGGATCGAAGTGGCCGCCGGACAACGCGCTATTGTCGAGGCTGCGGCGCGGCCTGCGGACTGGGTGATGTCGGCCATTGTCGGCGCGGCGGGCCTTGCTCCGGGGATCGAGGCGTTGAAGCAGGGCGCAACGCTGGCGCTGGCGAACAAGGAGACTCTGGTCTGTGCCGGGGCGCTGGTTCTGGAAACCGCAAGGGCGCACGGCGCGCGTCTTTTACCGGTCGACAGTGAGCATTCTGCCGTGTTTCAGGCGCTTGTGGGCGAGGATATGAGGGCAGTTGAACGCGTGATCATCACCGCCAGCGGCGGTGCCTTCCGCGATTGGCCTCTGGCCGATTTGGCGAAGGCAACGGTCGAGCAAGCTTCGAGCCATCCCAACTGGAACATGGGACAGCGCATCACCATAGACAGCGCGTCGATGTTCAACAAGGCGCTGGAAGTGATTGAGACCCGGGAATATTTCGAGATCGAACCGGATCGGATCGAGGTTTTGGTCCACCCCGAATCCATCGTACATGCGATGGTGGGGTTCAGGGACGGTGCGGTGATGTCCCACATGGGCGCGCCTGATATGCGCCACGCCATCGGCTATGCGCTGCACTGGCCCGAACGACGCGATCTGCCGGTGGACCGGCTGGATCTGGCGAAGCTGGGGCAGTTGCGCTTTCACACCCCGGACGAGGCGCGGTATCCCGCACTGAAACTGGCGCGTGAGGTCATGGCACGCGGCAGGCTGGCCGGGGCGGTGTTCAACGCGGCCAAGGAACGGGCGCTGGACCATTTCATCGCGCGCCGGATCGGTTTCCTGAGCATGGCCGACGCGGTGGCCGAGGTTCTGGACCGGTTTGATGCCAAAGATGGCCTTATTGATGCCCCTTTGACACTTGATAACGTGCAGCAAACGGACCATCTGGCGCGTCAATGGGTCGATGAAGCCGTGATCGTAAGAGCAGGATAGAATATTGGACGCACTCTCACTGATCCCCCAGTTCGGCAATTTGCTGTACACGATTGTGGCCTTTGTGGTCGCTCTGTCCGCCATTGTGGCGGTGCACGAATATGGCCATTACATCGTCGGACGCTGGTCCGGCATCCATGCCGAGGTGTTCTCGATCGGGTTCGGCCCTGTTTTGTGGAGCCGGATCGACAAGCGCGGAACCAGATGGCAGGTCGCGCTGTTGCCCTTTGGCGGATATGTGAAATTCCTTGGCGATGCGAACGCCGCTTCGGGCAAGGATTCCGAGGCGATGGAGGACATCGCCGAACAAAGCCCCGAACAGCTGCGCCGCACGATGCACGGTGCCCCGCTATGGGCGCGCACGGCAACTGTTGCCGCCGGGCCGGTGTTCAATTTTATCATGTCGATTCTGGTCTTTGGCCTGATCTTCTGGTCACAGGGCGTTTCCCGGGAACCGTTGACGATTGGAACGCTGCAGCCACTACCGGGCACGGTTCAGGGCCTGCAGGTCGGCGATGAAATCATCGCGATTGCCGGCATCCCGACGCCTGAGTTTGACGAAGAAAGCACGTGGAGCGAGTTTACCGAGGCTCTGCCTGTCAAACCCGTTCTGGACTATACCGTGATCCGCGACGGGCAGACCATGGATGTGCAGGCACCGTGGCTGTTCCCGCCCTTGATCCGGCAGGTCGCGCCGCGCAGCGCCGCGATGGACATTCAGCTCGAGCAGGGGGATGTGATCACTGCCGTCAACGGCGAACCCATCTTTGCGTTCGAGCAACTCAAGGAGTTTGTCGAAGGCTCTGACGGGCGCGTTCTGTTGCTGAATGTCTGGCGTGACGGGGCCGATCTTGAGTTTGCGCTGGCCCCGCGACGCACGGATGAACCGAAACCGGATGGCGGGTTCGTCACTCATTGGCGGATTGGCATCGTCGGGGGCATGATGCTTGAGCCCGCGACCGTACCGGCGGGGCTGATGGATTCCCTGTCCGGCGGGGTGCGCCAGACCATACGCATCATCGAAGGGTCGCTTTCGGGCATGTGGCACATGGTGACGGGCGCGATCAGCACCTGCAATATCTCGGGCCCGATTGGGATTGCCGAGACCTCGGGCGCGATGGCAAGCCAGGGGGCGCAGAACTTCATCTTCTTCATCGCCGTTCTGTCGACAGCCGTCGGGTTGCTGAACCTGTTTCCGATCCCGGTATTGGACGGCGGCCATCTGGTGTTCTACGCCTACGAGGCCGTCACGGGCAAACCGCCCAGTGAAAGGGCGCTGCGGGTCTTTATGGGCGTGGGATTGACGCTTATTCTGGCCCTGATGCTGTTCTCGGTCAGCAATGATTTGTTCTGCTGAATATGACGCCCGCCGCACATTGACGCCGCAATGTCGCCGCAATCTTGGGGTATGGTTATTCCGCTACAAGTGAGGCGGTCATGTCAAAAGCACTGCGGAAATCTTATCAGAGTGTCAGCTTCCTGTTCATCCTGAACTGGGACTCGCTTTTGTATTTCGGTGCGACCGCTCTGGCCTTGGCTGGCGGCGCTTACCTCGCGGGTCTGTGATTCTAACTCTCTTCCGGTAAAAGCAGACGGCGCACCCTATCGCAGGGTGCGTTTTTTGGCCTTTTGACAAGTGGATTTATTCCCGCTACTCAGCTTTAAAGTCTTAAAATTCTGGGTAGAGCATAAAATGACTGACAGGCAAGGCGCGGGCACATCCTGCGGGGGGCAAAAGCCGGCAAACAAGATTTTGTGGCAGCCACTAACCTTCCTTTTCCTTTTTGTAGCAGTGAGTTTGCTGGCTTTGCCCCATGCGGCGCAAGCGCAGAGTTTCACGATCAATTCCTTCGACGTCGAGGGTAACCGGCGCATCGAAAGCGGCACGATCATCGCCCGTACGGGAATCGAACCGGGCCAGACGGTTACTGCCGGGCAATTGAACGATGCCTATCAGCGTTTGCTTGACAGTGGTGTTTTTGAAACAGTCGAGTTGACGCCACGCGGCACCACTCTGGTGATTGAGGTGCAGGAATACCCGACGATCAACCAGATCAGCATCGAAGGGAACGCCCGCATCAAGGACGATGTTCTTCTTGGTGTTATCTCGTCGGAACCGCGCCGCGTGTTTACGCCGCAGGTTGCTGAAGCAGATGCCGACCTGATCGCCGAGGTTTATTCCGCGCAGGGCCGTGTGGCCGCGACAGTCATCCCGCGCATCATCCGCCGCAGCGACAACCGGGTGGATCTGGTTTTTGAGGTGGCCGAGGGCACGACCATCGAGGTCGAACGGGTCAGCTTCGTGGGCAACCGCGCCTTTTCCGACCGCCGCCTGCGCCGTGTGCTGGAAACCAAGCAAGCGACGTTCCTGCGGACGTTCTTCCGAAGCGACACCTTTATCGGGGATCGCATCGAATTCGACAAACAGGTCATTCGCGATTTCTACCTGTCGCGCGGATATATCGATTTCCGTGTGAACAGCGCCAATGTGGAATTCACCCGCGAACGCGACGCGTTCTTTCTGGTGATGAACATCACCGAGGGTCAGAAATTCTCGTTCGGCCAGATCACCACTGTCAGTGAAATCCCGGGTGTCGATCCGGCCATTTACCAGGACTCGCTGAAGATCAAGCCGGGCGTGACCTATACGCCGACTTTGGTGGAAAACTCCATTGCAAGGATGGAACGTCTTGGACTGAAAGAGGGTGTCGATTTCTTGCGTGTTGAGCCGCGTGTCACCCGCAACGAACGTGACCTGTCATTAGACGTACAGTTCGTCCTGTCGCGCGGCCCGCGCATCTTTGTTGAGCGGATCGATATCGAAGGGAACACAACAACGCTGGACCGGGTTATCCGCCGTCAATTCGACACCGTCGAAGGCGACCCGTTCAACCCGCGCGAGATTCGCAACGCTGCCGAACGTATCAATGCGCTTGGCTTCTTTGCCAACGCCGACGTCGAACCGCGCGAGGGATCGTCGCCCAGCCAGGTTATCGTGGATGTGGACGTTGAAGAGCAGCCCACAGGATCGCTGAGCCTTGGTGGTAGCTACTCGGTCACGGATGGTTTCGGTATCGCCATCGGTCTTCAGGAACGGAACTTTTTGGGCCGGGGGCAGACCATCGGTCTGAACCTGTCAACCGCTCAGGACTCTGAACAATACACGCTGAACTTCACCGAACCTTACCTGCTGGGGCGGAAACTGCAGTTTGATCTGGGTCTGGGTTTGTCCTCGACCAACTCGAGCTTTGCCAGCTATGACACTGAAAGCCTGTTTTTCCGGCCTCAGCTGAGCTACGCCATCGGTGAGTTGTCGACACTCCGCCTGCGCTACGGCTGGGACCGCAGCGAGATGACCCAACAGGATAATGAGGTCAACGGTGCCGTCATTTCGTCCGAGATCGCGCAGGGCAAGCGGGTCAACAGTACGCTGGGTGTCTCTTATGTCTATGACAGCCGCCTTGGCGGTCTGAACCCGAACGCGGGCGTTCTGTTCGAAATTGGCGTCGATGCAGCCGGTCTGGGCGGTGACAACAAATTCTTCAAGTCCACCGCACGGGGCATTGCCCAGACGCGCGTTTGGAACGAAGAGGTCATATTGAGGGCGACGCTGGAACTTGGCGCGCTGCACTGGCGCGGAAACGATTTCAGCCGCACCATTGACCGTTTTGTTCTGGGTCCCAACACCTTCCGCGGGTTTGAGCCGGCGGGTATCGGCCCGCGCGATCTGTCCAACGGGCAGGACGACGCCATCGGCGGCAACTACTATTGGGTCGCCCGGTTCGAAACCGACTTCCCGCTGGGCCTGCCGGAAGAGCTGGGTCTGCGCGGCGGCGTGTTCTATGACGTGGGCAACCTGTACAATATTGACGATGTTGACACGACAGGGGCAACCATCGTCGGTGCCGATGGCTCTATCCGTCATGTGATCGGGATCTCGGTCCTGTGGGAAACGCCCTTCGGCCCGCTGCGGTTCAACTTCTCCCAACCGCTGAAGAAAGAGAGCTTTGACAAGGAACAGAACTTTGACCTGACCGTTCAGGCCCGGTTCTGATCTGCGATGCTGACGAAGTTGCTGACACAAAAACAGGGCCCGCTTTGGGCCCTGTGCGCATTTCTGGCCCTTTTGTTTGCAGCGCCGGTCGCGGCGCAGCAGCTGGGAGTGTCCCCGCATGGCGTTCTGACAATTTCCAGTGACCGGCTGTTCACCGACTCGGCCTTTGGACAGCGCGTGTTGCGGGATATCGAACAGGAAGGCGCGCTGCTGGCCGAAGAAAACGAACGGATCGTCGCGGAGCTTAGCCGGGAAGAAAAAGACCTGACCGAAAAACGCGCCGAGCTGCAGCCCGAAGACTTTCGCCCGCTGGCCGAGGCGTTCGACCGCAAGGTCCAGACCCACAGGGAAAGCCAGCGCGCGAAACTGGACGCTCTGACCCGGCGCAGTGAAGAGGATCGCCAGACCTTCTTCGCCCTCGCTCGCCCGGTTCTGATCGATCTGCTGCGCGAAACGGGCGCGTCCATGATTCTGGAGCGGTCGAATGTCTTTCTAAGCTCGGATACGTCCGACATGACCGATGCAGCGATTGCACGGATCAACGCCACCATCGGTGACGGAAGCGAATTACAGGGCGGTCAGAGCGAATAGGTTTGCTTGCCCTTGCGTTCCGGTATTGCTAACCACGCGGGAAGTGAGACATCCAAAACGGGACAACTGCATTATGACCACGGAACCCAAAAGCGCCGACATTCAGCTGATCCAGCGGATATTGCCGCATCGCTATCCGTTTCTGCTGGTCGATAAGGTTGTGGACATCAACGATTACCACTCGGCCCGGGGCATCAAGAACGTCACGATGAACGAGCCGCATTTCCAGGGGCATTTCCCGGGAACGCCGATCATGCCCGGCGTGACGATTGTCGAGGCGATGGCCCAGACTGCAGGCGTGATGCTGGGCGTCGGCATGGATGTGATCGATACCGAACTGCTGATCTATTTCATGAGCATCGACAAATGCAAGTTCCGCCGCAAGGTCGTGCCTGGCGATGTGCTGGAAATGCATGTCGAAACCCTGCGCGGCAAGAAGGGCGGCAAGCTGTTCAAGTTCAGCGGGCGCGCAACTGTCGACGGGGATGTCGCCGCCGAAGCCGAATTTTCGGCGTATGTCGACTGGGAGATGGAAAAGACGGCATGAGCGGCATTCACCCAAGCGCAATCATCGAAGACGGGGCGCGGATCGGCCAGGACTGCGTGATTGGCCCGTTCTGCTACGTGGGCGCTCAGGTCACATTAGGCGACCGGGTTGAACTGAAATCGCATGTTGTCGTGACCGGCGAAACCTCAATTGGGGATGAAACGGTTATATTCAACTTCTCGGTGATCGGTGAAATTCCGCAGGATCTGAAATTCGGCGGCGAGGATACCCGGCTTGAAATCGGCAAACGCAACCGGATTCGCGAGCATGTGACTGTCAACACTGGCACCGATGGCGGTGGCGGCGTGACCCGGATCGGGGATGACTGCCTGCTGATGGCCGGGGTTCACGTGGCTCACGACGTGCAGATCGGAAACCGGGTGATCATGGTGAACCATGCCGGGGCCGCTGGGCATTGCATTATCGAGGATGACGTGATCATCGGCGGTATTTCCGGACTGCATCAATGGGTGCGCGTCGGGCGCGGGGCCATCATCGGCGCGCTGACCATGGTGCCCAATGACGTCATTCCCTACGGGCTTGTGCAGGCTCCGCGGGGCGAGTTGGACGGGCTCAATCTTGTCGGCTTGAAGCGCAAAGGCGTTTCACGCGAGGATATCTCGGCCCTGCGCGCGGCGTTCCGCGAATTGTCCAAGGGTGAGGGTACCTTTATGGACCGCGCCCACAGGGTAGGGGACGAGACCGAAAGCGAATATGTTCAGCGGATCGTCGATTTCGTGACCGGGCACAGTGACCGTTCCTTCCTGACACCGGGGAAGTAAGGCGATGCTTGCGCTGATTGCGGGAACCGGAGCTTTGCCGAACGAAGTGGTTGCCGAACTGGCCGAGCGCCCCGTGATCTGCGCGATGGAGGGGTTTCTGCCCGACAGCCTGACCCCAGATATCGTGTTCCCGCTAGAGCATCTGGGTAGTTTCATCGCGGACCTGCGCGCCAGGGGCGTGGCCGAAATTTGCATGGCAGGTGCCGTGCAGCGCCCGAATATTGATCCGTCGCGGATTGATGCAGCCACGATGCCTCTGGTCCCGATCCTGCAGCAGGCGATGATGGCGGGCGATGATGGCGCGTTGCGCGCCGCCATCGGGATATTCGAAGAGGCCGGTCTGCACGTGCGCGCCGCACACGACATCGCGCCGGGTCTTCTGCAGCCTTTGGGGTGCCTGACCGAAGCGCAGCCGTCCGAGGCTGATCTGGCCGACGCCGACCGGGCCGCCGGGATATTGCGCGCCATGGGGGCCGCCGATATCGGCCAAGCCTGCGCCGTCGCCAAGGGGCAGGCTCTGGCGGTCGAGGGTATTTTCGGCACCGCCTGGATGCTGCAATCACTGACGCAACGCCCGGACGCGGGCGGCGGAGTTTTGTTCAAGGGCCCCAAACCCGATCAGGACCGGCGCGCAGACCTTCCCGCGATTGGACCGGACACCGTGACCGGTGCCGTGGCCGCAGGGCTGTCCGGCATTGTCATCGAAAAGGGAGGCGTAATCGTCCTGCAGCGGGACCGGGTGATCGCCGAGTGCAATCGTCTGGGCCTGTTTCTTTTCGTGCGCGAGCGGGCCGTCTGATGCGCGTGTTTCTGGTCGCCGGTGAACCCTCGGGCGACCGGCTGGGCGGCGCACTGATGGAGGGGCTGAAAACGCTTGTCCCGGATGTGCAGTTTGATGGCGTCGGCGGGCCGCTGATGCGGGCACAGGGGCTGAACAGCCGTTTTCCCATGTCCGAACTCAGCGTGATGGGTCTGGTCGAGGTTCTGCCCAAGTTCTTCCACCTCAAACGCCGGATCGCCGAGACTGCGCAGGCCGTTCTGGACACCAAACCGGATGTGCTGATCACCATCGACAGCCCCGATTTCAGCCTGCGCGTGGCAAAGATCGTCAAAGCGTCAAGCGATACCCGCACCGTCCATTATGTCGCCCCCAGCGTCTGGGCGTGGCGGCCGGGACGGGCGGACAAGATGGCCAAGGTCATTGACCATGTACTGGCGCTGCTACCGTTCGAGCCGCCCTATATGGAACGCGCCGGGATGGAATGTGATTTCGTCGGCCATCCGGTTGTGAACGAACCCGTGGCATCACAACAGGACATTGCACGGTTCCGCGCGGATCATGATCTTGGCGATGCTCCCATTGTCCTCGCACTGCCCGGCTCTCGCAAGGGGGAGGTCGAACGGCTGGCGCCGATCTTCGGCTCGGCGCTGCAACAGTTTCTGCAGGACCGTCCCGAGGCGCGCATCGTTGTTCCGGCGGTCGCGCATATGGTTGAGACGGTCTCCAGACACGTTCGGGATTGGCCGGGGACGCCGCTGGTCGTCGACCCGAGGGATATGCCCTCGGATCAGGCGCAGGCGCAGAAGCGAGCCGCGTTTGCAGCCGCCGATCTTGCTCTGGCGGCGTCGGGCACGGTCTCGTTGGAATTGGCCGCGCAGGCGACGCCGATGGTGATCGCCTATAACCTGAACTGGCTGACCACGCTGATCGCCAAGCGGATGGTTAGTCTGGACACGGTGACGCTGGTCAATCTGGTGTCCGAAACCCGCGCCGTTCCCGAATGCCTGTTGGATGATTGCCAGCCGGATAAAATAGCCGAGGCGCTGAGGCAGGTTGCAAACGCCCCCGACGCGCAACGTCAAGCGATGGACCTGACCATGGATCGGCTGGGTCGTGGGGGCGAGGCTCCGGGTCTGCGCGCCGCGCGCGCCGTGCTGGATCGGATGAACGCCTGATGCTGGATTATGCGGTCTTTGCACTGTCGGCCTTTACGGCGCAGGTTCTGACCAACCTCGATAATGTCGCGGCCTTGCTGGCGCTGATGATGGTTTCGGGGCCAAAACGGTCGGTTCTGGGATTTCTTGCCGCGCAGATACTTGTCATCACCGCCGCTTATCTGGTGGCAATCGGCGTCGATGACGTCATACCCCATTGGGCCGGTTATCTGGGCCTTATCCCCCTGACTTTGGGAGTGCTGGGCGTTCTGCGTCAGTTCCGCGGCACGTCGCCAACGCAGGACCCCAAGATCGAAACCGGTGCCTCGACCCTAGTGATTTCGATGCTGTTTGTCAGCCTGTCGATGGATACGTTCGCCGTGCTCGCGCCTCTGCTGGCCGATTCCGCCCCCGGTTTCCGAATTGCGGGCCTTATCGGCGCGGGCAGTGCGGCGCTGGGTCTGGCCTCGGTCGCGCTGCTGGGGGCCAGGGTACCGTTCATGACAGGACATCTTGCGCACAGGCTGGAAAAGCTGGTGCCCTTTGTCATGATCTTCGCCGGGCTTTACATCCTCAGCAACTCTTGGACGGACGCGATCTAGTAACCGCGCCAGATCCATCCGCCGCCGAAGATGCGGCTGCCGGTGCTTTCATAGAACACACAAGCCTGACCGGGAGAGATGCCTTCTTCGGGTGTCAGAAGTTCAACCTCGGCAGTCGTGTCCGACAAAGGGCGCACAATCGCCTCGCGCGGGGGGCGTGTCGAGCGGACCTTGACCGACAGATGCCATTCATCGCGCGAGGTAAAGGGCTCATCGCCCAGCCAGTTGATCTCGCGCACCGGGACAGTGCGGGTGGCCAGCATCTCTTTCGGGCCGACGACGACCTGTTTCTTGTCCACGTCCAGCTTGACCACGTAAAGCGGCTCACTCAGGCCGCCGATGCCCAAACCGCGCCGCTGACCGATGGTATAGTGAATCACCCCGTCGTGCTGCGCCAGAACGCGGCCATCGGCGTGGACAATCTCACCCGGTTCGGCTGCTCCGGGGCGCAGCTTTTCGATCACGCTGGCGTAGTTGCCATTGGGCACGAAGCAGATGTCCTGACTGTCGGGCTTGTCGGCCACGGCCAGCCCGTATTGCGCCGCCATCTCGCGCGTGGCGTCTTTCGAGGGCAGGTGGCCCAGCGGGAAGCGCAAAAAGTCCAGCTGCTCTGGCGTGGTCGAGAACAGGAAGTAGGATTGATCGCGATTGGCATCCTCGGCGCTGTGCAGTTCCGGGCCTTTAGGGCCTATCTTGCGCTGGATATAGTGGCCGGTCGCCATGCAGTCGGCCTCAAGGTCCTTGGCGGTTTCCAGCAGATCCTTGAATTTCACCCGCTCATTGCAGCGAATGCAGGGCACAGGGGTTGCGCCCGCCAGGTAGCTGTCGGCAAACTCGTCGATCACGGCGTCCTTGAAGATATTCTCATAGTCCAGAACGTAGTGCGGAAAGCCACGCTCCTCGGCCACGCGACGTGCATCATGGATGTCGATCCCCGCGCAGCACGCGCCTTTCTTGGCCAGCGCCGCGCCATGATCATAAAGCTGCAGCGTCACGCCGACCACGTCATAGCCCTGATCGGCCAGATGCGCCGCCACAACGGAACTGTCCACGCCGCCGGACATGGCAACAACCACCCGCGTTTCCGAGGGCGGTTTGGCAAAGCCAAGCGAATTGATTTGGGTCTCGGCAGCGAGGGCCATGGCGATTCCAGTCCGGGTTAAGAAAGACCGGCAGAATATAGGAAAATTCTAGACACTCTCAAGGGGCGGTTTCACGCGCCATTAAGTAGGCTGGCTGCAACTTTGTCGCATCAGGAAAGGGCTGAGAGATGTATTTGCACAAAGTTGAAGGGCCACGGTCCGTAACCCTGCCGGATGGAACGGTTTTGACACGCGCCGATTTACCGCCCGGGGACACGCGCCGCTGGGTCGCCTCGCGCAAGGCAATTGTCGTGCGCGGGGTTCTGTACGGGCTGATCACCCTGTCAGACGCAAAAAAGCGCTATGGCATCAGCGATGAAGAGTTCAATACATGGGTTTCAGCCGTCGCAGAACACGGTGTGGATG
Source organism: Ruegeria sp. AK4 (assembly GCF_056541025.1). NCBI lineage: Bacteria > Pseudomonadati > Pseudomonadota > Alphaproteobacteria > Rhodobacterales > Roseobacteraceae > Ruegeria > Ruegeria sp. AK4. The sequence goes on from NZ_JBQFXS010000001.1 coordinate 723,498, forward strand.
CCTTGAAGGTGACGGCCCTAAAAAAATATAGACAACCTAAAGGCGATACCGAATAAATGATTCAACGGTAACGTCAGATTAACCATTATTGGTCAGGGTTAACTTCAATAGGAATTGTTGACCCGAATTGGAGCAGTAAATGAGAATACTTCTTGTCGAGGATGATCCAACCACGTCCAAAAGCATCGAATTGATGCTGACACATGCAAACCTGAATGTGTACGCAACGGACTTGGGCGAGGAAGGCATCGATCTGGCGAAGCTCTATGACTACGATCTTATTTTGCTGGACCTCAACCTGCCGGACATGAACGGACATGAAGTGTTGCGCCAATTGCGGATCGCGCGGGTGGAAACCCCGATTCTGATCCTGTCCGGTGCCGACGACACTGAAAGCAAGATCAAGGGGTTCGGCTTTGGGGCGGATAATTACCTGACCAAGCCCTTTCACCGCGAAGAACTGGTGGCGCGTATTCACGCCATTATCCGCCGCTCCAAAGGGCATTCGCAATCCATCATTCATACCGGGCGTGTCGCCGTGAACCTGGATGCCAAAACGGTCGAAGTGGACGGGAAAACGGTTCATCTGACCGGCAAGGAATACCAGATGCTCGAGTTGCTGAGTTTGCGCAAGGGCACCACGCTGACCAAAGAGATGTTCCTGAATCACCTGTATGGCGGCATGGATGAACCCGAATTGAAGATTATCGACGTTTTCATCTGCAAGCTGCGTAAGAAACTCAGCAATGCAACGGGTGGTGAAAACTATATCGAAACCGTTTGGGGCAGGGGATACGTTCTGCGCGACCCGCAGTCCAACAGCATGGACGAGACGCGAATGGCCGTCGGCGCTTGATTTGACCGGACATGTGCCGCCGCCGGTCCAGGGCGGCACCTCCACTCACGGCTCAGCACGTCTGGACCTGGCCATGGCCTCGCCCTATCACTGAGGTCCAAGACTAAGTGACGGGGCGAGGGCATGAGCGATTCAGTTTCAGCGCAGGATTTGACAGAGCAGCAGGCACGCGAAGAGCTTGCGCGTCTGGCCGAGCAGCTTTCGCGGGCAAACACGCTGTATCACGCGGAAGACGCGCCCGAGATTTCGGACGCGGAATACGATGCGCTCAAACGCCGAAATGCCGAGATCGAAGCACAGTTCCCGCATCTCAAACGGCAAGACAGCCCCTCGGATCAGGTGGGCGCACGGGCAGCTGACGGGTTCTCGAAGGTCACGCATGCGGTGCGGATGATGTCGCTGGGCAATGCCTTCGATGATCAGGATGTGGCGGATTTCGACCGCTCGATCCGAAAGTACCTTGGGCTGGACGCCGACGCCCTTTTGGCGTTCACGGCAGAACCGAAGATTGACGGGCTGTCGCTCTCGCTGCGGTACGAACACGGCGAACTGGTTCAGGCCGCGACGCGCGGCGATGGAGAAGTTGGCGAAAACGTCACGGCCAATGCCCGCACGGTCGCGGACATTCCCCAAAAGATCGGCGGCGCGCCGGATATCATGGAGGTCCGGGGCGAGGTTTACATGTCCCACCAGGATTTCGAAAACCTGAACGTGCGCCAGTCCGAGGCCGGAGGGAAACTTTTTGCCAACCCGAGAAATGCGGCGGCGGGTTCTCTGCGTCAGCTGGATGCCTCGATCACCCAATCGCGCCCGCTGCGCTTCTTTGCTTATGCCTGGGGGGAACTGTCTGCACCCCTTGCTGACACGCAAATGGGTGCGATTCAACGGCTCAAAGTGTTCGGGTTTTCGACCAACCCGCTTACAAAAGTCTGTGCGACAACCGACGAGATGCTGACCCATTACCGCAGCATCGAAGAACAACGCGCGACCCTCGGCTATGATATCGATGGCGTCGTCTACAAGGTGGACGATTTGGCGTTGCAGGCGCGGCTGGGATTCCGCTCGACAACGCCCAGATGGGCCATTGCACACAAGTTCCCGGCCGAACTAGCCTGGACCCGGCTTGAGGCGATCGACATTCAGGTCGGCCGCACCGGCGCGCTCAGCCCAGTTGCGCGGTTGCATCCGGTGACGGTGGGCGGCGTCGTGGTCTCGAACGCCACACTGCATAACGAGGATTACATCGCCGGGCGCGACGCCAAGGGCGGAACGATCCGCGATGGAAAGGACATTCGCGAAGGCGACTGGGTGCAGGTCTATCGCGCAGGCGACGTGATCCCGAAAATCGCCGATGTCGATCTGTCGAAACGGCCCGAAGGGGCCGCGCCATACAAGTTTCCGACGACATGCCCGCAATGCCAAAGCGACGCCATCCGAGAAGAAGGCGATGCGGTCAGGCGCTGTACTGGCGGCCTTATTTGCCCGGCGCAGGCGGTTGAAAAATTGAAACATTTCGTCTCTCGCAAAGCGTTCGACATCGAAGGTCTGGGCGCAAAACAGATCGAGATGTTCTATGACGACCCCGACCTGCCGATCCGAACACCGGTCGATATCTTCACGTTGCAAAGCAGGGATGCGGGCAATCTGAACAAGCTGGCCAACCGTAAAGGGTGGGGCGCGCAGAGCGCTGGCAACCTGTGGGCGGCAATCGACGAAAAGCGTAGCATTCCCTTTGGGCGCCTGCTGTTCGCCCTCGGTATTCGTCACACCGGCGAAGCCGCGTCGAACCTGATCGCGAACCACTACGGGCGCTGGGAAGAGTTTGAGCATGCGGTCACCTCAGCCTCGGGTTTTGAGGGGCCGGAGTGGGAAGATTTGCTTGGCATCGACGGGATCGGAGAGATTATGGCGCGCGCGTTGGTGTCGGCCTTTGCCCAGCTGGCAGAACGCGCCAGCATCGACGCTCTGGTCGCGCAACTGCAGGTGCAGGAGGCGAAACGGCCGGATACAACCGGCAGCCCAGTGGCGGGCAAAACCGTTGTCTTCACCGGCACGCTGGAAAAGATGACCCGCGCTGAAGCCAAGGCGCGGGCCGAAGCGTTGGGCGCAAAGGTGTCCGGCTCGGTCAGCAAAAAGACCGACCTGCTGGTCGCCGGTCCGGGCGCGGGGTCAAAGGCGAAAAAAGCCGCCGAGCTTGGCATCGAAACACTGGATGAGGATGGCTGGCTGCAGCTGATCGACGGCGCATGAGTGGACGGCCGGAACAGCTTTTCCCCTTGTTCGCAGGGCTTGAAACGTTGGAGGGCGTCGGTCCGAAAACGGCTCAGGTGATGATGCAAGCGGGGGTCGAAAGCCCCCGCGACGTGCTGTTCGGCCTGCCTTATGCCGTCGTCGACCGGCGTAGGCGCGAAACGATCCAGGGGGCCGATCTGCCGAAAACGCTGACGATCGAAGTGACCGTTGGCACGCACCGACCGCCGCGAAACAAGGGTGGTGCCTATCGGGTTCACGTCGAAGACACTCAGGCCGATTTCCAACTGGTCTTTTTCCACGCGCGGGGGGATTACCTAAAAAAGGTGCTGCCGCAGGGGTCGCGCCGTGTGATCTCGGGCAAGTTGGAACTGTTCGATGGCATGGCGCAGATGGTGCATCCCGACCACATGCTGCCGGTGGAACAGGCGGGCGGGATCCCCGAATTCGAACCGGTCTATCATCTGACGCAAGGCCTGACGCAAAAGACCGCCTTCAAAGCGGCGCGCAGTGCGCTGGCCCGCGCGCCGGAGTTGGCGGAATGGATCGACCCGGCTCAGCTTTCGCAAAAGAACTGGCCGGATTGGGCCGGGGCCATTCGGGCGGCGCACAACCCGCAGGGCGCTGACGATGTCGCACCGTTTGCACCGGCGCTGGAACGGCTGGCCTATGATGAGCTGCTTGCGCATCAACTGACGCTGGCCCTGGCGCGTCAGAGGGAACGGAAGGCCCGCGGTGTTGTCAGCGTTGGGACCGGTGCGCTGCAGTCCAAGGTTCTGGCCAGCCTGCCGTACCGGCCCACAGGCGCGCAAAGCCGGGCGATCGAGGAAATATCGGCGGATATGGCCTCAGAATCGCGCATGAACCGCCTGCTTCAGGGCGATGTGGGCGCGGGAAAGACGCTTGTGGCGTTCATGGCCTTGCTGGTGGCAGTCGAAGCCGGGGGGCAGGGCGTCATGATGGCCCCGACCGAAATTCTGGCCCGGCAGCATCTGGAAGGGTTGCGGCCACTGGCTGAAGAGGCCGGTGTGGTTCTGGAAATCCTGACCGGGCGGGATAAGGGCGTGGAACGAAAGGCAAAACTGGCAGCGCTGAAAAGTGGCGACATCCAGATTTTGGTCGGCACCCATGCAGTGTTCCAAAGCGATGTCGAATTCCACGCGCTTCGGTTGGCCATTGTGGACGAACAGCATCGCTTTGGCGTGCGCCAGCGGATGGAGCTTTCGGACAAGGGGCAGGGTGCGGATGTGCTGGTGATGACCGCCACGCCGATCCCCCGCAGTCTGGCGCTGGCGCAATACGGGGATATGGACGTCTCGGTGCTGGACGAAAAGCCGCCCGGACGGAAGCCCATCAAAACGGCCATCGTCAGCACGCAGCGTATGGATGAGGTCGTGGCCCATCTGCAGCGCGCCATTGATGAGGGGCGGCAATGCTATTGGGTGTGCCCCCTGGTCGACGAATCCGAAGTGTCCGACCTGACCGCAGCCGAAGAACGGTTCAAACGGCTGCGCGCCATTCTGGGCGACGGCAATGTCGGGCTGGTGCATGGCCAGATGCCGCCCGCCGACAAAGACGCGGCGATGGAGGCTTTTCAGAACGGACAGACCAAGGTGCTGGTGGCCACCACGGTGATCGAGGTTGGCGTCAACGTGCCCAATGCCTCGATCATGGTGATTGAGCGGGCTGAAATCTTTGGTCTTGCCCAATTGCACCAGTTGCGCGGGCGCGTGGGGCGGGGGGACGCCGAGTCGACCTGTTTGCTGATGTATCAGCCACCGCTCAGCGAGGGCGGGCGCAAACGCCTGGAGGTCTTGCGCGAAACCGAAGACGGGTTCCGCATTTCCGAGACCGATTTGCAGATGCGCGGCGCGGGCGATCTGATCGGGACCGCGCAATCCGGGTTGCCGAAATTCCGCATCGCCGACCTTGAACGGCAAACGGGCCTGATGGCCGTGGCGCAGACCGACGCGCGGGCCTTGCTGAACGCAGACCCCAAACTTGAATCCGAACGGGGGCGGGCCGCCCGTGTTCTGCTTTGGCTGATGAAGCAGGATCAGGCGATCCGTTTGATTTCAGTGGGTTAGCGCAGAAGTCATCATTTAGTTCACAAATGTTCTCAAAAAGTTCTTTACCGACTCGGTGAAATATGAGAACAAAAGGTCAACAAAGGATTAAATCGCTGACCGGAGGTGACACATGCTGACCCAGATCAAGACCGCGTTCAACCGTTCGCAATCGACCATCCTGCAGGATGCAGCCGGTGTGGTGTCGCTGGTCGTGATCCTGATGGTCGCGCTTCACATGCCTGTCGGGTTCTAAGCCTTTCTGCCTGCGCTCTCGTGCCGATCAAACCGCGCGTGTCTTCCCATTTCAGTCAAGGGTGACCTGCCTGTCCCACACCCCTTGAGGGGCCATGCCTCGGCCCCGCGCGGTCTTCCGGACCCCACACGAGAAACGCATTACCTGCCGCCGCCCTTTCCGCCCGGAAGGTGCGGCGGTTTTTTCTCAAAGCTGCCCGGTTTTGATTATTTCAAGCATCGCCGACAGGACCGAGTTTGCCGCGACCGAGGCCAGTATCATGCCCATCACTCGGCTGATAATGGCCGCGCCGGAATGACCGATCAGACGTATGATTGGCTCGGCCAGTAGCATCAGGACAAAGGCGATCGCCAGAACCGACAGCATCACCAGGGCGGTAATCCCCTGATCCGCGACGCTGTACCGGTTGTTGTCCGTCAGGATCACAACCGCCAGCATCGCACCGGGCGAGGCCAGCGACGGCACCGCCAAAGGGAAAATCGCCGGGTTCTGCTTGTGCATCTTGTCTTCCGCGTCCTCTTCGGCCTGACGCTGCTCGACCTCTTGCTTGCTTTCGCCAAAGATCATCGTCAGCGCGAACAGGAACAGGATGATCCCACCGGCCACCTGGAACGAGTTTAGCCCGATATCCAGCGCCTCGATCAGCAATTGGCCGAAGACAAGGAAGAACAGCAAAACGCCGGCACTGACAAGGGCAGCCAGCAGGGCGGTGCGACGGCGGGCTGATGCCTCGATCCCGGCGGTAACGGCGATGAAGACGGGGATGGTGCCAATGGGATCGATGACGACCCAAAGCGTTACAAAATGTTCCAGTAAATCGTTCAAACCCGAACTTCCCCCAATATTGGGCGAAGGTTAGACGGGTTTGCCCTAAAACGCCACGTTCAGGCGCAATTGGCCTGCTCGGCCTGCTCCATCGCCTCGGCCGTCGCATCCAGCGCCAGCATGATCGAGGCGTGGCGGTTCTTGTACTCGCGCGCGGGCATCAGCACTTCGAGCCCATCGAACGGCGCGTCCGGGGCAGGGCCGCCCTGTTTCAACATCGCGGCCAGTTGATCCCGCGCTGTTTCAACCTGCGCCCGTGTAGCGCCGATCACAGCGTCGCCGACAACCGAAGCCGAGGCCTGACCCAGCGCGCAGGCCTTTACGTCCTGCCCAAATCCGGTAACACGGCCATCCTGCACGTTCACGTCAACCGTTACGGTCGATCCGCAAAGGGGTGACCGTTTCTTGACTGTTGCATCCGGGTTTTCAAGCCGATCCAGATGCGGAATATCCGCCGCCAGCGCCAAAATCCGTCCGGAATACAGCTTGATCAGGTCGTTCTCGCCGCTCATGGCTTTCCCTCGTTGCGTGTTCCCCATACATAGTGACCAGCCCACGGGATGCAAAAGGTTTTTGTCATGTCTGACACCGTTACGTTCGACCCAGCTACGCTGAAATATAATGAGACCGGGTTGATCCCCGCCATCGCGCAGGACGAAGCGACCGGCGAAGTGCTGATGATGGCCTGGATGAATGCGCAAGCAGTCGAGCGCACGCTGGAGACCGGGCGCGTGACCTACTGGTCGCGGTCGCGCCAGGCGTTCTGGATCAAGGGCGAAACCTCGGGCCATGTGCAGGAGTTGCTCGATTTCCGCGTCGATTGCGACCGGGATTGCCTGCTGGTTCTGGTGCGCCAGACCGGCCCGGCCTGTCACACGAACCGTCGCACCTGTTTCTACACTGCGGTGCGGGATGGGGCTGAGGTCAAGTTGATGAAACCGATGGACTGAATGGCGCAAGCGCCATGCCTTCGGCGAGAGTATTTTTGAAAAGATGAAGACGGGTCAGAGGCCGACCATGGCGCGGATGTCCTGCGGCGTCGCCCCTTCGGCGCGGTATTTTGAAATGGCGCGGGCATCGTCCCTTTTTGCAAGGCGTTTGCCAGCCTCGTCGCGGACCAGTTCGTGGTGGAAAAACTCGGGCGTCGGAAGGCTGAGTATTGCCTGTAGCAGCACGTGGATGCGCGTCGCTTCGAACAGGTCCTGACCGCGCACGACGCGGGTGATGCCTTGTGCGGCATCGTCGATCACCACGGACAGGTGGTAAGAGGTGCCCATCCCCCGGCGGGACAGCACGACGTCGCCGATGGTGGTTTCCAGTTCTTCGGGCGAGAATGTGATCCTGCCTGTTTCACCGTTTGCGCCTGCGCCGAGTTCGTGAAATCCGCTGGCGACGTGCGACACCAAACGCGCGGCTTTGGCAATGTCCAGCCTCAGCGGCTGGTCCGTGGGCCGTTGCGAACGATGATCGCCCGTTTCCTGAGACCGAACCCTGCAGGTGCCGGGGTAGATGATGCCATCCGGTCCGTGCATCGGCGCACCCTCTTGCGGGGCGGCAGCGGCGGCGGCGATGTCTTTTCGGTTGCAAAAACAGGGGTATAGAAGCCCAAGCTCCCAAAGTTGGTCCAGCGCCTGTTCGTAGTCCTGTAACCGCTCTGATTGGCGCAGCACAGGCTTGGGCCACCACAGGCCCAACCAGTCGAGATCGTCATAAATCTGATCTTCCCACTGCTGGCGCGCGCGGGATCGGTCGATATCTTCGATCCTCAGCAGGAACTCTCCGCCCTCGGCCACGGCCATATCGCTGGCCAGCAGTGCAGAATAGGCGTGGCCCAGATGCAGCGGGCCAGTTGGCGACGGCGCGAACCGGGTGATAAAAGTCACGTCTTTTCTAGCACATACACATCAGAGTTCATGTTCATCCCGGGCAGGTGCGGCCCATATTCGCGGAACAGCAGCCGGGAGGCTCCCATATCCAGCCAGTCGTTCAGACGTGAGGTATAGGAACGGTCGGCAAGCGTATGATCATTAAAGGAAAGCGCCAGAAAGCCGCCCTTGGGTAGCGCGTGCATCAGCAGATCAAAGGTTTCAGGCGGGGCGGCCCCCGAGCCAACGACGCCAATCGCGGTGATCGCGTCATATGCTCCCTGTTTCAACGGCTCGGGATCGGTGATCTCAAAGCCGGTCAATGTGCGGTAGACGCCTTTGGCGGCGGCGGCTTCCAGCATGTTGGGGGTGGGGTCCATGCCGTCGATAACCTCGAACCCGGCTGCGCGCAGGGCCAGACCAGACAGGCCCGTCCCGCAGCCATAGTCAAGGATCGGCGTTTGTGCCTTGGGCATCTTGGACCACAGTGCCTGCGCCACGCGGCCCGGCGTCACGTAGCCTTGCTCGGCCACCTCATTTTCATAAGACGCGGCCCATTTCTGGTAGTGGTCGCGCGTGTCCTCGGGGCTTTCAAGGTCGTAGGTTTTCTTGAAAAAATCGTCGCTCATGCCGGTATGTTACGCCGCCGCGGCGCAACACGTCCAGTCAGCACTTCGCGAGCCAATCGGTCCATTCTGCCTTTGCCCTGTCCGTATAGGCCTTGTACCGGTCCTTGCGGCCCCGGCGACCGCCTTTCAACCCGTCCACAGGGCGGAACAGGCCGAAGTTGACATTCATCGGCTGAAAGGTCTTGGCCTCGGCCCCGCCGGTGATGTGATGGATCAACGCGCCCATGGCGCTGTCCTGCGGGACCTCTGGCAAGCTGCGTCCCAGGATCTCGGCAGCGGCCAGACGGCCCGCCAAAAGCCCCATCGCGGCACTTTCAACATAGCCCTCAACGCCGGTGATCTGCCCGGCAAAGCGAATATTCGGCTTCGATTTCAGCCGCATCTGCGCATCCAGCAGAGTGGGCGAGTTGATGAACGTGTTACGGTGAATACCCCCAAGGCGCGCGAAGCTGGCGTCTTCCAGTCCGGGGATCATACGAAACACCTCGGTCTGGGCCCCGTATTTCATCTTGGTCTGGAAGCCGACGATGTTGAACAGGGTGCCCAATGCATTGTCGCGCCGCAACTGAACCACCGCATGAGGTTTGACATCCGGCTGGTGCGGATTGGTCAGCCCCACCGGTTTCATCGGCCCGTGCCGCAGGGTTTCCCGCCCGCGTTCCGACATCACTTCGATCGGCAGGCAGCCGTCGAAATACCCCGCTGTCTCGCCTTCGTGAAACTCGGTCTTGTCTGCGACTAGCAGGGCGTCGATGAATGCCTCGTACTGATCGCGGTCCATGGGACAGTTCAGATAGGCGGTGCGTTCTTCCTCGGTCTCGCCCTTGTCATACCGTGACTGCATCCACGCTTTGCTCATGTCGATGCTGTCGGCATACACGATTGGGGCGATGGCGTCGAAAAAAGCCAGCGCATCCGTCCCGGTTTCCGCCCGGATCGCTTCGCCCAACGCCGGAGAGGTCAGGGGGCCGGTGGAGAAAACCCAATTGCCCTGATCGGGCAGGGATGTGACCTCTTCCCCCGTGACCGAGACGCGGGGATGGGCATGCAGCCTGGCTGTCACGTCCTCGGCAAACGGATCGCGGTCAACGGCCAATGCGCCACCAGCGGGCAGGCGATGCGCGTCGGCGGTGGTCATGATCAACCCACCCGCTGCGCGCATTTCCCAATGCAGCAGGCCAACGGCGTTCTGTTCGTCATCGTCCGAGCGGAACGAGTTCGAGCACACCATCTCGGCCAGATTGCCGGTCTGATGCGCAAAGGTGCCCACTTTGGGACGCATTTCGTGGATCACCACATCCACGCCCATTTCAGCGGCCTGCCATGCGGCCTCGGACCCGGCCATGCCGCCGCCCACGATGTGCAATTCCTGTGTCATAGGGTGCCACATAGGACACAGCTCAGGTCAACGCAACTGGACTGCTCTGCATAAATCATCGCTTATTTCAGGGAAGGTTCTTGGGGTCGCCGCTGCGGGAATGATAACGCCGGTGAGAGAGACCAGCTGGAGGGACCTTCCGCCCACGACGACCCATAAGAGTGTTCGAAGCCCAAGCTTCGACCTAGATTTGCCACAGTGCCGCCTATTTGAAAAGTGAAAAAATGACGACAGTGGCAAAAAACGTACAAAACAATTGCGTTATTGGGACCAATTGGGCGGACGTTTTTCGATAAAGGCGGAAATGCCTTCTTCGGTATCGCGGTACAACATATTCTGTGCCATTACCTCGCCCGTAAAGCCATAGGCCTGCTCGATGGGCATTTCCAGCTGCTGATAAAATGCCTGTTTCCCGATTTTCACTGCAACGGCAAGCTTTTCCGCGATCTGCGTGGCAAGCGTATTGGTGTCATGTTCCAACAGCATCTCGGGGACCACGCGGTTGATAAGGCCAAGTTCCGCCGCACGTTCGGCTGGGATGAAGTCGCCCGTTGTCAGCATCTCAAACGCCTGCTTGCGGGGGATGTTGCGGCTGAGCGCCACCATGGGCGTCGAGCAGAACAGGCCGATATTCACCCCGTTCACGCCAAAGCGCGTACCTTCTGCGGCCACAGCCAGATCGCAGGTGGCCACCAGTTGGCACCCCGCCGCGGTGGCGATTCCGTGGACCTGGGCGATCACCGGTTGCGGCAGGGACCGGATCGACATCATCACCTTGGTGCAGCGTGCAAAAAGGTCCTGAAAATAGGCCTTTCCGCCGTCTTCGGATTGCCGTCCAGCGGTCATCTGCTTCAGATCGTGTCCCGCACAAAAAGCCTTGCCAGCCCCTGACAGGACAACAGCGCGGATCGAGCCGTCTTCGCGCAGCGCATCAAGTTCATCCTGCAGGGCGGCCAGCATCTCGTCGCTGAGGGCGTTCAGCCGGTCCGGCGCATTCATCCGCAAATGCGCAACCGCACCGGTGTCGTTACGTTCCAAAATTGCCATCTTGCCCTCCTGCTGGCGTTTGGGCCAACTCTAGGGCGGGAATTGAAGGAGGGGAAGCATGGCTTTGGCGATGAACAAGGACGAACTGTCACAATACCTGATCGAGGTATTTCCGCAGGTTCACAAGGACTTCGTCATTGAAGATTTGACCGAAGACACCATCACCATGCGCCTTGTGGTCGAAGACCGTCATTTGCGACCCGGCGGCACTGTGTCCGGCCCCTCGATATTTGGTCTGGCGGATGTCTGTGTCTATGCGATGGTTCTGGCGCGAAAAGGCCGGCAGTCACTGGCGGTCACGACCAGCAGCTCTTTGGACTTTCTGCGCAAACCCAAAGGCGGCGCTGACATGATCGCCACATGCAAGTTGCTGAAACTTGGCCGGACACTGGCCGTCGGGGATGTTCTGATGTTTTCGGAAGGGGCAGACGAGCCGGTCGCGCGGGCCAGCATGACCTATTCGATTCCACCCGCCGGGTCCGCAGCCGCCCGATTCGGATAAAAAAGGCCGGGGACAAGCCCCGGCCAGGAAGAGGTCCCAAAATTGGGACTGGGGATCGTTAGACCATCCAAAAGTAACGCTTCACTTCGCGCCGGGCCTGATGCGGGGTAATCCCGACATCTTCCAGCAGCCTGTCGTCAAGGTGACTCAGGTTAATGCGGCTTCGCCGACGGCGTTCCCATTGCGTGACGACCGCCGCAAACCGCACGGCCAGCGCAGCGATCAGCGGCAGCCGTGGACTGTCGTTCAGCAGCATGAGGGCGGGGTTGTGCATTGTGCGTGTCATCTGGGTATTCCTTTCAAATTGTATTGACACAAAGTATAAATGTTCGGTACATGTGTTTGATACATTCGAAATTGTGTCAGAATCAAAGGAAGAATTGTAATGGATACAATTTGGCCGGAAGCACTGCCAAAATCCAAGGGACCGAAGTACACTCTGGTCGCTGACACGATACGAAAAGCCATAGATAACAAACTGCTGGAGGTGGGCACAAAGCTGCCTCCGGTACGGGAACTTGCGTATAGGTTACAAATCACGCCGGGCACCGTCGCCCGCGCTTACACGATTCTGACGGATGAGGGTTTGCTGAACGCCGAGGTCGGGCGTGGTACATTTGTCGCCCCGCCAAAATCGCCAATTCTGGACGATGTCTGGGCAAGGCAGCTGCATCTGCGCGATGACAAATACGACGCCAGTGTCAGCCTGTTCAGCCCGCGGCTTGCGGATGTGGGGCAGGTGGCCCTGATCCGCGAGTGCCTGAAGAAAGTCTCTCAGTCCGATCCGGGGCTTTTTCTGAATTACCCAACGCGCGACGCCTATAAACCCATGCGGCAATCTGTAGTTGACTGGCTGTCCGACCTGCCACTGGGGCCCTTGTCCCACGACGATATCGTTCTGACTCATGGCGGGCAGAACGGGCTGTGCCTGGTCTTCCAGACGATCCTGCGCGGCGCGAAACCAATCGTTCTGGTCGAAGATCTGTCTTATGCAGGATTCCGCCGGGCGGGCGAGTTGATGCGCGCTGAAGTTGTCGGCGTGAAGATGGACAAATGGGGCATCGATCCCAAGGCCATGGAACATGTCCTGCGCCAGACACCGGCACAGGCCGTATGCGTCTCGCCCGAGGTTCAGAACCCGACCGGTTCGCATTCGCCGCTCGAACGCCGGAAAGAGGTTGTCGAGATCGCGCGCCGCTTTGATGTGCAGATCATTGAGGACGACTGTTACCGAATGGGCGATGCCCGTGAGCCCAGCTATCGCGCATTAGCACCCGAGCGGGGTTGGCACGTGTCGTCGATCTCGAAAACCCTGACGCCTGCGTTGCGTGTGGGCTTTGCGATTGCGCCCCGTGAACGCAGCGTGGACCTGCGGCGGTCCGCCGAATACGGGTATTTCGGTCTGGCGCAGCCCTTGGCCGAGCTAACCCGCTTGATGCTGTCCGACCCCCGCACCCAGCAGATTGCCAAAGACGTGCGAAAGAAGATGGGCGAATACGTCCGGGTTGCCGTTAACGCCTTGGGCGGGTTCGATCTGAACTGGGCCCCGGATGTGCCGTTTGTCTGGCTGAACCTGCCATCCGGCTGGCGCGCCGCCGCTTTCAGCCGCGCGGCGGAACGGGAAGGGATACAACTCAGGTCCGCCGACGAGTTTGCCCTGCGCGACGGTCGCGCCCCAAATGCCATCCGTATCGCGATGAACGGCCATGTCTCGCTTGAACGGTTCGAAGATGCGATGCAGCGGTTGCGCGCGCTGCTGGACAACCCGCCGGAACAGATCAGCGTTTAGACCTTAGCCCAGGGACGGCGGATTGCCAAAGAAACCGGCAAGATGAGCGATCTTGCCCGACTTACCCAGCCGAATGAAATCGTGACCGGATACCATTTCAATCCCGATCGCATCGACCATGTGCCAAGTGAAGTGAACGACATCATGATGCACACTGGGCTGGCTGGTGAGTTCGACACGCCCACCGGAAGAGTCCAAAACCTCGCCGATATGAACCGACAAATTCTCCAGTCCCTTCACGTCAGCCGTCGGATCGACATACCTCCCATCTTCTTCAAAGCAACGTTTCAAAAGCCCAAGCCTTTTGTCGCCGTCCGTTTCCTGCCACGCCGCGCCGTAATCCGCGATGGTCTGTTTCAAATCCTGCACAGAAACGCTCCTTCTTCAGAAATCCTGCGGCGACTATACCAGCGGTGGCTTCGGATTGGGCAATTGCAGGTGCAAATTCATGGGGTAAAATAATACCTATTTTATAAACATTTGTAATTGCTACATTAAAACATATCTGCGTGTATTGACGCGAAAACCCAGCCCCTCTAAATACGCTCCATCGAATTCGGGCCGCTCCGCCTTTGGGGCGGTCTTTCACATCAATCAGGACTATCCTGCCATGAAAACCTTTTCTGCAACACCTGCAGACATCGACAAAAAGTGGATCCTGATCGACGCCGAGGGCGTTGTTCTGGGCCGTCTTGCCTCGATCGTCGCCATGCGCCTGCGTGGCAAGCACAAAGCGTCGTTCACCCCGAACATGGACATGGGCGACAATGTCATCGTGATCAACGCTGACAAAATCCAGATGACCGGCAAGAAGCGTGAAGAGAACTTCTACTGGCACACCGGCCACCCGGGCGGCATCAAATCGCGCACCAAGCAGCAGATCCTCGAGGGCGCACACCCCGAGCGCGTCGTGACCCAGGCCGTCAAGCGCATGCTGCCGGGCAACCGTCTGGCGCGTCAGCAAATGACCAACCTGCGCGTTTACGCCGGTGCCGAGCATCCCCACGAGGCGCAAGCGCCCGAAGTTCTGGACGTCAAGTCCATGAACAAGAAAAACACCCGGAGCTAATGACCGATGGCTGATCAGATCAATACTCTCGAAGAGCTGAGCGCCGTCGCAGGCGTTGAAACCGTGGCCGAAGAAGTCATCGTGCGTGAACCCGTACGTGACGAGCTGGGCCGTTCCTATGCCACCGGCAAACGTAAAGACGCTGTTGCCCGCGTGTGGATCAAGCCGGGTTCCGGCAAGGTCACCGTGAACGGCAAAGATCAGGACGTGTACTTCGCACGCCCCGTTCTGCAGCTGATCCTGCGCCAGCCGTTCCAGGTTGCTGGTGTTGAAGGCGAATTCGACGTTGTCGCAACCGTCAAAGGCGGTGGCCTGACCGGTCAGGCTGGTGCGGTCAAGCACGGCATTTCGAAAGCGCTGCAACTGTACGATCCCAACCTGCGCGGCGCTCTGAAAGCCGCTGGTTTCCTGACCCGCGACAGCCGCGTTGTGGAACGTAAGAAATACGGTAAGCGCAAAGCGCGTCGTTCGTTCCAGTTCTCGAAGCGTTAATCGTTGCGGAATACAAATTTGAAAGGGCTCGCAATCGCGAGCCCTTTTTCTTTGGGTTATTCTTCGTAAACCAGTTTCCACGCCCCGTTTTCGACGACGCTGACAAATACCGTATCCGCGCCCTGGTGGTCGTCAGGCCCATAGGTGATGTGGTTGCCAACCAGCTCGTCGGTGTAGTCCAGCGACTCCATCGCGGCGATAAAGCTGTCATGGGTCAGATCGGGGCCTGCAGCCTCCAAGGCTTTGACCATCATCTCGGCAGCGGAATAGCCCAGCATTGAGAAACCGACAGGGTCCTCGCCCGTGGCCGCTTTGTATTCAGCAATAAATGCAGCCGGGGCGGGCTCTTCGGCGCGCGCCCACAGGTCCAGCCATGAGGCAGCGGCATAGAACCCATCCGTCACGCCACCGGGTACCTGCGCCACCACGGTCAGAAAACTGGCCGAGGTGCCAAGGAATTTCATATCGTTCAGGCCCATTTTCTTTGCCGTCCCAACCACGGTGATCGCCTGTCGCACGCCCAAGGCCATCGTAACGATATCGCAGCCTTCCTCTTTGAGCTTGCTCAGAGAGCCGACAAAATCCGTCTCATCCGGCTTATGGGTGGTCTCTGCGCCAAAGGTGATGCCAGCTTCTTCGGCACCGGCCTTGCTGCCTTCAAGGATTTCTTCACCGAAATCGGTGGGCAGATACATGATACAGACGGTTTGTGATCCGAACTCACCGTTCAGATACTTCACCCCGATCCGCGCCTGATCATAATAGGTCGAGAACGAGGTGAACTTGTTCTTCATCGGCTCCTGCAGCATTTGCCGCGCTGCGGTCAGAGGGGCGACATTGGGAATACCCTTGGGGTCCAACAGCTTGAACCCGGCAAGGTTCATCGGAGTGCCCAGCGACTGCAGCATCGCAAACACCTTGTCGCGGTTCAGCAGCTTGTTATAGCCCTGCATCGCGCGCGGCATCTGATAGCCGTTATCCTCGACAACATAACGGATCTTGCGGCCATGCACGCCGCCCTCGGCATTGACACGGTCAAAGACGACATTCGCGCCTTTGGTCGCCGGAACGCCCACGGCGGCGAAAATACCGCTCAGGTCGTTGACAGACCCGATCACGATTTCATCGTCGGACACGCCTTGGGTTTCCGCCCAACCCAGCGTGGCGGATGCCGTAAGGGTCGTTGCGGCAGCAAGGCTCTTTAACAGATTGCTCATTATTCTCCTCCCGGTACTTTCCAGTCTAACTGTACATCTCTTCAATGAGATGTCCGTGTTTCTTTTCCACCAACCCGCGTTTCAGTTTCATTGTCGCGGTCAGTTCGTCATCCTCGGCGGTCAGCAGGACGTTGATCAGTCGGAAATCCTTGATCTGCTCGACCCGCGCGAACTCGGCGTTTACGGCATCAACCTCGGCCCCGACCAGACCGTTGACTTCCGGCGCCGCGCATAGGGAGGCGAAGTTTGAGAAGGGGATCTTCCTGTCCTGCGCGAACTTCTCGACATTCTCCTGATCGATCATGATCAGGGCGGTCAGGTATTTGCGCTGGTCGCCGATGATCACCGCGTCCGAGATGTAATGGCTGAACTTCAGGCGGCTTTCGATTTCGGACGGGGTGATGTTCTTGCCGCCTGCGGTGATGATGATGTCTTTCATGCGACCGGTGATAGTGACAAACCCATCCTCGTCGATGCGTCCCATGTCACCGGTGCGCAGCCATCCGTCGGGGGTGAAGGTCTCGGCAGTTTTGGCGTTGTTGCGCCAGTAGCCCTGAAAGATGTTCAGCCCTTTCAGTTGGATTTCACCGTCCTCCGAGATACGGATATCCGTGCCCGCCACGGCTTTGCCAATGGACCCGACCCGGTTGTCTTCGGTGGTGTTGAGCGTGGCCAGCCCCGCCGTTTCGGTCATCCCGAACCCTTCGACCAGAGGGACTCCAATTGCCCAGTACCATTTCAGCAAATCCACCGAAATCGGCGCGGCCCCCGAGCCGCCCCGACGCATCTTGTCCATGCCCAGCATCCGGCGCAGGTTGCGTAGAACCAGATGGTCCCAGACCCAAAATCGCGCCGCGACCAAAGCGGGCACCGGTTTCCCGGAGTTCAGATATTCCGCCCGCGCAAACCCCGCTTTCAGTGCCAGCCCAAAGGCCAGACGCCCCAGCCGCGTCGCGTCCTGCGTCAGGATTTGAACATGGGCGTAGATTTTCTCCCAAACGCGTGGAACGGCGGTGAATGTAGTGGGTGAGACCTCTTGCAGGTTCGCAAACACGGTTTCCGGGCTTTCGGCGAAATTCACGGTGCACCGGGCAGCAAGCGGGAAATAGATGGACACGTCGCGTTCGAGGATGTGGCACAGCGGCAGGAAACACAGCTGCTCGTCACTGGCCAGCGCAGGCAGGGACCGGGCCCCGGATTCTATGGCGGCGAGGATGTTCTCATGGCTCAGCATTGCGCCCTTGGGTTGGCCCGTTGTGCCCGAGGTGTAGACCAGCAGCGCGGTGTCCTGCGGTTTTGCCAGCGCGATCTCGGCCTCGAACCGGCCCGGGTCTTCGGCCTCGGCCTGTTTTCCAAGCGCGTAGAGTTCGCCGATCATCATACAACGCGGGTGGTTTAGGTCGTGCAGGCCTTCGTCTTCCAGGATGATGACCTTGAGCAGGCCGGGAACGTCGTCCTCAATCTCAAGAAACTTGTCCAGATGCTCTTCGTCTTCGACGATCAGGACCCGGCTGTCGCTGTCGTTGATGACGTATTTCAACTGACTGGCGGAATCCGTCGTGTAGACGCCCGAGGCAATGCCGCCGACACACTGGATGCCCATGTCGAACCATGCCCATTCCTTGCGATCCTCGGACAGGATCGAAACGACCTCACCCCGTTGCAGGCCAAGTTTCCGCAGGGCGAGGCCGATCCACTTGGCATGTTGCCAGTACTCGGTCCACGAATAGGACTTCCAAATCCCCAGGTTTTTTTCTCGATGCGCTGTCCGGTCGCCCAACTCAGTGCAGCGGCTTTGGAACAGTTCGGAAATGGTGGTGCAGCCATCCACCCGCAACGGGCGCTGCCCGGGAGTTGCGTTGAACTGAACGCCGTTGATGTTGATCTGTGGGGGCAGGGGGCTTGCGTCCATTCGGCTTACCTCCACGTCTTCTTGCGTTTCCAGCGGCGGTTTTCCCGCGCGCCTTCTTCCTGAACGCCCAGATAGAAGTTCCGGATGTCTTCGGATTGCAGCAAGGCGTCTGCGGCCCCGTCCATCACGATGCGCCCGACCTCCATTACATAGCCATGATGGGCCAGTTCCAGCGCCGCGTGGGCGTTCTGCTCGACCAGCATCATGGTCATATTCTGCTCATCGTTCAGGCGTTTGAGAATACCGAAAATCTCCTGCACCAGCAGCGGTGAGAGGCCTAGCGAGGGTTCGTCCAGCAGCATGATCTTCGGGTTCGCCATCAGCCCGCGCCCGATGGCCAGCATCTGCTGTTGCCCGCCGGACAGAGTGCCGGCCTCTTGCATGCGGCGTTCTTTCAGGACCGGGAAATAGCTGAACACCATCTCGCGATCCTGTTCGATCCGGGATTTGTCCGCCACCGTATAAGCCCCAAGGCTGAGGTTTTCGTTCACGGTCAGCAGCGGGAACACCTCGCGCCCTTCGGGAACATGCACGATACCCTTCTGCACGACCTTGTGCGGCTCGGACCCCTGAATGTCCTGCCCTTCAAAGGTGATTTGGCCCTTTTCCGGGTCCATCACGCCCGACACCGTTTTCATCAGCGTCGTTTTTCCGGCACCGTTTGCGCCAAGGATCGAAACGATCTGCCCCTGCGAGACGTCCAGCGAAACACCCCGGATCGCCATGATCGGGCCATAGAAGCTTTCGATATTCCGGATTTTCAGGATCGGTTCAGTCATGAGGCTTTGCCCAAATATGCCTCAACCACGGCCGGGTGGGATTGCACCTCGGATGGTGTTCCCAGTGCCAATCTTGCCCCGTCAGCCATCGCCAGCACCCGGTCCGAGACACCCGAAACCAGCCCCATGTCATGTTCCACCATCAGCACGGTGATCCCCATCTGCCGCCGGATGTCGTCGATCCACCAGCGCATATCGGTGGTCTCTTCAACCGACAGGCCCGAGGCCGGTTCGTCCAGCAACAGCAGTTTGGGATCGGTCGCCAGCGCCCGGGCAACTTCGACCACTTTGCGGACGCCATAGGGCAGGCCCGAGATCATCTTGTCGCGAAATGCCTGCAGGTCCAGAAAGTCGATGATTTCCTCGACCTTTTCGCGGTTCTCCAACTCCTGTCGCCGGACGGAAGGGGTGAACAGGATTTCCGAGATCAGGTTCGTCTTGCGGTGCCGATGCCGCCCGACCAGCAGGTTTTGCAGGACGGTGGCGTGTTCGAACAGTTCGATGTTCTGGAACGTCCGCGCGACGCCATAGGCGGCAACGCCCGAGGCTTTGACCTGTAACAGATCGTGCCCGTCGAACCGGATGGCCCCGGCATTGGGTTCATAGAACCGCGAAATCAGGTTGAATACCGTGGATTTCCCCGCACCGTTCGGGCCAACGATGGCGAAAACCTCGCCTTGCTCGACCTCGAATGACAGATTGTCGACTGCGGTCACGCCGCCGAATGTAAGCGTGACGCCTTCGAACTCAAGCAGGCTCATCTCAAGCGCTCCGTCTTGAGGTAGGATTTCTGCCGTTTGAACATATCCTTGCGGTAGAAGGGGAACAGTTCGAACCAGGTGCGGATTTTCAGCCAGCGGCCATACATGCCCATCGGTTCGAACAGGATGAAAGCGATCAGGATCATGCCGAAGATGCCGAATTCCAGCCCGGGAATGGCGACGGTGTTGCCGCCGAAAACTGCCCCAACATACTCTTTGGAAATCGACAGGAACTGGGGCAGAAAGCCGATCACGATAGCCCCCAGAAACGCCCCATGGATCGAGCCGAGCCCTCCGATCACGATCATCATCAGCAACTGGATCGAGATCAGGACATTGAAGGTCTCGTTGTTGAAAGCCCCCGCGAACATGCCCATCAGCGCCCCGGCCCAGCCGGTCACGGCGCAGGACAGGGCGAACGAGATCATCTTGGTTCTGGCGATATCCACACCCATCGCCTGTGCCGAAACCTCTGAGTCGCGCACGGCGATGAAGCTGCGCCCCAAGGGCGCGCGCAGCAGATTGATGTAGCCCAGCGTCACAATCACCGCGACGGCCAGAACCAGCCAGTAGAAATCCTTGGGCGTGGCCCAGCGGTCAACGAGATGACCGAAAATCTCGACCCCGCCCAGATACTTACCGGCGACGCCTCCGGTCAGGGGTTCGGCCAGCACGATCACGTCGTCCATCAGGATCGACAGCGCCATGGTGAAAATCGCCAGATAGATGCCGTGCAGGCGCAGGGCAGGGATCGCCACCGTCACCCCGGCAATCCCGGTCAGCAGACCTGCCAGCGGAAAGGCGATCAGAAAAGGCACTCCCGCCTCGATCAGGTTCACGTTGGCATAACAGCCAAAGGCCAGAAACGCCGCGTGGCCAAGGCTGACCTGCCCGGTGTGCCCAGTCAGGATCATCAGCCCCAGACCGGCGATGGCCCAGATAAGAACGTTGGTCAGTTCGCCCAGATAGAAGTCGTCCAGCAACCACGGCGCGGCAAAAACGACCAAAAGCAGGATCAGGTAGAGGCTCAGCTGATACCGGTCCTTCCAAGGCCAGATATCCTGCATGTAGTCGGTTTTGAAGACGATGCGCATGCGTCAGACCTTTTTCAGCCGGACCTGGCTGAACAGACCGTTGGGGCGGAAGATCAGAACCGCCAGCAGCAAGGCATACGGGGCGATCTGGCTGTACCCGGCGGCGATGTAGCGGCTGGCGAAGGGTTCGATGACACCGACGATCAGCCCGCCCGCCAAAGCGCCGGGCAGGCTGCCGAACCCGCCGATCACGGCGGCGGCGAAAGCCTTGATGCCCAACAGGCCCGTGGTGGGATCAACCGAACCTTTGGCGGCAAACAGAATGCCCGCGATCCCGGCCACGACGCCTGCCAGCGCCCAGATAAACCCCTGCACCCGCTTGACCGGAACGCCCATGTAATAGGCCGCCAATTGGTTCTGCGAGGCACCCTGCATGGCCAGCCCCAACTTGGTTTTGCTGAAAAAGACGTAAAGGCCCCAGGTCAGCAGGACGGTGACAATAATGACGGCCACATCCTCCATCCCCAAAACCAGCCCGCCAAAACGCACCTCTTTCCCCGCCAGCGGGTTTTGCAGCGTCTGGGGTTCGTGGCCCCAGATCAGCCCGGCGAAAAAGCGGATCACGAAGCCCAAGGCGATAGTGAGGATGACGACGGCGGTCTGGCTTTCGCCAAACAGGCGGCGGATGATAAGGCGGTCCAGCAGATACCCCAATGCCCCCATGATCCCCAGCGAGATCGGCAGCGCCAGCCAGAAGGGCAGCCCCATATATTCGGTATTGGTCAGGCCAATCGTGACAAAGGCCCCCAGCATCATGAAATCGCCCTGCGCGAAATTCACCGCCTCGGTCGCCTTGTAGATCAGCACGAACCCAAGCGCGATCAGGCCGTACACACAGCCATTCGCCAGCCCGCTGATCAGCAGCTGCGCGTTGTCCAAATTCACCTCCCCGTGCCGGTTTGCCAGTCCCTGAACCGCCCGCGGCATTCTTGTTGTTGGCGGGTTTGGTTCTACTATGGCGTGATCATCACCTTGCCGTCACTCTTTTTCAGCGCCCCGGCCAGATTTGGCACCACTTCCTTCAGGGTAATCCGCTCGGACACATCGGTTTTCCAGCGCCCGTCGGCGAAACGGGCCTGCACCTCGGCCACCACGCGCATCTGATCGGAGGGTGGCGTGGACATCATCCAGTTGGTCAGCCAGAACCCCTCGATCCGTTTGCCCATGAAGATCAACTGACCGGTTTGCGTCAGGGTCGGGGCCTGGTTGCTCAGCTTGCCGTAGCAAA
Organism: Ruegeria sp. AK4; assembly: GCF_056541025.1. Lineage (NCBI taxonomy): Bacteria > Pseudomonadati > Pseudomonadota > Alphaproteobacteria > Rhodobacterales > Roseobacteraceae > Ruegeria > Ruegeria sp. AK4. The sequence continues at coordinate 745,513 of NZ_JBQFXS010000001.1, forward strand.
TCCAGCGCGCGCGGTTGGGCATGGCGGTAAACACCTGTTCCGACAATTGATCCATGACCGCATCCAGGAACACGCGGGGTTTCAGGCTGGCGCTGAGGTCGGCGAATTTCTGTCCGACATCAGGGTCCGTCGTGACCAGCACCTCAGCCGCACCAAGCTGTTTCAGGTTTTCCGCAGCCTCGGCACGGCGCACCAACGCGATGGATTTCAGCCCCAGATCACGCCCAAGACTGCACATCAGCTTGCCCAACTGGCTGGTCGCTGCAGAAATCACAAAGGCCTCACCTTCCTGCTTGGCGATGTCCACCATCGCCATCGCTGTCAAAGGGTTCACGATCTGCGCCGCGCCATCTTCGTCCGAGATATCAGGGCGCAGGGGGATGCAGGTCTGCATTTGCGTCACGACATATTCGGCCCAGGCACCCGAGCCTGCGGCGACAAAGGCGACACGCTGCCCCCGCAGCCCTTCGGCCCCTTTGCCCGTTGCAACCACATCGCCGCAGCCTTCGAAGCCCGCAGCTGCGCCCTGGACCCGGGGCTGCCCGTATTCACCCTTGATAAAGTGCAAATCCGACGGGTTGACCGAGGCCATGCGCATCCGGATCAACACCTGTCCGGGGCCGGGTTTCGGGACGGGCAGTTCCGCCTCGGCCAGCCAATCGCTGGCGTTTTCGATCATGGGCCCGGTTGCCGTGCCGGAATAGCCGTCATGTTTCAGAACAGTCGCAAACATCGATGCGGGCAGGGTGGTCATGTGAAAATCCTCAGAGAAGTTGCTGCGGCGAGGTCAAAAATCCATCGCTGCGGAATTGGGGGCAAGCCAAACAAACTAAGGATCGGGCGTCAATCTGACCGCGTCCTGACGTGGCGGCAAACGCCAGCGGGACAGGCGGGGCCGCCACGGATGCGGCCCCGCCGGATTTTCATTGCTGAGTCAACAGGTTCTGCAAGTCCTGCAACTTGGTCAACGCCGTATCGGGCGCGGCCTTGATATCGTCGAGGATCTGGATCACCTGAGTTTTGATGTCCTGCGCCAGGGCGCTGTCCTGCACCGACGCAACCATCTTGTCATAGTCGAATTGCTGCGCTGTCAGCATGCCCTCCTGAACCCAGGTATCGAGCAACTCCTGCCCCTGACCGGCCAGCGAGGCAACTTCGTCACCCGCCTGGGTGGCTGCATCCGAGGCCTGATCCGCGATGGACGAGGCCGCTTCCGCCGCCTGTTCGGTCAGCGACGATGCGGCTTCACCGGCCTGCTCGGCGGCCGAATTCAGGGCCTCGGTCGTTGCCTCCTGTGCCGCCGAGGCGGCTTCGTTCAGGGCCTCGCCAGCGTCCTCAGCGGCAGATTGCAGTTGTTCGGACGGTGTCGGCTCGGGTTTGTTGATGTAATAGTACGCGCCAATGCCGATTACGGCGATTACGGCGATAAGAAGAATACGCGACATGAGTGCCTCCTTTTTGGAATGTGTCGCAGAGATGAGTCAAAATTAGCCCCGCGCAAAGGGGACTTCCCACTGTTTCGCGTCAGATCCGGGGAATGAGCCAAGCCACGCTGATCGCGCATAACGGGTACGGCGATTTAGCGCGCACCGGCAGGGTCATTTGCCGCAAAGCCCTTGAAACCGTTAGCATGCAGGGGCGAGGGTTCCCGTGCCGGTCAATCAAACGACAAAGATCTCCAGCGAGTTCGAGAATTCTTTGAGTTCCACCATACTGATTTCCTCGGCATTCGGCGAGTCCGACAGGCTCGCCTTAGCGCGTCCGTCGATCATGCTGAACATCTCTTGCACCGCCAAAACCGCGCTTTGGGCCGGGTTGTTCAGGGGCTGCGGCGCGCAGGAATTGAAAGCCGGAAACGATCACATAATGGAATAGTGGCGGAGAGACAGGGATTCGAACCCTGGGTGGGCTTGCACCCACAACGGTTTTCGAGACCGCCCCGTTCGACCACTCCGGCACCTCTCCGCGGGGGTCTGTGAGGGGGGGATTTAGTGGCGAACGGGCAGGGGTGCAAGCGGAAAATTCCTGAAATGCGCAAAGGCGGGATTTTCCATTGCCTGCGGACGTAAAACACCTAGGCTATCTGGTATGAGAAATTCTGCCCGACGCTTCGCCCATTCCCTCGTCCTGCCGCTGCTGGCGCTTGTTCTGATCCCGCTGCAGGTGGCCGCCGCAAATCGCGACCGGGTCGAGGCGTTTTTGACCACAACCGGATTTGACGTGGCGTTGGAAAGCATCGCTTTAGCCTCGGGCTCGGCTCCACAGATGCTGGGGATTGATCCGGAAGGGTTCGGCTCGGACTGGACACGCCTGACGGAAGAAGTATTCGACGTTGAAATCATGCATGAAACGGCGGTTGTGATCCTTGAACAGACGCTGAGCGACGAGGCGCTTACACATGCGGTAGAGTTCTATGCCTCGGATCTGGGGCAGCGGCTGGTTGAGGCCGAGAATGCCTCGCACCTGATCGAAGATGACGATGCGAAGGATCTGGAAGGGCAAAAGATCGTCTCTGACCTGATCCAGAAAGGCTCGCAACGGGTGGAAAGCTTCAAGCGGATGAACCGCGCGGTGGATGGCAGCGACACGTCGCTGCGCGCCCTGCAGGAAATTCAGCTGAGGTTTTTGCTGGCCGCAAGTGCATCGGGTGTGATCGAGCTGAAACTCGGGGCCGATGAACTGCGCGAAATGATGAAACGCAATGAAACCGGCATGCGTCAGGCGCTGCAACTCTCGGCGCTGGCCGGTGCGGCCTACACCTATCAGGATTTTTCCGACGACGACGTAGATGCCTATGTCAAGGCTCTGGAACATCCTCTGATGCAAGAGGTGTATGAACTGCTGACCGCCACCCAATACGAAATCATGGCAATGCGGTTCGAGGTTCTGGCCACCCGTATGGCTGAATTGCATCCCGCTCAGGACATATGATGCGCCTGGCACCGCTCCTTTTGGTTTCATTTCTCTGGGCGACCCCGCTTTTCGCGCAGGAACGGGTCGTCCGCTTGTCGCAGGCGCTGAAACTGGAACAGGTCATGGAGATACTGGCCAGCGAAGGCCAGGATCAGCGGCGCGAACTGGATGAGACGCTTTTGGACAATGCGGGCGGGGCCTTTTTTCAGGCGCAGGTCGAAGACATCTATGACCCTTTGTGGATGCGCAAACAGGTCGAGCATGCCTTTGATCAGGGGCTGACGGATGCGCAGCTGGAACAGGCCTCGGTGTTTTTCGAAAGCGATCTGGGGCAGACCATCATCTCGCTGGAAAATTCGGCACGCAGGGCGATTTCGGACGACGCGATCGAGGAAATGGCCCGCGACGCCTATGAGAACGCAAAGCGCGACTCGGTGCTGTTCGAACTGGTCGAGGAGTACATTCAGGTCAACAATCTGGTCGAACAGAATGTGCAGGGGGCGCTGAGTTCGGATTACAACTTCTTCAAGGGTCTTGATACCGATTCCCGTGGCGACGATGGCGAGCTGCTGGCCGAGCTTCTCTCGCAACAGGACAGCATGACCGCCGAGACAACGACATGGCTGTATTCTTTTCTGTTGATGGCCTATCGTCCGTTGGACGAGGCCCAGATGCGCGAAAACATCGCCTTTTCCCGAACCGACACCGGGCGCGCGCTGAATGAGGCGCTGTTTGACGGGTTTGACCGTATGTACGATCACATCTCGTACCGGCTGGGCGAGGCGGTGGCGCAGGCGCTGAAAGGATCGGACCTGTAACGCCGCTTTGGTGTTGACTTTCATCCGCAATCTATGGATAAGCGCGCATCCCGGCCGGTTTTCCGCGCCGGGTCTCGTTATTATTTGACCCTTTCGGATTGGTCCGGGGGTCAGTCACACGGCCCGAAAAGGGCGCGCTGTTCGAGGTGGCTTAGGCCAGAAACACCCGAGAGAGGGGACCACAGAACGCGGGTATGAAAAGGAAAGACGCATGTTTGCGGTCCTCAAGACTGGCGGCAAGCAGTACAAGGTTCAGGCGGGCGATATCCTCCGCGTTGAAAAACTGGCTGCCGACGCAGGTGAAAAAGTTCAATTCAACGATGTTCTGATGCTGGGCGGCGACGCTCCGGTTGTTGGCGCACCTTTCGTTGAAGGCGCAGGCGTACAGGCCGAAGTGATCGAACAGATCAAAGGTGACAAGGTCATCAAGTTCGTCAAGCGCCGTCGTAAGCACAGCTCGAAGCGTACCGTTGGCCACCGTCAGAAGCTGACCCTGGTCAAGATCACCGACATCCTGTCGTCGGGCGCTGACAAGTCGGGCATCAAAGCTGCAACCGGGTCTGCTCCAGCTGGCGAAGCGGCACCTGCTGCAAAGCCTGCCAAGAAAGCAGAAGCCAAAGCAGAGGCACCCGCCGCTGCTGCCGCCGACGATCTGACCAAGCTGAACGGTGTCGGCCCCGCCGCTGCCAAAAAGCTGGTTGAGGCCGGTATCGAGAGCTTTGCCGCTCTGGCCGCCTTGTCGGACGAGCAGATTGCTGCTATCGACACCATCAAAGTGAAACCCGAATGGGTTGAGCAAGCCAAAGAGCTGGCTCAGGGCTAAGGAGAGAGAGAATGGCACATAAGAAAGCTGGCGGTTCCTCCCGTAACGGTCGCGACTCAGCGGGTCGCCGCCTTGGCGTGAAACTCTATGGTGGCCAGGCAGCCATCGCAGGCAACATCATCGTACGTCAGCGCGGCACCAAGTTCTGGCCGGGCGAAGGCGTAGGCATGGGCAAGGATCACACCATCTTTGCAACCGTCGATGGCGCCGTGAAGTTCCACAAGGGACTCAAAAACCGCACCTTTATTTCGGTCCTGCCAGTGGCGGAGGCCGCAGAGTAAGCCGAAACCCAGAAGGTTTAGAAAAAATTCATGGGGGACCGGCAGAAAGTGCCGGTCCCCTTTCTCGTTTTAACGCAGTCGTGATTGAAAAACCGATGACAGTCGCAACCACCAGTTTCCTGATCTTTGCCGCCTCGCAGGTCGGCACGCCGGGACCGGCCAACATGGTCCTGCTGGGAACCGGTGCGCGCTATGGCTTTCGGGCGGCGCTGCCGTTTGTGGCTGGTGTTGTTCTGGGCAAGCAATTGATCATCTGGCCGGTCGGGTTCGGTCTGATGCAGATGGCGGAACAGGCCCCTTTGGTCTTTTCTGCCCTGAAATACGCCTCGGCAGCCTATGTCTGCTGGCTGGCGTGGAAGATTGCCAATCTGCGCCTGTCGTCCGGTGGCGATGTGGCCGAGGCCCCCGGATTCTTGGCGGGTCTTATCGTTCACCCCCTGAACCCAAAGGCGTGGGCGATGATTATTGCGGGATTCACGGGCTTTGTGGCTGCTGGCACGTCCAGCTTTGATGCAACGCTCACGATCGCGCTTTGTTTGTTGATCTGTCAGGTGGTTCTGCACCCGATCTGGACATTCGCAGGCGATAGAATCGCCCATGCGGTTGAAGGACGGCCTGCGGAAAAATATCTGATGTGGACATTAGCGAGTTTGACTGTTTTATCCGTAGCTTTTGTGTTGTTCGGAGGAGGAACACACCAATGAAAATTGAGACGATAATAAACCAGCCGGTCATTGAAACCGAGCGGTTCGATCTGCGCCCGCTGCGCCGGTCGGATATGGGTCTCATCGAATATTATGCAGGCGATGAGCGCGTGGCGCGTATGACCACCTCGATCCCGCATCCTTTGCCGCCCGGCTCGGTCGAGGCCTTTGTTTCGCGTTCGATGGCCGATGACCGCGACGAGGATGTCTGGGTCATGGATGCCACCAAGGATGGCGGACCGGAACTGATTGGCCTGATCTCTCTCAAGCGACTGGACCGGAACCAGTCCGAGGTCGGCTATTGGGTCGCGCCGATTTACTGGAACACCGGGATCGCGTCGCTGGCGGTTGAAACTCTGGTCAGGTCAAACCCGCTTGAGAACGCCAACATGTTTGCCAGCGTGTTTCAGGACAATCCGGCCTCGGCCCGGGTGCTGACCCATTGCGGGTTCCAGTACCTTGGCGATGCCGAAACCTATTCGGTGGCGCGCGATGCGAACGTGCCCACCTGGACGTACACCAAGAAACTCTGACTTGTGGCCGATGGGGCCTTTGCAGTAGGGGACACACATGAAATTTCTCGATCTTGCAAAGGTCTACATCCGGTCCGGGGCCGGAGGTAGCGGCTGCGTCAGCTTCCGGCGCGAAAAGTATATCGAATACGGCGGGCCGGATGGTGGCGACGGCGGTAAAGGCGGGTCTGTCTGGGCCGAGGTCGTGGATGGGCTGAACACCCTGATCGACTTTCGCTATCAGCAGCATTTCTTTGCCAAGAACGGCCAACCCGGCCGCGGCCAACAGCGCACCGGCAAGGATGGCGACGACATCGTTCTGCGCGTCCCCGTGGGCACCGAGATTCTGGACGAGGACGAAGAAACCGTCATCTGCGACCTGACCGAGGTCGGGCAACGGGTTCTGCTGGCCAAGGGCGGCAATGGCGGCTTTGGCAACCTGCATTTCAAATCGGCCACCAATCAGGCCCCCCGGCGCGCCAACCCGGGGCAGGCTGGGATCGACCGCACCATCTGGCTGCGGTTAAAGCTGATCGCCGATGTGGGCCTGCTGGGCATGCCGAACGCGGGTAAGTCGACCTTTCTGGCGGCCACCTCGAATGCGCGCCCCAAGATCGCGGACTATCCGTTCACAACGCTGCACCCCAATCTGGGTGTCGTCGGCGTTGACAACGTGGAATTCGTGGTTGCCGACATCCCCGGCCTGATCGAAGGCGCGCATGAAGGGCGCGGGATCGGCGACCGGTTCCTTGGCCATGTCGAACGTTGCGCGGTGCTGCTGCATCTGGTCGATGGCACATCCCAAACGGTGGCCGAAGACTATCGCACCATCATCCACGAGCTTGAAGCTTACGGCGGAGAGTTGGCCGAAAAGCCCCGGATCACGGTGCTGAACAAGGTCGATGCGCTGGATGACGAGGAGCGCGACCTCGCCAAAGCTGAGCTGGAACAGGCTAGCGGCGGCCCCGTCATGACCATGTCCGGCGTCGCTCATCTGGGCGTGACCGAGGTACTGCGCGCCCTGCGGGCTCAGATCGACGAAAACCGTCTAAGGCAAAAGCCCACCGAGGAGGCGCAGTCTTGGCAACCCTGACCTCCGCGAAACGTCTGGTTGTCAAGATCGGGTCCGCCCTTTTGGTGGACCGCGACGCCGGTTTTTTGCGGTCGGATTGGTTGCATTCTCTGGCGCAGGACGTAGCCTGGCTGAGGGGGCAGGGAACGGATGTCATTCTGGTCTCGTCCGGTTCAATTGCGCTGGGGCGCGGGGTTCTGGACCTTCCAATGGCGAACCTGCCCTTGGAACAGTCGCAGGCCGCCGCCGCCGTGGGCCAAATCCGTCTGGCCCGCGCCTACGAAGAGGCGCTGACCCCGCACGAGATCAAGACGGCTCAGGTGCTGGTAACGCTCGAAGACAGCGCGGATCGCCGCCGCTATCTGAACTCGCGGTCAACGCTTGAGACGTTGCTGAGTCTGGGCGTTGTGCCCATCGTGAATGAGAACGATACCGTCGCAACGGACGAGATTCGCTATGGCGACAATGACCGTCTGGCTGCTCAGATCGCGGTTACGGTCGGCGCGGATCAACTCATTCTGCTGTCAGACGTGGACGGGTTCTATTCCGGCAATCCCAACGAGGATGCCAACGCCACGCGGTATGAGGTGATCGACGAAATCACGCCCGAGATTGAGGCGATGGCCGGCGATGCCGGGTCGGGCCTGTCCAAAGGCGGCATGAAAACCAAGCTGCTGGCTGCCAAGATGGCAACTGCTGCAGGATGCACTATGGCGATTACTGAAGGGTCGCCCTTGAACCCGCTGAAAATGCTTGAAAATGGCGCGAACTGTACGTGGTTCACGGCAAAGCTTGACCCGCACGCAGCCCGCAAGCGCTGGATTTCCGCCATGAAGCCGCGCGGTGAGATTACCGTCGATGATGGCGCGGCACGGGCCCTTGCCAATGGCAAAAGCCTGTTGCCTGCCGGAATCACCGAAGTGACCGGGGATTTCGGGCGCGGCGATCCCGTTTCCGTCGTCGACTTAAGCGCCCGCCGGCTGGCACAAGGGCTAAGCCGCTATACTGCGCAAGAGGCGGACGCGATCAAAGGGCGCAAGTCGTCCGAGATTGAGGCGACGCTGGGCTATCCCGGTCGCGCCGCGCTGATACACCGGGATGATCTGGCCCTGTAACCTGAAATTTGGACTGTACCGACCTGAAAGGCTTGTAAAATGAAGGATATCGACAACATCCCCGCCCTGATGGCCGATATTGGACAGCGCGCCAAACAGGCCTCGGCCGATCTAGCCTTTGCCTCGGCAGAACGCAAACACGCCGCCCTGATTGCGGCGGCCGAGGCGGTCTGGAAGAACCGGGCTCAGATCATCGAAGCCAACCAGAAGGATCTGGAGTTTGGCCGCAAAAAGGGTCTGAGCCCTGCCATGATGGATCGCCTGATGCTGAACGAGGACCGTGTGCAAGGCATGGTTGACGGGCTGCGCACCGTCGCCGATCAGGCCGATCCTGTGGGTGAGGTTCTGACCGAATGGGATATGGCCTCGGGCCTGAACATCCAGCGAGTTCGCACGCCTTTGGGCGTGATCGGCGTGATCTATGAAAGCCGCCCGAACGTGACAGCGGATGCCGGGGCCCTGTGCCTGAAATCCGGCAATGCGGTGATCCTGCGGGGCGGGTCCGAGAGTTTTCATTCCTCGACCGCCATTCACGCCTGTCTGGTCGAAGGCCTGAAAGCCGCGAACCTGCCCGAGGATGCGATCCAGTTGATCCCGACCCGCGACCGCGCGGCGGTTCAGGAACTGCTGACGATGACAGATTACGTCGATGTGATCGTCCCGCGCGGCGGCAAAGGATTGGTTGGTCTGGTCCAGCGCGAGGCGCGAGTGCCGGTCTTTGCCCATCTCGAAGGCATCGTTCACATCTATATCGACAAAGCCGCCGACCCGCAGAAAACGCTGGATGTGGTGCTGAACGCCAAGACCCGCCGTACGGGGATTTGCGGCGCAGCCGAGTGCCTGCTGATCCATAAGGACGTGGCTGAAACACTTGGGCGCGATGTCGTTGCGGCGTTGCTTGCTGCAGGTGTCGAAGTGCATGCCGAGGGTTCGGTGGCTGTGGATGGAACGGTCGCGGCAACGGCTGACGATTGGGGCAAAGAATTTCTCGACAGCATCATCGCGGCTAAACCCGTTGCCGATATCGACGCCGCCATCGCGCATATCCGGCAGCACGGGTCCAACCACACCGATTGCATCATGACCGAGGATGCCGCCGCCGCCGCCCGGTTCTTTGAACGGCTCGACAGCGCCATCCTGATGCACAACGCCTCGACCCAGTTTGCCGATGGCGGAGAGTTTGGCATGGGCGCCGAGATTGGTATCGCCACCGGCAAGATGCATGCGCGCGGGCCGGTTGGGGCTGCTCAGCTGACCAGCTTCAAATACCTGGTGCGCGGGAACGGAACGACCCGCGCCTAGAACCGTAAAGCCACGCGGGTTGAGGCTGTTTCGACCGCAACCCGCCGCCCCATGGCCGAGGCGGTTTCGGGCAAAAGGGCAAATTGCACCTGCGCGGGCGTGACCTTGTTTGCAAAGCGCCCGGTTGGGATGCTTTTCCAAAGGTCCGGATCGATATTCAGCTTGTCGGCGGTGCCCGTCACAAGCCAGTTCTCGCCCTGTGACGCAATCTCGACCTCACCCCCAAAGGGCATGGCGCTATCGCAGCACATCAGCGCCAGAAAGGCCAGCTTCACCTGATTGCGCGGCACCGGCCCGGTCAGGTTCCAGTTGACCCGAACGCGACCTGACTGCGCGACGTCCCTGAGCAATTCGGCCACATCGGCCCGGCCCAATGGCTGATCGCTGGCCGACCCGAATGCCACGCGGAAAAACCGTATCCGTGCGCCTGCGCTGCCGACGCTGCCCGAGATTAACTCCATCTCGGGGCCCTGAACGGCACCGACCATGTCCAGCAACTCCAACCCGTTGGTGATCGCCCCGATCGGGCTGATCAGATCGTGGCAGATCCGAGAGCCGATCAACTCGGCCAGGTTGACGTCTGATGTGCCCATGCATACCTCCTGAGCGTACCTGCCACCGGACCGGAGCCCCGCATGACAGACCTGAATGCCATTCTTGCACCGGGCATGTTTGTCCGCCACCCGGATTTCCCCGATTGGGGTGTCGGACAGGTTCAGTCCAACATCGCAGGCAAGATCACCGTGAATTTCCGTGAGCAGGGGAAAGTGGTGATCGACGGAACGCGCATCGCCCTGATGCCGGTCTTTGATCCGTGAAACTGGTTTAGGAAAGGTTAACTGAGATCACCAGAGGTCATCCTGTTGCCTTTGGCCGAATATGTGCGATATCAGCCGCGTGTGACTTAAAGGACTGATATGCCTGACGCTGGCCCTTCATTTACCATCCGCCTTGCCGAAACCGAGGACGACCTGCTTGCCGCACAGCGCCTGCGCTATGACGTGTTCGTGCGCGAACTGGGCGGCGGGGGTGAGATGGTTGATCATGAAGCGGGGCTGGAACGCGACCGGTTCGATCCGTTCTTTGACCACATGCTTGCGATTGACGACGCGACTGGCGAAGTTGTGGGCGTTTACAGGCTGTTGCCGGGCGAACGTGCCGCAGAACTGGGGCAGTTTTATTCCGAAGACGAATACGATCTGTCCGTGCTGAAAGAAAGCCGGCGAAAGCTGCTGGAACTTGGCCGGTCCTGCCTGCATCCCGACTATCGCGGCGGCACGGCAATGTACCATCTTTGGAACGGTCTGGCCGCCTATGTGACCGAACGGGAGATCGAGGTTCTGTTCGGCGTCGCCAGCTTTCACGGCATCGATGTGCAGGCTCTGGCGCAGCCGCTTTCGATGCTGCACCACAATCACCTCGCGCCGCCGGATCTGAGGGTTCGGGCACAGCCCGAGGTCTTTCAGTCGATGGATCTGGTCGCGCCCGATGCGCTGGACCGGCGCGCGGCGATGGTGCAGGTGCCAGCGCTGATCAAAGCCTATCTGCGACTGGGCGGTTTCGTGGGCGAGGGAGCCTTTATCGACCACGCGTTCAACACCACCGATGTCTGCCTGATCCTCGATACGGCGCGCATTAATGACCGGCAGCGGCGTATTTATGGCGGAGCATAGATCTGTGAGTGACGCCTCGTGGCACAGCGATGACGCACCCGACCCGATTGAGCTGGGCCTTGTCGGCTGGCTGCTGGTCTTACTCCGGGGTCTGCCATTGGCGATTTTGGTGTTCGGCGGGCTGTTCATCCTTCTGGCCCTGCGCCTGATCGAGCGTCCGATTTACGGGGTGCGCCGCCCGATCACGCCTTACGTCGCCCAGTTTGTCTGCCGCAACGCATTCCGGATTCTCGGGATGGGGTTCCGCACGTCAGGCGAATTGATGAACGAGCGCGGCGCGGTGGTGGCGAACCATTCCTCGTGGCTGGACATCTTCGCACTGAATTCCCGTAAACGGGTGTTTTTCGTGTCCAAGGTCGAGGTTGCCAAATGGCCCGGCATCGGCTGGCTGGCGCGCGCGACCGGCACCGTTTTCATCGAACGGAACCCGAAAAAGGCGCGAGAGCAGACACTTCTGTTTCAGGAGCGTCTGACCGCGGGGCACAAGCTGCTGTTTTTCCCCGAAGGCACATCGACCGACGGACTGCGCATTTTACCATTTAAAACAACGCTTTTCGCGGCATTCTTCACCGAGGAACTGCGAGACTTCATGTATGTGCAGCCCGTCTCGGTCATCTATCACGCGCCGAAAGGGGAACCGGACCGGTTCTATGGCTGGTGGGGAGATATGGATTTCGCGCCGCATCTGCTCAAGTCTCTGGGTGCGCGCAGGCAGGGCTCGGTCGAGTTGATCTATCACAGCCCCGCCAAGGTCAGCGATTTCGCAAACCGCAAGGCGCTGGCCGCGCATTGCGAAGAGGCCGTGCGTCACGCGCATGCGCTGGCACGGCTAGAGTAATCCGACTGGAAATTCACTTTTCAGGTGATTTTTCACTTGTCGGGTGAACTCAGCTACCGTATACGCGCGCCATTCAAACCCGCAGGCGGGGTTTGGGCTTTGTAGGGGAGACATCCTTATCTGGCCCGCCGGTTGGAGCATCCGCTTCTTTCACCCCCGCCGAGGCGTAAACCGGAAAAGGAAAGTAAAGCATGGCTCTTCCCGAGTTCACCATGCGTCAGCTGCTGGAAGCTGGCGTTCACTTTGGTCACCAGACACAGCGTTGGAATCCCCGCATGGGCCCGTTCATCTACGGCTCGCGCAATGGCATCCACATCATGGACCTGACCCAGACCGTTCCGATGCTGGACCAGGCTCTGCAGGCCGTTCGTGACACCGTCGCAAAAGGCGGCCGCGTTCTGTTCGTTGGTACCAAGCGTCAGGCTGCTGGCCCGATCGCTGAAGCCGCCGAAAAATCGGCTCAGTACTACATGAACCATCGCTGGCTGGGCGGCACCCTGACCAACTGGAAAACCGTTTCCCAGTCGATCAACCGTCTGAACCAGATCGACGAAGCGATGGAATCGGGCGCCGAAGGCCTGACCAAGAAAGAGCGTCTGGGCATGGAGCGTGACCAGGCCAAGCTGCAGGCTTCGCTGGGCGGTATCCGCGAGATGGGCGGCGTTCCGGATCTGCTGTTCGTCATCGACGTCAAGAAGGAAGCACTGGCCATTGCCGAAGCCAACAAGCTGGGTATCCCGGTTGTGGCTGTTGTCGATACCAACTGTTCGCCCGACGGCGTTGACTACATCATCCCCGGCAACGACGACGCAGCGCGCGCAATCGCTCTGTATTGCGACCTGGCCGCACGTGCCGCTCTGGACGGTATGACCGCTCAGATGGGTGCAGCCGGCGTTGACCTGGGTGCGTTCGAAGAAGCTCCGGTTGAAGAAGCCGTTGCAGAAGAAGCCCCCGCCGAAGCAGAAACACCTGCCGAAGCGTAAGCTGCCCGTCACGTAAATGACATATGGGGCAGGGTATGACCTGCCCCAAATCCGTTTGAATTGAGGAGAGCCAAGAGATGGCAATCACAGCAGCAATGGTGAAAGAACTGCGCGACCAGACCGGCGCAGGCATGATGGACGCAAAAAAAGCGCTGACCGAAACCGGCGGCAACATGGACGAGGCCGTTGACTGGCTGCGCACCAAAGGTCTGGCCAAAGCGGCCAAGAAATCGGGCCGTACCGCAGCCGAAGGTCTGGTTGCTGTTCACGTCAACGGCGGCAACGGTGTTGCTGTCGAAGTGAACTCAGAAACCGACTTCGTTGCGAAAAACGCCGAGTTCCAGGAAATGGTCGGCAAGATCGCATACGCAGCCGAAGGCGTCGACAGTGTCGAGGCTCTGCTGGCGGCCGATCTGGGCGGAAAGAACGTTGCTGACACCCTGACCGACAAGATCGCCACCATTGGCGAGAACATGTCGGTGCGCCGCATGGCGAAACTGTCGGGCGACACTGTTGTATCCTACGTCCACAACGCGGCCACCAACGGCATGGGCAAAATTGGCGTTCTGGTTGCTCTATCGGGCGGTGACGAAGCCATTGGCAAGCAGGTTGCGATGCACATCGCGGCTGTGAACCCGGCGGCTCTGTCCGAGGCCGACATGGACCCGGCGGTTGTCGAGAAGGAAAAGCAGGTTCAGATGGACATCGCCCGCGAATCCGGTAAGCCGGAGCAGGTGATCGAGAAGATGATCGTCGGCCGTATGAAGAAATTCGTCGCGGAATCGACCCTGCTGAACCAGCAGTTCGTTGTAAACCCTGACCTGACCGTTGAAGCAGCGGCCAAGGAAGCAGGTGCAACCATCACCGGCTTCATCCGTCTGGAAGTTGGCGAAGGCATCGTGGTCGAAAAAGAAGACTTCGCCGCCGAAGTTGCCAAGGCCGCACAGGGCTAAGTGATTTCCCCGGACCTTGGGAACAGGGTCCGGGAATACGCAAAGATCGGTCACGCATTGCGTGGCCGATTTTTTTGTTTGGGCACAAAAAAAGACGCCGAAGCGCCCGCAAATCCTCAGGTTGGTGAATGAGGGGCCCCGCATGATGGGGATGGTCGAGGCCCCTCAAAAATTCCGACAAAGGTACGCGGACGAATAGACGCCCCTGTGCCAGACCGACCGGAGAGCTTTGGTATTGCAAAGATCCGACCAAATGTTCCCTGGCTAAAGCCACCACTCACGGAACATTAACAGTCTGCAACTTTGCTGTCAGAACGAAAAGTCATGATTTCCTTACCCTAGGTAAAGTAAGGTCATATGACGCTAGAAGAGGCTAAGCCTCCATCACGAACATTTGATTCTGCAAGGACGCCTTCAACACGGCCTGCGCGGTGGTTTCGACCGACAAAGCCTCGCGCGCCAGCCTCAGGTGCTTTTCCACGGTCGCCGAGGTTAGCCCCATCAGCAGCGCAATGTCCTGCGTGGTCTTGCCGTCACCCACCCATTGCAACGCCTCGCGCTGACGCTTCGTCAGGGCACGGTTCGGCGCGTTGTAGGGCAGGGTCAGGATTTTCAGGTGCGCCATGTTGTTCATCAACAGGATGTCGTCGCCATGCTCGTCCCAGACCGCATCCAGCTGGTCCTGCGTCATGTCGCCGTAATGTGCCATCGAGATCGCACCCTTGGACCGCATCGACACCGAGGTGAAGCTGATCGTGAAGCCCACGGTCGCGCCCTTTGCCCGGTTGAACTCATAGACTCGCCGTTCCTCGGCAGTCATGGTTCCGCTGGACATTGCCTCGTTGATCAGGCGCCAGCTTGCAGCACCTTCATTCTGCAGCGCCCATTTCAACATCGGCGCGTTGAAATACAGGCCCGACCGCAGAAACCCGTCCAGATATTCCTGACAATGGTTGGTCAGGATCACGAAATCCTCGGGGTCGCCAAGCGAGGTTTCGGTGCGGTATTGCGTATAGCCATAAAGCAAACGGTCAAACCCGTATTGCGCCATCTGGCGGCAATGCGCATCCCAAAGCTCTTCCAGAGTCTTTGTGTAGCTTAGAAAATTGAGATACTCGGACAGGTTCATCCCGCACTCTCCGTTCCCAAATGCGCCGCCAGCGCATCGAGCGCCAAAACGTAACTTTGCGCGCCGAAGCCGCAAATCTGACCCAACGCGACCGAGGCGATGTAGGATTTGTGCCGAAACGCCTCCCGCGCGTGGATGTTGGACAAATGAACTTCAACCATCGGAAGCGCGACCGAGGCAATCGCATCCATCAGCGCGATGGAGGTGTGGGTGTATGCCCCGGCGTTCAGAACCAGCCCGTCCTGCACACCACGTGCGCCGTGGATCGCATCGATCAGCGCCCCTTCGTGATTGGACTGGAAATGCGAAACCTCCAGCCCGACGGACGCGCCGTGGCTGGTGCATAAATCCTCGACCATCTGCAAGGTGGTACTGCCGTAAACCTCGGGCTGTCGCGTACCCAACAGATTGAGGTTCGGACCGTTCAAAACCAGTATTTTATGCATTATTCCATTGTCCCCATGTGGAATTCCTGACACGAACGGTTGGGGATGTCCACCGGGGTTTGCCCTTATGAGGCGAGTTCGCAACACCCCCCGGAGAGGCCGGGATACGCGCGGGGCTGACCCATTCAGCCCTCGTCAATGGTCACCACAACTTTGCCGAGAACGGACCGCCCGGACAAAAGCGCCAAAGCCTCGGCTGCGCGGCTAAGGGGGAACCGCTCGCTGATGCGCGGTCTGATACGGCCCGTTCCGTATAAGTCAAACAATTCGCTGATGTTTTCCGCATGGCCCTTGGGATCACGGAACACTGACGCGCCCCAGAAAACACCCACGATCTGGCAGCCTTTCAACAGCGCGAGATTGAGTGGGATGCTCGGAATCCCAGCCGGAAAGCCGACCACCAGATAGCGCCCTTTCCAAGCCATGCTGCGCAACGCCGGTTCAGCATACGCACCGCCCACCGCATCATACACGACATCAACGCCATCCCCTTTGGCCAGCGTCTTGATTTCCTTGGAAAAAGCTTTTTGGGCGTCCTTGGTCATTTCCTTGGAATAAACAATGGTCTCATCCGCTCCGATCTGGCGGCAGAATTCCGCCTTTTCCGCGGATGACACCGCCGCAATCACCCTTGCGCCCATCGCTTTGCCCAGTTCGATGGCAGCGCTTCCAACCCCGCCCGCAGCGCCCAGAATCAGCAGGGTCTCACCCGGTTGGATCGCGGCCCGGTCCTTCAGGGCGTGGTAGGACGTGCCGTAGGTGAAAATGAAACACGCGGCATCGTCATAGGGCATGGTTTCGGGCACCTTGATCGCTGACGCCGCTTTGAAGTTCAGATGCGTGGCGAACCCGCCAAAAGCGGTCAGGGCAAGGACCCTGTCGCCGACCGCAAAGCCGGTGACACCTTCGCCGATTGCCAGAACCTGGCCCGCAATCTCGCCACCCGGCGCAAAGGGGCGGGGTGGTTTCATCTGATACAGGTCCTGAATGATCAGGGTATCCGGAAAGTTCACGCCCGCTGCCTTGACGCCGACCAACAACTCCCCTTTGCCCGGCTGTGGATCAGGCAGGGTGGTGAGTTCCAGTGTCTCGGGCCCGCCCGGTGCGACGCTGAGTAATGCTTGCATGTTGATCCTGTTGCCCCTGTTATTCCCTGAAAGGGAAATTTCGGGGCAAGATCGCGCTGAGTCAACACAGGGACCCGCCGCCGCGTCGAACCCAACAGAGGAGCAGACAATGACGCCAGAAACGCTGTTTTCGCTGCACGGCAAGACCGCTTTGGTCACCGGCGGGGCCACGGGAATCGGACGCATGGCGGCAGAAGCGCTGGTTATGGCTGGTGCGCGCGTTCTGATCGCGTCGCGCAAGGGGGATGCCTGCGCCGCCGTTGCCGCCGAGTTGAATGCGATGGATGCCCCCGGCAATGCCGAGGGATTTGCCGGGGATTTGAGCAGCGAGGCGGGTATCGAGGCGCTGGCCTTGGAAATCAACACGCGCACGGACCGCCTTGATATTCTTATGAATAACGCCGGTGTCTCATGGGGCGCGCCGATCGGTCAGTTTCCGTATGACGCGTGGGATAAGGTCATGTCCGTCAACGTCGCGGGCATTTTTGAGCTGACACAGCGGCTGCTTCCCCTTTTGATGGCCTCGGCGACCGAGGATGACCCGGCCCGCGTGGTCAATGTCGGCTCGGTCATGGGCGAGGTGCCGATGGGGGACGGGGCCTACAGCTATTCGGCCTCGAAAGCCGCTGTACTGCATCTGACCAAGATCATGGCGAAAGAGCTTTCCCCGTATCACGTCACCGTCAACGCGCTGGCACCCGGCCCGTTTGTTTCGCGCATGACGGCGTTTGCCACGGAAGACGAAGGCACGCGCGCCAAGGTCGGAAAGTCGGTTCCGTTGGGACGCGTTGGCCGGGATGAGGACATCGCCGGGTGCATGCTGTTCCTGTGCGGCCGCGGCGGCAGTTACGTGACCGGCGCGGTGATACCGGTTTCCGGTGGCATCAATGTCGTGACGGCGGGCAATATCTTTGCCGAAGCTTTATGAGCGCCGTGATGAGCGACACCCCCGCCTTGGACCTAACCGCAGTCGATGCCTATCTGAGCGCCCATCTGGACGGCTACAAGGGCCCTTTGCAGGCCACCAAATTCGCAATCGGCCAGTCCAATCCGACCTTCGAACTTCGCACGCCCGATAAATCCTACGTCCTGCGCCGCAAGCCGCCGGGCGTTCTGCTGAAATCAGCCCACGCGGTCGAGCGGGAATTCCGGGTACAGCGCGCGTTGGCGGGCAGCCCCGTGCCGGTGCCCGAGATGCTGGTCCTGTGCGAGGACGAAACCGTCATCGGTTCGGCCTTTTACGTGATGGAACGTCTGGAGGGCCGGGTTTTTCTGGAACCGACCATGCAAGGCGAAAGCAATGAGACCCGAACTGCCGTCTTTGACGAGATGAACCGGGTTCTGGCCGCGTTGCATATGGTGGATATCGACGCGGTCGGGCTGGCAGATTACGGCCCGACGGGCAACTATTTCGAACGCCAGATCTCGCGCTGGACCAAACAGTATCGTGCGTCGGAAACCTCAGTGATCGAGGATATGGATGCGCTGATCTCTGCGCTGGAAAGCTCGATCCCCGCTGATGACGGGCAGAGAACTCTGGTTCACGGAGATTATCGGATCGACAACCTGATGTTCGCCCCGGACGGAACCAATTGCATCGGCGTGCTGGATTGGGAATTGTCCACCATCGGCCACCCCTACGCCGATCTGGCCGCCGTCATCATGCAGTGGCAGCTACCGCCGGGGAAAGAGGGGCGGGGCCTTGCCGGAATTGATCGCAACGCTCTGGGGCTGCCCTGCGATCAGGCCTTTGTCGCCCAGTATTGCCAGCGGCGCGGCCTGTCCGGGATCGATAATTTCGGCTTCTATCTGGCCTTCAACTTCTTCCGCATGGCCGGGATTCTGCAGGGCGTCTACAAACGGGCATTGGACGGAAACGCATCCGACCCGAAACGGGCGCAGGCCTTTGGGGCCTATGTTCCGGTGTTTGCCCGGCACGGTCTGGCTGCGTTGAGCAGTTGATGATCACGCCTTAGCCGGGGTGGACAGTTCAAGTTCCAGATTTGCCAGGCTGTTTTTGCCAAAGAACATCTCGGACCCCAGGAACATGCTGGGCACGCCAAACACACCGCGTTTAACGGCGGCTTTGGATTGCTCTTTCAATTTCGGTTTGGTGTCCGCGCTGGCAATAGCCTCGCGTATTTTGCGAACCGGAAGGCCGTGCTCGTGCAGGATATCTGTCAACACGCCAATTTCCTCGACCTTCTGACCATGCACCCAGATCGCATCAAAGATCGCGTCTATATAATTGGTTTCCCATGATTTCCCCATTGCAAACAACGCACCCCGCATTGCGAATTTCGTGTTCATCGGAAAATGAGGACTCATGTGAAAGCTGATCCCGCGCCGCCGGGCAAACCGGTGCAGATCATGCGTCAGGTACGAGGTCTTTTTGCGGTTTTCTGAAAACGCCTCGAACGGGTTTTGGTTGTGGGTCGCTTTGAAAACGATGGGCAGAAGGACCGGAACGTAGTTGATTTCGACCTTGTGCCGCGCGGCCAAATCGGGCAGCGCCTTATACGCAAGAAACGCATTGGGGCTGCAAAAATCGTAAACAAAATCTATGCTTTGCGCCATGTTGTTCCTCCGCGCCGGGTGTCAGGTTATGTTTGGGAACTGGAAAACTGCGAATCTGTACCACAGGCAGTCTAACAGTCCGAAGACAGTTTCAGCGATAACAATGATTTTCTTGAGAAATATCTGCAAATGCGGTCAGATCGCGTGGGCAAGCGACTAAGATCGGGACAGGGGCAGTAAATGTCGGGCAATGACGTAAAACTCGATCCGGCGCGGCTGGATCGCATCCGCCCGTGGATGGAGCGCTATGTCGAGCAGCGCAAATACGCAGGCAGTTCCTTTTTGCTGAAACAACACGGGTCCGAGGTGTTTTTTCACGCTCGCGGTCAGCGCGGCATTGAAAACGATCTGCCGTTCGAGCGGGATACATTGGCGCGCATCTACTCGATGACCAAACCCGTAACCGCCGTGGCCCTGATGATGCTGGTCGAGCGCGGGCTTTTTACGCTGGACGCTCCGGTCTCGGACTTCATCCCTGAATTCAAAGGCGTGCATGCGCTGATCCCCGGTGCCGAAACGCTGGACCAGACCGAGGATGCAACCCCGCCAACCCTGCACCAGATGCTGACCCATACCAGTGGCCTCAGCTATCCGTTCAACCCCGGCATTCTGCCGGCCGCGATGGATGAACAGGACCTGTTATTCAAGCCGGATCAAGGGCTTCTGGGCGACAGAGTACGCGACCTAGCGAAGCTACCGCTGGCCTTTCAGCCGGGCCGCCGCTGGGAATACTCGGTCAGCATGGACGTTCTGGGCTACGTCATCGAGCTCACCTCGGGCCAGACGCTGGATCAGTATTTCCGCGAACACATCTTTGACCCGCTGGGGATGCACGACACTGCCTTCCGGGTGCCAAACGGGGCAGGGGACCAGTTTGCGTCGCTCTACACCCCGCTGTCCGGCGACGCGATGGCGTTGAGTTCCGCCAATCTGGGCTCGGAAACCCTGCGTCTGGTGGATCAACCCGGCGATTCACCCTTTGAACGCACCACGACATTCTCCGGTGGCGGGGGATTGATCAGCACGATCGGCGATTTTACCAAATTTGCGGAAATGCTGCGGAACCGGGGCATGGGCAACGGTCATCGGCTGCTTGGCCCGAAGATCGTGGACTTCATGATGCGCAACCACTTGCCGGGCGACATTGCCTCCATGGGACCAAGCAGTTTTGCTGAACAGCCGATGGAGGGTGTGGGCTTTGGCATCGGCGGCTCGGTGCTGCTGGACCCGGGCAGGGCTCGGGTCCCCGGCTCGGTCGGGGATTTCAGCTGGGGTGGCATGGCCTCGACCTTTTTCTGGATCGACTGGGAAAACGATCTGACGGCGGTGTTTTTCACCCAGTTGTCACCCTCAAGCTCATACCCGTCGCGGGCCGAGCTAAAGGCGCTGGTTCAGGCTGCATTGGTTGAATGATCCGACAAAGGCAGTTACCCGTTTGAAAACCCCATCGGAGACCGAACCATGACCGAAGCCGAGCGCATTCTGCTTGATCTTTTGAACGTCGAACGGCTGGAGGTCGACCTGTTTCGCGGCACCGGTTCCGGCGGTGAAACACCGATGCGGATTTTCGGCGGTCACGTAATCGCACAGGCGCTGGCCGCGGCCTACAGAACGGTGGATGACCGGCTGTGCCATTCGCTGCACGCCTATTTCATTCGGCCCGGAGACCCGAGTATTCCTGTTGTTTATCAGGTGGATAGAGCGCGGGATGGAGGTTCTTTCACCACACGGCGCGTGGTCGCGATCCAGCACGGCAAGCAGATCCTGAACATGTCGGCCTCGTTCCATATTCAGGACGAAGGATGGTCCCATCAGCATCCGATGCCCGACCTGAACCCGCCGGAAACCTATCCGTCCATAACCGAGTTGCGGAACCGCTACCTGGAACGGGTTCCCGAGCAAATGCGCGAGGAATTGATGCGTGAGCGCCCGATAGAGGTGCGAGAGGTCGATCATCTGGACCTTTACCATCCCGCGGTCTCCGATGATCGGAACCAGATCTGGTTCCGCATGGGTGCAGCGGCCTCGGCAGATGCCAAAACGCAACATCTGCTTCTGGCCTATGCCTCTGACATGAGTCTGATGAGTTCGGGCATGCGCCCTCATGGGCTAAGCTGGTATACGGGCGAGGTGAACGGCGTCAGTCTCGACCACGCCATGTGGTTTCATTCACCCGTGCAATTCGACCAGTGGCATCTATACGCGATGGATTCGCCATGGGCGGGGCAGGGACGGAACTTTAACCGAGGGTCGATCTATTCGGAAAACGGTGATCTGGTTGCGTCGGTCGCTCAGGAAGGATTGATGCGACGGGCTCAGAAGCGGTCTTAGGTTTTTCCTGTAAACTGCTGATTTAGTTTCTGCATTCCTGCGATCCAGCGGTCATAATCCCCGGTTTTCAGCCTCATGTAGTTCAGAACCTCCGGGTGCGGCAGCACCAGAAATTGCTCGGCGCGGATGGCCTCAACGCAAGCTTCCGCGACGTCCTCAGGCTCCAGCATCCCGTCGATTGCCGCCACCGAATTCTCATGCCCGCGCGTCATTTCGGACCGCACAGCTTGCGGGCACAGAACCGAAACGCGCAGGCCCTGAGGGCCATATGTCAAAGCCAGCCACTCAGCCAATCCAACGGCGGCATGTTTGGTCACGGCATACGGTGCCGCACCGGGCTGGTTCAACAATCCGGCCGCCGAGGCCGTCGTCAGAAGATACCCACCGCCGCGCGCGACCATCCGGGGCACCAGATGCCGCGCGGTCCAAATGTGGGACATAACGTTGATGTTCCAGATACGAGCCCAGTCGTCGTCGGGAACTTCCAGACCGCCCAAGGTCAGGATTCCGGCATTTGCGCAGAACAGATCAATCGGGGCGATGCGTTCTTCGACCTGATCGATCAAAGCTAAGATGTCGGCCTCGGACGACACATCACAGCGAATGGCGTGTCCGCCGATGGCCTTGGCGGTTAGCCGGGCACCGTCGTCTTCAATATCGGAGCAAACCACCACGCCACCTTCGCGCGCAAACCCCTGCGCAAGGCCTTTTCCGATTCCTCGGGCAGCGCCGGTGACGACAACGGTCTTTCCATGCAATTCCATTTTTTCTTCCGACAACAGGCTTTTTGGGGCATGGTACGGTGTTGGATGCGGGATTACAGAGTTATTATTTTAACATAATTCTCATTATACGATTATTGGACCGCCTAAGGGCACATTCTAAACTGGGTTGCAATTTACCCTCTATCCAACTGCCAACAAACACAAACCACGTGATTTCAACCCCTGCCCGCAGTTCTCACCCCAGCGCGTAGCCTGCGCCGCGTACCGTGCGCACCGGATCCTCGCCGCCATGTTGCGTCAGCGCTTTGCGCAGCCGACCGATATGGACATCCACGGTTCGCGTATCCACATAGATGTCGCGGCCCCAGACGCGGTCCAGCAGTTGCTCACGGCTCCAGACGCGCCCCGGCTTTTCCATGAAGGTACTCAGCAGCCGAAATTCCGTGGGTCCGAGTTTCAGCGGTTTGCTGTCGCGGCTGACCTTGTGGGTCTCGGAATCCAGAACGATATCGGCAAACTCCAGCCGCAGCCCGACTGTCGCCGGGCGAACGCGGCGCAATTGAGTGCGGACGCGCGCCATCAGTTCGATGACCGAATACGGTTTGACCACATAATCGTCAGCGCCGGTCTCAAGCCCCCGCACCTTGTCGACCTCTTCCGACCGCGCGGACAGCATGATGATCGGGATCGACCGCGTGTCCGGGCGGGTTTTCAGCCGGCGACACACTTCGATGCCACTGAGGTTGGGCATCATCCAGTCAAGCACGATGATGTCCGGGCTGTCTTCGTCCACCAGCAGCAGCGCTTCGTCGCCGTTGGCGGCTTTGGACACACGGAAGCCTTCAGCTTCCAGGTTATAGGCCAACACCTCGCGCTGCGCGTGCTCATCCTCGACAACCAAGACAGTCGGCTGATCTGCGGACATGGTCTGCGTCTCCTAGACAGTTTGCGACGTGTTATCGGCTTTGGGTCTGGCCTCGGTCGGACGCTCGCCGGTGACCAGATAGACCACCTGCTCGGCAATTGCGGTCACGTGATCGCCCATGCGTTCGATGTTCTTGGCGATGAAATGCAGGTGCATGCAGGCCGAAATATTGCGCGGATCTTCGGCCATGAAGGTCAGGAACTCGCGGAACAGACCGTTATACATCTGATCGACTTCCAGATCGCGTTCGATCACGTCGGCGGCCAGTTCGGCGTCACGTTG
The DNA here is from genome assembly GCF_056541025.1 of Ruegeria sp. AK4. Taxonomy (NCBI): domain Bacteria; kingdom Pseudomonadati; phylum Pseudomonadota; class Alphaproteobacteria; order Rhodobacterales; family Roseobacteraceae; genus Ruegeria; species Ruegeria sp. AK4. The sequence goes on from NZ_JBQFXS010000001.1 coordinate 769,042, forward strand.
GATATAGGCATCGAGCGCGTCGCGCAGCATTACCTCGACTTCGCGGGCCATTCGGCGCAAAGCGGCGGCGCTGCCGTTGATTTCGCCCGCATTGATCAAAACAGCGGTGCGCTTGGCGATATTCTTAGAATAATCACCGATCCGTTCCAGATTGGCCGCCACTTTCATGACCGAAAGAACCAGGCGCAGATCGCCCGCCGTGGGCGCACGGAGCGCGATCAGGCGTGCGGTTTCCTCGTTGATCAACTCTTCCAGCGCGTCAATCGCCTTGTCCTTCCTGCGGACTTCCTGTGCGAGCTCTTCGTCACGGGATTCCAGCGAGCGCGCCGCCTCCGTGATCGAGGCTTCGACAAGCCCGCCCATTTTCATGATATGCGCCTGAATAGTTTCGAGATCGCGGTCGAAGGCGGATGCAATATGCTGTTCGCTTGTGTCGGTCATGTCTGAATACCTGTGCTCAGCCGATACGGCCTGTAATGTAGCTTTCGGTGCGCGGGTCTACCGGGTTGGTGAAGATCTGACCGGTTTCCCCGAACTCGACCAGATTGCCCAGATGGAAGAACGCGGTTTTCTGACTGACACGCGCCGCCTGCTGCATCGAGTGTGTCACGATGACAACCGAATACCGCTTGCGAAGGTCATCAATCAATTCTTCAACCTGCGCCGTCGCAATCGGGTCCAGCGCCGAGCAAGGTTCGTCCATCAGCAGAACCTCGGGCTCGGTCGCTACGGCGCGGGCGATACACAGGCGCTGCTGTTGGCCACCCGACAGACCGGTGCCCGGCGCATCCAGACGATCCTTGACCTCATCCCAGATCGCACCGCGGCGCAAGGATTTTTCAACGATCTCATCCAGTTCCGCCTTGTTCTTGGCAAGACCGTGGATGCGCGGACCGTAGGCCACGTTGTCATAGATCGACTTGGGGAACGGGTTCGGTTTCTGGAACACCATACCCACCTTGGCGCGCAACTGCACCGGATCGACGCGCTTGTCGTAGATATCTTCGCCGTCCAGTTTGAACGAGCCCTGAACCCGGGCCACGTCAATGGTGTCGTTCATCCGGTTCAGGCAGCGCAAAAAGGTAGACTTGCCGCAGCCCGACGGGCCGATGAAGGCCGTCACGGTTTTGTCTTCGATGTCGACGTTGACGTCTTTGATGGCGTGGGTGTCACCGTAGTAAACTTGGCAGTCACGGCACTCCAGCTTGATTTCCTTGGTGTCCACGTCTCTCTCCACTCGTGACATGTCGTTCATTTTCGTGCCCCTCTTTACCAGCGGCGTTCAAAGCGGCGGCGCAGGATGATTGCGATGATGTTCATGGTCAGCAGGAATACCAGAAGGATGATGATCCCGCCCCAGGCTTTTTCGTAAAAGCCCACATCCGCCCGTGCGGCCCATGTGTAAATCTGGGCGGGCATGGCCGAGTTCGGCTCGGTGAAACCGGCCAGAAACCCGTCCGGGTATCCGCGCGCGACAAAGCCGACCATGCCGATCAGCAACAGCGGAGCGGTTTCCCCCAGCGCTTGTGCCAGACCGATGATTGTGCCGGTCAGGATACCGGGCGCGGCCAGCGGCAGAACGTGGTGGAACACCGCCTGCATTTTCGAGGCCCCTACCCCAAGCGCCGCATCCCGGATCGACGGCGGAACCGCCTTGAGCGATGCGCGGGTCGAGATGATGATCGTCGGCAGCGTCATCAGCGTCAGCACCAGCCCGCCAACCAGCGGTGCCGATTGCGGCAGGTGCATGAACTGGATGAACACGGCCAGACCAAGGATACCGAACACGATGGAGGGCACTGCGGCGAGGTTCGAGATATTCACCTCGATCAGGTCGGTGAACCGGTTCTGCGGCGCGAATTCCTCAAGATAGATCGAAGCGGCGACACCGATCGGCAGCGACAGGCCAAGGACCACCAGCATCATGAAGAACGACCCGATGACCGAGGCGCCAATCCCCGCGCCGCCGGGGTTGTCCACGCCCGAATCCGCGCCAGTGATGAACGGCCAGTTGAACACCTGTTTGATGATACCTGCCTCTTTCAGCGCATCCACCAGATCAAGGTCGCTCTTCTGCAGGAAACGGCTGTCCTGAATGGTGTCTCGTGACACCCTGCCCTTGTAATATCCGTCAACCCGGCTGGAAGCTGCGAGGTCAAACTCCACAGGTTCACCCAGCTTGTCCGGGTTTGCGCTGTAGAACTCGCGGATCGTGCCGCCGACCTTGCCCAGCAGCCGTTCAATCGCGGCATCGTCAAAATCGACGTTCAGGCCGCTTTCGGCCAGTTCTTTGTTCAATTCGGCAATGAACAAGTCCGAATAGGCTTTCGTTTTGAACAATGTCCCTTCGGCTTCTTCGCGCTGCGGTTCCGTCAGCGTGAACTCAACACTCACGACCGTGCGGGTGAAGGCCGGGATGCCCTGCGACAGGATCGATGCGAACAGGACCACCAGAAAGAACAGGCCGGTTGCGATTGCAGTGATGCCATAGGCCCGGAACCGCTTTTCCGCATTGGCACGTTTGCGCGTGCGTTCGTCTGAGGCGGTCAGCGATACCGAGCGGCGACCCGACTCGGGGGTTTGCAGGCTTGCGTCGGTCATTCGTACTGCTCCCGGTACTTACGCACGATGTAGAGGGCAAAGATGTTCAGACCCAGCGTGACGACGAACAGCGTCATGCCAAGCGCGAAGGCGACCAGCGCCTCGGGCGAGGCGAAATCGGCGTCGCCGGTCAACTGGCTGACGATTTTCGCGGTAACGGTCGTCATGGCTTCGAACGGGTTCAGGCTGAGCCGGGCCGCAGCCCCTGCCCCCAAAACCACGATCATGGTTTCCCCGATGGCGCGGGACGCCGCCAGAAGGATCGCACCGACAATGCCCGGCAAGGCCGCCGGCAGGACAACCTGACGAATGGTCTCGGACTGCGTGGCGCCCAGCCCGTAGGACCCGTCGCGCATGGCCTGCGGGACCGCGTTGATGATGTCATCGGACAGCGAGGATACGAACGGGATCAGCATGATGCCCATCACCAGACCGGCGGTCATCACAGCTGTGCCTGCCTTCATCCAGCCCAGCCCGTCATCGCCGAACACGCCCAGCAGCAGCGGGCCGACGGTCAGCAGGGCGAACAGGCCGTATACGATGGTCGGAATACCGGCCAGAACCTCGAGCAGCGGTTTGGCGACAGAGCGCACCCGCGGCGAGGCATACTCGCTCAGGTAAATTGCGGCCAACAGGCCGATAGGAACGGCCACCAGAAGGGCGACCAAAGAGATATAGAACGTCCCCCACAGCAACGGGATGATCCCCAGCGCGGACGAGCCACCCCGGCCAGAAAAGCTGGGGGCCCAGGTCGTTCCGAAAAAGAAGTCGGTCGCGGGGTAAAGCTTGAAGAACTCCCACGTGTTGAAGACCAGCGACAACACGATGCCCACCGTGGTCAGGACCGCAACCGATGCCGCTGCCAGCAACAGGACGCGCACGCCCTGCTCGACCACGTTGCGGGCGCGGTATTCCGAATGGGTCTGCCACCAGCTGAACGCCGCGCCGATCAAAGCGACCAGCAGAATAACCGCTGACATGAATGCATACCCGGTCGCGTTCATGACCCGGTAGCTCTGCGCCGCGTGCAGCACGGGTTGAGTGATGTCCGAGGTCACGACCTGCCCTGCGTCTTTCAGCAATTGGGTCACCTCGGCGATATCGGCATTTGGATCGCCTGCCGCACTCGCGCTCAGCAGATCTTGAGCGACGGCGTTGTCCAGCCCACTGGCCGTCCGGCGCACCTCGGCCATGACAAGGCTAAGGGATGACCCTTCCGCCACCGCTGTTTCGGGGATCATCGCTGATATCCGGGAATTCACGAAGAGCGGCTGCACCAGCAACCACACAATCAACAAACCCAAGGCAGGGACAAGGGTCTTCAAGGCGACGTTTGCACCATAAAAGACAGGCAGTGAATGCAGATCGCGGCTGTCGCCTCCGGCGCTTTGCAAAGCGCGCGCGCGTCCCAGCACATATCCGACAGCAGAGATCGCGATGACGATCAGGAAAAGCCAAATTATCGGCATGACACCCCCACGTGTCCTGGTTTGGATTTGGAAAAGATGCTTGGGGGCGACACCCGTGGCCGCCCCCAAAAACGTCAGACCGGCGTAAGGCTTAGCTGCCCGAGCCCATTGTCTCTTCGTTGGCAATGGCGTCCTGAGTTTTGGCCAGTTCAGGATCAGCAACCAGGCCGTAGTTGGCCAGAGGGCCGGAACCGCCTGCGATTTCGTCAGCAGTGAAGAACTGAGCGTATTCTTTCAGGCCGGGGATCACGCCGATATGTGCTTTCTTGACGTAGAAGAACAGCGGGCGCGACACGGGGTATTCACCCGACGCGATGGTCTCGGTCGACGGTGCAACGCCGCCCATGGTGGCCACTTTCAGCTTGTCGGTGTTGTTCTCGTAGAACGCCAGACCAAACACGCCGATGCCGTTCGGGTTGGTGTCGATACGGGCCAGCGTTTCGGTGTAGTCACCGTCAATGTCGACCGACTTGCCGTCTGCGCGCACGTCCAGGCATGCGTCTTCGGCGTCATCTTCGCTCATGCCGCCAGCGATCATGGCTTCCATTGCGCCGGTGGATTCACAACCGGCCAGCAGAACCTTGTCTTCGAACACTTCACGGGTACCGTGCTTGGTGCCCGGGATGAACATGGCGATTTCAACGTCCGGCAGGTCGCCGTTGAACTCGGCCCAGTTGTTGAAGCTGTTGTCGACCAGCGCGCCGTCTTTCATGACTTTTGCGCCGATGGCGTTGTAGATGTCAGCAGGCTGGAACGCAGTGAAGGCAGGGCCCGACTGCTGGCTTGCAAAGACGATGCCGTCATAACCGATGCGGACTTCCATGATGTCGGTCACGCCGTTTTCGGCACAGGCTTTGATCTCTTTTTCGCGGATCGCGCGCGACGCGTTTGCAACGTCGATGGTGTTTTCGCCAACGCCTTCGCAGAAACGCTTCAGACCAGCGGACGAGCCACCCGATTCTACAACCGGTGTCGGGAAGTCGGTGTTTTCACCAAACAGTTCTGCGACGATCGAAGCGTATGGCAGCACAGTCGACGAGCCTGCAACCTGAACGTTGTCACGAGCAGCAGCTGTGGTGGCCGATACGGCAGCGATGGCAAGTGCCGAAGCCGACAGTTTTACAAAGGACATTTCAGTCTCCCTGAAAAAGGTACATTCTGATCACCCCCATGATGATCCTGGGCGAACCCCTAGGGGTCGTGCGTAAGCCTTTTGTGACAAGTGTGTAACGCTTTTATGACAAGACCGAATTTACTTTCGTTTTCCTGTCGTCAACTGACGGTCACCATTCTTCGAACTGGAGGCGCCAGAAAAGATAGCCGCATTCACAGGGGCAAAATGACTGTAAAAACCGAACCTTCGCCCAACTCGCTCTCAACACGCAGACGCCCGCGGTGCCTATTGACGATATGCTTGACGATGGCCAGCCCAAGCCCGGTTCCGCCCAGTTCACGTGAACGGTGGCTGTCGGCGCGATAGAATCGCTCGGTGAGTCGCGGCAGATGCACGGGATCGATTCCCGGACCTTTGTCGATGATCTGAACCCGCACGGCCGGACCGCGCATGGCGGTGTCCCGTTCCGAGTACATAACGTTCATTGCGACGCTGCCCCCGCCGCCGCCGTACTTGATCGCGTTTTCGACCAGATTGGTGAACACCTGCCGCAACTGATCGCTGTCACCGGTTATTGAAACCGGCCCCTCATGCGCGCTGAGCGACAAGGCCACCCCCGCATCCTCGGCCAGGGGTTTCAGTGAATTCAGGGTCGATTGCAGAAGACCCGTCAGTTCAAGTTGTTCTTTGGGGCGGACGCGTTCCTTGCTTTCCACCCGGCTGAGGGACAGAAGATCGCCCACCAGCCGGTTCATCCGGTTGGCCTCCTCGGCCATGATCCCCAGAAAGCGCTCTTGCGCGGCGACATCATCGCGTGCCGGGCCGCGCAGGGTTTCGATGAACCCCATCAGCGCGGTCAGCGGTGTGCGCAGTTCATGGCTGACATTGGCTACAAAATCGCGGCGCATCTGGCTGGCCTGCTCAAGATGCGTGACATCCTGAAAGATCGCCAGCGACGCACCGCCTGACACCGCCCCGACCCCGTCCATGTACCGAAACTGAACGTCGAAGGTCGTGTCCTGCGCGCCGTCGTTTGACAAATGCCGGGTCTCGGACGGGCCCTTTGTGCGCAGGCTTTGCTCCATCGCTTCGATGACCTGAGGCTGCCTGAGGATTGTGGCGAAATGCCTGCCTTCAATGTTCTGCCCCAGCAGGGTCCTGGCATCGATATTGGCGGCAATGATCCGCTCGGTCTGATCGACCATCAGCGCGGGCATCGGAATGGCCGAGACAAATTCGGCAAGCAGGTCGTCAGACATTTTCGTTACTCAAAGATGAATACCTGCGCCCTATCCCACGGGTTTCATAGTTTCGCGAAACATGCGCATGTTTTCCTGATAATGCAGCGCGCTGAGCGTCAGGTTTTGCGCCATCGCAGCGTCCACGCTGCGAACGACCTTGCCGGGCGATCCCATGACCAGCGAGTTGTCGGGGATTTCCTTACCCTCGGTGATCAAAGCCCCGGCGCCGATCAGGCAGTTCCTGCCGATCCTGGCCCCGTTCAGAACGATGGCCCCCATTCCAATCAGAGTGTTTTCGCCAATCGTGCAGCCGTGCAGCATGACCTTGTGGCCGATGGTGCAGTTCGGTCCAATGGTCAGCGGATAGCCTGCATCGATATGCATGACGCAGTTTTCCTGCACATTGCTGCCCTGCCCCACGCGGATTTCCTCGTGATCGGCGCGGATGGTGCAGCCAAACCAGACGGACGCGCCCTGTTCCAGAACCACCTTGCCGATCAGATTGGCATCCGGCGCGACCCAGGTGTCCTCGTGAATCTGCGGTGTGTGCTCACCCAGCGCGTAAATTGTCATGACAGTCCCTCGAATTGGTTTTGCAGTTGCCGAACGTGGTTTTGCAAGGACGGTTGCTGAATGCGGCGCATGCGTTCGGCGCTGACAATGGTTTTCAGCTTGTCCTCGGTGGAATCCAGATCGTCATTGACCAGAACGTAATCGTAATAGCCCCAGTGGCTGATCTCATCCCAGCTTTTCAGCATGCGCTTGGCGATCACGTCTTCGCTGTCCTGCCCGCGCGTCTCCAACCGGCGGCGCAGCTCGGGGATCGAGGGCGGCAGGATGAAGATCGACAGCGCGTGTTTGCCCAGATCAGAATTGCGGATCTGCACCTCGCCCTGCCAGTCCACGTCAAACAGAACATCGCGCCCCGAGTTGATCGAGTCGCGCACCGGACCGGCAGGCGAGCCGTAGAAGTTGCCGAAGACGTGGGCATGTTCCAACATTTGCCCATCGCGGACCTGCTGTTTGAACGCGTCTTCCGTCAGGAAGAAGTATTCGCGGCCATGTTCCTCGCCCGGACGCGGCGCGCGGGTTGTGGCAGAAACCGAGAACTCCAGATCGGTGTCCCAGGCCATCAAGCGGCGGGCCAGAGTGGATTTGCCCGCACCGGACGGCGATGACAGGATGACAAGTAGGCCGCGACGATCCGCCATGTCACTGGTTCCCTTGTTCATTCAACGTTTTGTACCTGCTCGCGCATCTGGTCGATCACGGCCTTCAGTTCCAGCCCAACCGAGGTCAGCTCGGCGCTTTGCGCTTTCGAGCACAGCGTGTTGGCCTCGCGATTGAACTCCTGCATCAGGAAATCCAGTTTGCGGCCAACCGCGCCGTTCTGGGTCAGCAGGTCGCTGGCAGCTGCCACGTGGGCGGTCAGGCGGTCGATTTCTTCGGTGATATCGGCCTTGACCGCGATCAGCGCCAGTTCCTGCGCCACCCGGTCCGGGTCGGTCCCCTGCGCGTTGTCCATCACGCGGGCGAGGTTTTCGCGCAGCGCGTCGGCCATCTTGTCCTTGCGTTTCTCGGCCAGATCAGCCGCCTGCGCGGTAAGCGCCGCAACCTGATCCAACTGGGTCGTAAGAACGCCGGCCAAGGCCTCACCCTCCGTCCCGCGCATCTCGATGAAGGCGGCCAGCAGCGGGGCAAATTCCCTGGTCAGATGCGCGACCAGCGGGGCCGGGTCGTCGGCCTCATTCCCCGCCTCCATCATGCCTTTCATCGCTAGTAGATCAGCCGCACACGACGGCGCAAGCGTAATTCCGCGCGCGGCGGCCATGTCCTGCGTTTGCGCCAGAGCATCCAGTGCAGCGGTCATCACGGTTTCGTTCAGCGCCAGATCGGGCGTGGATTCATCGCGGCTGATCCGCATGGACAGGGTGACGTTTCCCCGGCTCAGCGATTTCGACAGGGTCGCGCGCAAGACGGCCTCGAGCCCGGTCAGCCAGTCCGGAACGCGAATGCGCATGTCCAGACCTTTGCCGTTCACGCTGCGCAATTCCCACGTCCAGCTATGCGGCCCGAATTCACCCTTCCCCGAGGCGAACCCGGTCATGGATTTGATCATGACTGCCCTTCCTTATTCTGCCGTATTGCTGCCCGCTTGCTGCACCTAATGCTATTGGGCCATGCAGGGCAAGACTCTGCTGAGACTGCGATTGTTCGGCAGTGGTTAACCATTCGTTAAGGAATTGCTCCAAAATAGACTTAACCCGTGTCAATCTGGCGACAGGACATGCAGTTGCGCCATGGATGCACCCGATGTGTTGCATTGTATTAAAATGGCAATCGGTTGATGCTAGGGTTATGAAAATGAAAACCTTTTTCGGGATTGGTTCCGGGTCATAATTTGGAAAGATCGTTGCTATGGATCGCTTTGACAGTGGGCGCAGCCTCTCGCCGATCCGACAGGCCGAGGCTTATTGGTCCGCCCTGTTAACAGGTGACGGTGTGCCGATGCGGTCGCAGATCGACCCGCGTGGATTAGAGAATGTACTGGAATACACATTCATACTGGAACGCATCGCGCCCGGTCTGGCGCGGTTCCGATTGGCCGGAAGCCACATGAACAAACTGGCCGGGATGGAGGTGCGGGGGATGCCGTTGACCTCATTCTTTGAACCCGAAGGCCGTGCGGCAATCAAGGACACGCTGGAACAGGTTTTCGCGGCCCCGGCAATTGCCGAGCTTGGGCTGGTGTCCGGCGGCGCGATGGGGCGCCCGCGTCTGCAGGCACGCATGATCCTGTTGCCGCTGAAAAGCGATCTTGGGGATGTCAGCCGGGTGTTGGGCGTTATGGTCAGCGACGGCACCATCGGCCCCACGCCGCGCCGCTTTTCCGTCGCGGATACGCGGATCAAGGCCGTGTCCGAGGTTCAGGCCCCCACAAAACCGACCGTTCAAGAGGCTGAAGGCTTCGCCGAAGATCAGGCTGAATTCAAAAACCCCGCCAGCCACCTGCGGCTGGTCTTTTCCCGAGACGAATAAAAAACGGCGAGCCATCGGCCCGCCGTTTCCTTTTCATCTGCAAAAGCGATCAGCCTGCGGCGCGTTTTGAACCGTTCCGGCGCAGGTTGGTCAGTTCCTCTGCCACCAGGAAGGCCAGTTCCAGCGATTGCGACGCGTTCAGGCGCGGATCGCAGGCCGTGTGGTACCGGTCCGACAGGTCCTCTTCGGTCACGGCGCGTACACCACCTGTGCACTCGGTGACGTCCAGACCGGTCATCTCGAAATGCACACCGCCGGGGACGGTACCCTCGGCCTGATGCACACCGAAGAAGTCGCGCACTTCGCGCAGCACCGAGTCGAACGGACGGGTTTTATACCCCGTGGCCGACTTAATGGTGTTGCCGTGCATCGGGTCACAGACCCAGGTGACCTTGGCCCCCTCTTCCTTGACGGCCTTGACCAGACGCGGCAGATGCTCGCCCGCTTTGCCCGCCCCGAACCGAGCGATCAGGGTCAGGCGACCCTCTTCGTTTTCGGGGTTCAGTTTGGACATCAGAACCTTCAGGTCCTCGGCGGTTGTTGTCGGGCCGCATTTCAGACCGATAGGGTTCTGCACGCCGCGGCAGAATTCCACATGCGCGCCGTCGGGCTGACGCGTGCGGTCGCCGATCCAGATCATGTGGCCCGAGCCCGCCAGCCAGTTGCCCGATGTGGAATCGAGACGGGTCAGCGCCTCTTCATATTCCAGCAGCAGGCCTTCGTGGCTGGTGTAGAACTCGACAGTCGAGAACTCGTGCGTGGTGTCCGCCGTGATCCCTGCCGCTTCCATGAAGTCGATGGTGTCCTGAATGCGGTCGGCGATTTCCGAGTATTTCTGCACGTCCTGCTCATCCGTGAACCCGAGGGTCCAGGAATGCACGCGGCTCATATCGGCGAATCCACCGGTCGAAAAGGCACGCAGCAGGTTCAGCGTGGCCGCTGCCTGTGTGTAAGCCTGCAGCATCTTGCCGGGATTCGGAATCCGCGCTTCCGGCGTGAAGGCCAGTTCGTTGATGATGTCACCCCGGTAGCTGGGCAGTTCCACGCCATTCACCACTTCGGTCGGCGCGCTGCGCGGCTTGGCAAACTGGCCCGCCATACGGCCCACTTTCACCACCGGCACCTTGGCACCATAAGTCAGCACCATCGCCATCTGCAGCATCACCTTGAACGTATCCCGGATCGCGTCCGCGCTGAATTGTTCAAAGCTTTCAGCGCAATCCCCACCCTGCAACAGGAACGCTTCGCCGCGACCGGCGGCCCCCAGATGTTGCTTGAGACGCCGCGCCTCGCCCGCAAAGACCAGCGGGGGATACTGCGAAAGCTGGGCCTCGACTTTGGCAAGCGCGGCCGCGTCGGTATAGTCTGGCATCTGAACCCGGGGCTTGTTGCGCCAGTTCGATTTTTGCCATTCGGTCATAGCTTTGATCTCCGCTGAAGTATTCAGGTGGTCTCTATACAAAATGCTTTGATGAGTGACCATATCCCATTTGCGCCTCTTGACGGCGCAAACAAGCTTTGATCATGGTGGCTGCCAAATATGGCGCTGGACGCAATGCCACAGGGCGCCGAATCAGGGACAAATAGCCATGCAAGAGCAACGCCAAGTTGTCACAGTGGACGGAAGCACCGACAAGCCCGTCAACTTCGTTTTTGTGTTGCTGGACAAGTTCTCGCTTTTGTCCTTCGCCTCGGCCTTGGACAGCCTGCGGATCGCCAACCGTATGGCGGACCGCAAGATATACACGTGGACGCTGGCCGGTGAGGGCGGCGAGCTTGTTTCCTGCTCGGCCGGGACGACCTTCAAACTAGATGCAGATCTGGGCGAATTGCAGCGCGATCAGGTCATCCTGGTTTGCGGCGGGGTCGACGTTCAGGCCGCCACAACCAAGCGTGTTCTGAACTGGCTGCGCCGCGAAGCGCGCAAGGGCGTCAAAATCGGCGGGCTGTGCACTGCGGCCTATACGCTGGCCAAAGCCGGGTTGCTGGACGGCAAGAAAGCGACGATCCACTGGGAAAACGCCGACAGTTTCGCCGAAGAGTTCGACAGCGTCGAACTTACGAAATCGGTGTTTCTTATCGATGGAAACCGGATGACGACGGCAGGCGGAACATCCTCGATCGACCTGATGCTGAAGCTGATCGCCGACGATTATGGCGAGGATCTTGCCAACGCCGTTGCGGATCAGATGATCTATTCCTCGATCCGGACGGATCAGGACACCCAGCGCCTGTCCACACCCACGCGGATCGGCGTGCGCCACCCCAAGCTGAGCCAGGTCATCCTGATGATGGAAAAGAACATCGAAGAGCCGATCTCGCCCTCGATTCTGGCCAAGGATGTCGGCATGTCCACCCGTCAGCTGGAACGTCTGTTCCGCCGCTACCTGAGCCGGTCGCCCAAGCGGTATTACATGGAGTTGCGGCTGCACAAGGCGCGCAACCTGCTGATGCAGACCGACATGAGCGTGATCAACGTGGCGCTCGCCTGCGGGTTTGCCTCGCCCAGCCATTTCTCGAAATGCTACCGAGCGCATTACAACACCACGCCGTACCGGGAACGCGGGGCGCAAAGCGGTCGGCTTTCGGTTTAGCCCTCTGGCGTCATGCGGTAAACCGCGCCCTGACCAACCGAAATAAACCATATCGATCCGTCCGGGGCCTCGACGATATCCCGAACACGCTCAGTCTCGGGGCCTTTGATCTGTTCAACCTCGCGCAGCGGCGAGCCGGCAAGGCGCGCGATATAGTCGAATTTCAGCGATCCAACGAATATGTCGCCTTTCCATTGCGGCCATAGCTTGCCCGAGTAAACCAGCAGCCCAGACGGCGCGATGGACGGGTCCCAGTAGAATTCGGGCTGTTCCATGCCTTGTTTCGACGTGCCTTCGCCGATCTTCTGGCCGGAGTAATGAGTGCCGTATGAGATCACGGGCCAGCCATAGTTCGCGCCTTTTTGCACAAGGTTGACCTCATCCCCGCCTCGCGCGCCGTGTTCCGAAACCCACAGCCTGCTTCGTGCATCCAGCCCTGCGCCCTGCGGGTTTCTGTGGCCGTAAGACCAGATTTCGGGCCGAATACCAGACTGGCCCACGAACGGGTTATCTGTTGGAACCGAACCGTCCCGCGCAACGCGGATCACCGACCCCATCGCCGTCGATCTGTCCTGCGCCGAGGGCCGGTCGCCGCGGTCCCCAACCGTCAGGTAAAGCGTGCCGTCATTCGCCTCGACCACACGCGAGCCAAAGTGCCGGCCGCCCGACCCGCCCGGCACGGCCTCGAAAATCACGCGCAGATTTGTCAGCCGCTTGCCGTTTTCAGAAAGACGCGCCACGGCAAGAGCCGTTCCGGCACCGCCGCGTTGAGGTTTGGAGAAGGTCAGAAACAGCTCGCGACTGCGATCAAAATCCCGCGCTATGGTGACGTCCAGCAAACCGCCCTGCCCCGAAGCGGCAACTTTCGGAACACCCGACACGCGCTGAGCCTCACCGTCTTTGATATAGAGAATATCGCCGTCCCGTTCCGTGACCAGAAAGCTGCTATCCGGCAGGATGCCGACGGCCCAAGGGGTGTCCAAACCGCTGACCATTTTCGTAACGCGCACCGGTCCGTCGGCGGTTTGCAATGTTTCAGCCATCGCCACATTGGCCCAAGTCAGCACGATTATTGCGATTGCCCGGATCATCTCAGCCCTCCGTCAGATAGCGCGTCTTCGCCATAAAAACCTATCTGAACAAATAGCTTGCATGGGCGCAAAAACACTTTTCCGTTAGGACTTTTCTTTTCCGAACAGCTTGCCTAGGGTTCTGCCCAGAACGAATACGTTCACAACAGGGAGTAACCATATGAAAAAGCTGCTTACTGCAACTGCAGCAACCGCTCTGCTTTCGGGCACCGCAATGGCCGAGGATGTCACGCTGGGCGTTCTGTTCGGCTTCACCGGCCCGATTGAATCGCTGGCCCCCGCAATGGGTTCAGGCGCCGAGATGGCAATGGCCGAGGTCACAGAGTCCGGCAAACTGCTGGACGGCACCACCGTGACCGCCTCGCGCGCTGACACCGGCTGTATCGACAACGGTCTGGCCACGTCGAACGGGGAACGCATGATCGCGGATGGCGTTGCCGGCATCATTGGCGGCGACTGCTCGGGTGTAACCGGTGCGATCCTGCAAAACGTCGCGATTCCGAATGGCATGGTCATGATTTCGCCTTCGGCCACGTCGCCCGGTCTGTCGACCATGGAAGACAACGGCCTGTTCTTCCGCACCGCACCGTCGGATGCGCGCGAAGGTCAGGTGATGGCGGACATTCTGAACGATCGCGGCATCAGCTCGATCGCTCTGACCTACACCAACAACGACTATGGCAAGGGTCTGGCAGACGCGATCCAATCGTCGTTCGAGGCTGCGGGCGGTGAAGTGACCATTGTCGCGGCACATGAAGACGGCAAGGCCGACTATTCGGCCGAAGTCGGCGCGCTGGCCTCGGCCGGTGGCGACATTCTGGTTGTCGCGGGCTATCTGGACCAAGGCGGCCTGGGTATCATCCAGTCGGCTCTGGACAGCGGTGCGTTCGACACGTTCGGTCTGCCGGGCGGCATGATCGGTGACTCGCTGCCGGCCAACGTTGGCCCCGACCTGAACGGCTCGTTCGGTCAGATCGCGGGTTCGGGTGGTGAAGGTGCTGAAAAGTACTTTGCCATGGCGGAAGCCGCAGGTTTCGACGGCTCGTCGCCCTATTCGCCGGAAAGCTATGACGCAGCCGCGCTGTTCATGTTGGCAATGCAGGCCGCCGGGTCCACCAACCCTGCGGACTATGGCGCCAAGATCATGGACGTCGCCAACGCTCCGGGTGAGAAAATCTATCCCGGTGAACTGGCCAAAGGTCTGGAACTGCTGGCCGCAGGTCAGGACATCGACTATGTCGGCGCGTCCGGCGTTGAGCTGATCGGCCCCGGCGAAAGCGCAGGTTCCTACCGTGAGATCGAGGTGACCGACGGCGAGAACAAGACCGTCAACTTCCGTTGATCACGCACTAAAAGTCATAAAAACAAGCAGCCCGGGCCTTGTGTCCGGGCTGTTTCAATGACAAAAACCCGCACCTCTGACATGGGGATGGGAAACAACGCCGGTAAACGGCGGCTAGGGGAAAAGATGATCGTCGTCGAAGACGTGCAAAAGCATTTCGGCGGGTTTCATGCGGTGGACGGGGCATCGCTGGAAATCCAAAAGGGCTCGATCACCGGTCTGATCGGACCGAACGGGGCCGGAAAAACCACTCTGTTCAACGTGATCGCAGGTGTCCTGCCGCCGACCAGCGGCAAGGTCTACATGAATGGTGAGGATATCACCGGCCTGCCCCCGCATGAGCTGTTTCACAAGGGCCTGTTGCGCACCTTCCAGATCGCGCATGAGTTTTCATCGATGTCGTGCCGCGAGAACCTGATGATGGTGCCGGGCGCGCAGTCCGGGGAATCGCTCTGGAACACGTGGTTCGGGCGCAAGCGTATCGCGGACGAGGAACGCGCGTTGCGGGCCAAGGCCGATGAGGTGCTGGAGTTTCTGACCATCGAACATCTGGCCGATCACAAGGCGGGTCAGGTTTCAGGCGGACAGAAAAAGCTGCTGGAACTGGGCCGCACCATGATGGTCAACGCCAAGATCGTGTTTCTGGACGAGGTCGGCGCAGGCGTGAACCGCACCCTGTTGATGACCATCGCCGACACGATCCTGCGTCTGAACAAGGAACGCGGCTATACCTTTGTGGTCATCGAACACGACATGGATTTCATCGGCAAAATTTGCGATCCGGTTATCTGTATGGCCGAAGGCAAGGTGCTGGCCGAGGGCACTCTGGATGAGATCAAGGCCAATGAGCATGTGATCGAAGCCTATCTGGGCACCGGCCTGAAGAACAAAGACAAGCTGGAGGCGGGCGCATGAGCGATAACCCCTACCAGGACGACAAGGGCAACAAGGACGCCTCGATCACCAACACGCATGGCGTCGGCACCATGACCCCCGCCCACCGCAAAAGCGGTGAGACGCATCGGGTCGAGGGCGGCCCGTTCCTGATCGGCGACACCATGACCGGCGGCTATGGCAAAGGGCCGGACATCCTGCACGACTGCACCATCGCTGTCGACAAAGGCGAAATCGCGGTGATCGTCGGCCCCAATGGCGCGGGCAAATCCACCGCGATGAAGGCCGTGTTCGGGATGCTGGATGTACGCTCGGGTGCTGTGCGGCTGGATGGCGAGGATATCACCACGCTCACCCCGCAGGATCGCGTGATGCGCGGGATGGGGTTTGTGCCGCAGACCTCGAACATCTTCACCTCGATGACGGTGGAAGAAAACCTTGAGATGGGCGCCTTCATCCGTCGCGACGACATCAGCCAGACGATGGAGCAGGTCTATGACCTGTTCCCCATCCTGCGCGACAAACGCAATCAGGCTGCCGGAGAGCTTTCGGGCGGCCAGCGCCAACAAGTCGCTGTGGGCCGCGCGCTGATGACCCAGCCCAAGGTGCTGATGCTGGACGAACCCACAGCCGGCGTGTCGCCCATCGTGATGGATGAACTGTTCGACCGGATCATCGAGGTCTCGCGCACCGGCCTGCCGATCCTGATGGTCGAACAGAACGCCCGTCAGGCGCTGGAGATAGCGGACAAAGGATATGTGCTGGTTCAGGGGCGGAATGCCTATACCGGTACGGGCAAGGAACTGTTGGGTGATCCTGAAGTGCGTAAGAGTTTCTTGGGAGGGTGACGGGTGTTTAGATTCGCATGTCTCTTTTTGATGGCACTGATAACACCTTCGGCAAGCTATGCAGTTACTGCGGCTGGACCTCATCCATATTACTGCTTTGTTTCGGCAATTTGCGATGGTGAAGGTAACTGCTTGTCTCCTGTAGGGGTTCCAACAAAATTTCTTGCCGTTCAAGTACCTAGCTTTCACGGAGACACCTATCTTTTTGAAGGCTTTGGGGGGCAAACGAAAAAGGCTTTGCTATTTGACGACGTCAACAAGGCAAAGTCTTTCATGGCAGCAACCAGCTCCAACGTAAAATTTGATGCTGTCGCAATTCCTCGTAAGGACATTGCTGACGGTGTCGGTTTCATCGTTCACGAAATTTCTTTTCGCGCTAACAAAAGTGAAATCTCTAGCAACGCAACAATGGTTCGTTGCAGTTCATTATCCGACGGGATGTACTAATGGACTTCCTCAACGCCCTCGTGGCGCTCTCCAACTTCGTTCTTGTTCCCGCAATCGCCTATGGCAGCCAGTTGGCGCTGGGCGCTTTGGGGGTGACGCTGATCTATGGCATCCTGCGGTTCTCGAATTTTGCACATGGCGACACGATGGCCTTTGGCGCGATGATCGCCGTTCTGGTCACGTGGGGTCTGCAGGCCGCCGGGGTCGGTCTTGGGCCGTTGCCGACCGCTCTGCTTGCGCTGCCGTTTGCCATTCTGGGCTGTATTGTCCTGCTGCTGATCACCGACCGGCTGGTCTACCGCTTCTACCGCGAACAAAAGGCCAAACCGGTCATTCTGGTGATCGTATCGATGGGCGTGATGTTCATCATGAACGGCCTTGTGCGCTTCATCATCGGGCCGGATGATCAACGCTTCTCGGATGGCACGCGGTTCATCGTCTCGGCGCGGGATTTCAAAGCGATGACCGGCCTGCGCGAGGGGCTGGCGATCAAGACCTCTCAGGGCATCACCGTCATCGTGGCCGTTCTGGCCGTGGCACTGCTATTCTGGTTCCTGAACAAGACGCGCACCGGCAAGTCGATGCGGGCCTATTCGGATAACGAGGATCTGGCGCTGCTGTCCGGCATCAACCCCGAGCGTGTGGTGATGATCACTTGGATTATCGTGGCCGCGCTGGCGACCACGGCGGGGGTGCTGTACGGCCTCGACAAAAGCTTCAAGCCCTTCGTCTATTTCCAGCTTCTGCTGCCGATCTTCGCCTCGGCCATCGTGGGCGGTCTCGGCAACCCTCTGGGCGCAATCGCAGGCGGGTTTATCATCGCGTTTTCCGAGGTGACGATCACCTACGCGTGGAAAAAGGTGCTGACCTATCTGGCACCGGAAAGTCTGGAGCCGTCCGGATTGGTGCAATTCCTGTCCACCGACTACAAGTTCGCCGTCAGCTTCGTGATCCTGCTGATCGTGCTGCTGTTCAAGCCCACGGGTCTGTTCAAAGGGAAAGTGATATGAGCGAGCCCGTCAAGAATACGCTGCTTTTCGTTGTCGTTGGCTGCCTGATCCTGCTGACCGGATTTACCCAAAGCTGGAACGCGGCCATTCTGATCCTGAACATGGGCCTGATCTCGGCCATTATGTCGATCGGGGTGAACCTGCAATGGGGCTTCGCGGGCCTTTTCAACGTCGGCGTCATGGGCTTTGTCGCGCTGGGCGGGCTGGCGGTTGTCCTGGTCTCGACCCCGCCAACGCCCGGAGCGTGGACGGGCGGCGGCTTTGGCGTTGTACTTGCGCTATTGCTGGGGGCCGCGACCGTGGTTGCGGCGGTGATGGTTGCGCAGAAGATGCCACGGGGCCGTGCGCAGACGCTGACAATCATCGGTATTCTGATCGTCGGTTTCTTTGTCTATCGCGCGATCTTTGATCCCAACGTGGCCTCGATTGAGGCGATTGACCCCGCCGTTGCAGGCAATATCGGCGGCCTGAACCTGCCCGTTCTGCTGGCCTGGCCCGCCGGTGGACTGCTGGCCGCCGGTGCCGCGTGGCTGATCGGCAAGACGGCGCTCGGACTGCGCTCGGACTATCTGGCGATTGCCACGCTGGGCATCGCCGAGATCATCATCGCCATCATGAAAAACGAGGATTGGCTGGCCCGCGGTGTCAAGAACGTCTACGGCCTGCCCCGCCCTGCCCCGGTGGTCGGTTACGAGGTCGAGCTGCAGCAGGACCCCGGATTTCTGGCCCGCGCCGAATGGCTGGGGCTGGACCCTGTGACCGCCTCGACCCTGTCAGTCAAACTCGGCTATTCCCTGCTGTTCATGATTGTGTTGTTGGCGCTGCTGTGGATGGCGCAGATGGCGCTGAAAAGCCCGTGGGGCCGGATGATGCGCGCCATTCGCGACAACGAGGTCGCGGCCGAGGCGATGGGCAAGGATGTCACCCGCCGTCACCTGCAGATCTTCGTTCTGGGCTCGGCCATCTGTGGCATCGCGGGCGCGATGATGACCACGCTGGACGGTCAGCTGACGCCGGGCACCTACAACCCGCTACGCTTTACCTTTCTGGTTTGGGTGATGGTGATCGTCGGCGGGTCCGGCAACAACTTTGGGGCCGTCCTGGGCGCGTTCCTGATCTGGTTCCTCTGGGTGCAGGTCGAACCCATCGGGCTTTGGCTGATGAACCTGATCACCGCAGGCCTGCCCGATGGCAGCGCACTGAAATCACATCTGATCGACAGCGCCGCCCATATGCGGCTGTTCACGATGGGGGTGATCCTGCTGATTGTCCTCAGATTCAGTCCAAGGGGGCTGATTCCCGAAAAATAGGCCAAAATCCTCCGAAAATTGCGAACCGCGCCCGACCAAGGGCGCGGTTTCTTGATTCGGGAAGGAATTTTGCATAAACGGGTACACCGCACCGTTGTTTTGGTGCGGTCTGTCCGGCGCTCGCTCACACGAAACTGGCCGATCCGTAACGATCATGAACGCTCATTTATTAGAGTAGATGTTAACACAATGAAAAAACCACTCATCACCGCCATCCTTTTGCCGGTCGCCGTCGCCCTGACGGGCTGTGTTCCTTCGCCCGAAGATCTGGAAACCCCGCCGGTACAGGTGCCGACCGCCAAGGGCGTTGTCACCTGTCAGCTTTATCGACCCGACCGCGTGATCTGGGACCGGGCAATCGATTATCCCGCGACCAAAATGTCAGTGGCCGAGGCGGATGCCGTTTGTCAGGAAGAGGGTCGGCGCCAGTTGAACCGGTGACTGCGCCCCAAGCGGGCGGCATTCACCGGTTGCGAAACAACCCACCCAGAATGCCGCGCACGATCCGGCGACCGGTTGTGCCTTTCAGTTCTTTGATAACCGCCTCTCCCACCGCCGAAGCGAACGTATCCTTCCTGCGCACGCGCCGGGCCGAGGACCGCCCGACACGGCTGCCCGAATATCTGCGGGCCGAGGCATATTCACGCTCCATTGGTGTCTGCAGATCCAGCACCTCTTCGGCTTCGGCGGCCTCAGCCTGTTTTGCGGCAGCTTCGGCACGGGCCTGCAGGATTTCGAACGCTGACTTCCGATCAACGGTCTTGTCGTATTTCGCAGCCATGGGCGAGGTTTGCAGAATGGCTTTCCGCTCGGCATCCGAAATCGGCCCCAACTGAGACCCCGGTGGCCGAATCAAAGTGCGCTCGACCACGCCCGGAACGCCCTTTTTCTGCAGCATCGACGTAACCGCCTCACCGACACCAACCTCGCGAATGGCGGCTTCGGTGTCAAAGGCAGGGTTCTCGCGATAGGTTTCCGCCGCCAGACGCAGGTTCTTTCGGTCGCGGGCCGTGAACGCCCGCAGCGCGTGTTGGACGCGGTTGCCCAACTGGCCCAGAATATCCTCGGGGATGTCCGCCGGATTCTGGGTGATGAAATACACGCCAACGCCTTTGGACCGGATCAGGCGCGCGACCTGTTCGACCTTATCGACAAGCACCTTGGGCGCGTCGTCGAACAGCAGATGCGCCTCGTCAAAGAAGAACACCAGCTTGGGTTTGTCGGGGTCGCCGACCTCGGGCAGTTCCTCGAACAACTCGCTCAGAAGCCACAGCAGGAAAGTCGCATAAAGGCGCGGCGCACCCATCAGCTTGTCCGAGGCAAGGATGTTCACCATTCCCCGCCCGTTTTCATCCGTACGCATCAGATCGGCCAGATCCAGCGCCGGTTCACCGAACAGTTTTGTCCCGCCCTGATTTTCCAGCACCAGCAAACGCCGCTGAATCGCGCCAATCGACGCGGTTGAGACATTGCCGTATCTCAGCGACAACTGCGCCCGGTTCTCGCCGATCCAGACCAACAAGGCCTGCAGGTCTTTGAGGTCCAGTAGCGGCATCCCCTCTTCATCGGCCACGCGAAACGCAATGTTCAGAATGCCTTCCTGCGCCTCGCTGAGCTCCATCAGGCGTGACAGCAGCAAGGGGCCCATCTCGGTCACGGTAGTGCGCACCGGATGCCCCTGTTCGCCGAACAGGTCCCAGAACGTGACCGGACAGGCCGCATAAGCGAAATCCGCAAAGCCAATGCGTGCGGCCCGGTCCTTAAACGCCTGATGCAGCTTATGGGTTTCGCTGCCCGGCAAAGCCAGACCGGACAGGTCGCCTTTGATGTCAGACAGAAAGACCGGAACGCCCGCTGCGGAAAAGCCCTCGGCAAGGATCTGCAGCGTGACCGTCTTGCCCGTTCCTGTCGCCCCCGCAATCAGGCCGTGACGGTTGGCATATTTCAGCGCAAGACCCTGCGGCTCAGCATAGTCCTGACCCGCGCCACCTACAAAAACCTTATCGCTCATATGTCCGCCTTAATGTCCACCGATCCGGCACCAGCATACAAACTTAACCATTGACTGCCATAGTCCATTCGCTGCCTTCGCGGTGTAAGCCGTGGGGGCAGACTTCCTCCCTGTCGACTGGCCGTGCCTTCGGGCACGGCTTTTTTTGTTCAACTCTTACGTAAACCTGATGGTGTCATTAAAATTTCAGGTTTGTTGTTGACCCCCGTGCGCCCCTTCCGTAGGGTTTGCGCATAACTAAGTCGGCCAGTCCGACGGGGAGAACCAATTTGAAAGGGAGCTGCTCCACCAGCTCCCTTTTTTCGTGGCCGGACAAAACGGTGTGGCAAGAATCCGTTCACTTTCAGAATCGCGCATCGCTTAGTGACTGACAGCGGGCCTGAAGGGTGTTAGAGGAAACAAAAAGCTCAATCACTACACCCGAGGCAAGCATGATCAAGAAATTCCTCTCGTTCAATATTGTGGCGGCGGCCCTCATCGGCGGCGCGGTCAGCGCGCAGGAGGCGGGAACGTCCAACGAAACTCCAGCAGCGGAAAGCGACACCCAGCTCGATCTGGGTGAAACCGGCCCGCGTCTTGGCGAGCAATATGTGAAGGAAGAGACCGGCGACTGGCAAATCTCGTGCATCAAGACCGAGGCCGATGTTGATCCCTGTGCAATGCGGCAGTTGCTGAACGGCCAGCAAGGGCAGCCCATCGCTGAAATCACCATCCAGAAACTGCCGGAAGGCAACGCCGCCGTTGCTGGCGCGACTGTCATCGTTCCGCTGGAAACGCTGCTGCAGGCGCAACTGGCGCTGTCGATCGATGGCGCGCCGCGCAAGCTGTACGATTACCACCACTGCAACCCTGTGGGCTGTTTGGCCCAACTGGGCTTCACCCAGGGCGACATAGACGCGATGAAAGCCGGAAGCACCGCCGTGATTTCGCTGGTTCCGGTCGTCGCACCGAACCAGGTGCTTGAGATGGATGTTTCGCTGTCCGGCTTTACTGCCGGGTTTGACGGTCTTGCTGTCAACACGAACTAAGAAACTGGCTTTGATTTCGCCGCCACGGCCCTGTGGCGGCGGAAACGCTTAAATCCGCTTCAGCGCCAGAACCGCGTTCAACCCGCCAAAGGCGAACGCGTTGCTCAGGGCCACATCCACCTTGGCCTCGCGTGCTTCGTTTGGCACCACGTCCAGCGCACATTCCGGGTCGGGCTCTTCGTAGCCAATGGTCGGGGCAATGACCCCGTCCCGCAGTGCCATAATGCAGGCCAGCAGTTCCACTGCACCGGTGCCGCCGATCAGGTGCCCATGCATGGATTTCGTGGATGAGATCATCAGATCATCCGCGTGCGGCCCGAACACATCCGCCACCGCCGCACATTCGGTCTTGTCGTTGGCGGCAGTACCGGTTCCGTGCGCGTTGATATAGCCGACATCGCCCGCGTTCAGCTTCGCATCCGCCAGCGCGCCCGACATCGCGCGCGATGCGCCCTGCTTGCTGGGCATCACGATGTCCGAGGCATCCGACGACATCGCAAACCCGACGAGCTCGCACAGAATCTCAGCGCCGCGCGCACGGGCGTGTTCATATTCCTCGAACACAAAGATCCCGGCCCCTTCGCCCTGCACCATACCGTTGCGGTTGGCGCTGAAGGGGCGGCAGGCATCCTTGGACATCACGCGCAGCCCTTCCCACGCCTTGACGCCGCCGAAGCACAGCATGGATTCGGACCCGCCGGTGATCATCGCAGGGGCTGCGCCGCTGCGGACCATCTGAAATGCCTGCGCCATTGCGTGGTTGGATGAGGCACAGGCGGTCGAGACCGTGAAGCTCGGACCCTTGAGGTTGTGTTCCATCGACACATGGCTGGCCGCGGCGTTGTTCATAAGCTTGGGAACGACAAAGGGGTGAACGCGGTTTTTGCCGTCTTCGTAGACCGACCTGTAATTGTCGTCCCAGGTCGACACACCCCCGCCCGCAGTGCCCAGCACTACGCCGGACCGCGCGGCCAGTTCGCCGTGGAATTCGATGCCGGACTGTTCGATCGCTTCCTTGGCGGCGGTCAGGGTGAACTGAGTGAACCGGTCGTACAGCGACATTTGCTGGCGGTTGAACCGCCCCTCAGCCTCGAACCCGCGCACCTGTCCGCCAATTTTGATGGCCAGCCTGTCAACGTCGCGAAATTCGAGTTCCGAGATACCGCAACGACCTTCGCGCATCGCTTCAAGGGTGTCGGGGACCGAGTGGCCCAGCGAGTTGATGGTGCCAGCACCGGTAATGACAACACGTTTCATAACCGTTTGTCAGACCTTTTCCGACACAAGCTTTTCGATCCCGGCAATGATCGCGGCCACGTTCGAGATGTCGAAATCGTTGGCCTCGGGTTCGTTGGCGTTGAACGGGACCGAGATGTCGAACTCTTCCTCAATGGCGAAAATGCTTTCGACCAGACCCAGGCTGTCGATACCCAGATCCTCCAAGGTGCTTTCGGGCGTCACATCCGATGGCTCCAGCACGGCTTGCTCTGCAATGATCGCGATGACGCGGTCGCTGATGCTCATATCGATCCCCTGATTATCAATCTGAGGATGATTTAATCGCTCGGCGACTGTTTGAAAACAGCCTTTTTCAGTGCCTCAACGTCGCGGGCCATGCGCGGCAGGCGGCGTTGCGCTTTATACACATCCGTATGAGTTTCCATCTTGATGCCGGGATAGCCCATAATCACCCGTCCTGCCGGGACGTTAGACAGAATCTTGGTGCCACCGCCCGAGATCACGCCATCGCCGATGAAGATATTGTCGACCACGCCGGTCTGGCCGCCCAAAACCACGTTATTGCCGATCTCGACCGAGCCGGACACGCCGGTCTGCCCGCACAGCAGGCAATCCCGCCCGACCCGCGTGTTGTGCCCCACATGGACAAGGTTATCCAGTTTCGAGCCGTCACCAATGCGCGTGTTGCGGATTGTACCGTTGTCGATGGTGCAGTTCGATCCGACCTCAACATCGTCACCGATTTCGACCGCGCCCAGCGAATGGATGCGCAGCCAGCTTTGCGCCTTGGCATCGCCCTGATCGCCCAAAGTCTTGCGCGCGTTTTCCGCGCCCGACACTTCCGGCGTGACATAGCTGAACCCGTCGCCGCCAATCCGCGCGCCAGGCTGGGCAATAAAGCGATCGCCAATCTGCGCTCGCGCGCCAATGCTGACCATCTCACGCAGCACCGCCTGTTCACCCAGAACCGCATCCATACCGATCACGCAATGCGCTCCGACAACCGCGCCTGCGCCAATCCGCGCGCGCGCGCCAATAGCGGTCAGCGGTCCGATTGAGGCATCCGCGCCAATCTCAGCAGTGGGATCAATCACAGCCGAGGGGTGAATGCCCGGCTCAACCCCCTGCCCCCGGTCCAGCATCGCGGTGATCCCCGCCATCGCCATCCGCGGACGCCCAACAAATATCGCCGCGCGCAGACCCAGCGCCTGCCAGTCCGCGCCTTCCCACAAGACCGCCGCACGCGCATTGCTGCCCGACAGCGCTTCGGCATATTTCGGGGACATCGCCATTGCCAGATCGGTTGGTCCCGCATCACCGGGCTCAGCCGCCCGCATGATGGTCAGGCCGGTGTCGCCCTGACACGCGGCCCCCAGACTGTCGGCGATTTGCTGAACGGTAAACTGCATGACGGGCTTCCTTTTGGCAGGATTTGCCCCGTGCTTACCCCTGAACGTCCGGCAGGGCCACCCCCGCCTTTTGCAGGGCCTCCCAAATCTTGCGATCCCGGTCATAAACATCCCGGCGATACTGGATTTCGCCTTTCGGGCCTATGTAAGCCGTGCGGTAGATCAGATGCACCGGCACCGACTGTTCAAGATTCACCTTGGTCTCTTTCCCCGTGTTCAGGACGCGATGGAAAAACGCTTTTGGGTTCTCCTCCTGCTTCGCCAGCAGCGCGTAAGCGAACCCAAACGGGTCCGACAGGCGGATGCAGCCATGCGAGAACGCCCGAACCTCGCGCGCGAACAGGTTTTTATGAGGCGTATCATGCAGATAGATGTTGTGCTTGTTAGGGAACATGAACTTCACCAGACCCAGCGCGTTGCTCTTGCTGGGCGGCTGGCGCATCGCAAACGGGAAGTTGCTGCGGGTGAACTGGGTAAAGTCCACCGCGCCCCGGTCCACCTGACGGCCGCTGCGGTCGGTGATCTGGATGTGGCCGACCGCGTTGGGGTCAGACTGCAGTTTCGGCAGATATTCCTTGGTGATGATCGAGCGTGGAACATACCAGCTTGGATTGATCACCATATGCTCCATCTCATCCGAAAACTCGGGGCTGCGGCGGTCGTGAACGTTCTTGCCGATCACCGCGCGGGTTTCGAATGTCACCAGACCATCATCGACAATCTTGGCCGAGAAATCGGCCTGATTGACAAGGATATGCCGTTGGCCGCGCTCGCGGGGCAACCAGCGTTCCCGTTCCAGCGCGACATAGACGGCCTTGAGCCGGTCCGAGACCGAGCGATTGAGTTCCGTGATCGTCCCCTGACCCGCCACGCCGTCAGGTTCCAGCCCGTGCGCAGTCTGAAAGGCGCGGACGGCGGCTAGAAGGGTGTCATCGAAGGACGGGCTGGCGGTGGGCTTCAGGTAGCCCATCGTCACCAGACGGTTGCGCAGTTTGATCACGTTGGGCCCGGTGTCGCCATATTCCAGCTTGGCCACCGGAACGGCTGGCCCCCATCCGCCCTGTTCGATCAAAGCTTCCAGCGCCATCTTCTGCTTCATCAGCGCGCGATACTGGCGCGTTTGCGGGGCCAGTGACTGAAAATAGCCCGCACCCTGCGCATTCAGCCCCTGCAAATGATCCGCCGCACTGCGCCGCTTGACCGTACGCACCAGACCATCGTCAACCTGCGCCGGGCGCAGCGTGCCCGAGAACACATCGCTGGCATATGTCACGAAAACCCGGCTCAGTTCGGCCTCGATCGCGCCCATATCCCGGACCGAGCGCGCCTGCTCCAACTGATCCATCAACGCTTTCACGTCATACCGCGCGGCGGGCAGCCCATGCATTTGAACGTCAGACAGGGCCTTGATCAGGGCGGCGCGCCGTTGCGCATGTTCTTGCGTCTCACCAACCCAGATCGGCGAAAATCCGTTCGTCCGGTAGAACTCGCCAATCCCCGATGACGCTGGTGTTGCCTCGGCGACGGCCATCTGAAAGGCCGTACCGGTTTTGACCTCGGTTGAGGTGTTGGCCACGGCGGCGGTCACCGCAAAGAATGAGGTGAGCAGGATACTGGTACTGGTCCGAAGAACTGAGAACATGGGATGACCTTGGTTATTCAATATATTGCGCATATGGGAAATACGCCAAATTAATATGGTTTTTCACCGGTGCAAATGTCTATTCACAATCTCCTTACTCAAACGCTTCTTTCCACGCATGATGCGCGTTTGCATCGGACCGGTTGCACAAAAGACTCAGTCGCTCAGAAATGTGCAATATTACGTCACGTGCGCAAAAAACTGCCGAAAATTCCCCCTTGATAAGGTGCAAATGAAACACTTCTTGGCCGCAGAATCCGATTGTGCCATAAAACTGCCATCTGGGATGGGAAAAAATTAAGACAGCGCGCGTAACATCGTGTGCAGGCAGGAACAGTACGGGACGACAAGAAATGACCAAGAGCAGTGCATCGGGCTTGACCCGGCGTGCCCTATTGGGCGCATTCGCGGCCACGACGGTTGCCGCAGCACCTACTTTCTCCAATGCAGCAGGTTTCCTTCGCGGCGGTGGCGATATCCGCCGTATCCGCATGTATTCCGGTCGCACCGGCGAACGGATTGACATGATCTATTGGGTGGATGGCAAGTACATCAAGGATGCCGTCAAAGAGGTGAACCACTTCATGCGCGACTGGCGGACCGATCAGGTCAAGTCCATGGATCTGCGCACGATCGACATCATGGCAGCCTCGCACAACCTTCTGGACGTGAACGAGCCATATATGCTGCTGTCGGGCTACCGCTCACCCCAGACGAACGCGATGTTGCGGTCGAAATCCCGCCGCGTGGCACGCAATTCATTGCATATGCAGGGCCAGGCCGCTGATCTGCGCCTCGCGTCCCGCTCGGTTTCCCAGATGGCCAAAGCAGCCATGTCTTGCCGTGCAGGTGGCGTGGGCCAGTACTAC
Source organism: Ruegeria sp. AK4 (assembly GCF_056541025.1). Taxonomy (NCBI): domain Bacteria; kingdom Pseudomonadati; phylum Pseudomonadota; class Alphaproteobacteria; order Rhodobacterales; family Roseobacteraceae; genus Ruegeria; species Ruegeria sp. AK4. The sequence continues at coordinate 796,240 of NZ_JBQFXS010000001.1, forward strand.
CGTTCGAATTTCGTCCACATGGATTGCGGCGTCATCCGCACCTGGCGCGGCTAAGTTAGAAACCACTTTTCACCGAAGACCGCGCCGTCGGCGTCGTCATCCATTGTGATGTCGGCGCCTTTGTTATTTGAGACGATGCACCCAAGACCAAATTGGCCGCGGGCAACGCAGAAAAAGCGCGCTCTGGAACCGAGATGATCAAGAAGTGGCGCACCTGAGAGGATTCGAACCTCTGGCCTCTGCCTTCGGAGGGCAGCGCTCTATCCAGCTGAGCTACAGGTGCCTTGGCCGTTAGCTAACCCTGATCCGATCCGGGTGCAACTGGAAATCTGTCCGCAGCGCAAAGGTTTTGGCGGTCGGCCGACCCTCGTTCAGGCGAACAGATCATGGGCCAGTTCAAGCGCCTCGACCAGGGTATCGACCTCATCCGTAGTGTTATACAGGCCAAAGCTCGCACGACAGGTTGCAGTCACGCCAAGGTGATCCATCAAGGGCCCGGCACAGTGGTGACCGGCGCGGACGGCGACACCCTTCTTATCCAGAATGGTCGATACGTCATGCGCGTGCCCTGCCCCGTCCAGCGTGAAGCTGAAGATCGCAGCCTTGTCCGGTCGGGTGCCCTGAACCTGCAGCCAGTTGAGCCCCGTCAGCCGCTGCATCGCATAGTCGCGCAGACCAGCCTCGTGCGCGGCGATTTTGTCCATGCCCAGACCCATCATGTAGTCCAGCGCGACACCCAGACCGATGGTTTGCACAATGCCCGGAGTGCCGGCCTCGAATTTCATCGGCGGGTCGTTATAGATGACCTGATCCTTGCTGACCTCTTTGATCATGTCGCCGCCGCCGATAAAGGGGCGCATCTCGGCCATGCGTTCGGATTTGATGTAAATCGCGCCTGAGCCAGAGGGGCCGTACAGCTTGTGCCCGGTGATCGCGTAGAAATCGCAGCCGATGTCCTGCACGTCGACCGGCATATGAACGGCCCCCTGGCTGCCATCCACCAGAACCGGTACGCCCTTTGCATGCGCGCCCTGGGTGATCGCCTTGACGTCCACCACCGTGCCCAGCACGTTCGAACATTGGGTGACGGCAACCAGCCTGGTTTTCGGGCCAATCGCATCGATAACCGCCTGCGGGTCCAGCCCGCCATCGGCACCCACATCGACCCATTTCAGAACAACACCCTGACGTTCGCGCAGGAAGTGCCAGGGCACGATGTTGGCGTGATGTTCCATGACACTCAGAACGATTTCATCCCCGGCCTCGAGCCGTGGCATGGCCCAGCCATAGGCGACCAGATTGATGCCCTCGGTCGTGCCGGAATTCAGGACGATCTCATCCTCATCCGCCGCGCCAAGGAACCGCGCGATCGTGCCGCGCACGGCCTCGTATTTCTCGGTCGCGAGGTTTGACAGGTAGTGCAACCCGCGATGGACGTTCGAATATTCCTCGGCATAGGCGCGGGTCACGGCGTCGATCACCACCTGCGGTTTCTGCGCCGAGGCGCCGTTGTCCAGATAGGTCAGCGGTTTGCCGTTGACCTGCCGCGACAGGATCGGAAAATCGGAGCGAATTTTCTGCACATCGTACATTGGCGTTTTTCCTAGACGGGCCCGCTTGGGGTCAACATGAGGACAAATGGAACCGCGACGAGGGCCGACAGCAGGATCACGCCAAAGGACTTTAGCAGCGACCCGAACTGATGCGCCTCGTTGAGGAAATGCAGCGTGATGTAAAGGCTCAGCAGCGCGGTTGCCAAAACCAGCATCACCATCATGACCGGCAACGCAATGCTGACAACAAGCGAGATCAGCAGCGCCGCAATCTGCATGTATTGCAGCCAGATCGTCAGCACCATGACGCCATCAAACGTACCTGAACCGCCCAGAAACCGCCCGACATAGAGAAAGGCAAAGATGCTCAGCATCATTGCCCCGGCGGATTTCACCAGCACCAGAGGAATAGGCTCTGGTGCGGTCAGTTGTTCAGCATTCGGCAGGGCCGCAGTCTCTGCCAGCCGTTCGGCGCTGGGTATCGTTACAAAAAAGTCAATGCCCAGTTGAACAAGCCCGTTGAGCACAACGGCCAGAAAGAAGGCCAGCCACAAAACCTCGCGCCCCGGGTGCAAGGCCAGCAGGCGGCGCGCGGCCTCGGCGGGGGTTGTAACGGTCAGCACTGCCAGATTGACCAGAAAAGCCATGTTCATTCCGCAGACCTCTGCACTTGTCTGAGACCGGATAACCAGAACCAGACAAAAACGGCAACCCATACGGCACCAACCAGCGTCAGGGCGGGCCCCGGACCAATGAAACCGGCGACCAGACCGTTCAGCAACACCAGCGGTGCCGAGGACAGCAAAGCCCAGAACAGGGCAAGCCTTGCGCCATAGGCGGTCCCGTGACCACCCACCAGACGTGCGGCCCAATGTGACAGCAACGCCAGAAAGTAGAACAACAGCGGCAGGATAAAGACAGAGCCCAGCAAGGCCCCGCCCAGCAGCATGTTCAGCTCCACACCTTCCAAATGCGCGCGGCGCGCAAGGCTGGGCATCTGCGCAACAAAAGCCACCACGCAGAACGCCATCACAAAGGCCAGCGCCCGGTCTTCGCGCGGGCCCATATCAAGAAGCCGGCGCACAACGCGCCCCGGCCCCCGATAGGTCGCCACGATATCTGTTGTGACAGGCATTAGCTGTGACGCGCCAACCAGCCTTCCAGACGGGTCACGATCTCTTCGGCCAGTTCGCTGTCTTCGATCTCGTCCACCGCCTCGGCCAGAAAGGCCAGCGTCAGCAGGTTGGTGGCATCCTTCGCAGGCACACCGCGCGACCGCAGATAGAACAGCGCGGTTTCGTCAATCGCCCCCGAGGTCGACCCGTGCGAGCAGGCAACGTCATCGGCATAGATCTCAAGCTCGGGCTTAGCCAGGAACTGGCTGTCGTCATCCAGCAGCAGTGATTGGCTGATCTGGTACCCGTCGGTCTTTTGCGCGCCTTCTTTCACAAGAATCTTGCCCTGAAACACGCCCGTCGCGCCGTTGCGCAGAACCTTCTTGAAGACCTGACGGCTTTCGCAATTCACCGCGTCATGGGTGACGAAAACGGTATCGTCGTGGTGGAAATCACCATCGCCAACGCAGGCACCAGCCACATGGGCCACCGCGTCATCTCCGGTCAGTTCAACGACCTGTTCGTTGCGTGTCAGAACACCGTTCGCCGTCAGGGTGAAGGATTTATAGGTCGATTCCTTGCCCAGACGCGTAAACATATGCGTCACCGCGCGCCGCTCGTGATCGCGACCCTGTGCCCTAACGTGGTGCAGCGTGCCATTGTCGGCAATGTCGATTTCCATGCATTTGTTGAACCGCGACGCCGCCGGACCGGTCTCGAGGATGGTCACCTCGGCGTCGCTTTCCACGCGCACCACATGGTGCAGGATCGCATCCGAGCTTTCGGATTCGTGGCGATAAATAAAGTTGATCGGCTTGGACGGTTTGCCCGTCACATGGATCGCCGCCCCGTCCGTCGCATAGGCCGTGTTCAATGCAGCCAGCGGGCGCTGCACCGGGGTCTGGCCCCGCTCTTCCAGCTTGCCATACAGGTCTTTCGCCCAATGGATATCCTTGCAGCAGATATCCTCAAGCCGGTCGATCTTTACACCTTCAAGGCTCAGATCGTCAGATTGCTCGGGGCTGAACACACCGTCAACGAACACGATTTTCAGGCGGTCGACGTCGCTGAACACCATCGGCTCGCCTGCGTTGAACAAGGCCGCATTCGGCGCATCGGGCGAGATCAGCGTGTCGGGCTGGGTGTATTTCCAGTATTCGTCACGGCGACCGGGCAATCCCATCTCGCGCACGCGGGCCAAAGCGCCCTCGCGCGCCGCTTTGGTGCAGCCCGGATCGGGCATGGTCAAGGACGCCAGCCGCGCCTCGGTTGCGGTCTGTTTTGTTTGCGGCAAAGCCATCAGTTCACCTCGGCCAGAATGTCGGCGTAACCGTTATGTTCAACTTCCAGCGCCAGTTCGGGACCGCCGGATTTGACGATACGGCCGTCTGCCATGATGTGCACGACGTCGGGTTTGATGTGATCCAGCAGACGCTGATAGTGCGTGATCACCAGGAACCCGCGCCCTTCGTCGCGCAGAGCGTTCACACCTTCGGCCACCAGCTTCATCGCATCCACGTCGAGGCCCGAGTCGGTCTCGTCCATGATGCACATCTTTGGCTCCAGCATGGCCATCTGCAGGATTTCGTTGCGCTTTTTCTCACCGCCCGAAAAGCCCACATTAACCGGACGCTTCAGCATATCGGCATCGATCTTCAGCGTCTTGGCCTTGGCGCGAACCTCTTTCAGGAAGTCTGCCGCCGAAAGTTCCTCTTCTCCGCGTGCCTTGCGCTGGGCGTTCACGGCGGTGCGCAGGAAGGTCATGTTGCCGACGCCCGGAATTTCAACCGGATACTGGAAGGCAAGGAAAACACCAGCCGCCGCGCGCTCTTCCGGCTCCATCTCAAGCAGGTCTTCGCCGTCCAGCGTGGCCGAGCCTTCGGTGACTTCATAGCCGTCGCGGCCCGACAGCACATAGCTGAGGGTCGACTTGCCCGAGCCGTTCGGCCCCATGATCGCATGCACCTTGCCGGCCTCAACCGTCAGGTCCACACCTTTCAGGATCTGCTTGTCTTCTTCTTCAAGCTGAACGTGCAGGTTCTTGATTTCCAGCATTTTTACCTCGTCTATACCAATGCCATCACGCAGATGGCTGTGTCCTTGTCGCGTCAGAATTCCCAGCGCCCCACACGTCGAAAGGACATGAGGCCGCGCAGTTGAGCACCCGTTGATTTGGCTGATTGCCATGCGTCCGCGCACCACATTTGGGTGCCCGTCCGGCTGTATCGATGAGTTGTCGTTCGGTCAGTCGAACTCGATCACGTTGTTGAAGAACCGAATGCTTGATGCAGGCGTGTGATCCTGCACCGCGTCCACCCAATCCGGCCCGTAGACCCGCTCGAAGAGATCCGGATAGGCCCATACGGTGTTGTGAAACGTGAATGTTGTTAACAGCATCGCCAACGTGCTGGTGCTGGCAAACTCTTTCTGCCCGCCTTTCAGCATGTTTGAAATAAGGAAGACCGCGCCGCCAGCCAAAGCCAGCCCGACAACATCCTGCGTGCTTCCCTTGGCATCGCCGGGAACGCCGACCATCTGCAACTGAACATAGCGCAACAGGAATATCGCCCCCACGCCCAGAAGAAACGCTGCGACGAAGCCCGCCGGATAGGCCAGACGCCGCCACAGGCTTGGCCCGCACGCCTTGTTTGGCCGGTGTTTCGCGGCCTCTTCGGCCCGGGCATTGATGCGCTCGACACGCGCCTGAAAACCCGACTTCTGCTCTTCCATCATCGACGCTGTTACCGCTCGTTCTGATTTGCTGCTCTGGCCTGCTTAGCAAGCGAGAGTGGGACGAGCAATTCACAATCTCAGGATGATACCAGCCTACATGTCGCACCCCGATCCAATGCAGAACCGACAGGCATACACCCGCTGAACGCAACGCCACAAACGGCGCAACCTGGGGATTGGTCCAAAGCTGCAACATGGCGTGTTAACCCACTGATCCTTCTAGGCTAATCGCTACCAATTGCTGCGCTTCCATGGCAAATTCCATCGGCAGGGCCTGCAGCACGTCCTTGCAGAATCCGTTGACAACCAGCGCCACGGCCTCTTCCTCATCCATGCCCCGCTGGCGGCAGTAGAACAGTTGATCGTCGTCCACTTTCGAGGTCGTCGCCTCATGCTCAACACGGGACGAGTTGTTCTTGACCTCGATATACGGAACCGTGTGCGCGCCGCATTTGTCACCGATCAGCAAGCTGTCGCATTGGGTGTAGTTGCGGCTGTCCTTGGCCTTGGGGTGCATCGAGACCAGACCGCGATAGGTGTTCTGCGCCTTGCCCGCGCTGATGCCCTTGGAGACGATGCGCGACTTGGTGTTCTTGCCCAGATGAACCATCTTGGTGCCGGTGTCGGCTTGCTGCATGTTGTTGGTGATCGCAATCGAGTAAAACTCGCCCTGGCTTTCATTGCCGCGCAAGATGCAGGACGGGTATTTCCACGTCACGGCTGAACCGGTTTCGACCTGCGTCCACATCACCTTGGACCGGTCGCCCCGGCAATCGGCGCGCTTGGTCACGAAGTTATAGATGCCACCTTTGCCGTTCTCATCCCCAGGGAACCAGTTCTGGACGGTCGAGTATTTCACCTCGGCGTCTTCTTCGACGATGATCTCAACAACGGCGGCGTGCAACTGCGCCGTATCCCGCTGGGGTGCGGTGCAACCCTCAAGGTAGGATACGTACGAGCCTTTGTCGGCAATGATCAGAGTACGCTCGAACTGACCCGTGTTTTCCGCGTTGATACGGAAATAAGTGCTCAGTTCCATCGGGCAACGGACGCCCGGCGGGATGTAGACGAAAGACCCGTCCGAGAAGACAGCCGAGTTCAGCGTGGCATAGAAATTGTCCGAGACCGGAACAACGGTGCCGAGGTATTTCTTTACCAACTCAGGATGCTCTTTGATCGCTTCGGAGATCGAACAGAAGATGACACCGTGCTTTGCCAGCTCATCCTGAAAGGTCGTGCCTACGGATACCGAGTCGAACACCGCGTCCACAGCGACCTTGCGGCCTTCGGCGGGCATATTCTCAGCCCCTTCGACACCAGCCAGAATCATCTGTTCTTTCAGGGGGATACCCAGCTTTTCGTATGTGGCCAGCAGCTTGGGATCGACCTCATCCAGCGATTTGGGCTTTTCCTCCATCGACTTGGGGCGCGCATAATAATACTGGTCCTGAAAGTCGATTGGCGGATAGTGAACCATCGCCCATTTCGGCTCGTCCATCTTGGTCCAGCGCTCGAAGGCCGACAGACGCCATTCGGTCATCCACTCGGGCTCTTCGTTTTTCTCGGAAATCAACCGCACGATATCGGGGTTCACGCCCTTGGGCGCGTATTCCATCTCGATATCCGTGTCCCAGCCGTATTTATAAGTCCCGACCTCGCGCACCGCATCCACGGTTTCCTGATCGACACCCTCTTTCACCTGGGTCTGGTCCAAAGCGGCCATCTTTTACCCTCCGTCAGATCACGCGGCCCGCGCGCGATGCTTTTTCTCTTTCTCAAGCCACGTTTCGGCGAAACGCAGCACATCTTCTTTCGTTGTCCGAGGGCCCAGCGACACGCGGATTGCGCTGGCTGCTGTCACCTCATCATATCCCATTGCAGTCAATACCGCGCTGGCGCGAACCTTGCCGCTGGAACAGGCAGAGCCCGCACTGACCGCAAAACCCGACAAATCCATCTGCATCACCTGCGTTTCACCCTTCCAGCCGGGCGAGGCAAAGCAGAGCGTGTTCGGTAGGCACTCCTGACCTTTTCCGACAAAAATAGGTGATTTTATCGCAGCCTCAAGAGCGTTTTCTAGAATATTTCTAAATTCTTCAACCTGCGCCCAGACACCGTTCGCCAGATCGCGTGCCGCCGCTTCAGCTGCAGCACCGAAACCCGCTATTCCAAACACATTTTCCGTGCCGGACCTGCGCCCCATCTCTTGCCCGCCACCCTTGATCTGGGCGGCAAGATCGGTGCCTCGCTTCATCACAACAGCACCGACCCCCTTGGGACCACCCAGCTTGTGGGCCGAAATCAGCGCCATCTGCGTATCCAGCCAGTTGAACGCAACGGGCAGCTTTCCGAACGCCTGCGTTGCATCCGTCACCGCCAGACCCGACGGCAGGGATTGCACGATACCCGTTTCCGAATTTGCCAGTTGCAGCGTGGATCGCGCGGGATTTTGAACCGCGACCATACCCGCATTGGAAACGGGCAAGTCCTCATTTATCCAAGCCCTTACCGCATCATGTTCAATTGCAGCGCCATGCAGATCACGCCCGCCCAACGTCAGCGCAGCGCCTTCTGTCGATCCGGATGTGAAAACGATATCCGCCCCATCTGCACCAAAGGCCGCCGCCACCTGCGCCCGCGCGCGTTCCACCAACGCCTTGGCCGCACGCCCTTCGGCATGGACCGAGGATGGGTTTCCACACACATCCATCGCCGCGATCATCGCGTCGCGCGCCTCGGGCCGCAGGGGCGTTGTTGCGTTATGATCCAGATAAACACGTTTCATGGATGCATCTTTTTCTCGCTGCGATTCATCGCGGATCGGACCCTCATCTCAGTCATCAACGATTGAAAACAGGCTGGGCACAGCCGGGCACGGAGCCAGGTCATTCTTGATCACGTCAGAAAGTCTTGTCTGGTGCAGGAACACGTAGACATGGGCGCTCAGGCCTTCCCACAACCTGTTTGTCAGCGATTGCGCCCGGCTGCCCGAGGACGCCCCCGAAGCCCCCGCGCCCTTTTGCAGCGCATCAACGGTTTCATCGACCGCAGCCAACACCTCGACCACGCGAATCTCTGACGCCGGACGCGCAAGCCGGTAGCCCCCGCCCGGACCGCGCACCGAGGACACAAGCTCGGCCCGGCGCAGTTTGACGAACAACTGTTCCAGGTAGGGCAGCGAAATATCCTGACGTTCCGAGATTTCACCCAGCGTCACCAGCCGGTCCGACGGCTGCAGCGCAATATCGGCCAAGGCAACCATGGCGTAACGACCCTTGGTCGAAAGCTTCATATTCCCGTCCTCTTAGCCAGATCCGCGTGAAATCATTGACGCCGCCGCCGCCAGTGCGTATCTCCGACGGGCAGCGATATAGCGCTGAGCAAGATAATTAGAACCGTTCTAAGGTGTCCGACGATTATCGTCAAGTATATCCGGGCACCCGCACGAAAAAGACAGGACCAAAGCACACATGCCCGAGGTGATTTTTCCCGGACCCGAAGGCCGCCTAGAAGGCCGCTACCACCCGCAAAAGGAAAAAGACGCACCGATCGCCATCGTGCTGCACCCGCATCCCCAGTTCGGCGGGACCATGAACAACAAGGTGGTCTATAACCTGCACTACGCGTTCTACAACATGGGTTTCACCGTGTTGCGCTTCAACTTCCGCGGTGTGGGCCGCAGCCAGGGCGAATACGATCAAGGCGTCGGTGAGCTGAGCGATGCGGCATCGGCGCTGGATTACCTGCAGTCGATGAACAACAACTCGAAACACTGCTGGGTCGCAGGGTTTTCGTTCGGCGCGTGGATCGGCATGCAGTTGCTGATGCGCCGCCCGGAAATCACCGGCTTCATCAGCGTGTCGCCACCCGCCAATATGTACGACTTTTCGTTTCTGGCCCCGTGCCCCTCGTCCGGTCTGATCATCAACGGGTCGTCGGACCGCGTAGCGCCGCCCGCCGACACCACCTCGCTGGTCAACAAACTGCACGAGCAGAAGGGCATCACCATCACTCATAATGAGGTCGAGGGTGCCGATCACTTCTTCCAGGACCGCCACATGGACACGCTGATCACCGATGTCAGCGATTATGTGAAGCGCCGCCTGACCGAGACAACGCGCTGATGTCCGACACGATCACGAACCTTGCGGCCAAGCTGGCCGAGGACACGATGAAGGTCATGGATGAGACCGGTGAAGACCGGTTCTTTGTCGAGGTCGGCGAGGTTCTGGGCGCGGCGTCGCAATCGCTGGAAGAGGCGTTTCTGACCGAAATCCGCGTGCGTCTGGCGGAACGCAAGGCCCGCCAGTTCGTCATCAAACGGCTGTCCGCACATCGCGAGCGGCTGAAGGCGATCGAAAAGCAATGACCGACCGGCTGTCGGCGCAAATCGCTTTCCTGAAACGGGCCGATGCATTGAAAACGGTTGAGCGGGCAAATGTCCTGCTCGACCAGTCGCGCCCTGAAAACTCCGCCGAACACAGCTGGCATCTGGCGTTATGGGCGCTGGTTCTGGCGCCGCTGGCCGGCCCGGACGTATTAATCGACCGCGTGATCCGGATGCTGCTGCTGCATGATCTGGTCGAGATTATCGTCGGCGATCACCCAATCCACGAAAAAACCGACTGGCAGGCCCTCGCAAAGGCGGAACACTCCGCTGCGCATGAACTATTCGGCCTGCTGCCACAGGATCAGGCCGCCGAGTTTCTGGCCCTGTGGACCGAGTTCGAAGCCGACCAGACACCCGACGCCCGCTTCGCCAAAATTCTCGACCGTAGCCAGCCGATGTTTCAGGTTCTCTGCGCATCGCAGCCCCGGCCAGACCATGTGGACGTGGTCCGCGCCAATCTGGCCGGTGGGCGCGCGGCCTATTTGGTCGATGCATTCCCCTTGGCGCATCAACATGCGCTGGACCTTCTGTCGGGCCATACGCCTGTGAACAATGCATTCACGCAAAGGCTGCCTCTGCTGACCGAGGCCGATCAGTTGAAATCTGTTCTGCGCGGCTCTCGCAATATAGCCAGTGACCGGTTCGAGAACTCGGCCGAGCATTCCTGGCACATCATGCTCTATGCCTGGGTTCTGGGCGAGCATGCCGACGACAACGTCCGGATCGACCGCGTTCTGCAGATGCTCCTGCTGCACGACATTGTCGAAATCGACGCCGGAGATCACCCGATCCACGGGCAGGTGGACCACGCCGCGCAGGCCGCCAAGGAAGAGGCCGCCGCCGCGCGCCTGTTCGGATTGCTCCCCTTGCCCCAAGGCGCGGCCTTCGCCGATCTTTGGCGCGAGTTCGAAGCAGCCGAGAGCCATGACGCCCGATTTGCCAAGGCGGTAGACCGGTTCCAAACCCCAATCGCCAATCTGGAAAACGGCGGCGGGTCCTGGGTGGATTACAACGTCACCTATGCGCAGATCGAATCCCGGGTCAGGCCAGCCATCGAGAAAGGCGCGCCCGCGCTTTGGCGCTGGCTTCAACCACAATTGGCCGACCATTTTTCGGCGGTGGTGGGATCAGCAGATTAACCACAGCAAAGAAAAAGGAGCCGAAAAAGGCCCCTTTCCCCCTGCTACAAGCTGAACGACGCTTAAATCACGCTACCATCAGACTGTTCACTCAGATTGGCTGCATCACTATCGACGGACCCCCCGCCTGCAAGCCACCCTAGCGCCGCTATCAATGCCGAAGCAAAAATGACGGACTTCGCAAATGTCGTCATCAGAAAATACTCACCAACAAATCAATAAATATGGGCTGCATGCTACACCATTCTGCAGCAATCCATAGTCAGGTAATCCTGACCTGCGCCCCTGCCGCCCGGAATCGAGCCCGCATCCACCACATTGGCCGGTTTTTTCAGGCCGCACGACGCGGACCAAAGGTTAGGGCTGGCATATTCCGCCGCGCCGCGTTATGCGCGCGGCAACTTCCCGTTCAAAGGCTGACCTCTCATGGACCTGCGCAATATCGCAATCATCGCTCACGTGGACCACGGCAAGACGACTCTGGTCGATGAACTGCTCAAACAATCCGGCGCGTTCCGGGAAAATCAGGCCGTGGCTGAACGCGCCATGGACAGCAACGATCTGGAGCGCGAACGCGGCATCACCATCCTTGCCAAGGCCACATCGGTCGAGTGGAAGGGCACCCGGATCAACATCGTCGACACCCCCGGCCACGCCGATTTCGGTGGTGAGGTCGAGCGTATCCTGTCGATGGTCGATGGTGTGGTTTTGCTGGTCGACGCTGCCGAAGGCCCGATGCCGCAGACCAAATTCGTGACCTCCAAGGCGCTGGCGCTGGGTCTGCGCCCCATCGTTGTGCTGAACAAGGTGGACAAACCCGATGCCGAGCCCGACCGCGCGCTGGACGAATGCTTCGACCTGTTCGCCAACCTCGGTGCCGATGACGACCAGCTGGACTTCCCTTCCATGTACGCCTCGGGCCGCTCGGGCTGGGCGGATATGGAACTGGACGGGCCGCGCAAGGACCTGACCGCGCTGTTCGACCTGATCGTCGATCACGTCCCGGCCCCGAAACAGGCCGACAAGAAAGACGAACCCTTCCGCATGCTGGCCACCACGCTGGGCAGCGATCCGTTCATCGGCCGCATTCTGACCGGTCGCGTGGAAAGCGGCACGCTGAAGGCGGGCGACAGCCTCAAGGCGCTGTCCCGCGATGGCACGCTGATCGAAAACTTCCGCGCCTCGAAAATCCTGGCCTTCCGTGGTCTGGCGCAGCAGCCTATCGACGTGGCCGAAGCCGGTGACATTGTCACCATCGCAGGCATGAGCAAGGCGACCGTGGCGGATTCGCTGGTCTCGCCGCAGGTCGATGAGGCCCTGCCCGCCCAGCCCATCGACCCGCCGACCATCACCGTGACCTTCGGCATCAACGATTCACCTTTGGCCGGTCGGGATGGCAAAAAGGTCCAGTCGCGCGTGATCCGCGACCGGCTGATGAAAGAGGCCGAGTCGAACGTCGCCATCCGCATCAGCGACACCCCCGGCGGCGAAGCCTTCGAGGTCGCGGGTCGTGGCGAACTGCAGATGGGCGTTCTGATCGAGAACATGCGCCGCGAAGGGTTCGAGCTCAGCATCTCGCGCCCACAGGTTCTGTTCCGTGAAGAAGATGGTCAGCGACTGGAACCGGTCGAAGAAGTCACCATCGACGTGGACGACGAATTCTCGGGCGCTGTGATCGAAAAAGTCACCGGCGCGCGCAAAGGCGAGCTGGTCGAAATGCGCCCCGCCGGTGTCGGCAAGACCCGCATCATCGCCCATGTGCCGTCGCGTGGGCTGATCGGCTATCACGGAGAGTTCCTGACCGACACCCGCGGCACCGGCGTTCTGAACCGCGTATTCCACGGTTGGGCCGCGCATAAAGGCCCGATCCCGGGACGCCGCGCGGGCGTTCTGATCTCGATGGAAAAAGGTCAGGCCGTGGCTTATGCGCTGTGGAATCTGGAAGAGCGTGGCCGCATGTTCGTTGGCCCTCAGGCTGATGTCTATCAGGGCATGGTGATCGGCGAGCACTCGCGCGACAACGATCTGGAAGTGAACCCGCTGAAAGGCAAGAAGCTGACGAACGTGCGCGCAAACGGCTCGGACGACGCGGTTCGCCTGACACCTCACGTTCAGTTCTCGCTGGAAGAAGCCATCGCCTATATCGATGACGACGAGCTGGTCGAGGTGACCCCCAACGCGGTACGCCTGCGCAAGCGCTTTTTGGATCCGCATGAGCGCAAACGCATGGCAAGATCCGCCTGATTTTGACCCGATCCGGCTGTTCGCGTCGGAAACAATAGATGCTGTGTGGCATCTTTGCTTCGGGTTTCGATATTGTGAATTTGCGAAGGCCTGCCCCAACGGCAGGCCTTCTTTCTGTTTTCGTTATCGTTTCAACTTTAAGTAAGATTAATTCTAATCGATGCATCCTCTGGCAGTCTTGTAAATCTGACTACAAAAAGGTGTATTTGCGGCGTAAGTGTGACGTTGTTCATAAACACCGATAGTTGTGTGGTGCATAAGTTCGACGTGAAAGAGTTAACAAGTGCCGAGGAGTTCGACATGGGCATCCAATCACGCAAATTGCCGCTGTTTTTTGCGGCTACCACTTTCCTTTTATCTCCCGCCGGAGGAGCTTTTGCGGCAGGGGTATGCGATATCAAAACCGCGCGTCAGTCCGGTGCATCGACTCAGGTTCTGTGCGAATGCGACGCTGTCACATCCGGGATGATCCGCTACCTGCAGCGCCGCAACGACTTTGACAGGATCATCGCGCGGCTCGGCGCAGAATGCTCTCCGCTGGCGGACGTGATATCCGACTTTGCGACCGAATCGACAGGCTTCACCGACACGAGAACCGGAGACGGCCCAGCCGATGAAGGCGACACCGGCGGACCGGGTGATACCGGTGGACCCGGCGACAACGGTGGACCCGGTGATGACGACGGACCGGGCGACAACGACGGACCGGGCGACAACGACGGACCGGGCGACAACGACGGACCGGGTGACAACGACGGACCGGGTGACAACGACGGACCGGGTGACAACGACGGACCGGGTGACAACGACGGACCGGGCGACAACGACGGACCGGGTGACAACGACGGACCGGGTGACAACGACGGACCAGGCGATGGCGACGGTGATGGAGATGGCGACGGTGATGGAGATGGTGATGGTGATGGTGACGGCGACCACGACATCTGACCTGAAGCCGGGCCCGTGATTTCGAAAATCACCAAGCTCTAGACATCACAAAAACAAAGAACCGGCGCAACATGACTGGCGCCGGTTCTAACTTAAAAATCTGGTTTTCTGCAGGTCCGCAGTCAGCTTCTTCCGTAAACCCCAACCCAGCGACGGGGTTGATTCGGGTCCTGCATGCGCAAAAACAGGTAGCGGGTCGAGGACCAGGGTTTGATTCGGTTCGTCAGGTTATCCAACACCAGATCCCCTCTGGCCGAGCGATACACCAAAACAGCGTGCGGAGTGCGGCTTGTATCCAGAACGGTGGCGATCAGAAGTTTGTTGGGGTCGATCCCCGCCTTGATCAGATCCCTTTTCTTCAGCAAGGCAAAATCTTCGCAATCCCCGCCCAGTGACGTAGGCAACGCCCACCGCTCTTGTGTTCTGTACTGGGATTGATCCGTAATCGCGCGGGTTGTTGCATTGACCCGGCGGTTAACGTTTTTGACGATGTTCATCTCCTGCTGGCTCGAAAGCTTCACGGACCGTTTGGAGGAACATGCCCAACTATATTGCCGGCACAAATCCCGCGCGCCCGATGGCGGAGACGAAGCAGCGACACTGGGAATAAATGCGCCTTCTGAAGCGTGTGCCTGGGGGGTAGCAAACAGCGCGCCAACCACAAGGGCGGAAAGCCCCAGCTTGATCGCAAACCGCTTACCAGCGGCACCGAATTGACCTGCCCAAAATTTCATCCCTGCACCTCAATCCAAGTTTGTCCGAGCAATCGCGATCAAACTGAACATGTTTACGGCTTTCTGGACTTTAACCGCAAATCGCTCTGCTCACGCAATGCCCGCTCAGATTGGCGGCGAAAAAAGGCGGAAACTCGTCATTTTCTTAGACCATTTCGCGCAAGAATTTAGACGGGGGCGCCATAATTGACGCGAAGGCAGATGAACAGCCCCCACGCCAAGTGCATAGAAGTTATGACAATTTTGAAACTTTACTCACAACCCGACACCACTGGCCTGCGCCAGACGAGCCAGAAAAGTAGTGAGCCGAAATTCGCTTACAAGCAGGCCATTTAGCCGAAAACGCAGGCCGAAGAACCGAAAACCGATTCTCACTCGGTGATTTCAACGACCACCAATTCGCGCTCACTTGCGCCCCGGGCGTGATCAAGCGCTGCCTGATACTCGGCCGAGTTGTAGCACTCGACCGCAGCCTCGAGGGAGGGAAACCGCGCAACCACATTGCGCGGCCTTTCCTTGCCTTCCAGTTGAACGTAGCGCGCCGCGCGGGCAATGAACTCACCGCCGTGATTGGCGATCGCCGGTCCTGCCAGTTCGGCGTATTTTCCGTATGCCTCGGTATCTGTCACCGTGACATGTGCAATCCAAAGTGCCGCCACTTTATCCTCCCAAAACCTGTTCGGCGGCTTTGATGGCCGCATCCGCGTTGGCCGCATCCCGACCGCCGCCTTGCGCCATGTCAGGGCGTCCGCCGCCGCCCTTGCCGCCCAGTTCCACAACGGCGGCCTTGACCAGATCAACCGCAGAAATCCTGTCGGTCAGATCGCCCGTGACCCCAGCGGCAACGGCGGCCTTGCCGCCGGTATCCGCAATCAGCAGAACAGCACCCGATCCCAGACGGGATTTGTGTTCGTCGATCAGGGCAGGCAAATCCTTGCCCGATACACCTGTCAGCGCCTGCGCGAGGAATTTGACACCGTTCACGTCCTGCGCTTCGGCCCCGTTGCCCTGCCCCGCTCCGCCGGCCATCGCCAGATCGCGACGCAACTGAGCGACTTCGTTTTGCAGCGACTTCCGCTCATCAATCAGCGCCTTCACCCGGCCAACCACGTCGCCGGGCTGGGCTTTCAGCTCCAGCGCGATTTGCGCCAGACGGTGATCCTGCGCCGACAGATATTGGAACGCGTCGTCCCCGGTCAGCGCCTCGATGCGCCGAACGCCTGCGCTGCTGGCGCTGTCGCCAAGCACGACAAAGGTGCCGATATCGCCGGTCTGGCGCACATGTGTCCCGCCGCACAGCTCAATCGACCACGTTTCGCCATCCTGCCCCTTGCCGGTGGGTGCCTTGCCCATCGACACAACGCGCACCTCATCGCCGTATTTCTCACCAAACAGCGCCTGCGCCCCCAGCGCGCGGGCGTCGTCCGGGGTCATGATCCGGGTTTCGACGGTCGAGTTCTGCCGGATGAACTCATTGACCTGCCGTTCGACCTTGTGCACCTCGTCCAGAGTCAGCGCCTTTGAATGGCTGAAGTCGAACCGCAAACGATCCTCGGCGTTCAATGAACCGCGCTGTGCCACGTGATCACCCAGCGTCTCGCGCAGGGCCTCGTGCAGAAGGTGCGTGGCCGAGTGGTTAGAGCGGATCGCCGTGCGCCGCGCGTGGTCGACCTCAAGCTCGACCGCATCGCCCTTCGACAACGCGCCCTGATCCACCGTCACTTTGTGGGCGTAGACTTTTCCGTCCGCGAACTTCTTCGTGTCTTCCACGCGGGCGACATCGTCGCGCTCTTCCACCCTACGAATCTCACCCGAGTCACCAACCTGCCCCCCGGCCTCGCCATAGAACGGGGTCTGGTTCACGACGACCCAGCCGCTGCCCCCCTGTTCGATCTTATCGACCAGAGCGCCATCGACGACCAGAGCGGCAACCTGCCCCTCGGCCTTCTCGGTGTCGTAGCCAAGGAAATCCGTGGCCCCGGCAGTGTCCAGCACGTCAAACCAAACAGCCTGATCAGCGGCCTCACCGGAACCGGCCCAGGCCGCGCGGGCCTTGGCTTTTTGTTCGGCCATCGCCGCGTCAAAACCATCGGTATCCACGGTACGGCCCTTTTCACGCAACGCGTCTTGCGTCAGGTCCAGCGGGAAGCCGTAGGTGTCGTAAAGCTTGAACGCTGCATCCCCAGGCAAGGCCGCGCCGTCCGGCAGGCTTGCGACTTCATCATCCAGCAGCTTGAGACCGCGGTCGAGGGTCTGCTTGAACCGGGTTTCTTCCAGCAGCAGCGTTTCTTCGATCAGCGCCTGTGCCTGCCCCAGTTCGGAATACTGCGCACCCATCAATTGCACCAGCGAGGGCACCAGCCGGTGCATCACCGGGTCCTTCGCGCCAAGCAGATGCGCGTGACGCATGGCGCGGCGCATGATCCGGCGCAGCACGTAACCGCGCCCGTCGTTCGAGGGCATAACCCCGTCGGCAATCAGGAACGAGGTCGAACGCAGGTGATCCGCAATCACGCGGTGGTGCACGTTCTGGTCGCCATAGGGATCGACGCCTGTCGCGTCCGCCGACGCCTCGATCAGCGTCTTGAACAAATCGGTGTCATAGTTGTCGTGGCTGCCCTGCAGCAAGGCCCCGATCCGTTCCAGCCCCATGCCTGTGTCGATCGACTGCATGTCGAGTTCCACCATCGAGCCGTCCTCGAACTGCTCGTTCTGCATGAAAACGATGTTCCAGATTTCGATAAACCGGTCGCCGTCTTCCTCGGCCGAGCCCGGAGGGCCGCCCCAGATGTGATCGCCGTGATCATAGAAAATCTCAGTGCACGGCCCACACGGGCCGGTGGGGCCCATCTGCCAGAAGTTGTCACTGGTGGCGATCCGAATGATCCGGTCCTCGGGCACGCCGACCTTCTTCCAGATCTCGAACGCCTCATCATCGGTATGGTAAACCGTTGTCAGCAGGCGATTTTTGTCGATTCCGAATTCCTTGGTGATCAGTTCCCACGCGAAAGGAATGGCTTCGGGCTTGAAATAATCCCCGAACGAGAAGTTTCCCAACATCTCGAAAAACGTATGATGCCGCGCGGTATAGCCGACATTGTCGAGGTCATTATGCTTGCCGCCCGCGCGCACACATTTCTGGGCCGTTGTGGCGCGCTGATAATCGCGGGTCTCGACACCAGTAAACAGGTTTTTGAACTGCACCATGCCCGAGTTCACGAACATCAGCGTCGGGTCGTTGCGCGGCACCAGAGGGCTGGACGCCACAACCTCATGCCCCTGTTTTGCATAGTAGTTCAGAAAGGTTGATCGGATATCGTTCAGCGTGGGCATGGGGCTCTCTCGGCGCGCAATCATTCGGGTCTGCAAAGGTTTAGCCCCGCGCCCGCAGACTGTCCACAGCCCACGCGCCCGAAACGAAACAAGGCGGCCCCGATGGACCGCCCTGTTCCAGTATTCTCAGCATCTTCGGGATGCCGGGGGATTTCTGCTGTTCCCGTCAGCGTGTTTAAGCCTCGAGGATATCATCCTCTTCCGCTTGCGGTGGCATGTCGAAATCCAGACCGTGCGCCGCGCGAATCTTGTCTTCAATCTCGAAGGCCACGCGGCTGTTGTCGCGCAGATATTGCTTGGCGTTCTCACGCCCCTGCCCGATCCGCTCGTCGCCATAGCTGAACCAAGAACCCGACTTCTCAACCACGCCAGCCTTGACGCCCAGATCCAGCAACTCACCCATTTTCGAGATGCCTTCGCCATACATGATGTCGAATTCCACCTGTTTGAACGGAGGCGCCACCTTGTTCTTGACGACCTTCACGCGGGTCTGGTTGCCGACCACCTCGTCCCGATCCTTGATCGCGCCGATGCGGCGGATGTCCAGACGGACCGAGCTGTAGAATTTCAGCGCGTTACCACCGGTTGTGGTTTCCGGGCTGCCGAACATCACGCCGATCTTCATCCGGATCTGGTTGATAAAGATCACCATGCAGTTCGAGCGGTTGATCGATCCGGTCAGTTTCCGCATGGCCTGGCTCATCAGCCGGGCCTGCACGCCCACGCTGCTGTCACCCATGTCGCCTTCGAGTTCCGATTTCGGCGTCAGCGCCGCCACCGAGTCGACTACGACCATGTTCACAGCGCCCGACCGCACCAGCGTATCGGTGATTTCCAACGCCTGTTCGCCGGTGTCGGGCTGCGAGATCAGCAGTTCGTCCAGATCGACGCCCAGTTTGCGGGCATATTGCGGGTCCAGCGCGTGTTCCGCGTCAACAAAGGCACAGACACCGCCGCGTTTCTGCTGTTCGGCAATACAATGCAGGGTCAGCGTGGTCTTACCGGAACTTTCCGGCCCGTAAATTTCGACAATCCGCCCCATCGGCAGACCGCCGATCCCAAGCGCAATGTCCAAACCCAGCGAGCCGGTAGAGCTTGCGTCGATATCCTGCTTGGCATCCTCGCCCAGCTTCATGATCGAGCCTTTGCCAAATTGCCGCTCAATCTGTGCCAGCGCACTGTCGAGCGCCTTTTGCTTGTCTGCGTTTTTCTTGTCGCTCATCGTCAGAAGATCCGCCATTGTCCTGTCACTATCCCTTTTGTCACACCCTTTGACGGGCGGCAATCGCTGCTTTGTTCGCCTCTTGTTCTTTATGGGACCAAAAAGAGAACATTTCAACTAAAACTTACAAGGCCTACTGTTCCGCAATTGTATTAAAGAGTCGTTTACGACAATCTGCACCTGATGGAATTGTTCGCGAAGGGCCTTTAAATGCTTGTTTTCTATAAGGAACGTCTGGCGTTTCTTGCTGTCCCGAAAACCGGAAGCACCGCGTATCACTCGGCCTTGCGCGACCGCGCCGACCTTGTGGTGACCGGCCCGCCCGAGCTGAAACACGCGCCCGTTCGCAGATATGACCGGTTTTTTCAGAACATTTTTCGTAAAATGTATGACGCCGAGATGGAAATCATGGCAGTTGTTCGCGAACCCATCGACTGGCTGGGCAGTTGGTACCGGTTCCGCAGCCGACAAGACCGTATCGGCCATCCGCATTCGACCCGCGATCTGAGCTTTGATGAGTTTGTGCAGGCCTACATGCAAAATCCACGGCCCGAATTTGCCGATGTCGGCAGTCAAAGCCAGTTTTTCCGCACCCGAAGCAATGGATTCGGAGCAACCCATATCTTCAAATACGAGCATCAGGACAAAATTCTAAACTTCCTGCAGGACAGGCTGGATATCGAGCTAAACCCGGCGCGCGAAAACGTATCTCCGCCACGCGACCTGTCCCTGACTGCAGAAACCGAGCGCAAGTTCAGAAGAACCCACACGGCCGAGTTTGAAATTCACCAGTCGGCTCAGTGACCTTCAGTTCAGTTGCTGAAACACAGCCTCGGTCAGTTGATTGAGCGAGAACGGTTTGGGCAGGAAGGTCGAGTTTGCAATTTCCGGCCCGGAATCGCCAAACGCGCCTTCGGTATAGCCCGACACGAAAACGACGCGCACATCCGGGCGGGCCTGCATCGCCTGTCGCACCCAGGTTGGCCCATCCATGCCCGGCATCACGACATCCGTGACGAAAACATCGACCGTCAGGTCAGGATCGTCCAGCAGTTTCAAAGCGTCTTCGGCGGATTCCGCCTCGAGCACAGTGTATCCTTTCAGCCGCAGCGCACGGGTGGCAAAGGCCCGGACCGGGGCTTCGTCTTCCACCAGCAAAACGACCCCTTCCCCTTGCCCTGCGCTTTTGACGTTTGGCTGGTCCTCGATCACCGGTGCGGGCTTAGAGGTCGCTCCGCACACCGGCAGAAGAACCGAAAACTCGGTTCCTGTGCCCGGCGTGCTGTCCACAAAGATGAAGCCGCCGGTTTGCTTGACGATGCCATAGGCCGTGGACAGGCCAAGACCGGTTCCCTCGCCCGTGCGTTTGGTGGTGTAAAACGGCTCGAACACTTTTTGCAGCTTGTCCGCCGGAATACCCGTGCCGCTGTCGATCACCTTGACCGTTGCGTATTCGCCGGGCTGAACGGTTGCACGGTCGCGCCGGAACGGGTCTGTCACGTTCAGCACCCCGGTCTCGATCCGGATTTCGCCACCTTCAGGCATGGCATCGCGCGCGTTGACCACAAGGTTCATCAGCACCTGCTCAAGCTGGCGCTTATCCGCCCGAACAGGTTTGAGGATCGGATCGTGGCTGAGTGTTAGTTGGATCTTTTCCCCCACCAGACGGTTCAGCAGGTGAATCAGGTCTGAGATCGTATCGCGCAGGTCCAGAACCTCGGGGCGAAGGGTCTGTTTGCGCGAAAACGCCAGAAGCTGACTGACCAGCGCAGCGGCGCGATTGGCGTTCTGATGTATCTGAACGAGGTCACCGTAGTTCGGATCGTTCTGGTCGTGACGCAGCAGCAGCAGATCACAATGGCCGGATATCGCAGTCAGCAAATTGTTGAAATCATGCGCCACACCGCCCGCCAATTGGCCGACGGCCTGCATTTTCTGGCCCTGCACGAACTGCGCCTCGAGCGTCTTCAGCTCGGTCGCGTCATTCATAACCGCGATCAGGCAGACCTGACCGTCGATTACGTCCCGGCCCAGAGTGACCTGTACAAACACCTCTTTATCCTCGCGGCTGAGCCGCAGAAACTCGGACCGTGGCGCTTCTTCGCCCGAAGCGGTCCGGGCCAACCAGTCCAGTATCGGGTGCCCGAGGCCCTGCATGATCTGGCTGATATTTGTGTCGTGCAACCGGCTTGTTCCCAACAGCTTGCTGGCAAGGCGATTGGCCTCGAGGATCGCGCCGTCGGCGGTCAGCCGCAAAATCGGGACCGGCAGATCGGCGATGGATGTCTCGGGGCTTTGTCGCCCCGTCTCTTGCAGCGGCAGCGCAATCAGATTGCGGCTTATGCCAGAGCGGGAAAGCTGCGAAACAGCAACCGGAAGCGGCCCGGACTCGGTCTGCAACTGGCAGACAATTCCGTCTGACGGGGCATCACCCTGAAACACCTGATCCGTGGATTTGGGCCTGTACCCCAAAAGTCGGAGGGCTGCGTTATTGGCGCGAAGCACAACTCCGTTTCGACCTTCGGTCAGGATAGGAAGCTCGGCGTCGTTCCAGTGATCCGACCGATCCAGACGAAACCGCCAGCAGAACACGCCCGGCCCGGGCCGGAAAACCGACACCGGGGTCGTGGAGCCTCGGGTCACAACTTCCTCTGCCGCGCGCCCCTGTGTTTGCGCCTGAAATTGCAGGCGCAGTAAAAGCGCCGAGGGGTCGGCAAAAGTGGTGCGCACGCATTCGGCCAGACTCTGGCCCGGCTCCGCGTGAAACCGTTCGCGGGCGTGCGTGTTGGCAACCAGTATGTCGCCCTGAGCATTGGCGATCAGGCATGGGGCGTCATCCTGTTCGGCAAAAGCTGCCATCACGGCGACGGCCTGCCGCGCGGATCGATCCGCCAACCGCCCTTTGGCCCAGAACAGCGCAACCGCACCCAGAACCGAGAAGCCGACGACATGCAAAGCCGCCGCCCAATCCGCCGGAATCAGCCCCGCAAAGGGGCCAAAACCCAGCCCGACGGCCAGCAGAAGCAGTGGTAACAAGCGAGAGATAGAAGGCGTTTGGCGTAGCGTTGGGTCTGAAAACGGTTCTGCAGTGTCTGACATGAATGACTCGGGCAATGGATTCAGGGGATTACCAGCGCAATTTGGTTAACGCCCGCTTAACATCGCAGCAAGTCAGGTTTTCCATTCTAGGTTGATGCTCAATGCGTCACTGCCGCTTAAGATGCGCCGTAAAGAACCCATCTGTCCCGTGTGAAACCTGCCATGATTTCCGAAACACCTGCTGCCAATCCGGGTGAGTATTCAAAAAGCTGTCAACGACCAGACCATTCTCATCCCGCAACATCGAACAGGTCGCATAGGCGAGGACCCCGTCCGGATGCACCAGGCTGGCGACTTCGTCCAGAATACCGGACTGGATAGCGGTCAGTTCGTGCAGGCGCCCCTCGGTCAGCGCCCATTTTCCGGCAGGCGCGCGGCGCCACGCCCCGCTGCCCGAGCAGGGCGCATCCGTTAGCACCACATCAAACGGCGCGTGGCGTGCGATCTGATCGGTGGACAGCATTTTGATCTTGGCCCCGGCCCGTTCGGCGCGGGCTGGAAGGTCACGCATCCGTCCGGGGTCGATGTCATGGGCAAAAACGTCGACGCCCGCATACGCTGCCAGCGCCAGTGACTTGCCGCCCCCGCCCGCGCAATAGTCCAGAACCCGCATTCCGGGTCTTAGGTCCAATGCCGCGACAACCGCCTGGCTGGCTGCGTCCTGAAGCTCGACTAAACCATCGGTATAGGCGCGGCTTTGGGCGATCTTTCGGGCGCCCTCCACCACCTCTAACGCCGTGTCGCAGGCTGAGTGCGCATGGGTGGAAATACCTTCGGCGGCCAGTGAAGCGATTGCCGCTGAAAGGTCGAACTTCAGAAGATTGACCCGCAGATGAACAGGCGCGCGGCTTTGCAGAGCCTGCGCCGCCCCAATCGCCTCATCCCCCAGCGAGGCCACGAAGCCGGGCCAGAGCCAGTCAGGGATGTCGTATCGCTCGGCATCCGACGTGAAACCCCGGCTTTGTTCGGTCGCATTGATCCGCTCAGGCGCGTGCCTGCCGCCGGAAAACAACGCATCAAGGTCGCCCCCAGCAACGCGGACCGCACCAATCATAAGACCGCGACCGGTATCCGCCCCGCCCAACGCCGCAAAGGACCGCTTACAGCGCAGCGCATCGAAGACATGATCCCGCACCGCTGCCCGGTCCTTGGACCCGGCAAACCGGCTGCGCCTTGCCCACCCTGTCAGCACCTTTTCCGCCGGTTGGTCAGCCAAAATCTGGTCAAGGATTTCAATCGAGGCCTGAACGCGCGCCGCAGGGGTCATGTTGTATCTCGTCCGTCCGTCCGTGAGGGCTGACCTCACATCACCCGATAGTTCGGGCTTTCGCGGGTGATCTGAACGTCATGCACGTGGCTTTCCTTCAGACCCGCACCGGTGATTTTGACGAAATTGCAGTTCCGGCGCATCTCATCGACCGTCGCGCAGCCGGTGTAACCCATCGCCGCGCGCAGGCCGCCAACCAGTTGGTGCACCACTGCGCTGGCCGAGCCTTTATAGGGCACTTGCCCCTCGATCCCCTCGGGCACCAGCTTGTCGCTGGCCGCGTCCTTCTGGAAATACCGATCCGCCGAGCCGCGCGCCATCGCGCCCAGGCTGCCCATGCCGCGATAGGATTTGAACGAGCGGCCCTGATACAGGATCACCTCACCCGGGCTTTCATCGGTGCCCGCGATCATCGATCCGACCATGGCACATGAGGCGCCCGCCGCAATCGCCTTGGCGAAATCACCCGAGAACTTGATGCCGCCATCGGCGATAACCGGAACGTCCTGCGCCGCCGCCGCGCAATCCATGATCGCTGTCAGCTGAGGCACACCAACCCCCGCCACCATCCGCGTGGTACAGATCGAGCCCGGTCCGATCCCCACCTTGATCGCATCCGCGCCCGCATCGATCAACGCCCTGGTGGCCTCGCCCGTGGCGACGTTACCCGCGATGATCTGCACCTCATTCGACAGGGTCTTGACCCGCTTCACCGCGTCCAGCACGCCCTGAGAATGCCCGTGTGCGGTATCCACCACGATAATATCGACGCCGGAATCCACCAG
This sequence comes from Ruegeria sp. AK4, assembly GCF_056541025.1. Classification (NCBI taxonomy): domain Bacteria; kingdom Pseudomonadati; phylum Pseudomonadota; class Alphaproteobacteria; order Rhodobacterales; family Roseobacteraceae; genus Ruegeria; species Ruegeria sp. AK4. The sequence continues at coordinate 820,802 of NZ_JBQFXS010000001.1, forward strand.
TTGCTCGGATCGCTCAAACCCCGCATCGCCGACCGAGGTCGCAGCGGCGACGCGCAAACGGCCCAGACGGTCCTTGCAGGCGGTCGGGTTCAGCACGGCTTGTTCGGTGTCTTTCAGCGTCAAAAGCCCCGTCAGCTTGCCCTGACCGTCAACCACCAGCAGCTTTTCGATCCGGCGGGCCTTCATCAGGCTTTTGGCCTCTTCCAGATCGGCAGGCTCTTGCAGCATCGCCAGATTGTCGGCAGTCATCATTGCCTTGATCGGCGTGTCATCGGATGTCGCAAAACGCATGTCGCGGTTCGTCACGATCCCGACGACACGGCCTTCCCCATCAATCACCGGGAAGCCGGTGAAGTTATAGCGTTCAACCAGCGCCTTGGCATCCGCCAGCGTCTGATCCGCGCGCAAGGTGACCGGGTTGTAGACGATGCCGGATTCAAACCGCTTGACCCGCCGCACTTCGCGGGCCTGTTCCTCGACCGAGAGGTTCTTGTGGACAACGCCAATCCCACCGGCCTGCGCCATCGCGATGGCCATGCGGGCCTCGGTCACCGTATCCATGGCCGAACTGAGAAGCGGGATGTTCATGGTGATCTCGCGCGTCACACGCGTGGTCGTATCCGCCGTCGCCGGAAGCACGGTGGATGCGCCCGGAACCAGTAGAACGTCGTCAAAGGTGAGTGCCTCGCGAATCTGCATCTGAAAACCCCATGCATAAGCCCGTTTGGCGCTGACCCTATTACATGGTTTTGACCCAAGGAAAAGACCCCATCCTCAAGTTGTTGGCGCAGACAGGACAATGCCGCGCCGCAAAACGACGCAACCAGCCATAAACGTGCCGCTGATTGCCCTTTCCCTTTGCGCGCAAAACCATATCTTGCGCGGCATACGTGCGGATACAAAGGCAGGCCGATCATGACCACCGACCCTCTTGTCGTCTTTACCCCTTCGGGCAAACGCGGGCATTTCCCGCTTGGCACGCCGATTTTGACGGCAGCGCGGCAGTTGGGAGTCGATCTGGATTCGGTCTGCGGCGGGCGCGGGATTTGTTCGAAATGCCAGATCACGCCCAGCTATGGTGAATTTCCCAAACACGGCGTCACCGTTTCTGACGGCGCGCTGAGCGAATGGAACGCCGTCGAGCAGCGCTATGACGACAAGCGCGGCCTGAAACCGGGCCGCCGTCTGGGCTGTCAGGCCACGGTGCAGGGCGACGTGGTGATTGACGTGCCGCCTGAAAGCCAGGTCCACCGTCAGGTCGTGCGCAAGGCCGCCGCCGCGCGTGCGATCACGATGGACCCGGCCACGCGGCTGTATTTCGTTGTCGTCGAAGAGCCCGACATGCATTCCCCCACCGGCGATCTGGAGCGGCTGGAACGCGCCCTGCGTGAGCAGTGGAACATCGACGCCGTAACTGCAGACCTGTCGCTGATGTCGAAACTGCAGCCCACCCTGCGCAAGGGCAAGTGGGAGGTCACGGTCGCCGTTCACAAAGGCCACAAAGACAACGTGGCCCGCATCGTGGAAATCTGGCCAGGCTTGCATGAAAGTGGCCTCTATGGTCTGGCAATCGACCTCGGCTCGACCACCATCGCGGCGCATCTGACCGATCTTGAAACCGGTCAGGTCAAGGCCTCTTCGGGGCTGATGAACCCGCAAATCCGGTTCGGTGAAGACCTGATGAGCCGGGTGTCCTACGCCATGATGAACCCCGGCGGCGACAAGGAAATGACAAAAGCCGTGCGCGAGGCGATCAATGATCTGACCACCTCGATCGCCGATGAGGCCGAAATCGAGGCCGCGCTGATTGTCGAGACGGTGTTCGTCTGCAACCCGGTCATGCATCACCTGCTGTTGGGCCTCGATCCGGTGGAACTGGGTCAAGCCCCCTTTGCACTGGCGACGTCCGAAGCTATCTCGCTACCCGCGCGCGAGATGGACCTGACCAACATGAACCCTCGCGCGCAGGTCTATATCCTGCCCTGCATCGCGGGCCATGTGGGCGCGGATTGCGCGGCTGTGGCGCTGTCCGAGGAACCCGGCAAGTCCGAAGACCTAGTGCTGATCGTGGATGTGGGCACTAACGCGGAAATCCTGCTGGGCAATCTGACCCGTGTTCTGGCGTGTTCCTCGCCCACCGGTCCTGCCTTCGAGGGCGCGCAGATCAGCTCGGGCCAGCGCGCAGCGCCCGGGGCCATAGAGCGCATCGAAATCGACCCCGCCACAAAAGAGCCCCGCTTCCGCGTCATCGGGTCCGAGAAATGGTCGGACGAGGACGGGTTCGACAAAGACATCGCAACCACGGGCATTACCGGCATCTGCGGCTCGGGCATTATCGAGGCTGTGGCGGAAATGCGCATCGCCGGTCTGCTGGACGAAAGCGGTTTGATCGGGTCTGCCGAGCAAACCGGCGCCGCCCGCTGCATCCCCGAAGGGCGCACCCACGCCTATCTCATCCATGACGCCAGCGCCGAGGGCGGCCCGCGCATCACCGTCACCCAAGGCGATATTCGCGCGATCCAACTGGCGAAATCCGCGCTTTATGCCGGTGCGCGCCTGCTGATGGATGAGATGGAGGTCGATACCGTCGACCGCGTGGTGCTGGCGGGGGCGTTCGGTGCGCATATCTCGACCAAACACGCGATGGTTCTGGGCATGATCCCGGATGCGCCGCTGGACAAGGTAACAAGCGCAGGCAACGCCGCCGGAACCGGTGCGCGGATCGCTTTGTGCAACATCGCGGCCCGGGCCGAGATCGAACGTGTCGTGCGAGAAATCACCAAGGTCGAAACCGCCATCGAGCCGAAGTTTCAGGACCATTTCGTCGCCGCCAACGCGATCCCGCACAAAACCGACCCGTTTCCGGAGCTGGCTCAGGTCGTCACCCTGCCGAACCCAAGTTTCAACTCCGGCGGAGACTCCGAATCCGGAACCGGCCGCCGCCGCCGCCGTCGCGGCTGAATCCGTACGCGTTCAAATGGCTGATGGTCCCCGTCAGCCCTGATCGCCCGCCCGATCCCGGTCCTGCAATGACCGGATACGCATACGTTGCGCGGCCCGGACATGGGCCCGCATCTCAGCCTCGGCAGCGGCACCGTCGCGGGCTTTCAGTGCATCCATGATGCGGGTGTGTTCTGCAACAGCCTCACCCGCGCGGTCGGTGTCCAGCAATTGGGAAGGCCCCAAAATCAGCAACGCTTTTTGCAGCGATAGCATGGATTTCGTTAAGAACCGGTTCTTCGCCGCATCCAGCAGGGTCGCATGGAAGATCCTGTTCAGCCGAACCGCCTTGGGCCCGGTGCCCGCATCGGCAAGCTGGCCGTTCAGCACCTCAAGCTCGTCAAGCTCAACATCCGACGCCGCCCGCGCGGCAAGCCGGGCCGCCGTACCTTCGAGCACCGCGCGCATTTCATACAGTTCCATGACCTCGGCATAATCAAGACTGCGGACCGTCGCGCCCAGCCTCGGGATATGAGACACCAGCCCATCCGCTTCAAGCTGCCGAATGGCCTCGCGCACGGGGGTTCGGCTGACGCCCAGCCGCTCTGACAGTTCGATTTCCCGTAGCCGATCCCCCGGCGACAGGGTGCCATCGCGAATCTCCTCTAGCAACTGCCGATAGGTCGAGTTGCCTTGTGGGCCGGGTTGAATCGAGTCGTCCTGACTTGTCATTCCACTCATAAATCCTTATTGCGTTTTCTTGGATACATTTGGATACTTTCGAAGTCAACGTGGTGGGAACGACCATTTTGCCGACACAGACCTCAAAATACCCCCTTTTGCAGCAACGCGGCCTGACCATCGCCGTCGCGGCTTTGGGAACTGCTGTGTTTTGGCTTTTGGGCCTGCCCCTGCCCTTTCTGTTCGGTCCAATGTCCGCCTGCCTGATTGCCGCGCTGGCGCATGCGCCGCTGAAAGGCTTTGGCCAGGTGTCGGTCGCCGCACGCACCATATTGGGTGTTGCGGTCGGGGCGTCAATCACACCCAGCCTGTTCGCGGAACTTCCCAAAATGGCGGCTTCGATCATGCTGGTGCCACTGTTCATCCTGTTGATCGCATTGGTCGGAGTGCCCTTTTTCCGCAAAGTCTGGGGCTTTGACGACAAAACGGCGTTTTACGCCGCCATGCCGGGCGGGCTGCAGGATATGATCATCTTCGGCACCGAGGCCGGCGCCAACCCCCGCACCCTGTCCCTGATCCACGGCACCCGTGTCCTGATCATCGTGACCCTGGCCCCATTGTTCCTGACGGTGTTTTACGACGCTGAACTGACGAACCCCATTGGTGAACCCGCAAGCCAGCTTCCGGTTCACGAGTTGCTGTTGATGGTTCTCGCTGCAATCGTCGGATGGAAAGGCGGCGAACGCATCGGGCTTTTCGGAGCGTCAATTCTGGGCCCCATGATCCTGACCGCAGCGCTGTCGCTGGGGGATTTCATCCACACCCGCCCCCCGCGCGAGGCCATTCTGGCGGCGCAGTTCTTCATCGGTTGCGGCATCGGCGTGCAATTTGTCGGCGTCACGATGCGGGAACTCAGGCGCGTTGTGGCGGCAGGCGTGGCCTATGTCGGCCTGCTCGCCATCCTCGCGGCCAGCTTCACCGCCGTGGTCACCACGCTGGGCCTTGGCCGCCCGGTCGAGGCCTTTCTGGCCTTCGCACCCGGCGGGCAGGCCGAAATGACGGTTTTGGCCATCGTGACCGGGGCGGATCTGGGCTTTGTCATCACCCACCACCTGACGCGCATCGTGCTGGTCATCATCGGCGCACCCATCGCAGCGAACCTGCTGGCCCGGTGGTTCGGGCCAAAGACCTGATCGTTTTCAAGGATTTGGAGCGGGTAGCGGGAATCGAACCCGCGCGTTCAGCTTGGGAAGCTGACAGGCTACCATTACATCATACCCGCCGCGCGGGACTGGATAGCACCGGTTTCGATCCGGGATCAAGCGGGATCGTTGAAAATCCTCATTCGGTTCGCGCGCGCAGGCTGTCAATCAGGGATTTGTCCACGTCCAAAGCCTCACCCGCCGCTTCCAGAGTTTGCCGGTCCAGATGCTGAGGGCTCAGGTCCACATCCTTGGAGAACGCTTTAACAATCTCACTTATCGCATTGATTCTCGCATATTTCTTGTTGTTTGCCGGGATCACGTGCCACGGCGCGATCTCGGTTGAGGTCCGGGCCAGCATCTCATCAACTGCAACTGTCGCCTCCTCCCATTTCTCGCGGTTGCGGAAATCTTCGTAGGTGAGTTTCCAGCGTTTGAGCGGGTTTTTCAGCCGCTCGGTGAAACGCTGCATCTGCTCTTCGGGCGAGATGTGAAAGAACAGCTTTACGATCCGCGTGCCGTCATCGACCAGCATACGTTCGAAATCGTTGATTTCACGGTACCCGGCGCGCCAGCGATCTTCGGGCGTGAATTTCTCGATCCGCTCCACCAGAACGCGGCCATACCAGCTGCGGTCAAAGGCCGAAATCGCACCCGCCGGGGGCAAACGTTCCCAGAACCGCAACAGATAATGGCGGTTGAGGTAGTAGTTTCGCGGCGCACCGATAGGCCAGACCTTGAAACTGCGCGGGTCCAGAGCCTGACTGATCCGACGAATGGTCCCCCCTTTGCCCGCCGCATCCCAACCTTCAAAAACGATCACGCCCTTCAGGCCATGAAACAGGAAGGCCTGCTGGATAATGGACAGCTTCGCCTGCAGACCCACCAGCTGTTCGAAATATTCTTCCTTTTTCAATCGCTTGGTCAGGTCCGCATCGGACAGTCTCGGGGGGATATGCTTAGCCATGACCTCTCCTGTTCCTTGCAATTGGGGTGGGACCATTGTGCAGGGTACAGCCTGCGTGACATTGATCAGGGTCAAACGAAAAAGGCCGGGCAAGTGCCCGGCCATTGACTGTGATTGGTACTTAGATCAGGCGCGGCGGCGGCGTCCGCCACCGCGACGGCCGCGACCCTCGGCTTCGGCGCCGGCCTCGGCGGGGGGTTTGTTGAACTTGATCCAGGCTCCGCCATGCGGGTCGTTGTTGGTCAGCAGGTTGGCGGCACGGATGGCCTCCATTTCCTTGCCGGCGCGCGGCAGGGTCGAGCCCAGACCGAACAATTGGCAGAAGGTTTCATCATCCATATCCGCAGGAAGGATGATCCCCTTGGCTTCAACTTCGGCTTTCTTTTCGGCCAGCTTCTTCGGGCCAACCGGCAGAGCCACCGGGTTCATGATCGCCGAGGTCATGCCAGCGCCCATCGCCATCGGCAGAAACGCGTTATTGATGCCATGGCGGTTGGGCAGACCGAACGAGATGTTGGACGCACCGCAGGTGGTGTTCACGCCCAGTTCCTCGCGCAGACGACGGACCAGAGCGAACACCTGATTGCCCGCGGTTGCCATCGCGCCGATGGGCATGACCAGCGGGTCAACCACGATGTCATGCGCCGGGATGCCGAAGTCGGCGGCGCGTTCGACGATCTTCTTGGCCACATCGAAGCGGACGTTGGGGTCTTCGGAAATCCCGGTGTCGTCGTTCGAGATCGCAACAACCGGCACGTTGTATTTCTTGACCAGCGGCAGAACCAGTTCCAGACGCTCTTCCTCGCCGGTGACCGAGTTCAGCAGCGGACGGCCTTCGGCCGCCTCAAGACCGGCCTCCAGCGCGCCGGGAACCGACGAGTCGATGCACAGCGGCACATCGACCAGACCCTGCACCAGTTCGACGATCTTGGTCATCAGCGGCGGCTCGGTCTCGTTCGGGTTGGGGTTCGAGTTATAGACAACGCCCGCGTTGATATCCAGAACGGTCGCACCCGCCGCAACCTGCGCCAGCGCGTCTTTCTCGACGGTCGAGAAATCGCCCGCTTCCAGTTCAGCGGCCAGTTTCTTGCGGCCGGTCGGGTTGATCCGCTCGCCAATCACGCAGAACGGTTCGTCAAAGCCCAGAACGGCGGTTTTTGTTTTTGATTCTACGACTGTACGGGTCATGTCCGTTCCTTAAGCGTTTGCTGGCTTTGCCGAGGCGCCGCCATTTTTGATCGCCCAGTTGGCGTTGGTCTTGATCCCGCCCAGCGGGAAGAAGTGCACGTTGGTGATGTTGAAATCCGGGTTGGCCGCCTTGTGGTTGGCCAGTTCGGTGACAACATCGGTCGGCTCGTACGGCAGCAGCAGCTTGGACACGTCCATCGCACGCTTCTGCAGAACCTTCAGCGAAGGGCCAACACCGCAGGCGATGGCGAATTTGATCAGCGTCTGCAGCTTGGCCGGGCCTGCAATACCGATATGGATCGGCAGGTCGATCCCTGCTTCTTTCAGGCTGTCGGCCCAGGCGATGATCGGCTTGGCGTCAAAGGCAAACTGGGTCGCCAACGCCATTTCCGCGTCGGTGGTTTCCGAGAATTTCTGTTTCCAGCGCAGCGCGTCCTCGACATTTTTGGTCGAGCCGTCGGGGTCGATATCCTTGTTCCCTTCGGGGTGACCCGCCACATGCAGGCGCTTGAAGCCTGCCTTGTCGAACAGGCCACTTTCCAGCAACTGCATCGAGCTGTCGAAATCGCCATGCGGATTGGCAACGCCACCGGCCAGCAGCAGCGCCTGTTCGACGCCCGCTTCGCCTTGATACATGGCGATCCAGTTCTCCAGCGTCGCCGCGTCCTTGATGATGCGCGCCGGGAAATGCGGCATCACCGGATAACCGTCAGCAGCGAGGCGCTTGGCGGTTTTCACCATATCCTCGATGGGTGTACCCTCGATATGGGCGATGTAGACGCGGGTGCCTTCGGGCAGCAAAGCGCGGAAATCTTCGACCTTTTCGGCGGTGCGGGGCATCACCTCGATCGAATAGCCTTGCAAAAAGGCTTCGACGGTCGGATTCACGGGGCCGTTTTCGACCACATCACGTTTCTTGAAGTTCAGCAAAGCCATCGCGGCCTCCCATAGCTGTCTCGGGCTCATGCCCAACCGTCATTGGCGATCAGAGCCTTGATGCGGTCCTGATCGTATTCCGTTTCCAGACGCAACGCTTCGGCCTCGGCAATCTCGGACGGATCGCCCTCGACTGCGAAAGGTGCAGCTTTGCGCCATTCGGCCAGGTAGGCATCACTGTCCTTGGCGTTCACTTTCATGGCCGCACGGTCGATGGCTTGCTCGAACCGCTCCTCCAACTGCCGCTTGGCGCCACGCCGGCCTTTGCCGACGATGACTTGGGCGGGAATATCGCGCCAGTAAACGATAGAGACGTCAGGCATCTGCGTTGATTCCTCCTAACCAGATGGGCCGGTTCTAAACGGCAATATGGGTTTGGGTCGGTCGATTTTCGACACCCGGCGCTTTTCCAGCGACGTTTTTGTCCACGATTGCGTACCGGGCTTTTAGCCAATTCCGCCGGGATTGCGCATATCAAATTTCTCAACCTTTCCATGAACGCCTTGCATAACGACGAAAAACCCCGGACAGCGGCTGCTGTCCGGGGCGTTTTTCTGGCTGATTCCGGTCTTAACCGACCAGGCCACCATCTTCGCGGGTGATGGCGATGATTGCGGAACGCGGCACTGCATCACCACCTTCCGGCCAATGGCTGTTGCCCTTTTCACCGGGGTGCTGAATGCCGACGAACATGGTGCGACGATCCGGCGACCAGCTCAGGCCGGTGACCTCACACTCGTTCGGACCAACCAGGAAGCGGCGGATTTCACCGGTGACGGGGTCGCCAGCCAGCATCTGGTTGTTGCCCTGACCGACAAAGTCGCCTTCGTTGCCATAGTTGCCATCGGTCTGAATCCACAGCAGGCCGTTGGTGTCGAACTTCAGGCCATCGGGCGAGTTGAACATGTTGTCGGCGTTCACGTTGTCGGACCCGCCATAGGCGTCCTGATGAACGTCCGGGTTGCCTGCCAGAACATACAGATCCCAGCCGAAGCCCGACGCGGTGTGGTCACCCCCTTCGGGACGCCAGCGCACGATCTGGCCATAGTGGTTTTCGTTGCGCGGGTTCGGACCGTTGGCCGAGGTGTCGTCGCCCCCGGCATTGGGCTTCACGCCACGGTTCTTGTTGTTGGTCAGGCAGCAATAAACCTCGGGCGCGTTCGGGTTCGAGGCAACCCATTCCGGGCGGTCCATTGTCGTAGCGCCAACTGCCGAGGCAGCTTGACGGGTGTGAATGCTTACCTCGGCTTGCGAGGCCAGACCAGTAGTTTCGGGCGTCAGGTCAAGCCACTCGCCGGTGCCGTCGTCGTTGAACTTGGCGACCGACAGCGTCCCGTTTTCCAGCAACGCGTTGGTGTCCACCCCGGCGGCATAGACGCCATCCGACACGAAGCGATACAGGAACTCGCCCCGCTCATCATCGCCCATATAGACCACGACGCGGCCATCATTGTTGACCACGGCATCCGCATTCTCGTGCTTGAACCGACCCAGGGCGGTCAGCTTGCGCGGGGTCGAGGTCGGATCGGTCGGGTCGATTTCCACGACATAACCTGCGCGGTTTGGCTCGTTCGGGTTTTTCGAGACGTCGAAACGGTCGTCGATCTTGGCCCAGCCGTAACCCCAGTCGCTGGCCGATACGCCATAGCGTTTCAGTTCCGGGCTGACCTCGTGGTTTTCGTCAGCCGCCGAGAAGTAGCCGTTGAAATTCTCTTCACAGGCCAGATAGGTGCCCCAGGGGGTCATGCCGTTGCCGCAGTTGTTCCAGGTGCCTTTCGCCGAGGTGCCCGACGGATCAGCAGCCGTTTTCATCAGGTCGTGACCGGCCGCCGGGCCTGTCAGTGCCATGTCGGTCTGCGGCGTGATGCGGCGGTTATAGGGGCTGTCTTTGACGATGCCCCACTTGCCGTCGGTGTTGGCAATCTCGACCACGGTGACACCATGGGCCATCATGCCCTTTGCGACGTCATCATCTGACGCTGCTTTGGCATCAGGGTTGTTGCCCCACAGAATGTCACGGTTGGTGTATTCGTTGTTCACCACCAGCAGAACGTGACCGTCATGGAAAAAGACATCCTGACCATCGGTGTTGTCGCCAAAGGCGCGCTCTTGACTGGCTGCGGTGCCGCGGGTCGCGGGGTCGAATTCTGGCGCATCGGACCAGAGCGGATCGCCCCAGCGCACCATGACCTCGGCCTTGTAGCCGGGGGGCACGATCACCTCGTCCGCAGTCGAGACCGGGATAGCCTCGAACGAAAAACGGTCGGCTGCAGCACGCGCACCGGTTGGTAGAATCGAGCCGCCAACTGCCGCAAAGCTGCCCATTGCCAGAACGCCGCCCATGAACCCGCGACGCGACAGGGCGCGTTCCACCACGCGATCAAAATCGCATTCTTCGGGCCGGGGATTTACGACTTCGTCGAATTCATCGAAGGAAAGTGTGCGCTCATCTTTCATGGCAGACACCGTATCTGGCTGTAAGCTGGTAAAGAATCCCGTGTCGGGTTCCGCAGATGCCCTTCGCATCTGAGTGTGAACGGTATGTGACAGTCACGTTAATTTCAATTTTGAAATCACTTGCACGTCGGCGACGCCCCGCCTAGGGTCGGGGTAACTCGAAAATCGGAGGGCGTTACGAATGGCGCCCAAGCGTCCCAAAGGTGCGGGCGCGTTCCCGAAGGCGGTCGAAAGCCCCGCGCCGGCAAGACCCGATCCAGATGCGTTATATGCGGCGCTGGATCTGGGGACAAATAGCTGCCGCATGTTGATAGCCCAGCCCAAGGGCAGCGGGTTTCATGTGGTAGACAGCTTCTCCAAGTCCGTCCAACTGGGGGCCGGACTGGAACGGACCGGACGGCTGTCGCGGGCGTCGATGTCGCGCACCGTTCAGGCGCTGCGCATCTGTCAGCAAAAACTCAAGCGCAACAAGGTCAAACGGATGCGACTGATCGCGACCGAGGCGTGTCGGCGGGCCAAAAACTCGCGCGATTTCATCCGGCAGGTCAAGCGCGAAACCGGCCTGACGCTGGAAATCATCCAGCCCGAGGAAGAGGCCCGTCTGGCGGTGATTTCCTGCGCGCCGCTGGTGTCGACCAAGACCGAACAATTACTGGTCGTGGACATTGGCGGCGGCTCAACCGAACTGGTCTGGATTGACATCTCATCCGTTCCGCGCCGCGACCGCCCGGCAGCGATCATGCGCTTGCACAACGGCTTTCACACCGCCGACAGCCCCTTTCCGGCGGCCAAGGTCGTGGACTGGATCAGCGTCCCACTGGGCGTGGCGACGCTGCGCGATCAGTTCCACGATGTTGAAGACGACGCCGCCCGCTTTGCCCTGATGAGCTGGTTTTTCGAAGAAAACCTGGCCGACTTCGCCCCCTACAAGGACGAACAGGCGCGCGAGGGGTTCCAGATCGTCGGCACCAGCGGCACAGTGACGACGGTGGCCGCGTCTCATCTGGGATTGAAGCGCTATGACCGGACCAAGGTGGACGGTTTGCGCATGACCAGCGATCAGATTGACAAAGTCATACGCGGGTATTTAGAACTCGGCCCTCACGGGCGACGCCGGGACCCTCGGATTGGGGATGACCGGCAGGCCCTGATCATGTCCGGCTCGGCCATTTTGCAGGCACTGCTGCGCTGCTGGCCCACCGATCGCCTTTCCGTGGCGGACCGGGGGCTGCGCGAGGGCTTGCTTTATGCACAGATGAGCGCGGACGGTGTATTGGAAGACGGACCGTTCTGATGGCGAAGACACCGACCGGCAAAAACACCTCGGGCCGCGGGCAGCGCGACCTGAAGGTCAAGGTGAAAACTGCGCGCGGGCGCAAGCTCAGTTCGACCCGTTGGTTGCAGCGGCAGTTGAACGACCCTTATGTCAAGCGCGCGCAGGCCGAAGGGTATCGCGGGCGCGCGGCGTTCAAGATTCTGGAACTGGATGAAAAGTTCCGGTTCCTCGTGCCTGGCGCGCGCGTGGTGGATTTGGGCTGCGCGCCGGGCGGCTGGCTGCAGGTCGCGGTGAAACGGGTCAATGCACTGGGCGAGAAATCGGGCAAGAAAATCGGCACCGTTCTGGGCATCGACCTGCAAGAGGTCGAACCCGTCGCCGGGGCCGAGGTGCATGTGCTGGACTTCATGGAAGACGACGCCGACGACAAGGTGAAGGACTGGCTGGGCGGCAAGGCGGATGTGGTGATGTCCGACATGGCAGCGGCCTCATCCGGGCACAAACAGACCGACCATTTGCGCATCATCGCCCTGTGCGAAACGGCGGCCTATTTCGCATTTGATGTGCTTGAGGAAGGCGGCACCTTTGTCGCCAAAGTTCTTGCCGGAGGGGCCGAGGGCGATCTGCAGAAGCTATTGAAGCAAAAGTTCGAGAAGGTGGCCAACGTCAAACCGCCCTCTTCCCGGTCGGACAGTTCCGAGAAATTCGTCGTCGCAACCGGTTTTCGCGGCTAGGCTTGGCCGTCCAGCGCGATCTGATCTCCGGCAAGTCGCTGTTCCCGCAAGGACGCGGTGGCCATCCCCTGCAGCAGCAAAGCCTCGCCGTGGTTCAGGTCAATCGGCTTGCGCGCGCGCAATTCCGCGATGCGTTGATCAAGCGAGACCGGCGCTTTTGGGATCTTCGATTGTTCCGACATGGATCACCTTTCAGCAGCATCGGCAGTAATGCTACCGGTGAAATCTGCCGGTAAAATGGCCCAAAACAGGCGCTGTGGTGCCGGATCAGGGACCAAGCTGAGTGGAAAGCTGCCGGAGTGTCGGATCATCAGGCAGTCGTTCCAACCCCTCTTGCACGACCTCGCGGGCCGCGTCCGGGCCGCGATTGATCGCGGCCAGTTGCACCAGCATCGGCCACGCCTCGGCTCGTTGCGGGTCGAGCGTGACCACCTCGCGAAACGCCTGTTCCGCCGCAGGCGCGTTGCGGAAGGTCAGCGCCATCCCGCCCAGAACCAGATGCGTCTCGGGGAAATCGAGTCGGTTCGACATAGCTTCTTGCCATTCCGTCATGCTTTGGCCCGCCAGCGCCTGCTGGTCCGGTGTGAGGGCTTGCAGCGGAATGTTCAGGAACTCTTTGGCTGCCGCGATCCGCACATTGCGCATCGGGTCCGATAGCAAGGGTTCAAGCCGCTGCACCTGATCTGAAACGCTGGCCTGCCGCTGCAACGGGGCGGCGTTTGCGCGGATCAGGGGATCGTCTTCGTCCAAAAGCGGGGCCGTAGCAGCCGCCAGTTCGGGCGATCCGAAGGGCTGTAACAGATACGCCGTCGTCGCACGTACGATACCGGGTTGCGCAGGATCGGATGCGAGGGCCAGAAGGCCTTCGGGGCTGTCTGACTGTCCCGCCATCGCAGGGGCAAAAACAGACCCGTAATGCGCAGCCCGATGGTTGGGCTGGGGAAACCAAGCCTCGATCTGCCGGGCGGCCCAGCCCTGCGTTTCATCCTGATGGCAATCGGTGCAGGCATCTTCGCCCAGCCCAAGATCGGGGCGCGGCACCCGGAAGCTGTGATCGCGCCGCCCGTCCACGCCCATGTAGACCCGCTGGATCATATGGCAGCTTTTGCACTGCGCGCCGTCGCTGCCATCCGGGTGATGATGATGCGCAGGTGTGTCGTAATCCTTCAGGCTCAAAGACGAAAAGCCCGGATTGCCCGCTGGCGAATGGCACTGCGTGCACACCCCGTTGCCATCCGCTTTCAGGGTGGCGCTGTGCGGCTCGTGGCAATCCATGCAGCCGACGCCCTTGGCATACATCCTGGACTGCAGGAACGAGCCATAAACATAGACCTCATCCAAAATCTGCCCGTCCGGTTGGTACAGACCGGGCCGCAGCAGGGCCAGGTTATAGGCATCGTGATAGGGCGTTCCGGGCAGCGGGTTTCCATCCTCATGCGCCTCGCGCCGCGAATGGCATCCGGCGCATTGCTGGATTTCCGTTTCAGTCTGGCCCCTGCCCCAAGAAATCGAGAACCCATACTCGTTCACGCCCGCGGGCAACTGCGCCCCCTCAACCCAGTCGATATGCGCCGAGCCGGGTCCATGACAGGCCTCGCACCCGACACCGATCTCGGCCTGCTGAGAGCGATAGGTCCGCGTTTCGGCATCATAGTTCTTCTGGAACCCCGTGGCATGACACTCGGCGCAGCGGGCGTTCCAGTTCTTGTAGGGGCCGGTCCAGTGCAACCCGTCATCGGGTGGCAGGTCCTGATCGGGGTACAGATGGAACCATTGTCGCTTTTCGGTATCCCAGACCACATCAAAGCTCTGCAACCGCCCCGGTTCGGTTTCGAACAGGTACTGCTGCAAAGGTTCCACCCCGACAACCGAGTGCACCTTGTATTCGGTTGTCACGCCATCTTTTTCCGTGACCTCAGCCAGATAGTTCCCGCCCTGCGTTCGGAAATTGACGGACATGCCGTCATGGTCGAACCCGGTGCCGTTAAAATCAGCCTGAACCGAGTCACCGTTCACTTCGGTCCAGGCCAGCGCGTGGTGCGATGTTTCCCAGGCTTCGGCCTCATCCTGGTGGCAGTCTGCGCATTGGTTCGAGCCAACATAACCCGGCGTTTGCGCAAGGGCCGCAGCGGGCACCAGCCACATCGCAAGGGCAAGTGCTCTCATGAATCATACGCCTCGGACTGGTTGAGAAGATCCATCAACGCCCCGTTATACTCGGCCCCGAGGATCAGGATCGCCGCGCAGAGATACAGGAAAATCAGCGCCGCCATCGCCCCCGCCAGCCCGGCATAGGTGGCGCTGTAGGTTGCGAATTGGGCGATATAGACCGAAAACCCCCACCCTCCGGCCCCCAACAGGGCGAGGGTCAGCAGGACGCCCGGCAGGATTTGCGTCAGCTTGTGGCGGCGGGTTGGCAGTATGAGATGCGCCAGATATATCGTCCCGATGGGCACGGCGACGGTGAAGGTCCAGCGCAGGCGGTCAACCGACAACCAGTCCGACACATCGACATCGGTGTGCCGGGTCACCAACTGCGTATAGACCGGCAGAACAACCTCGACCGCGGCGATCAACAGAATGGCCGCGCCGCCCAGAAGAACCAGCCCGATGCACAGCAGGCGCGTTTTCCAGAATGGCCAGCTGTCGTAGTCATGATAGGCCTGATTCATTGCGGCACGCACCGCGGCGACGCCGTTCGAGGCAAAGTAGACCGCAAGCAAACCACCCAGGGTGATCACACCCGACCCGGACTCGCTCAGCACCGCGCGCAGTTCGGACACGATGGGGGTGGCAACGTCTTTGGGCCATGCGCCAAAGATCAGCTCGATCAGTTCGTCGGTGACGTATCCCTGCGACAGCGAGCCCGCCAGCGCGACGGTGAACAGCACAAACGGAAACAGCGCCATCATCATCGACATGGCCACATGGCTGCTCATGACAAAGCCGTTTTTGGCGTTGAACCGGCGAAAGGCCAGCCAGAACGCTTTGACAAAACGGCCTATCGGGGGATTCGCGGGTAAGGTCATAACCAAAGCCTACCGCGCCCGCCGGAAACACATAACCCGTTTTGGATGAAAAACCCGCCCACAAATACCTGACCGCATTGCATAAACCCACCGGCCTGTGCAGGATCGGTGCAGGCTGACCCATCACGGGGGCAGCGCACTGGCGGCAACACAGGGCTTGGGATGACGTCCGATCAACACGACATAGCGGATCAGCCAAGGCTCAAACTGCCGGTTGTGCGCGATACCTGCATTGTCGCCACGCTGGTTGTGCTGGGGCTTTATGCCGGGTCCGCCTTTCTGATACCGCTGACCATGGCGCTGTTGATCAACGTGCTGATCATCGCGCTCAGCGACCGGGTGATCGCCCTGACACGGGCCCCGGTCTGGCTGGCCAATATCGCGGGCGTCACCGTGGTTCTGGCCGGTCTGTTCATGATCATGTACATTCTGGGCAGTCAGGCCACGCAGTTCGCGCGGGGCATCAATACCTATGAGAACCAGTTCGACGGGGCCGTTGACCGTGTGGCCGGGCTGATCGGCAACGACGTTACCAAGTTCATCCGGGACAATCTGGTCAGCATCGACATGTCTTACGTGGCCCGGATTCTGCTGGGCAGCGCGACATCCCTTCTGAACCATTTCTTTCTGATCAGCCTCTACGTCGCCTTCCTGATGGCCGAGCGTCTGGCCTTTCGCAAAAAGATCCAACTGGCCGCAGGCAGCCCGCAAACAGGGGCCGAGTTCGCTTCGATGCTGGACGCGATTTCGTTCAGCCTGCAGCGTTATGTCGGCGTAAAGACCTTTATCAGCCTTGTGACCGCCGGGATCAGCTATGCCGTGTTCCGCGCGCTGGGGCTGGAATATGCCGAGACTTGGGGCGTTCTGACCTTTGCGCTGAACTTCATCCCCTCGATCGGGTCGATCATCGCCGTGATTTTCCCGGCAATGATCGCGCTGGTGCAGTTCGAAAGCGTGGGGCCGTTTTTGATCATCGTGCTGGGCTGCGGCACGATCCAGTTCATGATCGGCAATTTCGTGGACCCGGCGATGCTGGGCCGGTCGCTGAACATGTCCACCTTTCTGGTGATCCTGGCGCTGATGTTCTGGACCACGATCTGGGGCATGATCGGCGCGTTCCTGAGCGTGCCTTTGACCGTCTGCATCCTGATCGTGTTCAGCCACATCCCGGCGCTGCGCCCGATTGCGATCCTGATGTCTCTGGACGGCAGGCTGACTGACGATGGCCAAACGCAATCCGCAGACTGACCGATGCAGGAACCGCTGTTCATCGGATCGGAAATCTATCGTCATTCGACCTACGGATCGAAACATCCCCTTGCCATTCCCCGGGTTTCGACCGTCATGGACCTGTGCCGCGCACAAGGCTGGTTGACCGCTTCGAACTATCGCGTCAGCCCCTGTGCAAAGCCCGACGCGCTGACGACCTTTCACACGCCCGACTACATCGCGGCACTGCAACGGGCCGAGAAGGATCAGGCCGTCTCGGAACAAACGCGGCAGAGGTACGGGCTGGGCACCCTCTCCAACCCTGTATTCGCCGAGATGTACCGCCGCCCCGCCACCGCTGCCGGAGGGTCCATGCTGGCAGCCGAGCTGATCAGGAACGGCGGCATCGTCTACAACCCGGCGGGCGGCACGCATCATGGACTGGCGGATCGGGCCAGCGGGTTTTGCTATCTCAACGACCCGGTTCTGGCGATCCGGACACTGTTGAATGCAGGACTTGACCGCATCGTCTATGTAGACATCGATGCCCATCACTGCGATGGCGTCGAGGCCGCGTTTCGCGGCTCGACTCAGGTTCGCATGATCTCGGTCCACGAGGCGCGCAGATGGCCCTTTTCCGGTACGCTTGCGGATGACGCTGACGGCGCGGCGTTCAATCTGCCGGTCGAACGCAACCTGAATGACGATGAGTTCCGCGCCATCCTCGACCAGTTGATCCTGCCCGCAACCGAAGGGTTCAACCCTCAGGCCATCGTCCTGCAATGCGGCGCGGACGCGGTGGCCGAGGACCCTCTGTCCCGCCTAACACTTTCGAACAACGCACATTGGGCGACCGTTGCCAGCCTGCGCGATATGGCCCCGCGCTTTCTTGTGCTGGGCGGCGGAGGGTACAATCCCTGGTCTGTGGCAAGGCTGTGGAGCGGCGTCTGGGCGACCCTCAACAAGATCGAGATTCCCGATGCCCTGAACCCTGCCGCACAATCCGTTCTGCGCGATCTGACGTGGAACCGCGCCGCCGGAAAACAGCCACCCCGGCATTGGTATGAAACCCTGCGGGATGGTCCGAATAACGAGGAAATCCGCCCTCAAATCCGGGCCAATTTACAAACGCTTGTAAGCCGTTTGTAATGCAAATCCCGGCGCTCAGGTCTGACAGCTTGCGATCAGGGCACGTCTGTCTTTAAGTCGGATGCGGCCATAGCCAAGCTCGATCAGGTCCATGTCCGTAAGCCGGTGCAGGCTGCGATGCAACGTGGGTTGCGAGACGGCAATCATCTGGGCCAGTTCCTCTTGCGGGATTATGATCCACCCTTCCGATTTCGGCCTGCATTCGTCCAGATGAAGCAGGCGCAATACAAGCCTTTTCTCTGTCCCGGTCACGGCCAGATTCGCCAGAATACGCAGCGCGGTTTCCATATTTTCGTGTGTCAGCGCATAAAAGTCCCGGATATAATCAGGGTTTCGGCGGACCATCTTGTTGATGCGTGAGTTGGGGAAGAACAGCGTCAGCGTATCCTGCGTGGCCGCAACGCTGATCAGTCTGAGCGCTCCTGCGAACAGGGCCAGATCCCCGATCCAGAACCCGGCGCCTTCGCGGTGCAGGACAAATTCCTGACCATCATCCGCCGGAGCCTTGATCTGCACACCGCCACGCAGAACCGCATAAATGCCGTCTGCAGTATCCCCGTAATGATAAATCGCTTCACGTGCCGCAAAACTCTTGGAAATTCCGCATTCTAACAGGTCTTGCTGAAACGCCCCGGACCGCTCGCCAAACCAGCCACCCGCCTGCAAGAGCTTCAAATTATTAGATTTATCTAGCATTAGAAGTTTCCAATATCATCATTTGATAGGTTTTCTATGCCTAACATAGCCTAAGGTGAATGTATTCCAGCCCCGGAAATGCACATCCGGGGCTGAATCACTTTCCGGCCGTTTGTAGGGCTTATCCAGCGGTCGCCATTTTCTTTAAGTCTTCGGGTCCTCCGACCCCCGTTCTCAGATCAGGAGAAAACCATGTCACCACCCCGTTCGATTGCAGACCGCTGGCGCAGCACCTTACGCCGGTTCGCCGTGGCATCCGCCGCTGTCGTGCTGGCCCTGCCAGCCTGGGCTCAGGATCAGAAGCCGAACATTCTGGTGATCTGGGGCGACGATATCGGGCAATCCAACATCTCGGCCTATACGATGGGGCTGATGGGGTATCAGACCCCGAATATCGACCGCGTCGCGAAAGAGGGCATGATTTTCACTGACTACTACGGTGAGCAATCCTGCACCGCCGGTCGGTCGTCTTATATCATGGGGCAATCTGTGTTCAGAACCGGCCTGTCCAAAGTTGGCCTGCCCGGGGCCGATCTGGGTATGCAGGTCGAGGACCCGACCATCCCGGCGCTGTTGAAGGACCACGGCTATGTCACCGGTCAGTTCGGCAAAAATCACCTTGGTGATAAGGATGAACATCTGCCGACAAACCACGGATTTGACGAATTTTTCGGCAACCTCTACCACCTGAATGCAGAAGAGGAACCGGAAAACGAAGACTATCCGGGCGATGCCGTTCTGCCCGACGGGCGCACCTTCCGCGAGGCTTATGGCCCGCGCGGTGTGATCAAATCCAGCGCCGGTGGCGAAATCGAAGACACCGGCCCGCTGACCAAGAAACGCATGGAAACCGTTGACGACGAAACCGTCGCCGCGGCCATCGATTTCATCAAGAGCGCGCATGAGCAAGGACAGCCCTTCTATGTCTGGTGGAACGGAACGCGCATGCATTTCCGCACGCATGTGAAGGATGAGATGCGCGCACAGGCCAATGAGATCGCAGGCCGTGTTGCGGATGAATACACCGCAGGCATGATCGAACATGACATGCATGTAGGCCAGCTGCTGGACCTGCTCGATGAGTTGGGCATCGCCGACAATACAATCGTGCATTATTCCACCGACAACGGCCCGCATATGAACACATGGCCGGATGCAGCGGCGACTCCGTTCTGGGGCGAAAAGAACACCAATTGGGAAGGCGGTTGGCGCGTTCCGTCGATGGTGCGCTGGCCCGGTCGGATCGAGGCAGGCTCGGTCACCAACGAAATCGTGCATCATATGGACTGGCTGCCAACCTTTCTGGCCGTGGCAGGCGATCCGGACATTAAAGACAAGCTGAAGGCCGGCTATAGTTCCGAAGGTATGGGCCGCGACTACAAGGTTCATCTTGATGGCTACAACATTCTGCCGCTGCTGACCGGAGAAACCACGAAAAGCCCGCGTCGTGAGATTTTCTATTTCTCGGACGATGGCGACCTGACGGCGCTGCGCTTTGACGATTGGAAGCTGATCTTCCTCGAGCAAAAGGCCTGGGCTACCCTGCGCGCATGGATCGAACCGTGGACCGAGTTGCGGATTCCGCTGATCGTCAACCTGCGCCGGGACCCGTACGAGCGGGCCTATAGGACCTCGAACACCTATTACGACTGGCTGCTGGATCGGGCTTATTTCCTGGTGCCCGCACAGCAATATGTCGGGACGTTCCTGTCAACTTTCCAGGAATTCCCTCCGCGCCAGAAGGCTGCCAGCTTTAATCTGGAACAGGTGATGGAAAAGCTGAACACGCCGACAAATAACTGAGTGCGGTTCACGAGCAATCAAAGGGCCACCAGTTGAACGGCGGCCCTTTTCAGATTGAGAACAAAGGGAATTCCCATGAAACACCTGATGCTTTCCGCCTTCGTGTCAGCCGCGCCCCTGACTTTGCTGGCAGACCCGCTGCCAAGCTGGACGGCCTCGGGATCAAAAGAGCAGATCGTTGCATTTGTCGATGCAGTGACGGACCCGGACAACGCCGACTACGTCACCCCTGCCGACCGGATCGCCGTTTTTGACAATGACGGCACACTTTGGGCCGAGCAGCCGGTGTATTTCCAGTTCATTTTCGCCATGGACCGGCTGGCGGAACTGGCGGAACAGGACCCGTCTATCCTGGCGACCCCCGCTTTGAAGGCGGCAGCGCAAGGTGATGTCGCCACGGTTCTACAGGGCGGCCATGTCGCGCTGATCGAGGTGGTGAATGCCTCGCATTCAAACATCAGCGTGGACGACTTTCAGGCGTCGGTTGCCGACTGGCTGGACACAGCGCGCCACCCGGATACCGACCTGCCCTACCATCAGATGACGTATCAGCCGATGGTCGAACTGCTGCGCTATCTGCGCGATGAGGGGTTCAAGACCTATATCGTGTCCGGCGGTGGCCTGCATTTCATGCGGGTCTTTGCGGAAGAGGCTTACGGCATCCCGCCCGAGCAAATCCTCGGCACGTACGGCACAACGACCTACGAACAGGTCAACGGCGTTCCCACGGTGGTCAAGGCGCCCGGCATCGCCTTCATCGACGACAAGGAAGGCAAACCGATCAACATTGAACGCACCATCGGCAAACGCCCGATTCTGGCCGGGGGCAACTCGGACGGCGATTTTGCCATGATGGAGTGGACAACAGCCGGGGACGGCCCGCGTCTGGGCGTGCTGATCCACCACACGGATGCCGGGCGTGAATGGGCCTATGACCGCGAAAGTCCCATTGGGAAGCTCGTCGATGGGCTGGATAAGGGGCCTGATATGGGCTGGGTCATTGTGGATATGGCGCAGGACTGGTCTCGTATCTACACTGGCGGGAACTGAACCCGTCGGAGTCGCCTAACCTCATGTGGACATTATTGGTTTCCACCTTCGTTTTCGCCCTCTACGTCACGGCGGTGGTGTTTTCGATCCGCGCGGCGCAAACCGCGCGGACGCCACAGGGCGCGGTAGGTTGGGTGGTCTTTCTGATCTCTGCCCCGTTTGTTGCGGTGCCGCTTTACCTGTTTCTGGGCCACCACCGGTTTCGCGGCTATCGGATCGCCCGGCAGGAAAGCGAGCAGGTTGTCGAAGGGATCAAAACCTTCGCCGACTATTCCAAGCCCGACCCGTCAACCATGTCGATCAATCCCCGCCCTTTCGAGCTTTTGGCGCATCTGCCCGTCTCGCGCGGGAACGGGGCCGAGTTGCTGATCGACGGGCAAGCCACGTTCGACGCCATTTTCGAAGCGATTGACTCGGCGCAGAACTACATCCTGATCCAGTTCTACATCGTGCGCGACGATGCGCTGGGCCAAAAGATGCAGAACAAGCTGATCGAGGCGGCGAAGCGTGGCGTGCATGTCAGGTTCATGACCGATGCGGTGGGCAGCTATGGCCTGCCGAACGAATATCTGGAAACCATGCAAAACGCCGGGATTGACGTTGCAAACCCCCGGGATCAACGTGGGCCGAACTTCCGGTTTCAACTCAACTACCGGAACCATCGGAAGACTGTGATCATCGACGGGGAAACCGGGTTTATCGGCGGCCACAATATCGGGGTCGAATACCTTGGGCAGAACCCGCATTTTGGCCGCTGGCGCGACACGCATCTGAAAATGACCGGCCATATCGTTCGCCAACTGCAGCTGATCTTCACCGAGGATTGGCACTGGGCCCATGACGAAGACCTGATCGACCATCTGGACTGGGCCGGCAGCGAATCTGAGCAGGACATGAACGCCCTGCTGGTTGCAACGGGTCCGGGGGATGAAACTGAAACCGGTGCCATGATGTTCTTTTCCGCCATTGCCGAAGCGAAAGAGCGGGTTTGGATCGCCTCCCCCTATTTCGTTCCCGACATCGACATCATGACCGCCTTGCAGCACGCCGCCATGCGCGGTGTCGATGTTCGTATCCTCGTGCCCGAAGTAATCGACCACCGCCTGCCCTGGCTGGCGGCCTTTGCCTATTTCGACGAAATCCGCGACTGCGGCGCGCGGGTGTTTCGTTATACCGATGGCTTCATGCACCAAAAGGCGTTCGTCATAGACGACACTTTGGCTGCGGTCGGGACCACCAATCTCGACAACCGCTCGTTCCGCCTGAACTTCGAGGCGATGGCCCTGTTCTTTGACTCCCGCGCCGCTCGGGCCACGGAAAACATGCTGTTGACGGATTTCGAAGCCAGCTATGAACTGACACGCTCGCTGGACCAGCAACCAAGGCACATCCGGTTCGGAGCCCCACTGGCCCGTCTGTTCGCGCCCATTCTCTAGGAAAAGAAGTTTTCCTGAAACACTCTGGTCATCAGGGCCACCATATAGGCGGTCGAAAGGCCAAAGGCCAAAAGCCCCGCGACCGCCGCGAAAGACCCGAAGATGCGCAACGCGTCACCCAGAACGATATCGCCATATCCAAGGGTCGTGAATGTCACCAGCGAGAAGTAAATTGCGGTATTCCAGTCCGGCAGAACCTCGAGCAGCATCCAGACAATCGCCCATATCCAGACCTGAATCGTGTGCGTCAACACGATAAAAGCCAGCGCAATGGCAATTGGCCCGGCGGTGCCCACGAAGATACCGCGCTCGGCCTTTTTGGCCTCCATCTTCATGATGACAACGGTGCACCAGGTCAGCAGCAGAATTTCAACGATGAAGCACAGACCCAGAAAGACACTGCCGAGGAATATCTGATTTGGCAATGTCATGTTTTTACGTCCTGAATTACGTTACGGGATGCTCAGGGCAGAATGACCGCTTGGGCGTTTGCGCACAAGCCCGATCCGCACGGAACCCATCTGCGGCGAATGGCACCGGGTGCAGGTCTGCACTGGACACTCTGCCAACTTGTTGCACATCTTGCAGGGCAAGACGGGGCAGACCATGCTGTTGAATATCGACCGAGTTCAGAAATCCTATCCCGGCGGGCGGCCCGTTCTGCGCGACGTTTCGCTGACGCTGGATCAGGGCCAGACGCTTGCCCTGACCGGGGAAAGCGGCAGCGGCAAGAGCACGCTGCTGAACCTGACCGCCGCGCTGGACGGTTTTGACGGCGGCGAGATCACGCTGGATGGAACGCCCCTGTCCGCGCTCGACGATGCGGGCCGCGCGGCGTTGCGGCGGCGAAGCGTCTCGCTGGTGTTCCAGCAGTTCAACCTGATCCCGTCGCTGACGGTCGCGCAGAACCTCTCGTTTCACGCGCGTTTGGCCGGTTGCCCTGATGCCGAATGGGCGGCGCATCTGGCGGACAGGCTGGGTCTGACGGATTTTCTGGATCGCTACCCCGAAACCCTTTCGGGCGGGCAGCAGCAGCGCGTCGCGATAGGCCGGGCCATGGCCTCGCGCCCGAAATTGCTGCTGGCGGACGAACCCACCGGCAATCTGGACGAAACGGCCAGCGCCAATGTTCTGGACTTGATGCTGTCGCTTGTGGCCGATACCGGGGCCGCGCTGCTGCTGGTGACGCACTCGCAGGACATCGCGGCGCGGCTTGACCGAAGGGTGCATCTGTCAGGCGGGCATGTTCAATGACCGCTGCGGTCATACAGGCGCTGCTGTCTCATTGGGCGGCCCATCGCCTGCAACTGGCGACCCTGCTGATCGGTATCGCGCTGGCCACCGGGCTTTGGTCGGCGGTTCAGGCCATCAATGCCGAGGCCCGCGCCAGCTATGCAAGGGCAAACGCCCAGCTTGCGTTCGGCCAGTTTGACGAGTTGCGCGACCCCTCGGGCCCGATCCCCCTGTCGCGATATATCGACCTGCGCCGCGCCGGTTGGCAGGTCGCCGCAGTGCTCGAAGGCCGGTATCGGGCAGGCCGGCGCAACCTGCGCCTGATGGGCGTGGACCTTGTGACCTTTCCCGCCCTGCCCGCGGTCACCGAAACGGAGCAGAGCGCAAACCCGCCCGGCCCCGCCGACATCCTGACCGCCCCGGGGCGCCTTTTGGTGTCGCCCGACCTTGCGCCAGTGCTGCGCGATCAGGACGATCTGCCGCCGATCCTGACCACCTCGGCTTTGCCGTCCGACATCATCCTGACCGACATCGGCGTTGCCGAAGTGCTGTTGAACCGACCGGGCGAAATATCTCGGCTGGTGGTCCTGCCGGACCAGCCCCGCACCCTACCCCCTCTGTCCGAGATCGCGCCCGAGCTGGAGCGGATCAACCCAACCGCTCAGGTAGATACGGCGCAATTGACCGACAGTTTTCATTTGAACCTGACGGCCTTTGGCCTGCTGTCCTTTGCCGTCGGGTTGTTCATCGTGAACGGCACGGTTGGTCTGGCCTTTGCCCAGCGGCGCGGCATGATCCGAACGCTGCGTGCGCTGGGTGTGTCGATGCGGCGGCTGGTCTGGCTGATCCTGGCCGAACTGACCCTGCTGGCGCTGATCGGCGGGATACTGGGTCTGGTTTTGGGCTTTTTCCTGGCCGGAGCCCTGCTGCCCGATGTGGCCGCAACCCTGCGCGGTCTCTACGGCGCGCCCGTCAGTGGGGAGTTGTCGCTGCAACCGGCATGGGCCGCCGCCGGTATCCTTATGGCCGTTGCGGGCACTCTGCTGGCCAGCGGGCACGCCCTTTGGCGGTTGTCCCGCATGCCGCTTTTGGCCGGACCGGGCCTGCAGGCCTGGCAAGGCAAAGCCGCCGCTCGGCGCCTGACCGGGATCGCGGGCCTTGCTTTGATCATCGGCGGGGCCATCGCATATGTCAGTGTCGGAGGGTTGCTTGCCGGTTTCGCCCTGTTGGCCGGACTTCTGACCGGCGCAGCGCTGCTTTTGCCCGTCTTCCTGTCCTTCGCCCTGTCCTTATGCGCGCGCGCCGCAAAGGGGCCGGTTTCACAATGGGTCTGGGCCGATATGCGGGCGCAATTGCCGGGGCTTTCACTGGCCCTCATGGCGCTGCTGCTGGCGCTTGCGGCCAATATCGGCGTCGGAACGATGGTGTCCAGCTTTCGCCTCACCTTCGTCGGCTGGCTGGACCAGCGCCTGACCGCAGAACTCTATGTAACCGCAGAAGACGCGCAACAAAGCCGCGAGATGTCCGAGTGGTTGCGCCCACAGGTCGACGCAATCCTGCCGATCCGGAACGTGGAACTGGCCCACGAAACAGGCCCGCTGTTTCTGTACGGAGTCGTTGATGACCCGATTTACCGCCAATACTGGCCCCTGATCGCGTCGTCACCGGGTGTCTGGGATCAGGTCATGACCGACAGGGCCGTTCTGATCAACGAACAGCTTGCCCGCCGCGCCGATCTGTGGCCCGGCGATACCCTGACCCTAGGCGATGGTCATACTCTTCCGATCACAGGCGTCTATTCCGACTATGGAAACCCCACCGGGCAGGCCATCGTCTCGATGCGGCAGCTGGACCGGATCGCCCCCGGAACCGAGGCCCGGCGTTTTGGCATTCGGATGGATCCGGCGAACGCAACCGGGATGGCGCAAACCCTGAGGGATCGTTTCGCCCTGCCCCGTCAGGCCGTCATCCAGCAAGCGGCGATGAAAGCGCAATCGCTGGCGATATTCGAGAAAACCTTTGTCGTCACCTCGGCCCTGAACGTTCTGACGCTTGGGGTGGCGGGCTTTGCCATCCTCACCAGCCTGCTGACCTTGTGGACACAGCGCCTGCCGCAGATTGCGCCGGTCTGGGCGCTGGGTCTAAATCGGGCACAACTGGCGCGACTCGAACTGTTGCGCAGTGTGTTGCTGGCCGCGTTAACGGCCTGTCTGGCCCTGCCCTTGGGCTTAGTGCTTGCGTGGGTGCTGCTGGCGGTCATCAACGTGCAGGCCTTTGGCTGGCGCTTGCCAATGTATGTGTTTCCGTGGGACTGGCTCTACCTGTTTCTTCTGACCCTTCTCGCCGCGTTGATCGCCGCCGCCCTGCCCGCGCTGCGATTGCTGCACCTGCCCCCTGCCGATTTGCTAAGGGTGTTTGCCAATGAACGTTAAGCCCCTCCTGACAGCGCTGTTGCTTCTGCTCCCGGTCGCAGGCTGGGCGCAAGGCTACGCCAACCTCGGAGGCTCCGCCGAAGGCTTCGCCATCCCGCAGCGCGGTTATCAGTTCGATTTCCCCGCAGATCACGGGCCGCACCCAACCTATCGGATCGAGTGGTGGTATCTGACCGCAAACCTGCAAGGCGAAGACGGGCGCGACTATGGCATCCAGTGGACGCTGTTTCGATCGGCTTTGAAGCCCGAGGACACGCACGGCTGGCAAAGCCCGCAACTCTGGATGGGGCACGCGGCGCTGACAACGCCAAAGGTCCACTATTTCGCCGAACGCTTGTCGCGCGGCGGTATCGGTCAGGCCGGTGTGACAGCAACCCCGTTCGAGGCCTGGATCGACGAATGGCGCATGGCAGGCCCGGATTTCGACACCTTGACCCTGACCGCGAACGGGCATGATTTTGGATACGACCTGTCCCTGAAGGCCCAAGGCCCGCTGGTCTTTCATGGAGATTCGGGTTTTTCGGTGAAATCCGCCGATGGTCAGGCCAGCTACTACTATTCGCAACCGTCCTACGCCGTCGAAGGTGTCCTGCACCTGCCTCAGGGCGACGTCGCTGTCACCGGCAATGGCTGGCTTGACCGCGAATGGTCCTCGCAACCTCTGGCCGGGGACCAAAGCGGCTGGGACTGGTTTTCGCTGAGTTTCGACGATGGCGACAAGCTGATGGCCTTTCGCCTGCGGGGCGCGCGCGGGGATTTTACGGCTGCCACATGGATCGACGCAGACGGCAATGCCACAGCCCTGCCCGATGGCTCGGCGCGGTTCACCCCGCTTGAAACCGCCCACGTCGCCGGGCGGGATGTCCCCGTGCAGTGGCGCGTCGCGCTGCCGGATCGCGGTCTGGATGTCGAAGTTTCCGCCCTTGTGCCTGACGCATGGATGGCGACCCGATTCGAATACTGGGAAGGCCCGGTCAAGGTGTCCGGGTCGCATCACGGGCGCGGCTATCTGGAGATGACTGGGTACTGACCGGGCCCGCCCCTTACCGGACCACGTAGACAGACACATCCGAATGCCGCACCACCCGGGCTGCGTTCGGACCCAGCAGGTAATCCTTGAGGTCGGGTTTATGCGCGCCGATGACGATCAGGTCTGATCCGGCCTCTTTGGCCGTATGCAAGATCTCCTGATACGCGCTGCCGGTGGCAACCACGTGGCGGACCGAGGCGTTGCGCGCCTCGCCCAGTGTCGATGCGCAGGCGGCGATCAGCTTCTCATGCGCGGTCTCAACCGCGTTTTCATGAAAGCTGGCATCGAAAAAGCCCGAGACCCAGCTTTCCCCGAAGTCCGGCAGCACGGTCACGACATCCAACTGCGCACTGTCCAGATCGGCCAGTTGGGCCGCGCGCTGCAATACGTTCGCATCCAGATCGTCATTGCTGATATCCACGGCGCAGAGGATGGATTTTGTCATGGTGTTACCTCTTGGTCAGTGGTGCGTGCGGCGCGGCCGCGCTGCAGGAAGGCGATGAGGG